>CALVPY010000009.1 GCA_944354535.1 uncultured Clostridia bacterium
GTTTCTACGCTGGGGCTGACCGAGGACGACTGCACGGTACTGCGTGAAACCGAGGGCGTGCAGGCGGTGATGCCCGGGCACATCATGATGCCCGCCTACCAGCGCCGCTTCTGCCCCGGGCTCAAAGACGAAGACTTGAAGCCCGCCACCCTCTCGAAAGAGCTTTTGGGCGATCTTCTCCGCGGCAAGCTCGGCTTCAACGGGCTCATCGTCTCGGATGCTTCGCACATGGTCGGGCTCACGGGCAGGGCAAAGCGCAGCGAGCTCGTCCCGGGCGCCATCATGGCGGGCATCGATATGTTCCTCTTCTACAACGACATCGAAGAGGACACCCGCTACATGACGGAAGCCTACGACAAGGGCATCCTCACCGAAGAGAGACTGCACGATGCGCTTTCCCGCATTCTCGCTCTCAAATGCGTCGTCGGGCTCGATAAGTTTACTCTCGACAAATTCCCCGCAAAGGAAGGGCTCTCCGCCATCGGCAGGCCCGAATACAAGGAAATTGCGAAGGAAGTCGCCGAAAAGTCGGTGACCCTCGTCAAGCACACCGAGGACATCTTCCCCGTTACGCCCGAAAAGTACAAGCGCATCCTGCTCGTTTCCGTCGGCCCTCACCCGAGCCCCATCCTGGCGCGCGCAGGCATGGGCGCAGACGGCTCCAAGCTCAAAAATCAGCTCAAAGAAAAGTTGGAGGCGCGCGGCTTTGCGGTCACCGAGTACGTCGACCCCGTCGCCAAGATCGTCGAGCTCATGCAAAAGGGCGGCGACGAGGCGACCAAACTCCTCTCGCAGAAGGGCAACAAGGGCGCTTACGGCTTAAAGCAGTCCGTTTCGGCGCTCACCGATAACTACGACCTCGTCCTCTGCTATGCGAACGTCTCCTCGACGATGCGCACGACGCAGCGCCTCGAGTGGGCGATTTCGAAGGGCGGGTGGGATAACCCCTGGTACGTCAACGAGATCCCGACTGTTTTCGTCTCCTTCAACTGCCCCTTCCACCTGGTGGACGTGCCGCAGATCAAGACCTTCGTCAACTGCTACGATGCAAACGAGACGACCGTCGACGCCTTCCTCGATAAACTCGAAGGCAAGAGCGAATTTACGGGCGTCTCTCCCGTCGATGCCTTCTGCGGCATGCTCGACACGAGGTTTTAACGATGGTGTTCTCCGACCCCGAAAAAGCCTTTTCGGCTCCATTCATCGCCCCCGACGGCGCCGTACCCAACAGTTTCACGGCTGCCAAGCGCTTTACGCTGGAAAGGCGGCCCGTCCGCGCTGTTTTGCGCGCCACGGCGCTCGGCCTCTATGAGGCGTCGCTCAACGGCAGCAAGGTGGGGGAGGACTATCTCGCTCCCTTCTGGACGGCTTACACGCATACCCTGCATGTTCAGGAGTACGACGTCACCGCTCTTTTGAAAGAGGAGAACGAACTCTCCCTCAAAGTGGGCAAGGGGTGGTACCGCGGCACGGTGGGCTTCCACGGCAAAAGTGGTTGGTACGGCACGGAGAGCGCCGTCGCCTGCGAGCTGCTTCTCACCTATGAGGACGGCAGCACGGAGTTTCTCTCGACTTCGCCCGACTGGGTGCTTTCGGACAACGAGATCGCAGACAGCGAACTCTTCGACGGCGAAGCGCAGGACTTCACGCGGGAGCGTACCGCATATGCGGTCAAGACGCTCACCTACGGCGGCGCACTCGAACCGCAGCCCAACGAAGGGATCGGCGAAGTGTACCGCCTTTCCCCCAAGCAGATATTGAGAACGCCCAAAGGGGAGACCGTCCTCGACTTCGGCGAAAACATCTCGGGCTTTGTTTCGCTCACCGTAAACGGCGCGCGCGGGCAGAAGATCGTCCTCCGCCATGCGGAAGTGCTCGACAAAGAGGGCAACTTTTACACCGAAAACTTACGCCGCGCGAAAGCGACGGACAGCTACATTCTTGCAGGCGGCAGGCAGGTCCTCAGCCCGCACTTCACCTTCCACGGCTTCCGCTATGCGGCGGTGGAGGGCGTCGATCCCGACGAATGCACCTTCGAAGCCGTCGCGCTCTCCTCCCGCCTCCGCGAGACGGGGCAGATCCAAACTTCCGACCCCGCCTTAAACAGGCTTATTTCCAACATCAAGCGCAGCCAGCGCGATAACTTTCTGGATGTTCCCACCGATTGCCCTCAGCGGGATGAGCGCTGCGGCTGGACGGCGGACGCCAACGTCTTTGCGGAGACGGCGGCATACAACTATGATGTAAAGCGCTTCTTCCGCAAGTGGCTGCGCGATCTCGTTGCAGAGCAGCTTCCCGACGGTTCTATCCCGTATATCGTTCCCAACGTCGGCGGCGGAACGGGTACGGCGGCGCTCTGGGCGGACGCCGTCACCATGATCCCGTTCACGATGTACAGAATGTACGGCGAGCTTTCCTTCCTCGAAGAAGCCTATCCCGCCATGCAGAAGTATGCCGGGAAGGTGCTTTCGGGGATGGAAAACGGCCTCATCCGCAGCGGCTTCCAGTACGGCGATTGGCTCGCCCTCGACCGAGACGAGCTCATGCCCGCCACGGGCCCCGGCAGTACCGATAGTTACTTCGTTGCCAACGTCTTTTTTCAGCATTCCCTCTGCATCCTGCGCGATGCTGCGGCGCTTTTGGGCCGCGAGGCGGAAGCGGGGGAATACCGCGTTTTGCAGGAGGAGCACCTCTCTGCTGTCCGCCGCGAATATTTCACCCCGACGGGCCGCATGGTCTCCGAAACGCAGACGGCGCTCACGCTCGCGCTGTATTTCCACATCGCGCCCGACGAGTTCCGCTCCGCCCTTGCCGCCCGTCTCGCTGCAAACCTCGAGCGCCACGGCAACCACCTCACGACGGGCTTTGCGGGCACGCCCTATCTCCTCTTCGCGCTCTCTGAAAACGGCTATCACGACCGCGCCGTCTCCCTTCTTTTAAGTCACAGCTACCCAGGCTGGCTGCACGCCGTCGATCGGGGCGCAACGACGATCTGGGAGCGCTGGAACGGCATCAAAGAGGACGGCACGTTTTCCGATCCTTCCATGAACAGCTTCAACCACTATGCCTACGGCTCGGTGGGGGCGTTCCTCTACCGCGGCATTGCGGGCATTGCGCCTTTGGAGCCCGGCTTTTCTAAAATTTCCCTCACGCCCCGCCTTTCCAAGGGGCTTCCCGTGTTCCAGGCGTCCTTTGAAAGCCCGCACGGCGTCATCCGCTGCGGCTATCGGGCGGCAGGGGGAGAGGCGAGGATCGAAGTTACCGTTCCGCAAGGCGTCACGGCGGAGCTCGCTCTCCCGAACGGCGAGCAGCATACCCTCGAAGGGGGAGCATACTCCTTCACCGTTCCCTGCGGCGACCTTTCGCCCGAGCGCCTCACGCTCGATACGAAGGTGGGCGACATCCTCTCCGATCCCGCCTTGCTGGCTGCCGTCAACAAGGTGAGCGGCAACCTCTTTGCAAGCCCCCGCATGGCGGCGGTCAAAGATATGACCGTCCGCGAGATGGCGCGCCTCGGAGGCGATGCTTCGGGGGAGCGCATGAAGACAATGCTTTCTTCCGCCAATGCCCTGCTCAATCACCAAGACATCCCGAAAGGAGAATAAAATGCCCACAGCTTTGCATGAATTTACAAAAACCAAGCCCTTTCTTCTCTGCGTCGACAGCGACGGCTGCGCGATGGACACCATGAACATCAAGCACTTTCGCTGCTTCGGCCCCTGTTTTGCGGACGAGTGGGGCTTGAAGGAGGGCTGCGACGCCGCCTTAAAGCGCTGGAACGAGATCAATCTCTTTTCCATGACGCGCGGCATCAACCGCTTTTTGGGCCTTGCCCACATTCTGACGGAGCTTTTCCCCGACGATCAAGACGTCGCGGCATTCGCGCAGTGGGCAAACAACAGCAAAGAACTTTCCGAGCGCGCCGTCGAAGTCCACGCTGCCGAAAACCCCGTCTTTTTGAAGGCGCTTTCCTGGTCGCGCGCCGTCAACAAGGCGATCGGCGCTCTTTCCGACGAGGAAAAAGCCGCCTTTGGCGGCGTCCGTGACGTCCTCCAAGAGGCGCACAAGTCCTTCGATATCGCCGTCGTCTCCAGCGCCAACTATGCGGCGGTCGAGGAGGAGTGGTCGCGCTGCGGCCTCCTTGCTCACGTCGACGTCCTCACGACTCAGCAGGACGGCTCCAAATCTCACTGCATTGCAGAACTCCTCAAAAAGGGGTACGCGCCCCAAAGCGCCGTCATGTGCGGCGACGCTCCGGGCGACGAGAAGGCGGCAAACGAAAACGGCGTTCTCTTCTATCCCATCCTCGTAAAGAATGAGGAAGCCTCGTGGGAAGCGCTTCCCGCCTTCCTCGGCCTTGTCAAAGAGGGAAACGCGGAAGGGGAGGCGGACCGCCTCAAAGCGGCGTTTTTCCGCAATCTCGGCGGAAATTGATGCGCCGCGGCAAACAAATACAAAAATTTGTCATCATTCCATAAATTCTGATAGAAAAATGCAGCCAAGTGTGCTATCATTTTAGGGAAAACAAGGAGGAAATCTATGAAACTGCCTTTTCAAGTCGATCTGAGCAACAAAGTCGTCGCCGTCACGGGTGCGGGCGGCGTCCTCATGAGCGAGTTTGCCCGCGCTCTTGCGGAGTGCGGCGCTAAGGTCACCCTTCTCGACATCAACTACGATGCCGCCAAAGCGGTTGCCGATGAGCTCGGCGAAAACGCCATCGCCGTCCGCTGCAACTGCCTCGATAAAGAGAGCATCAAGGCGGCAAAAGAGGAGGTGAACGAAGCGTTCGGCGCCGTCAACTTCCTCATCAACGGCGCGGGCGGCAACAATCCGCGCGCCACGACGGACAACGAAACGGCAGCCGAGGAAGCGCAGAAGGACTTCTTCGCCCTCGACGAGAGCGGAATCAGATTCGTGTTCGACCTTAACATCACGACGGCGTTCCTCGTTACGCAGGTCTTTGCCGCCGACATGGTAAAGACGGGCGGCAACATCATCAACATCTCCTCGATGAACGCCTACCGCCCCTTGACCAAGATCCCCGCTTATTCTGCGGCAAAGGCGGGCATCAGTAACTTCACGCAGTGGCTCGCCGTGCATTTTGCCTCGAAGGGCATCCGCTGCAATGCCATCGCGCCCGGATTTTTCGTCACCAATCAGAACCGCGCCCTCCTTTTCAATGAGGACGGCACGCCCACGGCGCGCACGGGCAAAATTTTAGCCGCCACGCCCATGAAGAAGTTCGGCGAAACAAAGGACCTTCTCGGCGCGTTATTGTGGCTCTCCGACGACGAAGCCAGCGGCTTTGTGACGGGCACGGTGATCCCCGTCGACGGCGGCTTTTCGGCATACTCCGGCGTTTGAGCGTGCATTCATCGTGCATGGCGGTGTCGGGCTTGCGTTTCGCTTCGGGTCATGTATGTCTGAATACACTCCCCTCGCAAAGCCGCGCCCTCCTTGCCCTGCACGCGACTGCCCACTCAAACAAGTTTAAGCGCGCATTCATCGCGCCATACTTTGTCGCCCTGCGGCAACTTTCATCTTAAGGAGTTCATCATGTACACTGCATTCACTCCCGGCGCCCCCTGGCTCGATACCGACGGCAAGCGCATCCAGGCGCACGGCGGGCAGATCTTTGAGGAGAACGGCACCTACTACTGGCTCGGGGAAAACAAAGAGCACACCACGGGCGAAGACGAAGTCTGGACGTGGGGCGTGCGCCTCTATTCCTCAAGTGACCTCATGAATTGGCAGGACGAAGGGCTCATCGTGCCGCCCGACCTTGAAAACAGGGAGAGCATCCTGCATCCCGCGCGTCATCTCGACCGCCCGCACCTTCTTTATAACGAAAAGACGAAAAAGTACGTCCTCTGGCTCAAATTCTGCGACGATTCGCACTACGCCGTCCTCACGGCGGACTCTCTCAGAGGCCCCTACACGATCGTAAATTCCCGTTATTTCCCGTACGGCCGCAAGTGCGGCGACTTCGACCTTTATAAGGACGAAAAGGGCAATGCTTACATCTATTTCGAAGCCGACCACACCGACCTTCTGGGCGCGCACCTTTCCGCCGACTACACGCAGGTGGAAGGGGAGCCTGTCGCCATCTATTCGGGCAGAAAGCCGCCCGAAACGCGCGAAGCGCCCACCCATTTCGTGCGCGGCGGCCGCCATTATCTTCTGACGAGCGGCATGACGGGCTATCGCCCCAATCCCTCGGAAGCGGCGGTCTCCGACGATCCGCTCCACGGCTACACCGTCCTCGGCGACCTTTCAGAGGGCGACCCTTCCAACACCACCTTCCACTCGCAGCCCACCTGCGTCATCGAAGTGAACGGGCGGTTTCTGTATTTGGGAGACAGGTGGATGCCCGAGCTCAACGAATGGAGCTACACGGGCGATCCCCGTCCCGATCCCGCCACGCAGAAAAAGATCATGGCAAAGCTCAAAGAGCTCGGCCTCGACCCCGTCCGCGACCGCGAAGAGGCGATGAAGGTCGCCATCCACATGTCGGAAGCGTGCAACACCTCGCTCGCCGACTATGTGTTCCTTCCCCTGGAGTGGGAAGGGAAACGCCCCGTTCTCCGCTGGAAAGATACCTGGAAACTTTGAGCGTGCAATGAAACAAATCAAATAAGGAGAAAATATGAAATCTTTCTTCGGGCCCGACCTGCTTTTGAACAGCGAGGCGGCGAAAAAGATCTATGCGGAAGTCAAAGACCTTCCCATCATCGACTATCACTGTCATCTCGATCAGTATAAGATCAAAGAGGACGCCAAGTTCCAGAATATCGGCGAACTCTGGCTTTCGGGCGATCACTACAAATGGCGTGCGATGCGCCTTTGCGGGGTGGGGGAGGAGTTCATCACGGGCAACAGCTCGTGGCGCGAAAAGTTCCGCGCCTACGCCTCCGTCCTTCCCAAACTTGCGGGGAACCCGCTCTACTATTGGACGCACATGGAGCTTCAGCAGGTGTTCGGCATCTTCGAACCGCTGAGCGCGGAAAGCGCCGACCGCATCTTTGACGCCGCCAACGAAAAGCTTCAGAATATCTCCGTTTCCACTCTTTTGAAGCAGTACAAGGTGGAGTTCGTCGCGACGACGGACGACCCGTGCGACGACCTTGCTGCCCACGGAAAATACGGCGGAACGATCGTTGCGCCCACCTTCCGCCCCGATAAGCTCTTCACGCTCGACGAGGCGTATCTTGAGCGTTTGGGCGAGACTGCGGGGGAGGACGTGAGCACATTAGCAGGGCTCTTAAATGCCGTCGAAAAGCGCCTTGTCTACTTCATTTCCCGCGGATGCCGCATCTCAGATCACGGATTTTACCGCTTTGCACAGTATTATGTCACGCATAATACTGCTGAAAAGCTGTATTTGGAGCGCAAAACGCTCAATGAAGAGCAAAAAGAGGCGCTCTTTGGCTATCTCCTCGTCGAGCTCGCCCGCCTCTATAAAAAGCATCATATCATCATGCAGCTGCACTTTGCCGTGACGCGCAACGTCAACGCCCCCATGTTCGCAAAGTGCGGGGCAGACGCGGGCTTCGACGTCATCGCCGACCGCTCTCCCATTCAAAGCGTCATTCAATTCTTCGGGCAACTATCCGATGAAGAACGCCCCGAAACCATTTTATATACTTTGAACGATTCCGAGCTCCCCGCGCTCGCCTGCCTCACGGGCGCCTTCCGCCATGTGAAGATGGGCGCCGCGTGGTGGTTCAACGATACCGTACAAGGCATCCGCAAAAATCTCTCCACGATCGCAGAGTATTCCGCCCTCGGAACAAACTACGGGATGCTCACCGACAGCCGTTCGTTCTCCTCTTACGCCCGCTTCGACTTCTTCCGCCGCATCCTTTCCGATCATCTCGGGAGCCTTGTCGAGAGGGGCGAGTACGACCTTTCCGCCGCGTATAAGACGGCAAAGAACATCAGCTACTACAACATCAAGGAGGCGCTTAAATTATGAAAATGACCTTCCGCTGGTACGGAGAGAGCGACTGCATCCCGCTTTCCTACATCAGGCAGATCCCCAACATGTCGGGCGTCGTCACGGCAGTTTACGATGTCCCCGTGGGCGAAGTCTGGCCGTGCGACAAGATCGCCCGTCTCAAAGAGCTGTGCGAACGAGCAGACCTTGAGATGGAAGTCATCGAGTCCGTCCCCGTGCATGAAGATATCAAGCTCGGCAAGCCCTCGCGCGACAGGCTTATCGCAAATTATGCCGAGACCATCCGCAATTTGGGCAAATTCGGCGTCAAATGCATCTGCTACAACTTCATGCCCGTTTTCGACTGGTTCCGCACCGACCTTCACTATGTGCAAAAGAACGGCGCTGTCTGCCTCGCGTATAAGCAAGCGGACTTTGAAAAGCTCGATAAGCACAACTTGCGCCTTCCCGGCTGGGACGAAAGCTACACCCCCGAAGAGCTTGGCGGCCTCCTCAAGGAGTACGAGCATATCTCGCACGAACAGCTGTTTGAAAACCTCGTGTATTTTTTGAACGGCATCATGCCCGCGTGCGACGAAACGGGCATCAACATGGCGATCCATCCCGACGACCCGCCCTGGGATATCTTCGGCCTTCCCCGCATCGTCACGGGCGCGGAAAGCTACGAAAAGATGATAAACGCCGTTCCCAACGTTCACAACGGCTTCACCTTCTGCACGGGCAGCCTCGGCGCAGGCAGATTTAACGACCTTCCCAAAATGGCGGAAAAGTACGCAAAACGCATTCATTTCGCCCATCTCCGTCAGCTTAAATTCGTCAACGAGACGGACTTCTACGAAAACGGCCATCAGACGGAGGACGGCAACGTCGATATCTACGCCATCGTCAAGGCGCTCGAAGAGAACGGTTTTTCTGGCTATGTCCGCCCCGACCACGGCAGAAACATCTGGGGCGAGGAAGGAAAACCCGGCTACGGCCTTTACGACAGGGCGCTCGGCGCCGCCTATCTTTCCGGCCTCTTTGAAGCCGTCCGCAAGGAGGCAAACCAATGAACGAAGTATTAGAACGGATCAAAGAATATAAGCTCGTGCCCGTCGTCACGTTAAAGTCGATCGAAGACGCCGAACTCACGCTCTCCGCGCTCATCAAAGGCGGGCTTCCCGTCGCGGAGATCTGCTTTCGCACCGAGTGCGCCGAGGAGGCGATCGCTCTCGCCGTCCGAAAATTCCCCGAGATGCTCGTGGGCGCGGGCACCGTCATCAATAAGGAGCAGTGTGAGCGCGCCATCGCGGCGGGGGCGAAGTTCATCGTCTCCCCGGGCTGCTCCAAAAAGGTCGCCAAAGTGTGCATGCGGGAAGGGATCCCCTATCTCCCCGGCGTCGTCACGCCGACGGAGGTCATCAAGGCGCTCTCTCTGGGGTACGATCACCTCAAATTCTTCCCCGCGGGCGACTTCGGGGGCTTAAAGACCATCAAGGCGCTCTCCGCCGCCTTCCCGCAGGTCAGCTTCATGCCGACGGGGGGCGTCGGAGCCGATAATCTCAACGAATACCTCTCTTTTCCTAAGATCTTCGCCTGCGGCGGCAGCTGGATGGTGAAGGGCACCCCCGAAGAGATCGAAGCGGCAGCCGCCTCCGCCGTCGCCCTCACCCGCGCGGCAAACCAATAGCCCGCCCCCCAAAGAGAAACGGCGCACCAAAAACCGCTGTGCTCCTCGCATCGGCGTCCCCAAAGCGGTCGCGCCCTTCGTAACGGCGGCGCACCGAAAACCGCCGAAGCACCTTACCAACCGAACATCCTTTATCTCCCCGAAAGGACGGCCGCATATCGGCCGTCCTTTTCGCATCGCGGGTTTTTCGGGCGGTTTTATCGTTTTTATGCAAAGTAAAAAGAACGGGCTGCCCCGTTCCTTATTGCTCCCGTTTCCGCCGCGCCGCTGACTTTTGCCGCCGACTCTTCTTCTCCGCGGCGTCTTCATTCTCCCGCTCAAACTGCGGGCGTGGGGGAGTCCTTCAAATACGCCAAGACCATATCGGCAAGGCGGTGCAGCATTTCCTCGCCGAGCATCCGCGCCCTCGCGTCCTCAGAGAGTGTCTCGCAGTGGAAGGTATATCCCGCAAGCAGAACGGAGACGGTCGCCGTCAGCTCTTCGAGCGGCTTGTCGCTGCGGAACACGCCTGTCTCCTGCCCGCGCACGATCTGCTTTTCAAAGAGCAGGATGCGCGCCGGCCTGCGCTCCGCATGCGCAGAGGGGGCGGTCGCAAGGTGCACCGAATACAAATTCATGAACAGAAGATCCTCATGCACCTCGGGCGAGAGGTCCTTGAAGGCGAGGATGGCATAGCGGATGAGATTCTCGGGCGTATCCACCTCGGCGGCGTCCGCGATGCGCGCAAGATAGGAGTGCGCAACGAGCTCTTCCATGATGCCCGAAAGCACTTCGTCGAAATTCTTATAATAGTTGTAGAGCTGCTGGCGCGAGATCCCCGCCCGCACGGCGAGCTCGCTCATCGCCCCGTCGTAGATGCCGCGCTCTAAAACGAGCTTCTTCGCTTCCGTCAGAATGATCTTCTTACGCTCCGCACGTTTTTCTTCAAACTTGTTCATGCCTTCAAGATAGCACATTTTCCCCCGAAAGGCAAGCGTTTGCGCAAAATTTCTTTACAACTCGTCAATCATTTTTGCCTTAAATACTTGACAATATGTAAAGTTTATGCTACAATACTGTAAGGGAACAGTACGAACCCGCTTTTGGCGGCATCTTTTGTGCGCCTTGCCGTTCATCGTCTTTGCAATACGGCGGTATTACCGCATCCTCTTCACGGCAAAGCATCTCAAAATCTACTCGCCAAAAGTGCAAAGCAATCAAAAGCTGCGGTTTTGCCCCCAGACAAGGCAAGGGCTGCAGGCCGTGCCGAGCGCACGGTCAAGGGCCTTAACGCAGTATCGGGGCAAAATACGCGCTTTTGATCGGGTTCCTATTATTCCCTTACAGTATAGAGCAGAACAAAGGGAGGGCATCATGTTTCGCCTCATTCGCTATCTCACCAAAAAACAAGTTTTCTTCTTTCTGTTGCTCCTTGCATTCCTCGTTGTGCAGGTATTCTGCGATGTCACGCTTCCCACCTACACGGCGCGCATCGTCGAGCAGATGCAGGCGGGCGCAGAGGCGTTTTCCATCCTCAAAACAGGCGGCATCATGCTCGTCTTTGCGGCGGTGAGCGTCCTTGCAACGATCGCAGAGACCTTCCTCTCCGCTTCCATCTCAACGGGCCTCGGGCGGCGGCTGAGAGGGGAGGTGTTCTCGCACGTTCTATCCCTTTCCGACCGCACGGCAGGTTCGTTCACGGCGGGCTCGCTCTTGACGCGCACCACCAACGACGTCCAGCAGGTCGTCTCTTCAATGGTGCTCATCCTGCGCCTCGGCGTGGGCGCGCCCCTCATGGCGGGCATGGCGATCGTCCGCATCGCCCGATCGAGCGGCGAACTCACCTTCGTCACGGCGGGCGCCGTCGTCATCCTGCTTTGCGGCATCGCATCGATCCTTGCGGTCACGCTGCCCCGCTTCAAGCTCGTCCAGAAGCTCACCGACCGCCTCAACGGCACCTTGCGCGATACGCTCACGGGCATCCGCGTCGTGCGCGCCTACAATGCGGAAGAATATGAGCGCACCCGCTTCGAAGAGGTGAGCGCCGCCCTTCAGAAGAACAACACCTTCGCAGGCCGCGCAATGGCGCTCATGAACCCCCTCATGATGCTCATCTTCAACGGTCTGACGCTCGCCATCTATTGGCTGGGCTGCTTTATTATCGTGCGCGACAACAACGCCGCCTTCTTCCCCGAAATGTTCTCCTTCACCCAGCTCGCCTCGCAGGTCGTCACGGCGTTCATGGTGCTCATCATGCTCTTCAACATGATCCCGCGCGCCCAGGTCTCCGCAAAGCGCATTTTAGAAGTGCTCCAAAAGCAGTCCGAACTCAAAGACCCCGCCGCTCCCGCCGCCTATGCCCCCGACGGCTCCATCGAGATGAAGAACGTCTCCGCAAGTTACGGCGGCGCGCCCGTTTTGAGCAAAGTCACATTCCGCGTGGAGAAGGGGCAGACGCTCGCCGTCGTGGGCGGCACGGGCGCAGGCAAGACGACGCTTCTGAAACTCCTTTTGCGCTTTCTCGATGCCGACGCGGGCGAAGTCTTCGTTGGCGGCACAAACGTCAAGGACGTCCCGCAAAGCGAGCTCCGCAGACATCTCGGCTACGCCCCGCAAAAGAGCGCGCTCCTTTCGGGTACCATCCGCGAAAACCTCGCCTTTGCCGAGCCCTCGCTTTCGGACGATAAGCTCATGGCGGCAGCCGACGCCGCCTGCGCCGCCGGGTTCATCACGGAAAAGGGGGGCTTGCAGGCAGAGGTCGCCCAGGGCGGGCGCAACTTCTCGGGCGGGCAGCGCCAGCGCCTCTCCATCGCCCGCGCTCTTGCGGCAAAGCCTTCTTATGTGCTCTTTGACGACAGCTTCTCCGCGCTCGACTTCGCAACGGACGCCCAAGTTAGGAAAAACCTCAAAGAGCGCTTTGCAGGTACCACCAAAGTCATCGTCGCCCAGCGCATCTCCACCGTGCGCGATGCCGACGTCATCGTCGTTTTGGATCACGGCCAAATGGCGGGCGCCGGCACGCACGAAGAATTGCTTAAAACCTGCCCCGCCTATCGCGAAATCGCCGAATCTCAATTATCCCAAGAGGAGCTTGCAAGATGAAACAACATAAGAACACATCGCCGCTTTCCAAATTACTTCGCTACTGCAAGCGCCATCTTGCGGGGTTTGTCGCCGTGCTCGTTTTGAGCATCGCGGGCGTCTTTCTCACCGTCTTTGCCGCCACCTTCTTAAAAGAGCTCACCGACTACATCGAATCGGCATCCCGTCAGGCATCGGACTCGCTGACGATGGCAGACGTCATCGATATGAACGTCATCCTCCGCCTCGGCTTGACGCTCACGGGCATGTACTTAGGCTCTGCGCTCTGCTCCTATCTTCAAGCCTATCTCATGGCGGGCATCAATCAGAGCGTCGCGCGCCGTTTGCGCACGGATATCTCCGCCAAGCTCGGCAGGCTTCCCATGCGCTATTTCGACGGCCACGCTCTGGGCGATACGCTCTCCCGCGTCACCAACGACGTCGATACCGTCGCCCAATCCATGGCAAGCTCGCTGAGCACGTCGCTCACGGCGGCGGTGCAGCTCGTTGTCGTCATCGTCATGATGTTTCTCACCGACCCGTGGATGACGCTCACCGCCTTTGCGACCGTTCCTTTCTCTCTCCTTGTCATCGCCTTTATCGTGCGCCGCTCGCAGAAGTACTTCCGCGCCCAACAGCAGCGGCTCGGGGCGCTCAACGGCTGTGCAGAGGAGTACTACTCCTCGCTCGAGCTCATCCGCGCCTATGGCGCCGAGGAGCGCGCCCTGCAAAACTTCGAAGAGGGCAACGAACGCCTCCGCGCTTCCATGTACCGCGCTAACGTCATCTCGGCGATCGCCCATCCGCTGACGACCTTCATCTCCAAGCTCGGCTATGTCGCCATCTGCGTGGTGGGGGGTATCCTGATGGCGCGCGGCGGGGCGACGCTCGGCGATCTTGCCGCCTTCCTTCTCTATATCAATCTCTTCCAGTCTCCCCTGTCGCAGCTCGGGCAGGCGGCGAACTTGTTCCAGTCCGCCTCTGCCGCCGCGGGCCGCGTCTTCGAATTCCTCGAAGAGGAGGAAGAACCGCAGGAAACGCCCGCCGCGCACATTTCGCCCGAAGAAGTGAGGGGCGCCGTCGAATTCCGTCACGTCTCCTTCGGGTACGATCCTTCCCATCCCGTCCTCCGCGATTTTTCCGCCACCGTCCAAGCGGGGCAGAAGGTCGCCATCGTCGGCCCCACGGGCGCGGGCAAGACGACGCTCGTCAATCTTCTGATGCGCTTTTACGAGTGCGAAGGGGACATCCTCATCGACGGCGTCTCCATCAAATCGCTCTCCCGCGCAAACGTGCGCGATCTCTTCTCCATGGTGCTCCAGGATGCATGGGTATTCGGCGGCACGCTCAAAGAGAATGTCCTTTACAGCAAGCAGGGCGTCCCCGAAGAGCGCGTCAAAGAGGCGGTCATCGCTTCCGACATCTATCACCTCGTCGCGGCGCTCCCGCAGGGTGCGGAGACGGTCATCGGCGAAAATTCCCTCTCGGGCGGGCAGAAGCAGCTCGTCACAATCGCCCGCGCCATGATCGAGGACGCGCCCATGCTCATTTTGGACGAGGCGACTTCAAACGTCGACACCCGCACCGAGCGCACCATTCAGGCGGCGATGGACGCCCTCACGAAGGGCCGCACGAGCTTCGTCATCGCCCACCGCCTCTCGACCATCCAAAATGCCGACCTCATTCTCGTGCTCGACCACGGCAACATCGTCGAACAGGGCACGCACGAAGAGCTCCTTGCCCGCCGCGGCTTCTACGCAAACCTCTACAACGCCCAGTTCGCAGGCTGAAAAAAGGAAAATATTTTGTCATTTCCAAAAATATCTTGATAGAACCTTACAGTTTTTTCTGCTATGATAAGAAAAAAGAGGGGAGCCGTACCTCTCCCGAGGAGAACATCATGAAACGCGAAGAAGTCTTACAGAAATTAGGGTTTTCCATTCCCAACGAAAAGCGCATCCGCGTCATCGTCCACAGCGACCTTAAAAACGAGGCGGACGATCAGTACGCCGTCATGCATCACCTGCTTTCCCCCAACGAGGAAGTGCTCGGCATCATCGCGGGGCACTTCGAATGGTTCCCCCGCCTTGCCGAAGAAGTCGCCGCAAGAGGGGAGTCGGGCCGCTTCGGCGAAGGGCTTTCTGTCATGCTCTCCCGCAGGGGCAACACCATGCAGATGAGCTACGAAGAGGGCGAGCGCCTTTTATCTTTGGCGGGGATCGACGACGTGCCCCTTTTGAAGGGCGCGCAGTTTGAGCTCGCCCGCGGTGATGAGCCGAGCAAAGGCGCCAGATTCATCGTTCAAGAGGCGATGAAGGAAGATAGCCGCCCGCTCTTCGTGTGTTTCTTAGGCGGCATCACCGATCTTGCCGCAGCCTACCGGCTCGAGCCCCGTATCGCACAAAAGCTCACCGCCGTCTGGATCGGCGGCGGCTCCTATCCCGCGGGCAACCCCGAATTCAACCTCTGTCAGGATATCGACGCTGTCAACCTCGTCTTTCAAAGCGACATCCCGCTCTGGCAGATCCCGCAGGACGTCTACCGCACGATGGAAGTCAGTTTTTCCGAACTCGCTCTCCATGTCGCCCCCTGCGGCAAGCTCGGCAAATATCTCTTCGAGGAACTCGTCGAGACCTCGCAGACCATCATCGGCACCGAAAAGGACCGTTTCCCCGAAACATGGGTGCTGGGCGACAACCCCACGGTGAGCGTGCTCCTCGAATGGGGGCAGCACTACTTTGATGAGATCCCCGCGCCCCATGTCAACGCCGACGGCACCTATTCGGAAGGCGCAGACAAGGCGCGCATCATCCGCGTCTATCGCTCGGTCAACGTGGGGCTCACCTTCCGCGACCTCTTTGCAAAGCTCGAACTTTGCTACAAGCCATAAAGGGGGATCATCATGCCGGGAACAAAGGACAGTCTGAAACGGGAAGCCGCTTCTCTTCTTTCCAAAATGACGGTCAGGGAAAAAGCTTCTCTTCTCTACGGGCGGCGCTTCTGGTACGTCACGGGCAAGGAGACGGGGCAGCCTCTTCCCGAGATCATGGTAACGGACGGCCCGAGCGGCCTTAGAAAGCAGTGCGGCAAGGCAGATATGATCGGCCTCAACGAGAGCGTCCCCTCCATCGCCTATCCCACGGGCTCGGCGCTCGCTTCCTCGTGGGATCCCGCCCTGCTCTTTTCGGTGGGGCAGGCGCTTGCAGAAGACTGCATCAAAGAAGAAGTCTCCGTCCTATTAGGCCCCGCCGTCAACCACAAGCGCGATCCCTTATGCGGCCGCAGCTTTGAATATTATTCGGAAGATCCGCTGCTCACCGCCGACCTCGGTACGGCGATGGTGCAGGGCATCCAGTCCAAGGGGGTGGGTGCGTGCGTCAAGCACTTTGCCTGCAACTCGCAGGAAGACGCCCGCTTCTTTTCGGACAGCATCGTCGACGAACGCGCCCTGCGCGAAATTTATCTTCGCCAGTTCGAAGCCATTCTCCGCCGCGCACAGCCGTGGATGGTCATGACGGCGTACAACAAACTCAACGGCACCCACTGCACGGAAAACAGCCGCCTCATGACGGATATCGCCCGCCGCGAGTGGGGGTTTGAAGGGCTCTTCGTCACCGATTGGAGCGCCATGCGCGATCAGCTCGCCGCCTGCCGCGCGGGGCTCGATCTCGAAATGCCGGGCACCGTCGGGAGCGATCTCGATCTCGAAGAAGCCGTAAAAAAAGGCACGCTCTCCGAAGAAGTGCTCAACGAGCGCGCGGGCAAAGTCCTCGAACTGCTCTTAAAGAGCGGGCAGAAAAAGCCGACTCTTCCCAAGAACATGCAGGCGCAGCATCTCGCCATCGCCCGCCGCGCGGCGGAAGAGAGCGCCGTCCTCGTCAAAAACCAGAACATCCTGCCGTTCTCCGCAAAGCAGCCCATCCTCGTCATCGGCGCGTTTGCAAAGCAGCCCCGCTATCAGGGCGGCGGCAGCAGCAAGGTCATCCCCGTCCTGCTCGAAAACGCCCTCGAAGAGCTCCGAAAGCTGGGCGCAGAAGTCATCTATGCCGAAGGCTATACCCGCAATTCCACCGAGCCCGACCTCCCGCTCATCCAAGAAGCCGCCTCTCTTGCAAAGAAGTATTCTCAGACCGTCGTCTTTGCGGGTCTTCCCGAATCGTGCGAAACGGAAGGGGAGGACCGTACCACGCTCTCCCTGCCCGCTTCCCACAACGCCCTCATCGAGGCAGTGCTCGAAGCCAACCCCGATGCGGCAGTCGTCCTCACCTCGGGCTCTCCCGTCACGCTCCCGTGGGAAGGGCGGGCAAAGGCCATTCTTTGTACCTATCTTGCGGGCTGCTGCGGCGGCTCGGCGGCGGCAAACATTCTGCTCGGCAAGGTAAGCCCTTCGGGGAAGCTCGCCGAGACGTGGCCGCTGTCTTACGAAGATACCCCCGCAGCCGCTTACTATCACAAGCACGAAGACTACGCGGAATACCGCGAGAGCATCTTCACGGGCTACCGCTATTACGACAGTGCGAAAAAGGACGTGCTCTTTCCTTTCGGCCACGGGCTCTCCTACACGACGTTCTCCTATTCCGATCTCCGCCTCGACGGCCATGTCGGCAAAGGCAAACCGCTCACGCTCTCCTTCCGCCTCAAAAACACGGGCAAGTGCCTCGGCAAAGAGACCGTTCAGGTCTACGTCCAAAAGAAGGACTCCCGCATCTTCCGTCCCGAAAAGGAGCTCAAAGCCTATTGTAAGTTCACCCTCGGCAAGGGCGCCGAAGTCCGCGCCGTCCTCACCCTCCCGTCCGAAAGCTTCGCCTTTTACAATGCCGAGAGGGGAGCCTGGCAGACGGAGCCTGGCGTCTATTTCATCCTCGTGGGGGCAAGCTCGCGCGACATCCGCCTCGCCGCCGAAGTGTATGTAGAAGGGGACGGCGACGTGCCCGATCTCCGCGCAGTTGCGCCTGCCTACTACGATATGCCCTCCGCGCCCCAAGAACTTCCCGAGGATCAGTTCCTCGCCCTTGCCAAGGCGAAAAAGCCCAAAGAGCGCGACCGTACCACGATCACCCGCTATTCTCCCATCAAGGATCTCGCCTTTTCCAGGGGCGGCAGACCCATCTACGAAAGTATCGTCAAGCGCGCCTCTTCCAATCCCGACCCCGAGATGGCAAAGACCAACCTCAGAATGGCGATGGATATGCCCGTCATGAACCTGTTCATGGGCAATTCCCGCCGCAGCGAGGTGGACAAAATTTTGCAAACGGCCAACGGCGGCACGCCCGAGGAATGACAATATTTTGATATAAAGGTGCAAAATAGTAAAAGAGCAGACCCTCACGGCCTGCTCTTTTTGTATAATATTGAAGAATTCGTCCCTTCGTCCGCCCTTTACGCCTCACCGCGGGCGCGGTATTCGCTCGGGGTCATGCCCGTCTGCTCCTTGAAGAGCTTCTGAAAATAACTCTGCGAAGAAAAGTCGAAGTACCCCGAAATTTCCGCAAGCGATTTATCGGTAAAGCGCAGAAAGCGCTTGGCTTCGATGATCTTCTGGCGGTTGATGTACTGCGAAAGGCCCATGCCGACCTCTTCCTTGAACTTGCGCGAAAGGTACGCCCGGCTCGTCTTGGTCAGCTTCGCGAGATCGTCGAGCCCGATCTTTTCCGAAAGGTTCTGCTGGATATAGGCGACGGCGCGGTCGATGGTGGGGTTGCCCGTGTGTCGGCACTGCAATTCTTTGATGCGCTGCGCAAACTCCATCGTGATGCTGTAACGGATATGGAAGAGCTGCGAAATGGTCGTGCACTCCTCCGTCTGGCGGATATAGATATCGCGGAGGGAGAGCACTTCCTCGGGGTTGAGCTCGGTCGAAAGCACCGCGCTCGTGACGATGGCGATGGATGCGATCATGGCATTTTTCACTTCGCGGATGCCTTCGGGCGATTCCGGGGTCGCAGAGGGCATTTCAACGCGCATCCAGTACGATTTGAGCTGCTCGGGCATCCCGTTGGTGATGTAGTAGAGGATGAGCTGTTCGCTCGCCGCATAGTTCGTAGACGGCGAATCTCCTTCGAGCGCCGCCTCTTCCTTTGCTCTGAGCGTCTCTTTCCCGACCGTCTCATTCAGCTTCCGCGCGAGCAGGGCGCTGAGCTTGTCCTCAAGTTCGCTCTCGTCCGCTTCCTCTCCGCGGACGGCGTTGACGGCGCCGACGGTGAGCGCCAAAAAACAGGCGTCGTGCATCACGGGGATGCACGAAAGATAGGCATGAAGGGGAGCCGCCAGCTTTTTGTCGAAGGAGATATGCTGCTCTTTTTCCAGCTTTTCGATGGCTTCCTGCATGGTGAGCGGCCCGACGGGCAGCGAATGCGAGGGGCCCAAAACAACTTTCAGCCCGTTCTCGTCGTCGCGGACGCAGGAAAGCGCGAACACGCTGTCCGTCACGGCAAACGAGACGGGAGCGTCCGATCGGAGCAGCGTCTTCATCGGAAGCTCCAAAAACGCTTCCTCATCCTCTTTGAGATCGCTCGGCCCGAAGGCTTGAAGCAGCTTCTCCCCGCGGAAGATGCGCACAGGGATGTGCGAGCTCAGGTAGAGATTGTTGCAATACTGCCGTAAGATATGTTCTTTCATTGTGATTTCCCCCCAAAACTATTTTCATTATAAACAAAAGGCAATATTTTGTCAAATAGGTATAAAGATTAAAATACACATCGGATAAAAAAATGTAAAATAAGGGCACACAAACGTGATAAGGAGGTCATCATATGGTGAAAACTTCGCCCGGGGCCGCGGATACCGCCGCAGAGGAAGAGCTCATCCTTTCAGGATCGGAAGAGAGCGCCGCCCTCGCGGCTCCCGTGTCGGACGCAGCCGCCGAGAAGGAGAATATGGCGCGGATCAAAAAGATCGGCCATGTGCCGTGGAAGAAGGACTTCAAGACCAATTGGGTCATCTACTGTCTCTTCCTTCCCGTGCTCGTCTGGCTCATCCTCTTCCATTATCTGCCCATCGGCTTCAGTATCCCGCTCGCTTTCAAGGACTATAAGGATCATCTCGGTATTTTCAACAGCCCCTGGAACGGATGGGAAAACTTCAAGTACCTGTTCACGGGCGGCGGCGTGGGAGGGAGCGAGTTCCTGCTCGCACTGCGCAACACCTTCGCGATCGGCGGGCTCAATCTGACGATCGGCTTCATCGTCCCCGTCCTCTTCGCACTGCTCGTCTCGCAGCTTCGCTTCAAGAAGTACAAGCGCGTCTGCCAGATGCTCTCGTATCTTCCCAACTTCGTCGCATCCGTCGTCATCGTCCAGATCATGCAGAACCTGCTCGATCGCGACGGCGCGCTCACGATGATGTTCCATAACCTCTTCGGCGCGCCCAACACCAATTGGCTCGCGGACGATACGCCCGCCTTTTGGGGCTGGTACATCCTGTTCTCCGTGTGGCAGGGCTTCGGGTACGGCTCCATCACCTATGTCTCGGCGATCTCCAACATCAGCGAAGATCTCTACGAGGCAGCCGCCATCGACGGTGCGAACCGCTGGCAGATGATGTGGAAAATCACGCTCCCCGGCATCATGCCCCTGATCCTCATGCTTTGGCTGTTGCAGATCGGCGTCGTCTTCAAGGTGGGCTTCGACAGGACCTTCCTTCTCTACAACGCCTCGACGAATGCCGACGTCTGCGATACGCTCTTTTCCTACACCATGCGCATGACGCTCAACGGCAACCTCGGCATTGCGACGGTATCCAGTCTCTTCCAGTCCGTCGTCGGCACCGTGCTGATGCTGTTCGGGAATTGGATCTCGCGCAAGTCCGCAGGTGTTAGTATGTTTTAACGAAAGGAGGGTTTGAAAACTATGAAAGAATCGACTTCTCAGCAACAAGTTCAACTCTCTCCCGAAGAGAAGCTCGCCTACCTTCGCGCTCATCCCCGCAAAATAAAGTCGGGCATGGTGCGCGGCAAGTCCGTCGGCTCCGTCATTGCCGATATCATCATCGTGCTCCTCGTGGGCGCTCTGGCGCTCGTCGCGATCATCCCCATGTGGCACGTCCTCATGTCGTCGTTTTCAGACGGCCGCTCCATCTTCTATTACAGCGGCATCGCCTTTGTTCCGGAAGGGGGGTTCACCTTCCGTGCCTACGAGGAACTCTTCTCCTTTGAAGACGGCCTTATCTGGACGGGTTACATGAACACCATCCTCTATGTCATCGGCACGCTCGCGGTGGGGCTCGTCCTCAACGTGCTCGCAGGGTACTGTCTCTCGCGCAAGACCAAGCTCGGCGGCGTCATGTCGGCGCTGTGTGTGTTCACCGTCATCTTCTCGGCAGGTCAGGGCCCCACGTTCTACGTCGTCGATATGCTCGGGCTCACGCAGACCCGCTTCGCCGTCATCCTTACGGAATGCACGATGGGCATGTACATGATCATCGGCGCGATGGCGTTCCGCTCCGTCCCCGAAGAGACGGTGGAATCCGCCAAGCTCGAAGGCGCGGGGCATCTTCGCATCATGTTCAGCATCATGCTCCCGCAGTGCTTCTCCCTCTTCATGGTCACGGTGCTCTTCACGTTCGTCGCGGCGTGGAACTCCTTCATCGGGGCGCGCCTTTATAACGCGGGGATCACCGACCTGTATCCTTTGCAGCTCATCCTGCAGCGCATCAAGGAAAGTTCCGACCGCGTCGCCTCGCAGATCGGCAACGCCAATTGGGCGCGCTATCCCATGCAGTTCGCGGGCGTCATCGCCGCGACGCTGCCCATCATGGTCATCATGCCCTTCTTCCAGAAGCAACTCGAATCGGGCGCGCTCGGCGGCGCCGTCAAGGGCTGATCTCAAACGCATCGAATTTTAAGGAGGAAAAGATATGAAACGCAGCAAACTCATCGCTCTCACGCTTTCGGGCGTGCTCGCACTCTCGTCCGCGGCCATTCTTGCAGGCTGCGGCGGCAAGATCAAAGCGGGAGCAGACACCACCTTCACCTGGTACCTCACGGCAGGGGAGGACGGCTACTATTCCGATTACGAGGATAACCCCGTCATCGAATACATCATGGAAAACATGCAGTTCGAAGGCTCGGACGGCGAAATGAAGAACATCGCCTTCGATTTCTTCCAGCCGACCACCACCGAAAACGCCCGCTCCGAATTCAACCAAAAGTACATGAGCGGCAATTGGGAAGACGTCATCGATCCCACGATGAGCCGCGGCATCACCGACATGTATGAAGCCGGCGTCGTCGCCGACCTCACGCCCTACATCACCGACCGCGAGCTCATGCCCAACCTCAACGCCTATCTCGACGCCCATCCCGAGTACCGCTCTCTCATGCAGACGCAGACGAAGGACGGCGCAAAATATCTCTCTATTCCCACCTTCAAAGACTCCGTCAGCTACGAATCGCAGTCCTTCGGCTTCAACTACCGCCGCGACCTTCTCGTCAGATACGGCGTGCAGCCCGATGAATTTTACGATCCCATGACGGACGAAGCGCCCACGGCAAACCCCAAGGCGGGGCAGAAGTTCTCGGGCCACTACACCGTCAATCTGGACGGCACCGAGCGCGACGATCCCATGTCGCAGGATACGACGCTCCCCGAAGGCGCCAACGGCCAGAGCTGGGAGGACGACGTCACCTTCCCCAGCGGTCATTCCGATCCCGTCTATATCTCCGACTGGATGTGGATGTTCGAAACGTACGAAACGGCATACGCCGCCATGGGCATCGAGCCCGAGTATATGATGTCTCTCTTCTATCCGGGCTACAACGCCAACGGCGACCTTTCCTCGGGCTTCGGCGGGGGCGGCGTGCTCTGGTATAAGGATGAGGACAACAACTGTCAGTTCGGCGCGGCAGGCACGGGCTTCAGAGCCTACCTCGAATGCATGAACGATTGGTATTCCCGCGGCTGGGTCTGCAACACCTTCAACGAAGACACTTCTCCCTTCTATCAGATCGACCTCGACCTCGTCGCAAACGGCACCGTGCCCCTTTGGATGGGCTCCTCCAACTTCGGCACCGCCATCCAGAGCTCTGAACAGGGTTACGAGGCAGCGGCGGGCGCCGTTGTATATCTTGCGGCAACGCCCATCAACGACATCCCCGGCTACGACGGCAACCCCTCGACGAGCGACTACTCCACGCAGGCGACCGCCGAAGAGGCAAAAGAAGCCATGAACGGCGGTTCGGGCAGCGAATATATGCTGCAGATCCCCACCTGCCTCTATCAGGCAGAGGACTTTTCGCAGGGCGTCGTCATCAGCAAGGCGGCGGCAGAGGGCAAAGATATGGAAGTTCTCATGCGCTTCTTCGACTTTTTATACAGCGAAGAGGGCTCCGTCCTCACGACGCTCGGTCTCAATGCCGAACAGGCAGAAGGCAGCCGCTACTATGAAGACTACGGCCTCACGAACGGCGCCTACACCGTGAATTCTGACGGCACCTACACCTTCGATCAGATCCTCGAACAGAACGTCGGCGAGATCCGCATTGCCATGGTGGCAGGCCGCATCCCCGGCATCCGCTGCGAGAGCAAGATCACCTACACCTTCCCTGAACCCTACATCAACGGCCGCCAGCAGTGGCTCAAATACAAGGCGACGGGCTTCATCGGCGGCGTCCTCAACGGTCAGAGAACGGCGGAGGAGACGGACGTCATCGAAACGGTGAAGGCCGCCGTCGAGCAGAACTACCTTTACAAGGAAGTCTACAAGTTCATCAAGGGCGAGCGTTCGCTCGAAAACGCCGAATGGACGAGCTTTGCCCGCGACGTCATGAACTACTCCTACACGGGCGTCAGCGTCAGCGATGCCACCGCCGCTTATCAGGCAGAATTCGACCGCCTGTACCGCAGCTAACACATTTGGCTCCTCCTCCCGCTTCGTGCGGGAGGGGAACTTCAAAAAGGAGATCACCATGAAAAAATCTGCTAAACTTCTTATTTCCTTGACTCTTACCGCAAGCCTCGCGCTTTCGGGCATCCTTGCAGCCTGCACCGATCCCGAAGAGCCCGATGACCCCTGCACCGAGCACGTCGATGCGAACGGCGACGGCGTCTGCGACAACTGCGGCGAAACGGTTTCCACCCCCGAGCCCGCAGAAAAGCAGCTCTACGACGGCCGCTGGATCACCCCCGCCAATACGCCGGACGGCGAAGGCGCGACCCTTAAGCTGAAAGAGGACGGTTCCTATTACTACTATTCCGCATGGACATATTCCATGGGAAACTGGGAAGTCGTAGAGGGAAACTATACCTACTATAAGATCGAGGTGGGCAACGCACCCGATGCCTCCGCCGGCGACGACACGACCGCCTATGAGGCGACCGAGCAGCTCGTCCTCACCGCCTTCGACGGCGCTTCCTTCAAGGGCGTCATCGCCGAGGGCCGCATCTGGAACATGGAGCGCAGCACCCTGCAGGGGACTTCCTGGAATTCTTTCGCGCAGGAAGCCGATTACGTCTGGGACGAAGACAGAGACGAAGAGCCCATCGCTTCCCTTGAGCTCTGCGAGACCAAAGACGCCTCCGCGCAACTCATCTTCTATGCGAGCATGACGAACGAGGGCGCCCTCTTCGACAGCATCAACGGCAACAACATCACCGCCGACAGCGGCTCGTACGAAAAGTCCGTCTCGGGCGACGTCACGACGTACACCCTCAAAAACGGCGGCACGGCTTATGCAACGCTCACCGTCAACGCAGACGGCACCTACACCTACACCCCGGACGGCGAAGAGGGCTTCGCGCTCGTCACCGAGGCATGGACGACGACGCAGCTGCTTACCTCGGGCGACGAGTATATCAAACTTGCCTTCGGAGGCTCTCCCGAGGATGCGATGGCAGAGCTCCGTCTCTGGCAGGACAATTCCGCCGACGTCGTCGTCACCTGCATCAAGGACTATTCCTACGAGACCGTCCTTTCGGGTACCTACACGCAGAACGGCGACCGCACCATGACGCTCACTTTCGGTGAGGAGAGCTATACCGTCTCCGCGCCCGATGAGAACAAGCTCATCTCCGTCGCCCTCACCATCCCCGCAGGGGAGTATGTGACGGAAGCTGCCGAGATCACCCTTACGGGCGAAGTAAAGGAAGTGGGTACGCCGCTCTTCTCCTTCCAATCGGAGGGCGTCACCTTCGCAACTTCGGGCGCCATCCCCATGCCCACGATGGAAGGCTCTCTGGAACTCGTTCTCTACTCGGACGGCATCGCCGAAATGATGGCGACCGTCGATGTCTTCGGCACCGCCTACACGACTTCCATCGACCGCGGCACCTACACCGCCGATGAAAGCAGCGGCGTTCCCGTCTACACCTTCCGCTTCGAGAACGCAGGCACGCTCACGACGACGTCCGAAGCGGTCGACGAACTCAACGCGACGCTCACCCTCAGCTATTCCGTCTCCGAGGCGGCGGGCTCCTTCGATATGGGTCCCATGGGCATTGCGACCGTCTACTTCACGGTCGAAGACGCCGTCCTCACCTACGACTGGTCGGCAGAGGCCGTCTACACCTTCACGGCGACGGGCATCGAAGTCACCGCGGCGACCCCGCTTCCCTCGCAGGAGGGCAACACCGTCGACGTCACGCTTTCCCTCTGGAGCGACGGCACGGCAACGCTCGATCTCGTCCTTCACACCTCCATCCCCATGGACTTTGAAGCTCCCGAAAGCGAGACGGGCACTTGGTCGGCAGATACTTCGGGCATGATCCCTACGATCACCGTTACGATGGAAAACGCAGGCGTGCTCACGACGACGCCCGTCGATGAATCCGCCACGCCGACGGGCATCGACCTTACCCTCACCTACACGGCAGACGGCATCAGCTATCTCGTTCCTTCGATGAGTACATCCGTCACCCTCACCTTCACGGGTACTCTGACCGGTCACTATTCGATCGGCTGACCGTACGCAGGCGGATGCGGCTCCCTGACGCATCCGCCTGTACTTACTTCAAGGAGAGAACATATGGAACGCAATATCTACGATCCCGCGCTCGACCCCGCCTTCCAAAAACCCTATATCGACATCGAGGAGCAGCGCCCCGAAGGCTACACCTACGTCCACGGCGGCTTTGAAGGCACCGATACGCGCTTTTCCTTCTTCTATCCCCCAAAGGAACAATATGAAGGCCGCTTCTTCCAGTTCATGTCTCCCGTCGAGGGCAGCGAGAACGCTTCCATCGGCCGTAAGGGCATGGAAAACAAGATCGGCTTTGCCAACTCCCACGGCGCGTACTTTGTCGAAACCAACATGGGCGTCGCCCAAGGCATCCATGGGGGCGACGGCAGCATCATCTACAAGGCAAGCTCTGCCTCCGCGGAATTTTCCCGCAAGGTCGCCGAGCGCATCTACGGCTATTCCCACCGCCCGTACGGCTACATCTACGGCGGCAGCGGCGGCGCGTTCAAGACGACGAGCTGCTTCGAAATGACGAACACCTGGGATGGAGCCGTTCCCTACATCCACGGCTCGCCCATGGCGATCCCCAACGTCTTCTGCGTGCGCGCCCACGCCAAGCGGGTGCTGCGCCGCGCCTTCCCCAAGATCGCCGACGCGCTCGACGCAGGCGGCAGCGGGAACCCTTACGAGGGCCTCTCCGCCGAAGAGAGAGCAACGCTCTTTGAAGCCACCAAAATGGGCTTCCCCTTAAAGAGCTGGTTCTACTACGAAAAGCTCGACGACGGCGCGCTCCCCGTCGTTGCGGCAGGCACGCTGGGGCGCGATCTCCAATATTTCAAGGACTTCTGGCAGCTCCCCGGCTATCTCGGGGCAGATCCCAATAGTTCCGTCCACCGCGACCGCATCCAATGCACCTGTACTCTCAAGGAGGTGCACCTCCCCCGCGCCAAAGAAGAGGTCGACCGCCGCGCCATGACGGGCGCCGACAACGCCTGGAAGCGCGAACAGAACGACCTTCAGATGGAAGGGGAGACCTATCTCGTCCTCGAAGGCGCGCCCACGGGCGACATCTACGCCTACGGCGCAAACGTCCGCTTCGAAAACGGCGGCGCGGAGGGGCTCACGCTCACCGCAGACCGCCTCGTCGGCGACAAGCTCGTCCTGGCTCCCGGCTTCGGGTTCGAGCACGCGCTCACAAAGCTCGCTCTTGCAAAGGCGGGCGACAAGGTCTCGCTCGATAATTCCGACTACCTCGCCGCGCAGACGTACTACCGCCATCAGACGCCCGAAGGGCACGAATACATCGGCTGGGAGCAGTTCAAAACGGCGCAGGGCACGCCCGTCTACCCCGTGCGCGAGTATAGGGCAGGCCCCGTTATCGCCCGCGGCAGCTGCGGGAGCCTCCAATCGGGGAATTTTAGCGGCAAGATGATCGTCGTCGCCGCCACGATGGACGAGTCCGCCTTCCCCTGGCAGATCGATTGGTACCGCCAAAAGGTCAAAGAGCACTTCGGCGCCGCAACGGACGAACACTACCGCGTCTATTTCTTCGACAACAGCTTCCACGACGACAGCGAGCACACCGTCGACGAGCTTCACCTCATCTCCTATCTCGGAGGGCTCCATCAGGCGCTTTTGGATCTTGCAAATTGGGTGGAAAAGGGCATCCCGCCCCGCGATTCGAGTAAGTACACGATCGAAGACGGCCAGATCGTCCTCGCGCCGAAGGCGGAGGAGCGCGGCGCTGTTCAGCCCGTCGTCACCCTCACGGCAGGGGGAAAAAAGCGCTTGGAAGCGGGGTGCGGCGAATGCGTCACCCTCACGGCTGCGATCGGCATCCCGAAGGGCGCAGGCAAGGTCACCAGAGTCGAGTGGAGCTTCGAAGGCGAACCATACGCGGAAGGCACGTTCACCGAGGTGGGGGAGAACGCTGAAGCAAAAGCAGAACACACCTTCACTGCCCCCGGTACCTATTTTGCGGTCTGCCGCGTCTGGCTGCAGCGGGAGGGCTCTAAGGACATCTACACGCAGGTCCCCAATCTCGACCGCGTCCGCATCATCGTCAAATAACATGTTGATCTGCGCAGCCTGCAGCTGCGCCCCAAAAGAGAGAAAACCACTATGCTCAAGATCACTTCCTTCACTGTGGAATACCGCGCCCACGCTCTGGGCATCGACGAGAAAAAGCCCCGCTTTTCGTGGGTGCTCGGCTCCGACAGGCAAAATACCTTCCAGTCCTCTTATACGCTCACCGTCAAGGCGGGGGATACCCCCGTCTTTACGGGCGCGGGCGGCTCCGAGAGCGTCCTCGTCGAATACGCGGGCGAAGCGTTAAAGCCCCGCACCGTCTACACCGCCGAACTTGCCGTCACCGATAACTACGGCAATACCGCCTCCGCCGTTACGTCCTTCGAAACGGGCGTCATGGGGGATCTCAAGGGCGACTTCATCGGCCATGACTTCGGCGATGCCGTCCCCGAACTTTCCCGCACCTTCCCGCTCGCGAAAAAGCCCGTGCGCGCCCGCATCTACGCGACGGCGCTCGGCGTCATGGAGCTCTTTGTCAACGGCAAGCGGGTGGGGGAGGACTACGACGCCCCGGGCTGGACGAGCTATTCCCACCGCCTGCAATACGAAACGTACGACGTCACTTCCCTCCTTCGTGAGGGCGAAAACACCCTCTCCGCGCTCATCGGCAAGGGATGGTATTCGGGCGTCGTGGGCTACTTCCACACCAAAAACAACTACGGCGACAAAAACGCCCTGCTTTTAGAGCTCGCCCTCACGTTTGAGGACGGCTCCGAGCAGAGCCTCACGACCGATCAGTCGTGGACGGCGAAGGAGAGCGCCCTCCGCTTCTCCGAATTCCAGGACGGCGAACTCTTCGACGCGACGTTTGAAGCCAAAGAGAGCTTCCCCGTCGAAGTCGTCTCCTATCCGAAGGGCAACATTCTGGCGCAGATCGACGAGCCCGTCCGCGTTACCGAACGCATTTCAGGCAAACAGCTCATCGTAACGCCCAAAGGGGAGAAGGTCATCGACTTCGGCCAGAACGCAACGGGCATCGTGGAATTTACGGCAGAGGGCACGCGCGGGCAGAAGGTCACGCTCTCTCACGCCGAAGTGCTCGACGAAGAGGGCAACTTCTACACCGCCAATCTCCGCGCCGCCAAAGCGCAGGATAGCTACATTTTGGCGGGCGGCAAAGAGACGTTCCGCCCGCACTTCACCTTCCACGGCTTCCGCTATCTCCGCGTCGAGGGCATCGACGAGGTGCGCCCCGAAGATTTCACCTTCCTCGTCCTGCACACCGATATGCAGAAGACGGGCTCCTTCACCTGCGAGCACGCCCTTGTAAACAGGCTGCAGCAGAACATCGTGTGGGGGCAGCGGAGCAACTTCTTCGATCTTCCCACCGACTGCCCGCAGCGCGACGAGCGCCTCGGCTGGACGGGGGATGCGCAGGTCTTCTGCCGCACCTCGACGTTCAATTACAACGTCGCGCCCTTCTTTGCAAAATGGCTGGGCGACGTCGCCGCCGAACAGACCGTCGAAAAGGGCGTCCCGCAGACGGTGCCCAACGTCATCCCCGTCAACGATTTCGGCACTGCCGTCTGGGGGGATGCCGCCACCGTCTGCCCGTGGACTGTCTACGAAGTCTACGGCGACAAGCGTCTTCTTTCCCTTCAGTACGAGAGCATGAAAAATTGGGTGGAGTACATCCGCCTGCACTCCGAAAACGATCTTTGGCTTTCGGGCTTCCAGTACGGCGATTGGCTCGCGCTTGACAGGAACGACCCCGAAGACAACAAGGGCGCGACCGACGATTACTTCATCGCCTCCGCCTACTACGCCTATTCGGCGGAGCTCGTCGCAAAGGCAGCCCGCGTCCTCAAAAAAGAGGAGGACGCCGCCGCATACGAAGCCCTGCATCAAAGGATCGTCGCTTCCTTCCAAAAGGAATTCATGACGGAGCGCGGCCGCCTCGTTTCCGAAACGCAGACCGCCCTCGTCCTCGCCCTCGGCTTTTCGCTCGTGCCCGAACGCTTCCGCGAAGACATCAAGGCCCGTCTCCGCGCGAGCTTCAAGCAAAACCACGAACACCTCGTCACGGGCTTTGTGGGAACGCCCTATTTGTGCCACGTCCTTTCGGAAAACGGCATGCACGACATCGCCTCCAAGCTCCTTCTGCGCGAAAAGTGTCCTTCCTGGCTGTACGAAGTTAAAATGGGCGCGACCACCATCTGGGAGCGCTGGAACGCCATCTTCCCCGACGGCACCCTCTTCGACCCCGCCATGAGCTCCTTCAACCACTACGCCTACGGCTCGGTGGGGGATTGGCTCTATCGCAAGGTCGCGGGCATCGACTGCTTAGAGGCAGGCTACAAGAAGATCTCCGTCAAGCCCTATCCCGTGCGCGAGCTCGGCAATATCGCTGCAAGCTATCTGACTCCCTACGGCGCCGTCTCCGTCGCCTGCACCTATGCGGGCGGCAAGGCGCACTACCGCATCGAAGTGCCCGTCAACACCACGGCGGTCATCTCCCTTCCCGATGGAACGACGCAGGAAGTCGGCTCGGGCGTCTATGAGTACGAAACGGACGACGATCCTTCCTATTTGGAGCGCAAAGCGCTTTCTCACACCTTCGGCGAGGCGATCGCAGACGAAACGTGCCGCGCCCTCCTCGAAGGGGCGATCCCCGCTTCCATGTTTGCGCCCATGTGCCAGTTCGGCGCCGAGCGCCCTTTGAGTGACGCCGTCGAATCTATGCCGCAATACAAAGACCTCTTCAAAAAGGCCGCTCATCTTCTGGAGAACAAGTGATGTATCAAAGCTTCCGCCCCGGCGAGGAGTGGCTGGATACGAACGGCAACCCCATCCAGCCGCACGGCGGTTCGGTGTTCTTTGAAAACGGCACCTACTATTGGTACGGCGAAAACAAGCAATTCACCGACGGCAAGAACGGCGTCTGGACGTGGGGCGTCCGCTGCTATTCCTCGCAGGACCTTTACAATTGGAAAGACGAAGGCCTCATCATCCCGCCCGACGAAAAGGACGAAACTTCGCCTTTGCACCCGACGGCGATGCTCGACCGCCCGCACATCCTCTACAACGGTAAGACGAAAAAATACGTCTGCTGGTGCAAGATCATGCAGAAAAACGGCGAGCAGACGGAGACCGTCTTAACTTCCGACCGCCTCTTAGGCCCGTACGCCATCCAAAAGACGGGTTTCAAGCCCCTCGGCATGAGCGCGGGCGACTTCGACCTCGCCCTCGCCCCCGACGGCAAGGGCTATTACTTCTTCGAGCGCGTGCATTCGGAGACCATCATCGCCGATCTTACCGACGACTACTGCGATGTGACGGGGTACTATTCGACGCACTTCCCTCACGCGGGCCCGCCCTATGTCAGAGAGGCGACCGCCCATTTTATGAGGAACCATAAGCACTATCTTTTGACTTCGGGCACGACGGGCTACTTCCCAAACCCGTCGGAAGCCGCCGTCGCCGAGACCTGGCACGGCCCTTATCGTGTGCTCGGCGATCCCCATCGGGGGGATGAGAGCCGCACTTCCTTCCATTCGCAGATCTCCTGCGTCTTCCGCGTGCAGGGCACCGATCTATTTATCGCGATGGCAGACAGATGGCTTCCCGGCTGCACCTACGCCTACGAGGACTATAAAAAAGCCTTTGAGCGCCGCTTCATTTGGGGCAAGCCGCCCCTTCCCGAAGAGGAGAAGTACTTTTCCGACGCCGCCGCAAACACCTCGCGCTCGCGCTACGTCTGGCTCCCCATCCGCTTCGAGGGGGATGCTCCCGTCATCGAATGGCATGATGAGTGGCGTCTCTCCGACTTCACCTCATTATAGCCTCCTCTTCGGGGAGGTGTCGCGGCATCCGAAGCTTGCTTCAGTGCCGTGACGGAGGGAGTAAATTCCATTCTTTCTGCCTCGTCTCGGGCGCGACTGCTTTCCAAATATCACATCTCCCGACTTCATTTTAAGGTATCCACATATCCCATGAAACCCTACTTAAACCCCGCATTATCCCCCCGCGAACGCGCGGAGGACCTTCTCAAAGACCTCACCCTCGACGAAAAGATGGCGCAGGTCAACTGCTATATGTTCGCCCGCGAAGAGGACCTCGAGCGCCGTCATCAGTGCCTCACGCACGGCATCGGCGTCGTCTCGACGCTCGAATTCCGCGGCGTGCCCCAAAAGGACTGCATCGCCCGCCGCAACGACATCCAGAAGGAAGTCATCGAGCACTCTCCCCATCAAATCCCCGCCATCTTCCACATGGAAGGGCTGTGCGGTCTGCTCTTTTCCGATGCCTCCTGCTTCCCGTCGGGCATGGCGCGCGGCGCGTCCTTCGACTGCGAGCTCGAATACGCCATCGGCAAAACGGTGGGGGATGAGGCGGCTCAGATGGGTATCTCGCACGTCTTTGCGCCCGTTTTGGACGTCACCCGCGATGCGCGCTTCGGCCGCAGCTACGAAAGCTACGGTGAGGACGAAACGCTCGTCACCCGCATGGGCGTTAGTTACGCCCTCGGCGTGCAGGCAAACGAGGGCCGCCCCGTCCATATCGAAGGCGTCGCCAAACACTTTTTAGGCTTCCACCGCGGCGCGGGCGGCGAGCACGGCTCCGACTGCACGATCGGCGAGAGGGAGCTTCGCGAAGTGTACGCAAAGCCCTTTGAAGCCTGCTTCCGTTTGGCCGACCTCAAGGGCGTTATGCCCTGCTATAATATTCTCAACGGCGAGCTCGTCTCCCTCTCCGCGCGGTACGAAACAAAACTCCTTCGCGAAGAACTCGGCTTTCAAGGCGTCGCCGTCTCCGACTACTGCGCCGTCATGAACAGCGTCACCTGCAATCATGTGGCGGCGAGCCCCGTCGAAGCAGGCCTTCGCGCCATGAAGGCGGGCATGGACGTCGAACAGCAGTTCCCTTACGGCTTCGGCGAAGACCTCAAAGCGAAATTTTTATCGGGCGAAGCGGACATCGCAATCCTCGATCGCGCCGTCCTGCGTGTCCTCGAAGCCAAGTTCCGCATGGGGCTCTTCGAACATCCCTATATCGACGAGAAGGACGTTACGCCCGCCAAGGGCGACGCGCTCTCCCGCCGCTCCGCGCTCGAGAGCATGGTGCTCCTCAAAAATGACGGCCTCCTGCCTATCAAGCCCGTCAAAAAGATCGCCGTCATCGGCTATCACGCCTCCACGGCGCGCGGCTATTTCGGCGGCTACACCAACTTCAGCATGTACGAAGGCGCGCTCGGCGATAAGAACACCATGGCAGGCCTCGTTGCGGAAGGCGGCGCCGATCCCACTTACCCCGGCACCACCGTCTACCGCGAGGACGCCTATCGGGACGTTTACGAAGCCGCCCTTCATCAGGCATTCCCCGCGATCCGCACCCTCCCCGAAGCGCTTAAAGCCCGCTTCCCCGAAAGCGAAATTACTTTCGCCTACGGCTACGATTTTGCAGGCACGGACGAAAGCGGTTTCGAAGAAGCGCTCACAGCGATCGAGGGGGCGGACGTCGCCATCCTCACGCTCGGCGGCAAATGCGGCACGGGCGCGCGCTGTTCGATGGGGGAGAACGTCAATTCCACATCCATCGGGCTCCCGCCCGCGCAGGAGCAGTTCCTCCGCCGCGCGGCCATGCTCAAAAAGCCCCTCATCGGCGTGCATTTCGACGGGCGTCCCATCTCTTCGGACGCCGCCGACGAGTGCCTTTCCGCCATCCTCGAATGCTGGAACCCTTCGCAGTTCGGCTCCGAGGCGGCAGTCGCGCTGCTTGCGGGCGACGAAACGCCGAGCGGCAAACTCCCCGTCACGGTCGCACGGAACGCAGGTCAGCTGCCTCTCTACTATTCTCAGCCCTACGGCTCGGGGTATCGGCCCAATGAGTTCTACAAAGACAGCGTCTATATCGACAGCTCCACCCGCCCGCGCTATGAGTTCGGCTTCGGCATGAGCTTCACGTCGTTCGAGTACTCCGATCTTTCGCTCGACAAAGAGGCGCTCTCCGCAGAGGACACCCTCACGCTCTCCTTCACCCTCAAAAACACGGGCAAAAGGGAGGGCACGGAAGTTGCACAGCTCTATCTTTCCGACCCTGCCGCGACGGTCGCCCGTCCCGCAAAACAGCTTTTGGGCTTTGCGCGCGTCCCGCTCAAAGCGGGGGAGGAGCGGCGCGTCACCTTCTCCGTTCCTGCCACCCTCTTTGCCTTCCTCGATGAAGACATGAAGTGGAAAGTGGAGAAGGGGGAAGTGCAGCTTCTCGTCGGTGCCTCTTCGGAGGACATCCGCCTCACGGCATCCCTCTCCGTCAAAGAAGACGCCTACATCGACCCCTCCACCCGCGCCTTCTTCGCGGAAGTGAAACAAGGCTGCCCGCCGTCAGGATCGTTTTCCCGAGAGGCGCGAGCCGATATAAGGAGATATAAAAATGTATACGGAAAAAAGAAATTCTGAGATTTCCAATCAGGAAAAACTGCGCGCGGGGGTCGTCGGTCTCGGGATGATCGGCGGCGGTATCGCGGAAAGCCTCATTACGAGCGGTTATCTTCCTGCTGTCTATGATGTGCGTCGCGAGAGCATGGAACCCTTCGCAGGGCGCGCCCGTCTCGCTTCCTCCGCCAAAGAGGTCGCCGCGCTCTCCGAAGTCGTCATGATCTGCGTCGTCAATGCGGCGCAGGCAGAGAGCGTACTCACGGGCGGGGACGGCGTGCTTTCGGCGGGGAAGAGGGGGCTCATCGTCTGCCTCGTCTCCACCGTCTCCCGCCGCGACGTGCTCCGCCTCGGCGCACTTTGTGAGGAAGCGGGCGCTTCTCTCATCGACTGCGGCGTTTCGCCCGGTTATCTTGCCGCAAGGAACGGCATGATCGCCATGGCGGGCGGCGGCGACGAAGCGCTCGAGCGTGCGGAGAGCGTGCTCTCGGGCTGGTCGAAAGAGGTCATCCGCTGCGGCGGCGCGGGGGCGGGGATGGCGGTCAAGCTTGCCCGCAACGTCTTCACTTTCGGTTGCTGGCGCGTCGCCAAAGAGGCGCAGCACCTCGTCGAAGCGTCGGGCGGCGATCCGCATAAGCTGCTTCGCGCCATCGAAGCCTCCGACCCCGAGGGGGAACTTCCCCTCGATAAGCTGCGCCGCGCGGGCAAAGACGGAAAGATCCCTCCCGAGGTCGCCGAAAAGAATTATCCTCTGATGGTAAAGGACCTCGATGCCGCGCTCGACCTTGCCGAAGAGACGGACGTCTCCATGCCGGCGGCGCTCGCCGCCAGGGAGTTCGCCGAAGATACGCTCGACTTTCCCCGGCCCGAAGAGGATGCTTCGGCGCGCGGGATCGCCGCGGCGGACAGGGTCTACCGCGGCATGGGCGCGCATCTTGCCTCGCGCGCAGAGAACGCCTATGTTGGCGAGACGTTGAAAAACGTCTTCGGCGGCGTATGGTCGCGCGGAGGGCTTTCGCTCTCCTCCCGCCGGCTGCTCGTGATGGGCGTGGCGGCGGCGCAGGGGAGGGCAGACCTCATCCGCACGCAGGCGCTGGGCGCCCTGCAGAACGGGGAGCTCACCGAGAGTGCCCTGCAGGAGGCCGTGCTGCAGCTTTCTTACTATGCGGGCTGGTGTAACGGGGGCGCGGTCGCCCGCGGCGTCTCCGAAGCGATCGCCGCCTTTCATCGGGAACGCGGGCTAAATGATCCCGCTCAGAAGTAACGCTCTGCCTGGTTCCCTGACCCTTTGCTCATTTCTTGACAATTCCCCCGCATTTTGCTAAAATGATGAAAAATATACTGCCCGCCCGTCGCCCCGCGGCGCAAGAAAAAACCGTCAAGGAGGTTTCCATGAAATACATTTCAGTCCCGCTCGATCTCGAGTACCGTTATTCCTTTATCCGCCGCGACGGCCGCATCACGCTGAGCCGTGAAGCCGCCGATCCTTCCGCCGTGTTCTGGCGCGGGAAGTACTACATCTTCCCCTCTATGAGCAAGGGCTGCTATGTGAGCGAAGACCTTTCACATTGGGAGTTTCTTTCCCTCAAGGGCCTTCCCTTCTATGATTATGCGCCCGACGTGTGCGTACACGGGGAATATCTCTATCTCTGCGCCTCCAAACGCGATGCCGTCTGCAATTTCTATCGCAGCAAGACCTTCCCCGAAGGGGAGTTTGAAGAGATCGAGGGCAGCTTCCCCTTTTGGGATCCCAACCTCTTCTTCGATGACGACGGAAAAGTGTACCTCTTTTGGGGGTGTTCCAATCTGACCCCCGTCTACGGCGTGGAGCTCGACGAAAATACCATGCGCCCCAAGGGGGAGCCGGCCGTGCTTCTCGAGGGCAGGCATCGCGTCATCGGCTACGAGCGCCTCGGCGAAGATCACTTCTTCGACCCCGAAACGAGCGCCACCCTGAAAATGCTCAAAGACAAGCTCTCCCCGATGCTGAAAAAGCCCGCCTCCGAGCTGACCAAAGAGGACGTGATGAAGACGCTGCCGCCCGAACAGCAGGAAGTCTTGAAAAAGATACTTTTGGACAGCCCCTACATGGAGGGCGCTTGGATGACCAAATACAAGGGGAAGTATTATCTCCAATACGCCGCCCCCGGCACCGAGTTCAACATTTATGGCGACGGCGTCTATGTCGCCGATTCGCCTCTCGGGCCCTATACGCTCGCGGAGAACGCGCCCTATTCCTATCACCCGGGCGGCTTTATTACGGGCGCAGGTCACGGCAGCACCTTCCGCGGAGAGGGCGCGCTCTGGCACACGTCCACCGCGCGCATTTCGCGCACGCATTTCTTCGAACGCCGCCTCGGGCTCTGGAAGGCGGGATTCGATGAGGACGACGAGCTTTACTGCGATCAGCGCTTCGGCGATTGGGTACACGCCGTGGAGGACGCTCCCTTCAAAGCGCCCCGCTGGATGCTCCTTTCCTATCAGAAGCCCTGCACCGTCTCTTCCTCGCCCGAGGATGCAAAGAACATCACCGACGAAAACATCCGCACCCTCTGGCAGTCTGAGGAGCGGAAAGGCACCGTCATCCTCGATCTTGAAAAGGTCTGCACGGTGCATGCCGTGCAGCTCAACTTCGGCGACAATTTCGGCTCCGTCTCCCTTCCTTCGCGCGGCGAAGAGGAGATGAAGGCACACGGCCGCTACATCGACGACGAGAAGTTCCCGCTCCGCTGGTATCTCGAATATTCCGAGGACGGCGCCCAATGGCAGATGTGGGAGGACCACCGCTCGGCAGAGGACGACCGCGCGCATCCGCTCCTCGTCAACGAGGAGGGCATCTCACTCCGCTATCTGCGCCTCACCGTCACCGAGATGCCCTACGGCCAGAATGCCTGTGTCTCGGGCATCCGCGTGTTCGGCGTTTCCGACTGTCCCGCGCCCGCGCCTGCAAGCAATGTCAGGCTCTCGCTCGAAGAGGACGGCGAAGGCTTCTTTGCCGAATGGCAGGGGAACGCCGTGGGCTACAACGTCCTCTGGGGACACGCGCCCGAAAAGCTCTATCATTGTTATCAGGTGTTAGGAACGACCACGGCAAACGTCCGCGCCCTCGTCAAGGGTCGGCCGTGCTATGTGCGCATCGACGCCTTCGGCGAAGGCGGCGTCACGGAAGGGGAGACGCTCTGCCTGGTTCCCTGACCTTTGCCCATTCCTTGACAATTTTGCCCTGATTTGGTAAAATGATAAAAAATATGCTGCGTACATCGCTGCATATCAGGAGAAAACTATGAACGTTGTCACCATCGGCGAACTCATGCTGCGGCTCACCCCGCCCCGCCACGAACGCTTCGTGCAGGCAGAAAGCTTCGAAGCCGTCTACGGCGGGGGAGAGGCCAATACTGCAGTCAGTCTTTCCTGTCTCGGCGATCAGGCAGTCTTTGTCACCAAACTTCCCGCGCACGCCGTCGGACAGGCGGCGGTGGACGCCCTCCGCCGCTACGGGGTGGATACCCGCCACATCGTCCGCGGGGGCGAGCGCATCGGCATCTATTTCATGGAGCGCGGGGCAGACCGCCGCCCCTCGGATATCATCTACGACCGCGCCCATTCCGCCTTTGCGGAGAGCTCGGAAGAAGAGTACGACTGGTCCGCGATCTTTGCGCATGCCGATTGGCTGCATTTGACGGGCATCACGCCCGCCCTCGGCAAGAGCGCGGCTGCTCTCGCCCTCCGCGCCATCCACGAGGCAAAGAAGCGGAATATCCCCGTCTCCTTCGACGTCAACTACCGCGCCAAACTCTGGAGCGAGGAAGAAGCCCGCCCCGTCTTAACGTCTTTTGCGGCGCTTTCCGACGTCATCATCACCAACGTCACGCAGGCGAAGGAGCTTTTCCTTCTCGAAGGGGGGGACGACGAAGCCCTCGCCGCCGCGGTCAGGGAGAAGTACGGCTGCAAAAAGGTTGCCTTCACCTTCCGCCGCACGCTGAACGCGGAGCGCAACGTCATTTCGGCGGCGCTCTTCGACGGCGAAGCGCTCTTCCGCGCCCCCGAGTACGAGATGCACATGATCGACCGCATCGGCGGGGGAGACGCCTTCTCGGCGGGGCTCATCCACGCCCTCGGCAAGGGCATGAAGGCAGAAGAGGCGGTGTGCTTTGCGGAGGCTGCAAGCTGCTTAAAGCACAGTGTCGAAGGGGATATGAACCTCGTCACGGAAGGAGAGGTATTATCTCTCATGCACAGCTCCTCCCCCCGCGTCTTGCGCTAAGGAAGACCTCTCTCCCTTGCCTCCCTCTTTGAGGGAGGTGTCTGCGAAGCAGACGGAAGGAGTCACCTCATTTGAGGCTCCTCTTTGGGGAGCTGGCATTCCGTCCGAAGCTTGCTTCGGTGCCGTGACGGAGGGAGTAATTGCCGGAGTTTCGCAACTTCCCTTGGCTCCCTCCCTGAGGGAGCTGTCGAGCGCAGCGAGACTGAAGGAGTCGCCTTATTGTAGAAAGCAAGGAATACGATACCGCGTTCCTCTCCACCGCGCAAGACGGTGTCTTGCCGAATGCAAGCCGAAAAGAGCAAACACATCGAAAAGGTGTATCCCATGATCATCACACTCAACGACAATTGGACTTTCTTCAAAGACACGGCGGCGCCCGCCGCCAACAAAGCGCAGTCGCCCGCCCAAGTCTCGGCGCAGACAGGCGAAAAAGTCACCCTTCCCCACACCTGGAACGCCATCGACGGCCAGGACGGCGGCAGCGATTATTTCCGCGGCGAATGCACCTACACCCGCCCGCTTCCCGCCCTCACCCTCAAAGAGGACGAGGAAGCACACCTCTGCTTTTACGGCGTCTCGCAGACGGCGGAAGTCTTCATAAGCGGCGAACTTGTCACCCGTCACGAGGGCGGCTATTCCCGCTTCTATGCCGACGTCACCCGCTTCTTCCGCACGGGCGGCTTCATGGAGCTCACCGTCCGCGTCAGTAACGCCGTCTCCGACCGCGTCTACCCGCAGGCGGCGGATTTCACCTTCTTCGGCGGCATCTATCGGAGCGTCGGGCTCCTCATCGTCCGCAGATCTCACTTCGATCTCACGGCGATGGGCGGCGGCGTCAAAATTACGCCCAAAGAGCACGAGGGCGCGTGGAACGTCGAACTCACACCTTTCGTCACCCACGCCGAAGACCTTCTCATCTCCTGGCGCATCCTCGACGGCGCGAAGGAGATCGCCGGGAAGGAGTCGCCCGCCGCGCAGACGGTCAACATCGCGATCCCCGATCCCATCCTTTGGCAGGGCGTCGACGATCCCCATCTCTATACCCTCGAAGCCGTCCTTCTCTCTCCAGAAGGCAAACCGCTCGATACCTTTTCGGCGCGCTTCGGCCTCCGCACCTTTTCTGTCGATCCCGAACGCGGCTTCTTCCTCAACGGCAAGAGCTATCCCTTGCGCGGCGTCTCCCGCCATCAGGACCGCGAGAACATGGGCTACGCCGTCACGCGCAGGGAGCACGAAGAGGATATCGCCCTCATCCGCGAGCTGGGCGCCAATTCCGTGCGCCTTGCCCACTATCAGCACGACGACTACTTCTATTCCCTCTGCGACGAGGCGGGTCTCATCGTCTGGGCGGAAGTTCCCTATATCACGATGGAGCTCAGCGACGGGCACGAGAACATCCTCTCGCAGTTCCGCGAGCTCATCACGCAGAATTATAACCACACCTGCATCGTCTGCTGGGGCCTCTCCAACGAGATCACTCTAAAAGGCGTCACCGACGGCATCATTCAAACGCACGCCGCCTTGAAAGCGATCAAAGAAGAGCTCGATCCTTATCGCCCTTCGACGATGGCGCACATCAGTATGCTCCCGCCCGATTCTCCCTTCGTGGAGACGGCGGATATCTGCGCATGGAACCTCTACTTCGGCTGGTACGAGGGTAACGTCTCTCAGTACAAGCCCTGGCTCGACGCATTCCACGCCTCGCATCCCCGCCTTCCCTTCGGCCTTTCGGAATACGGCGCAGACGCCCTCGTCGCCTATCAGTCGCCTAAGCCCGCCGTCGGCGATTATTCGGAGAGCTATCAGGAATATTATCACGAGAAACTTTTGGAACAGATCGAGAAGATGCCATACCTTTGGTGCACTTACGTCTGGAACATGTTCGACTTCGCCGCCGACGCGCGCGAGGAGGCGGGCGATCCCGGCAAGAACCACAAGGGGCTTGTAACTTACGACCGCAAGATAAAAAAGGACGCCTTCTACGTCTACAAGGCGCGCTGGAGCCGCGAACCCTTCGTCCACCTTGCCGGCAGCCGCTACGTTTATCGCCACGAAGCGACGACGAGCATCCGCGTCTACACCAACCTTCCCAAAGTCGCGCTCTATGTCGATCAAAAGCTGTTCGCGGAACAAGAGGGGAGATACCTCTTTTCCTTCGAAGTGCCTATCTCGGGCAGGCATCTGATCGAAGCGCGCGCAGAGGGCTGCTCCGATACGATCGCGATCGAGCACGTCGAAGCTCCGTATGAGGGCTACCGCTGCAAGGCGAAGGAAGGGGCGGTCAATTGGCTCGACGGCTGCTCGGAAGAGGGCTTTGTCGTCACCGACCGCATCGGCGACATCCTCGCCGTTCCCGAAGGCAAAGAGTTTTTGGATGCCTTCTTTACGTACATCATCGAAAAGCGCCGCAAGACGGGCGCGCCCGTCCGCGAGCTGAGCGAGGAGCTCATCGAAGGCATGACGGATCACTCCGTCGAGCGGATCTTCAACATGGCGGGCGATCTTCTCTCCGAACGCGAGCAGATCCACATCGTCCGCGCCCTCAATCGTGTGAAAAAGCCTTAAAATGTGTCAAAAATCGGGGCAAAATACCCCCAAATCGTGTGACAGTTTGGTGAAAATTTACCCGAAATTTCGCTGAAAATCATTAAAGTGAGAAAACTAATATGAATATCGAAACGCTGTTCAACGGCAGGAAGATCATCCCCGTCGTTACAATAGAACGAATGGAAGACTGTGAACACATCTTCGGCGGCCTTTCGGACGGCGGTCTTCTCGCCGCTGAGGTGTGCTTTCGGACGGAGTGCGCCGAAGAGGCCATCCGCTATGCGAGAAAGACTTACCCTAAGATGCTCGTGGGGGCGGGAACGGTCATCGACGGCGGGCAGTGCCGCAGGGCGCTCGGCGCTGGGGCGCAGTTCATCGTCTCTCCCGGGCTCTCCGAGGATGTCGCGCTGCTTTCGGCGCAGGCGGATGTGCCGTACCTTCCCGGTACGGTGACGCCCACGGGCATCATGCGCGCCTTAGCGCTCGGCATCGACCGCATCAAATTTTTCCCCGCCTGCAACTTCGGCGGCCTTGCGGGCATCAAGTCGCTCTCGGCGGCGTTTCCGCAGGTCAGATTCATGCCGACGGGCGGCGTCGATCAGGAAAATTTAGCAGATTATCTTGCTTACCCCAAGATCTTCGCCTGTGGCGGCACCTGGATGACCCGCGGCTCGAGGGAGGAAATTGCGCAGAGATCGCGCGACGCCTTAGCGCTCGCGTCGAGGGGGAAAGCGTAAAGATCGCCCGGTTTTCTCAAGAAACCGAGTGCAGATGTGCTTTGAAGGGGAAATATTCGAATAAGAAAAGGAGCCTTAGGGCTCCTTTTTCATGCCGAGGCGCGGCGGATGAGTACGGTGCCGATCTCGATCTTGACGGGCGGGGTATGCCCGTCTTTTATTTTTTCAAGCAGGCGCTTTGCGGCGGCGCGGCCCATCTCCTGTTTGGGAACGCGCACCGTCGTGAGCGTGGGCGAAGTGTATCCGCAGAGGGGGATATCGTCGAACCCGACGACGGCAATATCCTGCGGGATGCGCTTCCCCCGCTCGGTGAACGCCCGCATGGCGCCCGCCGCAATGAGGTCGTTGTCGGCAAAATAGCAGCGGGCAAGCGGTTCGCCGCGGTCTAAAAGTTCGAGCATATCCGAATACGCCCCTTCGGCGGAGGGCGTCAGATGATGTACGATGCTGCGCGAGGGGGAGAGCCCGCATTTGCGGATCGCCTTGTAAAATCCGTCGGCGCGTTCCGAAAAGTTGTTGATGGGGTAGGCGGAGCGCAGATACCCCGCCTGCGTGCGGTACTTGGAAATGAGATAGTTCGCGGCAAGATATGCGCCCTGCACGTTGTTGATGAGCACGCTGTCATAGGACGCGCCCTCGAAGTAGGTATCGAGCAGCACGAAGGGGAAGGGGAGGTTTTGGATGAGCGTAAGATCGTCCTCGCTCATCTCGGTGCCGAGGATGACGGCCCCCGCGCAGCCCTCCTTCTTTGCAGATTCGAGCATGGCGCGGCTGTCCTCTTCATAGAGATAGCGCACAATGAGCCGATATTCGCTCCCCCTCGTCTCCGCCTCGATGCCCTGGGTGAGCTCCGAAAAGAAGGGGGTGTCGGCGACCACGGCGCCGTGTTTTTTGTAGATGAGGAAGAGGAGGTTCCCCTCCGCGTGTTCGCGTTCGAATTGCTTTTCCTTGATGCGGGAAAAGTCGTACCCGTACTCCCTTGCGGCCGCAAGCACGCGCTCGCGCGTTGCGTCGCTGACGCCCGGTCTGCCGTTGAGCGCCATCGAGACGGCTGCCTCCGAAAGGCCGAGCAGTTTGGAAAGTTCTTTGGCTGTGATCATGATCGCGTCTCCTGCGCAAGTTTTCGGGATATATTTTAGCAAATTAAGCAAATTAAGTCAAGGAATGAACTGAATGTATCTTGAAATTTAGTAAATTCTGTTCTAAAATTAAGAAAAACAAATCAAGGGGGCTTTTTATGACCGTAAAACAGTATGATCTCATCGAATTTTCCGCAGGGGATGCGCCGCTTGCCGCCGAGTTTTTCCTGGGAGACGAGCGCATTTGCCCGGAGTGCTTCTTAAAGGGAGAGGGCGAGTATGCCGTACGCTTTATGCCGCATCGCCCCGGCGAGTGGCGCTATCGCATCGGGGAAAGGGAGGGGAGCTTTGTCTGCGTTCCCGATGAGAGCGTACACGGGCGCGTGCAGGCGAAAGGAACGCATTTTTGCTATGAGGACGGCACGCCATTCTATCCCTTCGGCACGACATGCTATGCCTGGACGAGCCAGGAGGATGAGCTCATCGAAGAGACGCTCGCGACGCTCAAAACGGCGCCCTTCAACAAGCTCCGTATGTGTATTTTCCCCAAGAGTATGCCGTACAATCAGAACGAGCCGCCCTATTTCCCCTTTGAAAAGGACGAAACGGGGGAGTGGGATATGCAAAGGCCGGACTTCCGCTATTGGGATCGCCTCGACCGCTGCCTCTCGGCGCTTCGGGAGATGAACATCGAGGCGGACATCATCCTCTTTCATCCCTATGACCGCTGGGGCTTTTCCGCTCTCGGCATGGAGAAAAATTTGCAGTATCTTCGGTATGCCGTCGCCCGCCTTTCCGCTTACCGCAACGTGTGGTGGAGCCTTGCCAACGAGTACGAGATGGTCTCGGCGATCTCTATGGAAGGCTGGGATACGATCGGACGCTTTATCGCAAAGAAGGATGCCTTTCATCATCTCATCGGCATACACGATTGGGTCAACCCTTTCCCCCGGAAGGAGTGGCTGACGCACGCCTCCATTCAGAGCGGCGAGGTGCGGTTGGTCGCCGCATGGAAAAGGGAGTACGGCATTCCCGTCGTCATCGATGAGTTCGGATACGAGGGAGATATTCCGTTTTCCTGGGGGAATTTGTCCGCATTTGAATTTATGGACCGCGCCTGGAGCATCGCCGCGGTCGGCGGCTATGTGACGCACGGCGAGACCTTCCACCGCGAGGACGAAGTCTTATGGTGGGCGAAGGGCGGCAAACTCTACGGCAAGGCGCCCGAACGTTTTGCTTATCTTAGGAGCATTATCGAGGAAGTCGGGGCGCTGGAACCCTTGAAAGGGCAGGCGATCGATCCCAACGGCACCGGGTTCATGGCATTGCTCGCCAAGATCGCGGAAGGGTTTTCCGATCGCTCCAAGCTGATGCTCGAGATGTCCTCCGCCGAATTTTTCGGCCGCAACGAGGGTCACAGAGTGTACTATTTCGGCCGTCAGTGTATGCGTTTCTTTGAAGCGGAGCTCCCCGAAGAGGGCGAGTACCGCGTGGAAGTCATCGATATCCGGGAGATGACGCGGAGAACGGCATTTGAGGCTGCCCGCGGCAAGGTGCGTATTGAACTTCCCGCAAAAGAGGGCATGGCGCTCCTCGTCACCCGCTTAAAGGGAGAGGCGCTTTGATGAAAGGAGAGTGCAATGGATAAGATCGTTTTGGGATTTGCGCCGACGAGGCGGAGCATTTTTTCCGCGCCCGCGGCGGTGGAGTATGCAAACTACACGCGCGGGAAGCTGCGCGCAATGGGCGTGGAGTTCGTCGATATCGACGATATTTCTTCGGACGGGCTGCTGCACGACGACAATGGCCGCGTGAAGATCGCCGCAAAATTCAAGGCGGCGGGGGTGGACGGATTATTCTTCCCGCACACCAACTTCGGCACGGAGTATGAAGTCGCCCGCCTCGCAAAAGAGATGGGGCTTCCCGTGCTCCTTTGGGGCCCGCGCGACGAGCGCCCCGACGAGAACGGCGTGCGCCTTCGTGACAGCCAATGCGGGCTCTTTGCCACGGGCAAGGTGCTGCGCCGCTTCCGCGTTCCCTTTACCTATCTTTGCAACTGTAATTTGGAGGACGAAGCCTTTGAGCGGGGCGTGAAGCTCTTCCTCGCCGTCTGCAATACGGTGAAAGCCTTCCGAAAGACGCGTATCTTGCAGATCGGGCCCCGCCCCTTCGATTTCTGGTCGACGATGTGCAACGAGGGGGAGCTTTTAGAAAAGTTCAACATCCAGCTTGCGCCCGTGCCGCTTCCCGAACTCACCGCCGAGATGAAGAAGGTGAAGGGGGACAAGGAACAGCTTGCAAAGATCGTCGCCTTCTGCCGCGAACAGTTCAAAATTTCCGTTTCGGAGGAACAGCTCGAAACTATCGCCGCGCTCAAGGGCGCCATGCGGAATTTGGCGGAAAAATACGGCTGCAATGCGGGCTGCATCCAATGCTGGAATGCGCTTCAGGATGAGATCGGCATCATGCCGTGCGCCGCGAACAGCCTTTTGAACGAAGAGGGCTTCCCCGTCGCCTGCGAGACGGACATCCACGGGGCGATCACATCTGTTTTGGTGGAAGCCGCGGGCATGGGCGTGAAGCGCTCTTTCTTTGCCGACTGGACGGTGCGCCACCCCGACAACGAGAACGGGGAGCTCTTGCAGCACTGCGGGCCGTGGCCGTCTTCCTGCCTACAGTGCAAGCCCGAGATCTGCTATCCGCTCGCCTTCGACTATCCCGGCGCGGTGGCGGGCGAAGCCAAGCACGGCACGATGACGCTCGCCCGCTTTGACGGCGACAACGGCGAATATTCGCTGCTCCTCGGCAACGCGAAAGGCATCGACGGGCCGTACACGAAGGGTACCTATGTGTGGGTGGAAGTCAGGAACTGGAAGCGGCTGGAAGCGAAGATCGTCGAAGGCCCGTATATCCATCACTGCGTGGGCATCCACGAAGACGTCGTGCCCGTCCTCTACGAGGCGTGCAAGTATCTGGGCATCAAGCCCGATCTCTATGACGACGTCGAAGAAGACGTGAAGGCATATATCCGAGGGGAATGAGATGGACGAACTTACAAAAAAATCTTACAGGCTTCGCCGTATCGTCATCGAGGCGGTGTATCGTTCCTCGTCGGGGCATATCGGGGGCGATCTGTCCGTCGTCGATATTCTGAACGTACTGTATAACAAAGTCATGAACGTTTCGCCCGAGAAGGCGCACGATGCAGACCGCGACCGCTTCATTTTGAGCAAGGCGCACTGTGCGGACTGCCTGTATGCGGTGCTGGGCGACAAGGAGTATTTCGGCCTTGACGAGTACCTCAACACCTTTGAACGCTTTCAGAGCCGCTTTATCGGGCATACGAATACTGCCATCCCCGGCGTGGAGATGAACGGCGGCTCTTTGGGGCACGGGCTCGCGGTGGGCGTCGGCATGGCGCTCGCGGCGAAAATGGATAAAAGAAGCTACCGCACCTACGTCGTCCTCGGCGACGGCGAGATGGCGGAGGGCAGTAACTACGAGGCGATGATGGCGGCGGCGCAGTATGGCTTGGACAATCTCTGTGCGACCGTCGATTGCAACGGTCTGCAAATTTCGGGCACGACGAAGGAAGTCATGAACAGCGCGCCGCTCGGCGAGAAGTTCAAGGCGTTCGGCTGGAATGTCGTTGAAGTCATGGACGGAAATAACTGCGAAGAGCTTATTGCGGCCTACGAGGCGGCAAAGAGCTGCAAGGGAAAGCCCACGGCAGTCATCGCGCATACGGTGAAGGGGAAAGGGGTCTCCTTCATGGAGAACAACGCAAAGTGGCATCACGGCGTGATGAGCGCCGAGCAGTACGAGCGCGCGGTGCGCGAATTGGAGGCAAAGTATGAATAAAGTGACCAACCGCCAAGTCATCTGCGATACGCTGCTTGCGGCGGCGAAGGAAGATAAGGACATTATCGTCGCCTGTTCCGATTCGCGCGGCTCCGGCTCGATGACGGCATTTTTTGAGCAGTATCCCGCCCAAAGCGTGGAAGTGGGCATTGCGGAGCAGGATCTCGTCTCTATTTCGGCGGGGCTTGCGGCGTGCGGGAAGAAGGTGTTTGCCGTCTCGCCCGCCTGCTTCCTTTCCACCCGCTCCTATGAGCAGGCGAAAGTGGATGTCGCCTATGCGGAGACCAACGTCACGCTCGTCGGCATTTCGGGCGGTATCTCCTACGGGGCGCTCGGTATGACGCACCATTCGCTGCAGGACATTGCAGCAATGGCGGCCCTGCCCGGGATGCGCGTCTATCTTCCTTCCGACCGCTTCCAAACGAAAGCGATCGTCGAGGAGCTGCTGAAAGATAAAAAGCCCGCCTACATCCGCGTTTCGCGCAGCGCGAGCGAAGATATTTACGAGGAAAATACCCACTTTGCGGGCGGCGCGAAGGTGCTGAAAGCAGGGAAGGATGTGCTGTTTGTTGCCTGCGGCGAACTCGTTGCTCCCTGCCTGCACGCGGCGGAGCGTTTGGAAGGAGAGGGTATTTCGGCGGGCGTCGTTGATGCCTACCGCGTCAAGCCGCTCAATGAGGAAGTCATTCTGAAGGCGGCATCGGGCGTGAAAGTTGTGATCACCGCCGAGGAGCATTCGCCCTACGGGGGGCTCGGCAGTATGGTCGCGCAGATGATCTCCGCTCATTGCCCCAAGAAGGTGGTGGGGCTTTCGCTGCCCGACGGGCACATCGTCACGGGCACGCAGGCGGAGGCCTTTCAGTATTACGGCCTGACTGCCGAGGGCATTGCGGCAAAGGCAAAGGAAGCGCTGCAATGAAGTGTGTTCTTGCCATCGACCAGAGCACGCAGGGCACGAAGGCGCTTCTTCTCGACGAAGAGGGGCGGGTGATCGCGCGCGCCGCAAGGCCGCACAGGCAGATCGTCGACGGGCGGGGCTATATCTCCCATGACCTCAATGAGATCTGGCGCAACGTGCTCCTCGCGGCGCGGGAGTGCGTGGGGGAGCGGGCTGCAAGCGTGAAAGCGGTCGGCATCTCCAATCAACGGGAGACGAGTTGTGTATGGAATGATGAGGGGCCGCTTGCGGATGCCGTCGTCTGGCAATGTGCACGCGCGAAGGATATTTCCGACTCCCTCGCTCCGTATGCGGAATTTGTACGCGGGAGGACAGGACTGCCCCTCTCGCCCTATTTCCCCGCCGCGAAGTACGCGTGGCTGCTTCGGAATACGGAGAATAGCGGGAAGGTACGCCTCGGCACGATCGACAGCTTTCTCGTATGGAAGCTGACGGGGAACTTTTATACCGACTACTCCAACGCCTCGCGCACGCAGCTCTTCGATCTTCATACGCTGCAATGGGATGAGGAGCTGTGCCGCCTCTTCGGCGTGAATATGGCGTCGCTGCCCGAGGTCAAAGACAGCGACGGCGTGTTCGGCATGACGGATATGGGCGGGCTGTTCCCCGAAAGGGTGCCCGTCTGCGGCGTTCTGGGCGATTCGCACGCCGCCCTCTTTGCCGAAGGGTGCCTTGCGGCGGGGCAGCTCAAAGTGACCTACGGCACGGGGAGCTCCGTGATGATGAACGTGGGCGAAAAGCCCGTTGGGAGCCGCCACGGGCTTGCCTCATCGCTCGCCTGGAAGCGGAAGGGGAAAGTCAGCTACGTTTTGGAAGGGAATATTAATTATTCCTGCGCCGTCATCACCTGGCTGAAAGACGATCTGGGGCTCATTTCCGATGCGAAAGAGGTAGGCGCACTTGCGGCGGAGGCAAACGAGCGGGATGAGACGGTGCTCATCCCCGCCTTTTCGGGGCTCTCCGCACCCTATTGGAAACCCGAGGCGAAGGCGGCGATCCTCAATATGACCCGCACGACGGGGAAAAAGGAGCTTTGCCGTGCGGCAGAGGAGAGCATCGCCTTTCAGATCGCCGACATCGTGGACGCACTGCGCGCTGATACGGGGTCGGAAATTTCCGAATTGCGCGCGGACGGCGGGGCGGCGGGGGATGCCTTCCTCATGCAGCTGCAGGCGGATGCTTCGGGGGCAAACGTGCTTGCTTCCTGCGAGCGCGAGCTCTCGCCCCTCGGAGCAGGATATTTGGCAGGCATCTCGGCGGGGGTGTACGGGGAGGACGTCCTCAAAAAGCGCACCCTCTGCTATGAGCCGCGGGAAAACGAGCGTGTGGCGGCCGCCCGCGCCCGCTTTCAAAAATGTTTGAAGCTGTTATAGGAAGGAAAGCCCGCACACGCGGGCTTTTTTCTAATAAAAAAGAAACAATTTTGCAACATATCAAACAGATATGCAAGACAAGGCGGCTGCTTTGTGCTATAATAGAGAAAATGTTTGGAGGTGAAAGATGGACGAACAAGCAGTCAAGCAATTCAGAGACTACATGATCGAGGCGGGGCGGCGCGACCGTGAACAGAAGTACGAGAAATATCGCCGCCTCAACAAGTTCTGCGAAAAGGGGCAGATCTTGTTCACGGGCTCTTCGCTCATGGAGTATTTCCCCGTCGTGGAGATGACGGAAGGACTGGCCAAGAAGAAGGTCTATAACCGCGGGGTGGGGGGCTCGACATCTTTTGAGTTCCTCGATCATATCGACGCGGTGCTCTTTGATTTGGAGCCGAGCGTTGTCTTTCTCAATATCGGCACCAACGATCTGAGCAGGCCCGACTATTCGCACGAGGGTTTGAAGGAGCGGTACCGCTCTATTTTCACGCAGATCGGAAAGCGGCTGCCCGAAGCAAAGGTGTATTTTATGGCGTTCTATCCTATGAACGAGGCGAAAATGCCGCACCCGATGGCGTTCGGGCTGCGCACGAACGAGCTCACAACGGAAGCCAACGCCGCCGTGAAGGAAGTGTGCGCGGAGTTCCCGTTTGTGGAGTATCTTGACTGCAACGAGGGGCTCAAAGACGAGGCGGGGAAGCTCAAAGAGGAGTTTGCGATCGACGGCGTGCATATGTGGCCTGAGGCGTATGCGCTCGTTCTGGAAGCGCTCAAGCCCTGTCTGGAGGCGCTGTGATGAGCGCTGTCATTTCCGCCTTTGAAGCGGTGATGCTCGTTTGCTTCGGCGTAAGCTGGCCTGTTTCCGTCGTCAAGTCTTACCGTGCTCGCACGACAAAGGGCAAGAGCATCCTCTTCCTGTTTGCGATCTGGATCGGCTATGTGTTCGGGCTCGCGGGCAAAGTTTTGCTCGCCGTAGAGACCGGGAGCATTCCCTATGTGCTCTTTATCTATGCGTTCAATCTCATCGTTGTGTCGCTCGATCTCATCTTATACTTCCGCAATCTGCGCCTTGATAAAAAGGCGGCGGAAACAGGGAGAGAGTAAGTGATGTTTTGTATTGCCGCGGCGGCGGGGCAAACTGCCCCGCCACCGCGGCTTTCAAAAAGGGCGCCCTGCGGTTTATGCCGCAGGGCGCACCATGTTGATTTGCTTCGTTAATTTGCTTCGTAGCCGTTCGGGTTATGACTCTGCCGGTTCCACTGGTCGCGGCACATCTCCTCGATGCCGTTTTTTGCCTCCCAGCCAAGCTCTCTCTTTGCCTTGGAAGCGTCGGCATAGCAGACGGCGATATGCCCACGCGGCGGGGCTTGATCTAGTAGGGGAGCGTCTTTTTGCACGCCTTTTCGAAGGCGTGGATCATATCGAGCACGCTGTAGCCGACGCCCGTGCCGAGATTATAGACGTACACGCCCGCTTCCTTGCAGCCCTCGATGAGGGGGAGCTTTTCGGGCGTGCCGTAGACGGTCGCAGAAGACGAGAAGACGAGCTTTTTGACGTTATGCGCCTTCATCGTTTCGAGGAGAACGAGGGTGCCGTAGAGGTTGTTGTCGTAGTACTCGATAGGTTTTTGCACGCTCTCGCCCACCGCTTTGAGACCCGCGAAGTGGATGACGGCGTCAAACGTGTTCTCTGAAAAGATGCGCTCCATTGCAGCGCGGTCGCGGATGTCCGCATTGTAGAATGCGACCTCTTTGCCCGTGATCGTTTTGACGCGGCGGAGCGATTCTTCATTCGAATTGGAAAGATTGTCGACGACTATGACGCCGTAGCCGCGCTCTTCTTCAGGAGCAATATCCCTCGCTTTGGCCTTCCAATGCTTTTATCGGGAACGTCCTGCGCCTCTCCGTCCTGGCGCGCGAGGGAAGAAAAGAGCAGTTCCTTCGTGAGATCAAGGCGTGCTATCTCTATATGGCCGAGCGCACGGGCACGCTTTGGGAGTACAACGAGCCGACTGACTCCTGCTGCCACGGGTTCGCATCCGTCGCTGCCGTCTGGCTGAAGGAGATCTTCGCTTGACAGGAGCGGGAAAGTGCGGTAAAATAGCAAAAAACGCAAGGAGAACATCATGAAAGAGCGCGATAAAATGCACACGGGGGAGCTTTATCTTCCCGGGGATGAGGAGATCATGAAGGAGCAGACGGCGTGCCTCGAAAAGCTTTACGACTACAACGCGACGCGGCCTTCGGAAGGGGAGAAGCGGGCGCGGCTCCTCAAAGAGATGTTTTTATCGATCGGCGAGGGCACTTATATCGAGCCGCCGTTGCACGCTAATTGGGGCGGGGCGCACTGCCGATTCGGCAAAAACGTGTATGCAAATTTCAATCTGACGCTCGTCGACGATACCTATATCGAGGTGGGCGACAACGTGATGATGGCGCCCAACGTCGTGCTCGCAACGGCGGCGCATCCCATTCTTCCTAAGCTTCGCGCAAAGACCTATCAGTACAATGCGCCCATCCGCATCGGCGATGATTGCTGGCTGGGGGCGGGGGTCATCGTGCTGCCCGGGGTCACCATCGGGAGGGGGAGCGTCATCGGCGCGGGGAGCGTCGTGACGAAGGATATCCCCGAAAACGTCGTGGCGTTCGGCGTGCCCTGCCGCGTCATTCGCCCCATCGGGGAGAGGGACAGGGAATTCTATTTCCGAAATAGGAGGATCGATCCTGCGCTCCTGGAAGAATGAAGGGAAGCGGCGGCGGGGCCCAAAGCCCCGCCGCCGCGTAAGATAACGGGGCGCCGCGGCATGAGCCGCGGCGCCCCGCTTCATATTTGATCTGTTTTTCGGGTTCGTTCGTTCACTTTGTCAGCACGCGTGCCATATGGATGCCCATGACGGAAGCCATCATGAGGCCGCGCGTCCAGCCGCTCGAATCGCCCAGGCAATACAAATTCCTGACCGAGGTGCGAAGATCTTTGTCCATCTTCACTTTGTTGCTGTAGAATTTGAGCTCGGGGGAGTAGAGCAGCGTCTCCTTAGAGGCAAAGCCCGGTACGACTTCGTCGAGCGATTTGATGAAGTTGATGATGCCCGTCATCGCGCGGTAGGGCATGGCCGCCGTGATGTCGCCCGCGACCGCATCGGGAAGGGTGGGCTTGACGTTGGAACGCGAGAGCTCCTTCTGCCAGGTGCGCTTGCCGTCCAAAATATCGCCGAAGCGCTGCACGAGGATGCTGCCCGCGCCCAGCATATTGGTGAGTTCGCCCACCTTCTTTGCATAGGTGATGGGCTGATGGAAGGGTTCGGTGAAGTTCTGCGAGACGAGGATGGCGAGGTTGGTGTTGTCCGACTTTCTCTCCTTGAAGCTGTGCCCGTTGACGACGGCAAGATCGTTGTCGTAATTCTCCTGCGCGACGAAGCCGCCCGGGTTCTGGCAGAAGGTGCGCACCTTGTCCTTGAAGGGGTTGGGGTAGCCGATGAGCTTGGATTCATAGAGTACCTTGTTGACGGTCTCCATGATCTCGTTGCGCACTTCGACGCGGACGCCGATGTCGACGGTGCCCGCGACGTGAGCGATGCCGTGGACGATGCACACGCGTGCCAGCCAGTCCGCGCCCCGTCTGCCGACGCCCACGATGACATGATCGGCTTCCAAAAGCTCCTCGTTCCCGCTCTTATCTGCAATGCGCACGCCCGTGCAGACGTCGTTCTTGATGAGAAGGTCGAGGCACTCCGTCCGAAAGCGCATCTCGACGCCGTTTTCAAGAAGATGCTGTTCGATGGCATAGTAGAGCTCCTGCGCCTTCTCCGTACCGAGGTGGCGGATGGGGCAGTCGACGAGCTTGAGCCCTGCCATGATGGCGCGGCGGCGAATGTCTTTGATCTCCTCCGAGTGCCCGACGCCCTCCACCTTGTGGTCGGCGCCGAAGGAGAGATAGATCTCGTCGGCATAGTCGATGAGCTCCTGCGCGTACTGTTCGCCGATGAGGTCGGGGAGGTCTCCGCCCACTTCGTAGTTCAAGGAGAGCTTGCCGTCCGAAAAGGCGCCTGCGCCCGAAAAGCCCGTCGTGATATGGCAGGGCTTGCAGGAAGCGCAGTGGCCCGTCTTGGACTTGGGACACTTGCGGTTTTCGATGGCGGAGCCCTTCTCGATGATGAGGATAGAGCCCTTATAGCCCTTATTTTTGAGCTCGAGCGCCGTGAAGATGCCCGCAGGGCCTGCGCCCACGATGATGGTATCGTATTTCATACTGTTTCCTCCGCGCTGCCGGCAATTTCCGCAGCGGTTGTTTTTTGTTGTTCCCCGCAAAAGCCGCACGGCGAGTTTTGTGGGGATCTTTTTACTCCCTCAGGCGTGACACCGGGCTTAACAACCCTCCCGCCTCGCTTCGCTCGGCACCCTCCCTTACACAGGGAGGGCTCATGGGATAGGGCTCCCGCAAAGATTTTGCGTTAGCAAAAGATTTGTGGGGCTTATTTTCAGGGTTCCCGAAAATCTTTTTCGCAGAAAAAGATTTTTGGGAGAATATTTATGGGGTCCCCGCAAAAGTCGCGTAGCGAGTTTTGTGGGGAAAGGAGGAGCAAGCGCTTAAAACGTGGTGTTTGCCGTCAGGCAAATACCCGAAAAGAGCGCCCTGAATGGGGTCCCCGCAAAAGTCGCGTAGCGAGTTTTGTGGGGAAAGGAGGAACCGACGTTATCAGCGTGGCATTCGCCATCAGGCGGATGCCCGCAAAAGGCGTCGTGTTCCGACGCGGTGCCGCCGATCGGCCTCGAACCGATACGCCTTTCGGCACAGGATCCTAAGTCCTGCGCGTCTGCCAATTTCGCCACGGCGGCATATGCGCCGTCATAAAGACGGCGCAGTCGAAATTTCAACGGATCGTCGGACGATGCGTCGCTGTTTTACAGATCTTTGTCTTCCTCTCCGCCGAAATCGTCGGGATGCTCGTTCTCGACGGGCGCGGGCGTGCCTTCGGGCGCGGCGTAGGTGCTGCCGTTCACGGTGTGCTCTTTATAGACGGGCTCCTGCGGGATGAGGGAAGGATTGGCGGCGATGTATGCCTCTTCCTCCTGCAGCGGGATGCGGGGAGCGAGCTCGACCGCAAGCTTTTTGCGGATGATGCCGTAGGGGATGAAGAGGATGATGAGCAGCGCCGCTGCGATAAGGGCGATGACGCCAGAGGTGTTAATCGTAAGTGCCGTCAGCATGGAGAGCTGCTCGAGCCCCAAAGCGGCGGGTCCGCCGAGAAAGTTGAATAAGGCGACGGATGCGAGACCGGGGATGATAAAGAAGAAGAGGGCGGGCAGCCAGCCGAGGAAGATGATGGGCATCTTGAGCTTGACGGCGGGGTTGATCGAGAAGCCCTTGACGAACACTTTGATAAGGAGATAGAGCCATGCGAGCATGGAGATCGCGACGAGCACGAGGACCCCGATCATCACGAAGAGGAAGATACGGGACACATTTTCGCCGTCGAGGTAGGAGTGGAGCATCTCGGAAATATTTGCGGCAAGCGTTGCTTCGGCCTGCGAGGAGCCCGAAGAGGCATCCGCTCCGCTGTCCGCGGCGAGGCCGACGGCGGAAAGGGGCGCGGCAGGGGTGACGGAAGCTGTCCCGGAGCCGCTTCCGAGCCCGCCCGCGATCTCTTCAAGGAGGCGGTCGATGATCTCGTCTGCATTGAGCTTGCCGTCTTCGCTTGCGAAAGACCCGATGTTTTCGGAAACGACGTCGCGGATCTGCTGCTTGGTCTCATCCGTCATGGTAAGATCGGAAAATTCGGGCTTGCCCGTGGACTGGAGCTTCTCAAAGACTTCCCCGACCGTCTCAACGGCGACATCGCTCACCTTTTCGACGGAGGCGTCCTCCTGATAGATGACGTCGATGACGGCGTTCGTCTTTTCGGCGAGGTACTCATCCGTGATCTGCGCCTCTTCCATGATGGCGTTGATCTCTTCGTCGGCGATCTCGGGCAGGGCGTTTTTGATGGTCTCCTGCGCCTTGTCGATGACGATCTGGGTAGCGGTGTTGCGGATGGTGCCTTCGGCGACATCCTTGATGAGCGTCCTCATCTTTTGGCTGAGGTGGACGGAAAGAGAGTCGATCTTTTCGTCGATGAGGGCTCTGGAACCGTTGGCGGGATCGGCGCCGAGGACGGACGACAGGAAGTCCGTCGTGCTGAACGAGAGCTCGATGTCGACGGCGTCGGGGTCGGAGTAGACGATGGTCGTTTCGGTGCTTGCGGCGCCGTTTTCGCTCATGATGGTCTCGAGATCTTCGGCGTCAAGATCGATCGTGACGCGGATGCTCAGGAGAGGAGCAAAGAAGTAGCCCGCGATGGACGCGATGCAAAGAAGCGCGACGATGACGTTCATGATCATGATCGCGGCACGGTGTTTTTTTACAGTTTCCATATGATTCTCCCTGCTGATCGTTTGATCGCTTCTATTTTACCAAAAGCCGTTAAAAATGTCAACATAAATGAAGGCTTGCGTCGGGATATGGCGAATGAGCGCTGAAATACGATGTTTTTTGAAAAAAGATGGGGGTGACGCGCGGGAATGGATATTTTTTTCTTGAGATCGGCCTCTTTTTTTTTCTCCCCCTCTTGAAATTTTACGGCTTTTGAGCTATAATTATGATAAATAAAAAATCGGCGATTGGGGGAACTTGAGTGGAAAACATCGGAAGCGCGATCGAGCGCGGCGAGACTGCGCTCGGCATCGAGCTCGGCTCGACGAGGATCAAGGCCGTCCTCGTCAACGGAAAGAACGAGGTCATCGCCTCGGGCAGCCATACCTGGGAGAACCGTTTTGAAAACGGCATCTGGACATATACGCTCGAGGATATCAGGACGGGGCTGCAGGACTGCTATGCCGACATGGCGGCGGCGGTCGAACACCGGTACGGCGTAAAACTCAGAAGGGTCGGTGCGATCGGATTTTCTGCCATGATGCACGGCTATATGGCGTTCGGGAAGGACGGCGGGCTCCTCGTTCCCTTCCGTACCTGGCGCAACAACAGCGCGCAGGAAGCGGCGGAAAAGCTCACCGAAGCCTTTCGGTATCACATCCCCGCGCGCTGGTCGGCGGCACACCTTTATCAGGCCGTCTTAAACGGCGAAGAGCACGTCGGAAAGATCGCCTATTTAACGACGCTTGCGGGCTACATCCATTGGATGCTGACGGGGGAGAAAGCCGTCGGCATCGGCGAAGCTTCGGGGATGTTCCCCGTCGACCCCGAAACGAGGCAGTACGACGCGGGGATGCTGAAAAAATTCAACGCCCTCCTTGCGGGCAAAGTTCCCTTCCGGGCGGAAGATATTTTGCCTAAGATCCTCGTCGCCGGCGAGGAGGCGGGGCGGCTCACCGAAGAGGGCGCAAAGCTCCTCGATCCGACGGGAACGCTTGAGCCCGGCATCCCGCTCTGCCCGCCCGAGGGCGACGCGGGCACGGGCATGGTCGCGACCAACGCCGTCAGAAAGCGTACGGGCAACGTCTCTGCGGGCACGAGCGTCTTTGCGATGATCGTGCTCGAAAGGCCGCTCTCAAAGCCTTATCCCGAGATCGACCTCGTCACGACGCCCGTGGGCGATCTCGTCGGCATGGTCCACTGCAACAACTGCACCTCCGATCTCAACGGCTGGGTGGATCTTTTCGGCGAATTCGCCGCGCTCCTCGGCGTGGATATCCCCAAATGGAAGCTGTATGACGAGCTCTACTTCGCCTCCGAAAAGGGGGATAAGGACTGCGGCGGCCTGCACGCCTACAACTATGTCTCGGGCGAGCACGTCACGCGCGTCGACGCGGGCAGGCCCATGTTCATCAGGACGTCGGAAAGCAAGTTCACGCTTTCCAACTTCATGCGCACGCACCTCTTCTCGGCGTTCGGCGCCCTCAAAGTGGGGTTGGACATCATGCTGCGCGAAGAGGGGGTCAGGCTCGACCGCATCACGGGGCACGGCGGCCTCTTCAAGACCGAGCGCGTGGGCCAGAGCTATCTCGCGGCCGCCATCAACGCTCCCGTCACCGTCATGAAGACGGCGGGCGAAGGCGGCGCATGGGGCATCGCCATCCTCGCAAATTATATGATCGCCAAAGATCGGGGCGAGAGCCTGGAAGATTTCCTCGAGCGAAAGGTCTTTGCCGGGCAGGAGAGCGTCACGCTCGCGCCCGACCCCGCCGACGTCGAGGGGTTTGAAAACTTTGCCGAACGCTATGCTGCCGGCCTTCCCATTGTGCGGGAGGCGGTGCGTAGTCTGAAGGAATAAGGAGGTACATGATGTTAGAATCTTTGAAAGAAAAGGTATTGAAGGCCAATCTCGATCTCGTCAGGCACAAGCTCGTGCTCTTTACCTGGGGGAACGTGTCCGAGATCGACAGGGAGAGCGGGCTCATCGTCATCAAGCCCTCGGGCGTCGAGTACGACGACATGAAGGCGGGCGACATGGTGGTCGTCGACCTCAACGGCAAAGTCGTGGAAGGCGATCTCCGCCCCTCGTCCGATACGCCCACGCACATCGAGCTTTACAAGGCGTTCCCCGATCTCGGCGGCGTCACGCACACCCACTCGACGTTCGCGACGAGCTGGGCGCAGGCGGGGCGCAACATTCCCTTCTACGGTACGACGCACGCCGACTATTTCTACGGCGACATCCCCTGCGCGCGTTCTCTGACGCGGGAGGAGATCGAAGGCGAGTACGAGAAGAACACCGGGCTCGTCATCGTCGAAAAATTCCGCATGGAGGGCATCAAGCCCCTCGAAGTGCCGGGCGTCCTCGTCAAGAGCCACGGCGTCTTTGCCTTCGGCAAGGACTGCGACGATTCCGTCTACAATGCGTCGGTCATCGAAGAGGTCGCCAAGATGGCGACGATCACCGAGATCGTCGATCCCAACGTCGAGCGCGCCGATCAGTTCATGATGGACAAGCACTATCTGCGCAAGCACGGCAAGAACGCCTATTACGGGCAGATCAAGCGGTGAGGGAAGGGGCGCATATGATCGTTACGGAAGTCATCCCATATACGCCCGATCCCAACAAGCGCGCCAAGCGCATCGAGGATGCCGCGAACGCACACGAGGCACGGGGGGAGGAGCTTGTTTCCGCCCTTTCGACGCCCAACTGCGGCGCCATCCTCATTTTTCGCGCCCCGCAGGCGGACTGCGGGAAGGGCGGCGCGTTCGCTTCTCCCGAATGAGCTTCGGCGGCGCAGCTGCGGCTTCTTCGCAGGGATGCGCGAAAGTTTCGGGAAAGCCGCTTTGTTAAAATTTTGTGAATGCAGGCTCGGACGTTGACTTTTCACGTCCGAGCCGTTATAATAGAGGGGAAATTCTTTACAAAGGAGAGGGGGATGGATCGTTACGAAAGGGCAAGGGCGCTCTGCCGGGAGCACGGGCAGGAGCAGCTCCTTGCGTATTACGGCGAGCTGGACGAGGGGGAGCGCGGGCAGCTGCTCGCGCAGATCGAGAGCATCGACTGGAGCATCTTTTCCGATGAGGCGCGCGTTTCGCAGCCCGTGGGGGATATTTCGCCCATCGAGGGCATGGATACGCGCGAGATCGAGGCGAGGAAGGAGGAATTTTTCGCCGCCGGGCGCGAAGCCGTCCGTCAGGGCAAGGTGGCGGCGCTCCTGCTCGCGGGCGGGCAGGGGACGCGGCTGGGTTACAACGGCCCCAAGGGGACGATGGACATCGGCGTCACCCGCCCCTTATATATCTATGAGTGCCTGTTCCGCAATCTGGAAGAAGTGTGCAGGGCGTGCGGTGCCGCGGTGCCGCTCTACATCATGACGAGCGAAAAGACGGATGAAGAGACGCGGAGCTTTCTGAAAGCACATGACTACTTCGGCTATCCCGAGGGGAAGATCCGCTTCTTTTTGCAGGATATGGCTCCCGCGACCGACTTTTCGGGCAAGATCTTGTTGGAAGGGAAGGGGCGGCTCGCCCTTTCGCCCAACGGCAACGGCGGCTGTTTTTCGTCGCTGCGGCGGGCGGGGCTCATGGAGGAGGCTGCAAGGAACGGGGTGGAATGGTTCAACGTCTTTGCCGTCGACAATGTTTTGCAGCGCATCGCGGATCCCGTCTTCGTGGGGGCGACCCTCCTTTCGGGGGCAGACTGCGGCGCAAAATTCGTCAGGAAATGCGAGCCCGGGGAGCGTGTGGGCGTCCTTTGCAGGCGGGGCGGTATGCCGGACATCGTGGAATATTACGAGCTTTCCGATGAGATGGCAAACGCGCGCGATGAAAGGGGCGGGCTCGTCTATTCCTTCGGCGTCATTCTCAACTATCTCTTCCGCCGCGAGACGCTGGAAAAGATCGCAAGGGCGGTCATCCCCGTACACAGGGCCAAAAAGAAGATCCCCTTCCTCAACGAGGCGGGCGAGCTTATCAAGCCGGAGAAAGAGAACGGCTACAAGTACGAGACGCTCGTCGTCGACGTGGTGCGGCTGATGGGGTCGTGCCTGCCCTTCGAGGCGGTGCGCGAACGCGAATTTGCGCCCATCAAGAATGCAGAGGGCAAGGACAGCGTGCAGTCGGCGCGCGAACTTTTGAAATGTAACGGAGTACGATTGTAATGGAAGAACAGGCATCCGGGACGGCAATGGACTTTGCGACGCAGCTCGTCGAACTCAGCCGCGTCATCGTCGATATTTTCAAGAGCGGGAGTTTGGAAAGGCTCCCCGACATGAACCGCATCGTCAAGGAGATGCACCGCCTGCAGCACGGCAGCGAAGATACCGCCATGCAGACCATCGACGTGGAGGCGAACGTCATATATTCCAACTTCGATATGCTCGTCAAGGTCTTAAAGACGGCGGAATCGGACAGCGACCTTCCCTCGCTTCAGAGTGCGGTGAATAAATTTCTGCATAATATAAACGAGGCGGCTGTAAATATTGCCGCCATGTTCGGTTTGGTCTGATTTGGCGTCGGATATGCGGCGCAATACGGTGTCGCGCTTACGCACTCCTCGGTCACTTACGTCTTAGTAAGCTCCCTTCGTCGTTTGCGCGCGCTCCTTGTCTTGCTTGCATCTCCAACCCCAAATCTCGCTTTGTATGGACGATGGCGTGACCCGAAACTACGGCGTTACGATGGGCTTGGGCGCAGAGGCGCTGCGATGGGCTGGGGCTTTTTCCGCGTCTTGCAACTTTGACGTCAGAATGAGCTTCTTTGTGCGCTCTTCTCGTCTTGCTCGAAACTACGGCGTTACGATGGGCTTGGGCGCAGGGGCGCTGCGATGGGCTGATTTGCGCGCTCCGCATCACATTGAAAATATACGGGAGAAACTATGGCAAGAAGATCGAAAGCCGAAAAGAGACGGTTTTGGCGGGCAGTCGCCGTGCTGCTCGTCATTGTCCTCATTGCGGCCATTGTGTTCGGCATCTATTGGTTTGCCGTCAAGGGAAGAACGTGGGATGATCTCAAGGCGCTGTTTGCCGAAAAGAAAACGGAACGTCCTTCCGATATTGGGGAGGGCGACTTTGCCGATATACTTTCGGCGGAGCTCTCTATTCATTTTATTGCTCCCGCTGTCAAAGCAAGCGGTGACTGTACCCTCATCAAGGTCGGGGATACAGAGGTGCTGATCGACGCCGGACCTACGCAGGGAAATGTAACAGAGATCAAGGAGTATCTTTCTGATTATTGCACAGACGGCATACTTGAATATGTGATTGCAACGCATGCCGATACCGACCATATAGCCGGGCTTGTCGGCACAAGTTCGGGTGGAGAGTATAATGGTATTCTTTATAGCTATAAGATCGGTACACTCATCCAATTTGATCGTACCAATAAAGAATTAGAGACAGCATCCGGCAATCCAACACTGTATGCCCGTTATGTGTCGGCGGTCGAATATGCTGAAAGTCAGGGAACAGAAGTTTTCTCGGGCTCCGAGTGTTGCAATGAGACAAACGGAGCGTCGAAGACATATTATCTTGATGACGAGAAAACTGTCTCTATGACCATCCTCTACAACTATTACTACGACCATGATTCCGGGGATGAGAATAATTATTCTGTTTGCATGTTGCTTTCTCAGGAGACCGACGGTGAGTCTGATCACTATTTATTTACAGGTGACTTAGAGAAGGACGGAGAGGAGAGATTGGTAGAAAACAATCAACTTCCTCATGTGCGCCTCTATAAGGCAGGTCATCATGGCAGTAAGACTTCCTCTACAAACGAGCTGTTAAGTGTGATCACCCCCGAGTATGTCGTCGTTTGCTGTTGCGCGGGTTACAATGAATATGGCGCGGCAGAGGAGAATGTTTTTCCCACGCAGGCGTTTATCGATCGTATTGCTCCCTATACCGATTTCATCTACGTTACGATCATGTGGGACGAAGAAACGGACGGTTATAAGGATATGAACGGGGATATCGTGTTCTATCTTGGCGCCGATGAGGGGGAGACAAAAAAGAGCCTGAAACTTTGGTGCAGCAGCAATTCGACGATCTTGAAAGACACCGAGTGGTTTCAAGAAAACCGCGTCTGGAATGCTCCTTCGCGAAGTTAGGATACACAAAGTACGGGGAGAAAATAGCGTCGGCACTTGTCATGCGGTTTCATAAAACGTCGCGATTTTATCTCAAAACCTTCAATAAAACGTCGCAAAACTCGTCTAAAATATAAATAAAACGTCGCGCAAGTGTTGACCGCCGCTTCAGAAAGGTGTATAATGGAGACGGAAATAAGAGGTGGCGCGTATGCTTTACAGAAAATTCTATGACGAATTGGTCAAGTGGTATCATCAGGAGAAGAAACTTGCTCTTTTAATAGACGGTGCAAGGCAGATCGGGAAAACGACGCTTGTTCGGCAGTTTGCGAAGGACTATTACGGCGATCGTTTCGTCGAGATCGATTTTATCAACACGCCTTCGGCAAAAGAGATCTTTGCGGGTGATCTGTCGGTCGACGGGATCATCAGTAAGCTGACGCTCTTTCTTCGCCGTCCGCTTGTACCGCACAAGACGCTCATCTTTTTTGATGAAGTCCAGGAATGTCCGGAAGTGCGTACTGCCATCAAATTCCTTGTGGACGACGGCAGGTTTGATTATATCGAATCGGGGTCGCTCCTCGGCATCAACTATCGGGAGATCAAGTCGTATGCCGTGGGGTATGAAGAGATCAGGACGATGTACCCCATGGACTTTGAGGAATTTGCCATTGCAAACGGCATTCAGCAGTCCACGTTTGAACTGTTAAAAGATTGCTATGGGCGGCGCGTCCCTGTCGACGAATTTGTACACAAGCAGATGATGCAGCTGTTCACATACTATGTGATCATCGGCGGGATGCCGGCTGCCGTGCAGGAGTTTGTCAATTCCAAGGATATGGGGCGCGTGGTCGGCATACAGTCGGATATTTTAAGACTTTACCGAAAGGATATCACCAAATATGCGACAACGGGAAAAGAGAAAATAACGCTCATCTTCGATACGATCCCTGCCGAACTCAACGCCAAGAATAAACGGTTTATGCTCTCCGATCTCGCCAAAACGGCGCGCATGGAGAGATACGAGAGCTGTTTTAACTGGCTGACCGATGCAGGCATTGCTTTGCCTTGCTACAATCTGACAGAACCCAAGCAGCCGGTCGCGATCAATCGGCAGCATAATTTGTTTAAGTTTTATCTTGCGGATACGGGGCTTTTGTGCGCCATGTGTTCGGACGACGTGCAGTACCGGATCGTCATCGGCAATTATGGGATCAACGAGGGCAGCATCATGGAGAATATGTTTGCCCAGCAGCTCAAAAGCAACGGATTTACGTTGTATTATTTTGATAAGCAAAAAGTGGGGGAGGTGGATTTTGTCGTGGAACAGCACGCCGAACTTGTGCCTGTGGAGATCAAGTCCGGAAAAGATTACAGATCGCATCGTGCATTGGATCATCTGATGGCAGTAAACGAATACAAGCTGAAGGAGAGTTTTGTGTTCTGCCCCGGGAATGTGGAAACGGAAGGCAAGATAGTTTATCTGCCGCTGTATATGATCATGTTTTTTCAAAAAGAAAATATGCTGAACAAGATCGTGTTCGAGAGCGTTGCCGATCAGTTGTAAAGTCATGCTCCGGCCGCCGGAAAAATCTTTTATCGAAAAACGCATATCGCCGAAAGAGTTTCCAACTTTTGAGGTGTCCCGCAAAATGCGTTTTATAGCGACTTTCAGACATGCGCCGCGCCGCATGTTCCCACAAACGAGAGAGCTCCCCCGAAAAAGGGGAGCGCTTTTTTGCTATTTCGACAAAACACCCCGAAATATATCCTCTCATTTATTGTATCCTTGATGAAAAAGGTGCGCGCGGGAGTGAAGCAATGGCAAGAAAGATCGTAGTCACATCGGGGAAGGGCGGCGTCGGAAAGACGACCGTCACCGCCAACCTCGGGGTACAGCTCGCAAAGAACGGGAGCCGCGTCGTCGTCTGCGACCTCGACTTCGGCCTCAACAACGTGGATGTGGTGCTCGGCGTCGAGAACCTCGCCAGCTTCGACGTCATCGACGCCATCGAAGGCAGGTGCCGTCCCAAACAGGCGCTCGTGAGGCATCCGCACTATCCTACGCTCTATTCTTTGGCGAGCAACCGCATTTCCGATCGCTATGTCTCCCCGCAGGCCGTCCGCCTCATCTTAGACAGCATCGCCCCGCAGTTCGACTATATCCTCATCGACTCGCCCGCGGGCATCGACGAGGGCTTTCACCGCGCCGTCGCCTGTGCGGAGGAGGCGCTGCTCGTCACGACCCCGCACATCTCGGCGATGCGGGATGCCGACCGCGTGGGGAACATGCTCAAAGGTTACCGCCTGAGCCGCATCGGGCTCGTCGTCAATATGGTGCGGAGCGACCTCGTGCGGCGGGGGGAGATCCTGACGCCCGACGAGATCGCGAAGGCGCTCAGGATCCCGCTCACCGCCATCGTCCCCGAGGAGGATAAGATCTTTTTGGAAAACGTTGCCGATCGGATGCGGGCGTTCAAACTGCTTGCAAACTTTTACACGGGGAAAGCGCCCGAAGAGGAGGGCGAAAAGAAGTACACGGGACTGTTGGGCGCGCTCATGCGCGGGCTGAAAAATCGTTGAGGAGGATGATCATGCGAAGCGAAGTGACCAAAGAGAGGCTCAATCACATCTTACATGCAGATAAAGAGGAGATGAACGAGGTGACGCGCGAGGCGTGCATCGCCGATTTTACCCGCGTCGCGGGGGAGTATTTCGAGACGGACGGGGACGTGACGATGAATATGCACCGCGGCAGGACTTCCACCGAGGTGACGCTCTCTTTCCGTGCCGTCCGTGTGAAAAATTTTACGATGGTCAAGTGAGAGGACGCTCACATTGTTGACAGCACCCGCCGTATTTGGTATAATATGGCGTATGCTTCGGGGGGAAGCAGGGGAAATGGGGACGATCCGCCCCGAACGGGACGGCGGCCCGAAACGCTCGATTCAAACCATACAACGGAGATCTATATGAGAAATTTTGCGATCGTAACAGATTCCGCCTCCGATCTTCCCGCGGAATATCTGCAAAGCCATGACCTTCATTGCGTCGATCTCGGCTTTACGCTCGACGGCGTCACCTACGGCGGCACGAGCGGGAACAAGATGGACGTCAAGGTCTTTTACGACAAGCTGCGCGGCGGCGCCATGCCCACGACCTTTCAGGTGACGCCCGAACAGGCGCGCCTCACCATCGAACCGCTCCTGAAGAACGGGCAGGACGTTCTCGTCCTTGCCTTCTCTTCCGGCCTTTCGGGGACTGCCAACAGCTTCGTCATCGCTGCGCGCGACCTCATGGAGGACTATCCGATCCGCCATGTGGAGGTCGTCGATTCGCTCTGCGCCTCCTTAGGAGAGGGGCTCTTCGTCGACTATGTCGTAAAAAAAGCCGATTCGGGCGCGAGCCTGAAAGAGACGCGCGATTATGCGGAGAACATCAAGCAGCACATCTGCCATTTCTTCACGGTGGATAATCTCTTCCACCTCAAGCGCGGCGGCAGGGTCTCGGCGGCGACGGCTGTCGTCGGCACCATGCTCAACATCAAGCCCGTGCTGCACGTCGACCACGAGGGGCACCTCATTGCCATCGGCAAGGCGATGGGCAGAAAGAAGTCCATTTCGGCGCTCGTCGAGCACATGAAGGAATTGCAGACGATGGGGGAGAACGACCCCATCTTCATCAGCCACGGCGACTGCATGGAGGATGTGAATTATCTCATCTCTCTTCTGAAAGCCAACTTTCCCGGGCATGAGATCATGGTCAACTATGTGGGGAACGTGATCGGCACGCACTCGGGCGCGGGCACTTTGGCGCTCTTCTTTCTCGGCGCACACCGTTGAGGATAGGGGCTTTGCGAGCGAGGCTCGGCTGAGGCCCGGAACAAATGGATCATTTCGGCTGTTCTTTTCGGGCGGCCGATTTACGGAAGGATGGCGGAGCGGTCGATCGCGGCGGTCTTGAAAACCGTTGAGGTGAAAGCCTCCGGGGGTTCGAATCCCTCTCCTTCCGCCAAAGAGAAAAGGGCGCGTTGCGCCCTTTTCTCTTTGGCGCGAGCAGGGTTCGGACCACAGCCGCCGAAAAAGACGGGGAGGGCGATATTACTTTATCGGCTGTCGGTTCGCGCATGGAGCGAAGCGAACATGCCATCGAGCCGCGCGAAGTGGAACGCGAGATCATTAAGGCAGCTCGGCAAAGATCATCCCTCTCCTTCCGCCAACGGAAACGGGGAGCAGGCAACAGCCTGCTCCCCGTTTCCGCTGAACGAATAAAGAGGGGGATTCGAGGGTGGAGGCGCGAGCGTCCGCCGCGAGCAAGGGATGCCCGCTTGCGGAAGCATCCCGCAGCCGTGACGCACGAGGGCATAGCCCGAAGTAGAGCGAGCGGTTTGCGCACGAGGAGTACGGGAACAAAAGAGCAGGGCGCAAACTAAACAGCCCGGTGGGCTGTCTTAGGGCTCCCACGCAGATGTAAAGCAGATGCGTGGGAAGAGGAGGAGCAGACATTGAAGCGTAGCCCCGAAGGCATGAGGGGCTGGCGAGATTTGTCTTGCTCCGACGAGGGCGCGCCGCCAAAGGCGCGAATCCCTCTCCTTCCGCCATGTTTCGTGAATAAAAATGCTGTCTACGGCAAAAACCTCGGAAAACACATCGTTTTCCGAG
>CALVPY010000010.1 GCA_944354535.1 uncultured Clostridia bacterium
TCGTCGGGATAGAAGTAGCAATTTCGCACCGCCTGATTTAGGTTATTGCCTTGCCGTTTGAGCTCCTGCAAGATCTCTCCGCCGTTTGCGATCACAATAACGGACTTGTCCGTCAGGGCGCGGATCAGAAAGTCCGTTCTGCTCAATCCGCTCGTCTTGACCTTCTCATCGATGATGCACCGTTCCCGTTCCGATACGCGGAAAGAATAGGTGATGGGTCTGTTTCGCTTTACTGTTGTCTTCTCGATAGTCGTACCTCCAAAATTTGATATAAATAATTACGCCGAAATTTTCAAGCACGGATTCACTTCGCCCGTTAAGAAAAATACGACCACAGCAACCTCACGGAAAATTTGCTTTAGCAAATTTTCGTGAAGAGTGTAGGGGTATTAGGGAAAGCATTTCCCCTAACGAGGCGAGCGGAACGCTCGGCAAGTGGCTTGCCACTTGCGTACCTCGCCATTTCGCAAATCGGCAGTCTGCCCCGCTTATGCAATGCGTCTGGGAGCAAGTCACCTTTGCCTGCTTTGCTTTCCGTTTTTCGCCGTATCACGACGGTCTTAATATCTTTCGATTGCCATATCTTTCTCCCAAATCGTTTCTTGATAACGTTCCCGATAGCCCACAGAGCGGGACTTGATGGCATCACGCCCCCCTCAATAGGTAGCCAAAAGGAAAACCTAAAATATAAGCTCTCCTTAAAAGTTATATATATTCCCCTCAATAGGGAGGCAAGTCGGAGGGCGAAAAGTTTACGCTCTTCAAAAAGTTTCATCTATTTTTTTATGTACCCACACAAAGCCCCCTCACTTAATAGCCACGAAAACGGCAAAAGTTCACCCCAGAAATTGAAGATTTCATCTAATTTTTTAATGGAAACAAATTAAAACCATTCCCCTCAATAGGTAGCCAAGTAGGAGCCCGAAAAGTTTACACTCCGGCAAAAATAACCCAAAAAAAATTTTACGGCATAAAAAATCCCGCGAGGCGCGCATCTCTGCACACCCCGCGAGATCATAAAATCAACTTTAGTTTTGATAAAATAACAAAAATGCTCTCATTCAGATCAAGGAATACTGGTTAATCAGCCTTATACTGCATAATCTGTCGCTCCGCATCATCAAACTCCTTTACGGTCTCATCGGAAAAATAGATTTTTTCGACCTGAAAATAGCAATTCAGATCGCTTAAGTCCGAAGCCCAAAGCTTTCTTGCCTCATCGGACGTATCCATATGAAGCTCCAACACCCATACTGCATCGGTTTCCGCCTCCAACGCCCCCCTCAGCTGCACATGAAAGGATCCCAAAAGTTCTCCTGTGACTGAATATTCGATATCAAGATCGCCCTCCAAATACGAAACATCATTGGGTGAATGGTTTTCGATCCGAACCTCTAAGTCATAGAAATATCCGGACTGATTGTACCCCTGGGCAAGTTCTTCGTTATATCGATCATTGAATTTTTGAACAACATAATATTCATAATGTTCCCATGAATAGCCCGCTTCTTTTCGCATCCAAAAGTAAAGCGTTGCTAAAACAGCGAGTGTTGCCGCGAGAATGACCGCTACCCAAATAACAGTAAGCTTTATTCTTCTTTTTCGCTTCGTCTTTAAGGATACGGCTACAAGCTCTTCGGCTTTTCTGTTGGCCGCCGCGACAACATCGGTGTGATTAGACAGCCGAACATCCTTTGTAGCTTTTTGCAATGTCTCTGAAAGCGTTAACAGCCGATCGATATCATTTTCTGCCGTGATCGCCTTCATAATATGCCCATCAATATAACGGGCAGAGCGGTCAAGCATTTGCAAAGCGATCTGTCTGTCATCTTCCGAAAGTTCTTCATGCTCTTTAAGTTTACGATATGCCGCCAATAAATCATGTAATGATGGTACCCCTCCCGCACCGGGTCGGAGAGCTCAAATACATTGCCGTTCAAAATGGTCGTCTCCTCTCCGACATGTACCCGTAGTTCTACAGAACGCACATTATACCTGCACCTCTGCACAGACTTGTTCCATGTGGGCGAAAACGACTGCGTACGGTCCTCTCCGAACGGAAGATAGACATTCTCGGCGTAAATGGCGTTCGCCCCGATATACTCCACACTCGCGGGAATATAGAGGCTGTTCATGATGTCATAATAGAAGACTGTCCGGTTGACATACAACCCTTCGCTTCCGATATACTTCAAACCATCCGGCAGCTTCACGTCGAGAATATAGGCGAGATAAAATGCCCGGCTGCCTATGGTCTGCACTCCCTCGGGAAGCTCTAAAAGCCCTTCAATGTGCGCTCTGCTAAACGATTCCTCTTCAAGCGTCTGTAAGCGGCTCCCGTCCGCGAAGACGATCCCGGGGGCGTACGTATCTCTGAAAGCGTGATACCCGATGGTCTCAACACTCGCAGGGATCTCGATGGGCTCCGTTACCGAAAAGCTGCCAAACGCCTCCTCTCCGAGAATGGAAACGCTTGACGGGATATCGACCGATTCAAAATACATTAGCCCGAATTCCCCGTTCCATAGGCCACGCACTTCTACGACAGGCTTTCCGTCAATGACGGACGGAATAACAAGCTCGACATTTTTCCCAGTCCCGCCATGATACGCAGTAATGGAAACGGAATTATCGCGGACCTCGTATTCAAAATCACGATAGCTGCCGCCCATCTCGATCTTCTGCCAAACAGCATAGAGCACGACGTCTTCCTCCTGTGTTGCAGGCAGAACAGTGATCGGCTTTCCCTCCCCTTCGGGTTCGAGGTACCACCCGAGAAAGAGATATCCTTCCTTTACCGGCTCATTGAGTATGACCGCTTCCCCGCAAAGGACGCTCTCGGGATTGGGAATGACCATCTCTCCTCCGTCGAGGAAATAAGTGACATGATAGCGGCTGTTCTCCCGCCGCCAACGAGCAGTAAGATGCATATCACGGATATTGACTATATTGATCGATCCGACTTTTTCCCCGGCTTCGTCATACCACCCAAGAAACACAAACCCGTCCCGTATGCAATCGGGAAGTTCGATCTCCTCACCAAAAGAAAGTGTAAGTTCGACCGTACTCTTTTCCCCTTCCTGAGTCATGATAAAGCCATCTGCCCCGTCAAGCAGGATACTGTATTTTTGTAAAGCGAATCGCGCATAAAGCGTCGTCAGCCGTGTAATGTTGGAAGCATCGATCACGCTGATACATTCTCCGCCCGTTTCCGAATCGTACCAGCCAAGGAACCGATGACCATATTGATATACGGGCAGGAGCGTGATGCTTTCCCCATAAACTATCTCGGAAGGGTTTGTCTCTTCCCCTTCATAACTGCCCTCATATACATAGCGTATGATATAGGTGCGCGGGGTAAAAACAGTATAAAGATACAACGTATCGCTGACGCCGTATAAACGTTCAAACCAGTCTCCGCTTCCGTCCGCTTTACTGTTCCACCCGACAAAGTCATACCCTTCTTTCTCTGCCCCGAACAGCTCATGCATTTCTCCCGCTCCGACAGAAACAGGATTGTTCCCTAAGGTCATGCCGCCGTTCAAGTCGTAGTAGATCGTAAACTGAAGATTTGATCGCTGCCAAAGAGCATAGAGCGTTAGATTGCTCGCGGTCTCTCCCCCGACCGTCTCATAGCGCGCTCCGTTTTCCATCGCGTCATACCAACCAAGGAAAAGATATCCTTCCCGCACAGGATCGACAAGCGACACCGTCTCTTCCCTCGTCACCGTATCGGGATTCGCCCCAAAAAGCACACCGCCGTTGAGTTCATATCGGACAGTAAAGACCTCCTTGCTCCACTTGGCATAAAGGACCGCGTCCTCCGCCTCACAGTCAATGCGTTCGACAGGATCCCCCGAATAATCTCGGGAAAGATACCAGCCATCAAACCGATCCCCCTCCTTTTTCGGAACAGGAAGCTCAATAGAGCCGCTCTCCACCGTAAACTCAGCAGGAACATCCCCCGCAAAATATCCGCCGTTCAGCCAACAATCAATGGTATATAAAGTTGGTTCAAATACGGAAGTATAACTCATATCGGAAGCGATCTGGCCAAAACTCAGCGTTAACTCTCCCTGTTCATTCCGCCATCCAAGAAACTCATACCCCTCTTTCACAGGCGTTTCTGCCTGAAACCATGAATTCGCAGGGACCTCGTATGGTACACCGTCCACAGTCACAGTGTATATTTCGCCCTGCCGCGCCGAATCAACAGCCATACCCAAGGCAATTCCGCCGCCGAGCAATAGTACAACGACAGCTGCAGCCAAAACGATCAAAAGTCTGACCCGAGATCTTCTCAAGGGACGAATGACAACCGGCCCTTCGTCAGACTCTTCGAATCCATAATAAAGGCGGGAAACAGAAAGACCGAAATGTGGCAAGAGCAGCAAGCTGTTCGGCATTGGGCGACGTAATGCCGCGTTCCCAACGCGATACGGCATCCACCGAACTGTTCAACACCTCTGCCAATTCTTCCTGGCTTTCGTTGCGCTGTGTGCGCAACCGGGAGATACTCTCCCCGAGACTTTCGGTCGAGAAGCTCCCTGCATATGTCTCGCTGTCCTCGGGCAGACCGCAAAGCCGCTCTATAGAAACACTCAAAGCAACGGAAAGTTCTCCGAGTTGAGAAATATCCGGCTCGGAAATCCCGCGCTCCCATTTTGAAACCGTTTGCAAATGAACACTGAGTCTTTCCGCAAGTTCCGCTTGCGTGATTTTCAACTCTCTGCGAAGATCTCTTATCCTTTCTCTAAGCACGTCTGTTTTTTCCTCTTTTGAATTTTATTTTAAAATATTTAGACCCTATCGAATTCGATTTGGTTACTCGTTCAGGTTTTGATCGCAAATGTCAATTTTCTAAACTCTTCTGATCCAGCAAAAAGTTCCGTATGCCCATGGTAACAATGCCCCTATCATCGCGCCGGGGTTTCATGTTGTCACGTACAACGATTAGTTTCTTGAAAGAATCTCCGATTGCGTTCAGCGGACGCGTTTCTTGTTCTCTTTTTTCGGGAGTCGGCATTGTAAACGCTGATTGAATATAATATTTTTCACTGCCTTTGGTCGCAATAAAATCGACCTCCAGTTGCTTTTTGGTCGTTCTGCTTTCGGCGTTTTTGCCAAATACTTCAACGACGCCGATATCCACATGAAACCCGCGGACGCGCAGTTCGTTATAGATGATATTTTCCATGATGTGATTTTCTTCCGTTTGGCGGAAATTCAGCCGCGCATTGCGCAATCCTATATCCTCAAAATAATATTTTGCGGGAGAACCGATATATTTACGTCCTTTGATATCATACCGAACCGCCTTGCTCACCAAAAAAGCATCGGTAAGGTAATCGAGGTAGTTTTTGAGAGTTTTATCGCTGATGATCTTATTTTTTACAGTCTTAAAGGTATTGGCAAGTTTCGTCGGATTGGTAAGAGAACCAACGGCAGAAGAGAGCACATCCACCAATTCATCCAATTCTTCGCGATTGCGAACCTTATGTCTGTCGACAATATCGGACAAATAAACTTTTTGAAAGAGTGCAGTGAGATATCCTGCTTTTTCCTCCGCCGATCTGCGCGACAAAATGAGCGGCAACCCGCCATATACACAATAATCATCCCATGCCTCATCCAAATCACCGGAATAAGCAGAACAAAACTCACAGAAAGAAAGCGGAAACATCCTTATTTCATCTCCACGTCCACGAAACTCGGTAATGACGTCGGAAGAAAGAACTTTCGAGTTGCTGCCTGTAACATAAATATCGGCATTACGGATATGCAGAAAACTATTCAGCACATCTTCAAACTCGTGAAGCAGCTGCACTTCATCAAGAATAATATAGTAGGTTTCACCGTCAACAATCTTCGACTTGACGTATGCCAACATATTATCCGGATCACGTAACGCTTTATTGCTTCTGTCGTCTAAGGCGATCTCGATAATATGATTGCCATCGATCCCTTTTTCGTTAAGATAGTTATGAAACAAGTTAAATAGCAGATACGACTTGCCGCATCTGCGCACACCGGTGATCACCTTGATCAGTCCATTCTTCTCCCTGCGGATCAACCTTTGCAAATAAAGATCGCGTTTGATTTGCATATCTACTCCGAATAAAAATAGTTTTACACCTTTTTCCGTAATAACTATATCATAATTCTGTTGCCGAGTCAATCGTTTTTGCAAAATTAACGCGTAAAGAACGACAGCCCGGATGGGCTGCCGTTTGACTTTGTTCCGAATGGCTTTTTCATGTTTCCCTTATGTTACCTGCTCTGTAGGCCCCGTCGGGCCGGTCGCACCCGTCACACCGGTGGGTCCTACAGCGCCCGTAGCGCAAGTGCTCTATGGGAATACACCTCACAAATAATGCACCGCTCTCATCTTTCCGGGCTTACACGCCGCCTTCACCAAGAGCTTCCGCATCGGTCTCCGCGCGGGCGAAGGGAAATGTATCCGTTTTGTGAAATTTTATCCGATCGGCAAAAAAGCCTTGACAAAGCGCGAAAGAGCGCGCTAAAATAGAGAATCGAAAAACCATGAAGGAGGAAACGGCATGAAACAGACCCATCTGTTCCGGCGGGCAGCAGCCCTTGCGACGGCGCTGATCCTTGCTTTCTGCTTTATCTTCTCCTTCACCTTCATGGGAGCCAACGCAGATCACGAATGCCTCTCTCCGGAGGAATGCCCGATCTGCACCGAGATGAACCTGTGCGGCGACCTTATGCACGCATTCGGCACGGCAGCACCCACCGACGAGGAAGAGCGCCCCGCCGCGGCAGGATGGCGGATCGAACGCAGGCCCGCCGCAGCGGCCTCCCGCCGCTTTGCAGCAACCCCCGTCTCGCTCAAAGTCAAGATCACAAGTTAATTTCACGGCAAGGCAAACAAGTCTTGGCGCACCTTCTGTGCGCGACTTTTGCGTGCGGAATGAGGCCTCCCGCACCGTTTGTCTTGCCGTTTTTGTCATCTGCGCTACTCAATATCTTTACAGATTTCAAAACTTATTTTATTTGATGACGATATGAAACACACGATCAGGACTTTGCTTTCCGTCCTTGCCGTCCTCGGGATTTTGCTTGCGGGCGCGGGATGCGACTATGTGCTCAATGAGCGCACCTTCTTTAAGACCATGACGAATATGCTCGCCTTCCCCTCCTCGTATATGGGCTCGAACATCGAGCTTGACTGTTTTGTCTACGAGCTCACCGATGTGGAGAGCGGCGAAGAATACACTCTCGGCGTCCGCAAGTGTTCTTCTGGCGTCGGCTGCACCTGCGGGAACGATACCATCATCGGCTTTATCCTCGATTACGACGGAGCGATCCCCGCAGCCAAAAATCAGAGCGAGGACACCAACGACAAGGCGTGGATCCACATCGCGGGCAAGCTCGAGAGCGAGACGCCCGAGACCATCGCGATCGCCGCCTATACGGATGGCGTCCCCAACGGGCAGACGGAATACATTCAGATGTTCCGTTTTTTGGTCAGCTCTTTGACTGCGATCGAAGACTATTCTTCGCTCGCCTACTATGTGACGGACTGAGTTCCGCAGCCAAACACGCTTGGGCGGAAATTTCCGCCGTACAACATTTTAATCCGGAGATATTCTACACATGAAAGAAAATACCGTGGCGGCACGCCCCGCCAAACAATTTTCCGCGCGCGACAGAAGGCGTTATGAGGACTTGAAGCGCGCCCGCGAAGAACAGTACAAACACGCGCTCTCGCGCCTTTCCCCTCTGCTTCTTTCCGTCTTTTTGCTGAGCATCCTGCTGCTCGCGCTCTTCTTCTGCGATCTTTCCTACATCCACAACACCGACGTCGGCCGCGAAGTGAGCGTCAGCGTCTGGTCGTACGCCCTTGCGACGGTCTCGGGCAGCTTTTCTTCCCCCGCCGCCGTGTTCGGCGACATCGCCGTCCCCTTCTACTACTATGCGGAGACGGGCACCGTTCTCACGGGCATTTTGTCGCTCGTCCTCGTCATCGCGGCGCTTGCGCTCACCGTCCTTTCCGCCGTCGTCTTTTTGAAGCGGAAGTACGATCTTCTGCCTCTTCTCCTCTTTGCGGCAGGGGTCACCGTGCTTCTGCTCGTCGGGAGCCTCATCTCGTCGCTCTCCCTCAACAGTTCTCAGATCTTACCGATCTATTGCAGCGGCAACCCCGCCTGTTCCATCCGCTCGGACGCATACTTCCCGCTCATCGCGGCTTTCGCGGCGCTCGCCGTCACCGTGATTGCCGCCGTGAAGTATCATTCGGCACATGATATTTTGAACGGAAAGCGCCCCGTGCGCACGGGAGGTGCGGCATGAAGATCAAAAAGTACCTTTGCACCCTCTTTGCCGCGCTGACGGCACTCACGCTCCTTGCAGCCTCGGGCTGTGAAACCTCCTCCGACGGCAAGCTCCATATCGTCTGCACCATCTTCCCGCAGTATGATTGGGTGCGCGAACTCACAAAAGGCGCTCAAAACGTCGAAGTGACGCTCCTCGAAGATTCGGGCGCCGACCTTCACAACTTCCAGCCCTCCGCCGCCGACAAAGTTTCCATCCTCAATTCCGATCTCTTCGTCTATACGGGCGGGGAGTCGGACGACTGGGCAAGAACGCTGCTTAAAAACGCCGAAAAGGACGTGCGCTCTCTCGATCTTATCGAAGCGCTCGGGGATCGGGCGCTCACCGAAGAGGAGGGCATCGAAGAGAGCGGCGAGCACGGCCATGAGCACGAGGACGAGATCGACGAGCACATCTGGCTCTCCGTGCAAAACGCAAAAGTGCTCGTTTCCGCCATCCGAGAGGAGCTCTGCGCCGTGGATGAGAGCAATGCAGCGCTCTATCAGAGCAATGCGGCGTCCTATCTTGCAGAACTTTCCGCCCTTGACGAAGCGTTTGAAAAGACCGTCTCTTCCGCCGAGCGCTCCGTGCTCGTCTTTGCCGACCGCTACCCCTTCCGCTATCTCGCACACGACTACGGCCTCACCTGTTATGCCGCTTTTTCGGGCTGTTCGGCGGAATCGGAGGCAAGTTTTGCGACCATCCTCACGCTCGTCAAGCACGTCGAGGAAAACGCGCTCCCCTATGTGATGGTGCTTGAAAACAGCACGCAGAAGACCGCGCGGACCGTCATCGAAAACACAGAGAGCAAAGATCAGGGCATCCTTGTGCTCAATTCGCTGCAATCAGTGAGCCGCGAGGACATCGAAAGCGGAGCGACCTATCTCGGGCTCATGAAAGAAGATCTCGCCATCCTTCAAACGGCGCTCAACTGAGGGGGCAAAATATGGACAGTACGCAGAAAGATGTGCTTCTTTCCTGCCGGGAACTTACTCTCGGCTATGAAAATCACGCCGTCGCCCAAAATATCTCCTTTGACGTCGTGCGCGGCGATTATCTTTGCATCGTGGGCGAGAACGGCAGCGGCAAATCCACCCTCGTCAAGACGCTCTTAGGATTGCAGCCGCCGCTTGACGGCACCATCGAACGCAGCCCGGCATTGAAGCATTCGCCCATCGGGTATCTGCCGCAGCAAACGCCCGTCCAGCGCGATTTCCCCGCGACCGTCGAGGAGATCGTCCTCTCGGGCTTCCTTGCAAAGGCGGGCCTCCGCCCCTTCTACACCAGACAGGAGAAGGCGCTTGCCGCAGAAAAAATGGAGCGGCTGGGCATCACGGCGCTCAGAAAGCGGTGTTACCGCGAACTTTCGGGCGGGCAGCAGCAGCGCGTTCTGCTCGCGCGGGCGCTGTGCGCGACGGACACCATGCTGCTTTTAGACGAGCCCGTCGCGGGGCTCGACCCCAAAGTCACGCAGGAGATGTACGGCATCATCGAAGGGCTCAATCAAGAGGACGGCATCACCATCCTCATGGTCTCGCACGATATTGCCGCCGTCCTCGGCTACGCGACGCATATCCTGCACGTCATGCACGGGAGCTGTTTCTTCGGCACGACGGCCGAATACCAAAAGAGCGAAGCGGGAAAGCTGTTCGCGGGAGGTGGTACGCATGCTGCCTGAACTTCTTTCCGTCATGTCGTGGGAGGAATTTATCTCCTTCTTTCAGTACCCCTTCGTGTGGCGCGCCGTCATCGTCGGCACGCTCATTGCCCTCGTTGCGGCGCTCCTCGGCGTGACGCTCGTCTTAAAACGCTTTTCCTTCATCGGAGACGGGCTCTCGCACGTCGCCTTCGGGGCGATGGCCGTGGCTGCCGTCGCGGGGCTCACCGATCAGATGATCGTCATCTTGCCCGTCACCATTTTAGCGGCGGTACTCCTTCTCAGATCGGGGCGCAAAGCCAAAGTCAACGGCGATGCTCAGCTCGCCCTCATCTCGGTCTCTGCACTTGCTATTGGATATCTTATTTATAATCTTTCGGGTTCCTCCAATGTTTCGGGGGATGTCTGCACGACGCTGTTCGGCTCCACCTCCATTCTGGAACTCACCCCCTTTGACCTGTGGATGAGCGTGGGGCTCTCCGCCGCCGTTGTCGTTGTCTTTGTGCTGCTCTATCATAAGATCTTCGCCGTCACCTTCGACGAGACCTTTTATAAGGCTTCGGGCGTCCGGACGGAAGTTTATAATCTGATCGTCGCCGTCGTCATCGCCGTCATCATCGTGCTCGCGATGGATCTTGTGGGATCTCTGCTCATTTCGGCGCTCGTCATCTTCCCTGCGCTCTCGGGCATGCGGCTCTTTCAGAGTTTCAAAAGAGTGACCGTCTTTTCCGCCGCCCTTTCCGTCGTCTGCGCCGTATCGGGACTGCTGCTTTCCATCTGGCTCTCAACGCCCGTCGGCTCGGCCATCGTCGCCGTCGACCTTGCGGCGTTCGTCGTGTGCTGCGGCATCGGCTTTGCCGTAAAGCAAAGATAAAATTATATAACATGAGGGACAGCCTGCTTGTGGGCTGTCCCTCTCTGAATTCAGAGCTGTATCTCTGTTCTGCCAACGATCTTAAAGCATTCCTTCCCGTTGCTCTTACAGTTGATAGGTCCCCGAAAAAAGCGTTTCCTCTCTGCCGTCGGGAAGGGTCAGCCGCGCCATACAGTTGGAAGGAACGGTAACAGTGTATTGATAGCCTTTTTCCGCCTTTTCCCAGCCGCAGGCGACCTTGCCGTAAATGCTCTGATACTCCGCTTTGGCATATGTAAGGCTGCCGCCCGGTTTGGGCGCGAGGACAAATTGATTTTCGCCCGCGACTTTGATGCCGCACATTTCGCTCATCAGCCACTCGCACACGGCGCCCTTCGAATAATGGTTGAGAGAAGCGATGCCGCCCTGCGCGCCGATGGCGCTCTCTTTGACGTTGCCCTCCCACGCTTCCCAGATGGTCGTCGCTCCATGCTTGGGCATAAAGAGCCAGCCGGGAAGTTCTTCATTTTCAAGCAGCTTGTAGGCATATTCGATGCCGATCTTTTCGAGCACGAAGAGGATGAAGGGCGTCGATAAAAAACCCGTGCCGAGCCGCCAGCCGTAGTTTTCAAGCGCCCGGATGAGCCGTTTTTTGGCAAATTCCTCCTGCTCCGCCGTCAGAAGACCCATGTAGAGCGGGCGGACGAGTTTTGCCTGACGGTCGGTATCGAGCGAATATTCGGGCTTTGTGACAAGTTCCCGATAGGCGCGCTTGGCTCCCTCGCTGTACTTTCGGATACGGGCAAGGCGCTTTGTCTTCGGCTTTTGTAAGATGTCGGCGATCCTTAAAACGCGGCGCAGGGTGAAATAGGTGTATGCCGTCGATTCCTCGGGCTTCGACGTTACAAAATCATACCAATGGAAAGTACTCACGTCGCTCGGCTCCGACCACTCGCCGTAAGCACATCCGCAATTGACGAGATATTTTTGGTTCTTCCATGAAAGAAAAACGGGCTTGGAATAGACGCCGCCCCACTTGCCCGCACGGCGGATCATGAAGCCGGCATAGTCGAGGATGTCCTCGTAGTGTTCCTCGAGGACGCGTTTATCGCCGTAACGCTCGTAAAGATAGAGCGGGATATAGACGCCTGCGCACGCCCAGCCCACCGCGCCGTTCAACCACCACAAGAACTTATCTTCATTGACGCGGGGCGCGATCTGCGGAAGGCGGCCGCTCTTGTACTGCCGATCGAAAATGTCGCGGACGTGCTTGCGCGCAAAAGCGGCGTAGTCCGTCAGATAGGCAGCCGTATTGAAGAAGATCTGGCTGTCTCCCGTCCAGCCCGAGCGCTCGCGCGTGGGACAGTCGGAAGGAAAATCCGTCGAGTTGCTCTTGAGCGACCAAAGCGTCATGCGCCAGAAGCGATCGATGAGCGGATGCGAGCAGGCAAAGGATGCCGTCTCTTCGAAGTCGCTGTAAACGGCGACCGCGGTAAAATTTTCCTTTTCAAAGGAGATGTCCGTCTCGATCTCCGCATACTCAAACCCGCCGTAAAAGAATTTCGGGGTGTACTCGTTGACGCCGCCTCGGCAGATATATTCGATCTCTTGCTTGGTCGAGGGAACGCCCCTATGAACCATCTGGATATTTTTCTGCGACAATTCGCCGTCCTTCATCATCTCGCCGAGGCGAATGCGGATGCGCTGCCCCGCCCGAGCGGAAAGACGGAAGGAAAGATACCCCGAAAGATTCTGCGGGAACTTCAAGACCTTCTTTCCCGAAGGCGTTACGATGAGTTCTTCGGGGGAAAAGCGCTCGTGTTCCTTGACGAGAACGTTATCGGAAGCTGTGAGGTTTGCCTTGAACCTGACGGGCTTTGCCTTGCCGCTGTATGTGGGCGATTTGCGGGCATCCACACGTTCGCCGTCTTTGAGGTCGGCAAAACGAATGGGGCCGTCGCTGCTCCACGCCCAGCTGCCGTCCGTGCAGATGCGGCTGACGCGCCCTTCCGCGTCATAGAGCTCCAGCTGCAGCAAAAGTTTGGTGACTGTGCCGAACGTATTCGTCCTGCCCTTTCCGCCGTTGCTGCCGCGGTACCAGCCGTCGGCAAGCTCCGCCGTCATCACATTGACGCCGCCTCTTATGAGCGCCGTCACGTCGTACGTCTGATATTGGATGCGTTTTTGATAATCGGTGGAACCGGGCGCGAACACCATATCGCCCACGCGGGCGCCGTTGAGCCTGACCTCGTACAGCCCGCACGCCGTCGCGTACAGCCGCGCCTTTTGTACGCCGATCGCCGTAAATTGCTTTTGGAAGCAGTCGACGGGATAGCGCTTTTTCCTGTTGACCTTGTAATTTCCCGCGATCCACTCCGCCTTCCAATCGGAAGGAGTAAGGAGCCCCATCTCGAAGAAGGCAGGCTCCGACCACTCCCCTTCTCCGCTTTCATCCCAAAGTTTTACTTTCCATTCCACGTGCTGCCGCGAGACGAGCTGTTCGGGAAACTCCGCGCGCATGGAGGAAGAGGCGACTTTTCCGCTGTCCCACACCGTCTTGCCGTTCGATGTAGCCACGATGCGCCAAGCGGCCTGCTTTTTGCCGCCCTCGCAGTTCCAAAAGAGGCGGGGATTTTGGATATCGATGCCCAAAGGGTCTTTGAGATATTCCGTTCTCAGACGGATGGCTTTCATGCTTTTTCTCCTTCGAGGATGGTATGGTAAAATTTCGCGGCGCGATCAGTCCAATCTTCGGCGGGGGTATTCTTAGCGACGCCCCAGCCGTGCTTTGTCCCCTCGACGGGCATGAATTCCAGCGGTACGCCCGCCCGTTCGAGTGCCGCCTTCATCATGAGGCTGTTTTCAAAGGGAACGGTGTCGTCTTGGGTGCATTGCCAAAGGAAGGTGGGCGGATAGGTTGCATCCACCCGTTCTTCGACCGACCACTCCCTTTGAAGCGCCTTGTCTTCCGCCTCCTTCCCGAGGAAGAGCGCGCGCGAGCCTGCGTGCGTCTTTTCCCCCATCGTGAGGACAGGATAGCACAAAAACAGGGCGGCAGGCTTGGGGAGGGCGTATTTTTCATAGCCGAGCTTTGCGACTCCCCAGCAGCCTGCAACATGCCCGCCCGCCGAAAACCCGCAGACGACATAGTTTTTCATATCGACCTGCCACTTTTCGGCATGAGAAAATACAAAGGAGAGGATGGCGGCAACGTCCTCCTGCGGGGCGGGGTAGTGCGCCGCCTTCCCCACATGGTACTGCCCGATGACGGCGTTGAAGCCGAGTTCGTTGAAGCGTGCCGCCGTCGAAAACCCTTCGACAAACGAACACACATCCCCATACCCGCCGCCCGGCAGGATAAGGACAAGGGGCGCCTTCTTCCCGATGAGGAAGGCATAGAGCCCGACGGTATCGCCGAGGTCATAAAAGAGCTGTTCTCCCCTTTGGCGGCGCAGGCGCATCTCGTTGAGCGCATCGCAGAGCGATGGCACGTCGAGGGGTAGTACTGCGTGAGCTTTTCCAAAGTGAGCGGGCCCATCATGGCGGCAAACTGCCGCGGGCACACGACATACTTTTTGAAGGGCGCAAACTCTTTGCAATTCCGGATCTCGGAGATCCTGCTCTTTGGGGTAAATTCTTTCATGGTTTTCCTCACGGAAGATCCTGCTTCAGAGAAAGCGAAGGGAATGCACTCTCAGATCGTCCGAGGAAGTGAGAACGATCTCATTGAGTCCCTGTTCGGCTTTGTTTAGCGGCTTTCCGTTTGCCTGAGCAGAAAGCGTACCTTCGCCCTCGAAGTCTGCCTCCATGCGGACAGGAGCTTTTTCAAAGTCACAATAGCGGATGACGGCACGGCTTTCATTCTTCATGACAAGATCGGTGCCGTCGATATAAGCTCCTCCTTCCACTTCGCAGGCGCGCCAGCCTTCGATCGTCTCTCCGAGCGCAAAGGGCTCGCCCGCGCCCTGAGAGGTCATCCTGACTTCGTCGATGGTGCCGTCGTCGTTGAAACAGATCTTTTCGACGCACAGCCTGCGGTTGGCGCGGCAGTTCCCCGACGAGCGGTGATAGAAGACATACCACTGACCGTGGAATTCTTCGATGCTGCCGTGGATGTTCCAGCTTTCGGGGTCGCACTTCGCGTTATCGATGATGATGCCGCGGTAGGTGAACGGCCCTAAGGGGCTTTTGCTCGTTGCGTAGGCAAGGCAGGTCGGCCTCCCCTTGCGGAAGATGCAGGGGTAGACATAGTAATAAATGCCGTTCCGCTTGCGCATGGAACTGCCCTCATGGAAGCCGTGCTCCTCTTCGGTGACGATGCGCTCGACGACGCTGCTTTCATCGAAGGAGACCATATCATCGTTGAGGCGGACGCCGTTCGCGCGGAACTGCCCCCAATAGTAGTAGGTTTTGTCGTCGTCGACAAAGACAGCGGGGTCGATGCCTCCGCACGGAAGGCGTACGGGATCGCGGAAAGGGCCTTCGGGACGATCGGAGACCACTACGCCTTCGCTGTAATCGCTCATGCAGAAATAGAGATAATATTTCCCGTTTTTTTCGCAGCAGTCGGGCGCAAAGAGCAGGTGTTTGTTCGGGACGAATGCGGCGAAATTGATGTTCTGCGGACGGATGCCCTTGGGCATGAGCCCGATGGGGATATGCATCTCTTTGAGAAGTTCGCGGTAGACGGGAGTCGGGTCTTTGAGGCCCATATCGACGACGTAGTACTTCTTCTTTTTCTTATCGTCGGGCCAGGGGATGTCTTTGCCGTCGAGCGACTTTTCCCCCACCTCCCAGGTGAGCATATCCGAAGTCGAGGCGACGTGGTATTCCTCGCTGCAATACTCCTTCGCGCTCACATCATAGCTGCCGTAGACATAGAGCTTATCGTGAAAGACATGTGCTTCGCCGTCGGGGATGCGGATCTCGGGCGGCAGAACGGGGTTGCGGCCTTTGGAACGAAATTGCTTTTCCATCACTTTGCCTCCGCGGCAGCAAGGGCTTTCTGCATCTTTTCGTAGTACGCTTCGCCCTTCGCTTTTTCTTCCTGCCAGCAGGCTTCGTCCTTCTTTTCGCGGGCGAGGCGGCGAGCATCCCTCTTTTGCTTCTGCTCGGGCGTGAGCCCCGCAAGTTTCTGAGCCTGCTTTTCGGCGGCTTTCTTTGCCTTTTCCTCCGCCTTGATCTTGGAAAGCCGTTCCTTTTCCGCCTGCTTTTCTTCCTTCATGCGGAGCGCTTCAACGTGTTTTGCGAGCTCCGTTTCGTAACTCAGGTGCTTTTTCTCGCAGCGCTCTCTGAGCTCCTTGCGGTAGGCTTCTTCTGCCTCCGCGTCCATCTTCTTCTGTTCTTCGGCGGCGCGCACTTCGGGCTCTACCCACACTTCGCCGCGTGCTTCCACTTCCGCACGCTGACGGGCGCGGATGATGACGAGCTTCTTATCGACCGTCTTTTCAACGGTGATGAAGGAGAGCATCCCGGCATAGACGAGACCGGAGACCACTTCGAGGCCGAGGAAGAAGAGGACGAGGACGGTCGTAACGGCCTCGGGCTGCATAACCGCAACGGTATAGCTGCCGTCTGCCAGCTGTTTCAATAATTCAGGAGCGATCTGCGTCGTCCAGCCTTTCGCAGCAATTTGTTCAAGCACCGCAGGAAGCTCCGCAGCAGATTCCGCGATCAACGGGGCATGATAACCCGCGCCAAACAGGCACCCGTTGAAAATGCCCGTCACAACGCCCGCGACCGCCGTCGTGATCGTCGAATAGACGGACATGGCAAGGCCGTCGCAGCGGAAGCCGTTCTTCCACTCCATATGATCGAGCGCATCCGAAAAGAGTGCCATAAAGACATACGCGCTGGGAAGGCTGCCCATGTTCTTGACGAACTGCCCGACGAGCACGGTGGGCATATTGGTGGGCGCAAGGCAGCAGATGAAACTGCCCAACGAGAAAATGACAAAACCAACGACGGTCAGATTCTTCTTGCCGAATTTCTTGGCAAGCGGCCACACGGCAAAGATGCCGATGCCCATCGGGATGCCGCCTAAGACGGAGACCATCGTCTGTGTGATGCCGTCCGAATAGGTCCCTAAGACATAGTTGCAGTAGTAAGGGAGCGCGATGTTCTTGAGCTGGCTCGTAAGCGTGGAAAGGAGGAAATACCCGAGAAGGATGAGGATATACTTATCCGTGAAGATGGCTTTGAGCTGCAGAGAGTAAGGGACTTCCCGCTGCTTCACCCCGCCGCCTTCGAGCGTGACGCGCTCCTTCGTATAGTAATATTCTACGAAGACAAGCGGCAGCGTGATGCACGAGAGGATGCTCATGCAGGTGATCCAAAGGTCTTTGCTCGTCCCGAGCGAAGGGATGATGAGCATCGGGAAGACGAGCGCCACGAGGATGCCGCTCATCATGATGGTCGCGATGTTGTTGAACACGGCGAGCACGCTCCGCTGCGCGGTGTTGCGCGTCGAGAGCGGGACCAAAAGGTTGTGGCTCATGTTGTAGATGGTGAGCGCGACCGAATAATAGAGATTGTACGAGAGCATGACCCAGACGATCTGAAGGGTGATGTTGCCGCTCGGCACGACAAAGAGAAGGATGCCCGTCACCGTCAGAAGGGGCGCAGAAAGAAGCAGCCACGGCCGCGCCTTGCCCTGTTTGGTGTGCGTGCGGTCGATGATATACCCCATGATGACGTTGGTGATGGCGTCGATGATCTTGGAAATGATGGGGAAAATGACGAGGAATGTCCCCAACCCCAGCTCATTGAAGTGCAGAACGTCCGTATAATAAACGTTGAGATAGGTGCCCATGACGGCGGAAAAGAGCAGCGCGCCGCAGGGGCCGATCATGTACCCCAGCCACCGCTCCTTGCCGCTCACATTCTGCGAACGGATCTTACTGTTGAAAAACCGCTGAGACAAAGCTTTTGACTGACTCATAGTTTCCTCCTTACCTTGTATCGTATTTGCCCTTGCGGGCATGATTTATCGAAAGTCTTCTATCTTCCACTCGTCCTTCCACCGAAGGACGGGCTTCTCGCCCTCCCACCCGATGGGAAGAAAGACATAGCGGGAGATGCTCGTATTTTCGTTGTGCTTTTGTTCTTTGCCGGGAAGCGGCGTCTCCTCCACGGGGGTGCGGTCTGCTTCCTGCCCCGCAAAGATCTTGATGAACGCCTTCTGGATGGCGGGATTGGCGGCGAGCATGACTTTGCTCGGCACCCATCTGTCTGCCATCGCGACATACAGATCTTTCCCGGGGATCTTCAGAACGCTGGTGATCTGCGAATTGAAGGTGGTATCCGTCTTATCCCCGATGCAGGGGTCGCCCAGATCGCGCCACTCGCCGTGGAAGTCGTCGAAGACGCAGACGGTGCTCTTGTTGGGGTAATATACGCTCGTACCCGAAGTAAAGAGGTACTTTTTCCCGTCTCTTTCAAAGAAGGTGGGTGCTTCACGGGTAAAGGGCGGCTTTCTGCCCTCGTAGTGAGTCGAATATTCCTCCGTGACGGCAGTGTAGTCGTCGGTGAGCGTTGCGCATATCATTTCAAAGTGCGGGCGCTCAAAGATGACATACGCCTTTCCGCCGCTCTCCGCAAAGCAGAAGTCGCCCGCATTCATCTTCAGAGGCTGATAGATCTTTCTAACGAACGAATACGGCCCGAAGAAGTGATCCGCCTGCAAAATGGAGAAGAACTGTCGGTTCCCCTCCCCCATGATCTTGAGCCAGGCAACGTATTTCTTCGTCTTGGGGCAGAAGAGGATATGCGGCCTGTCCATGCAGTAAGTGGGATGCAAAGGCGAAGTGAGATCGCCGGGCTCGGGCGGGATGATGAGCCCCTTATCTTCCCAATTGTAAAAGTCTTGGGATGCGTAGCACCTGACGCCCCAATGCCAGATCTTTCCGCCCTTCTTGGTAAATTCCTTGTTTTCGCCGAACCAATAGTAAGTGCCATCCTTATAAAAGACGGAAAATCCGTGCGCCTGGATGGGCTTGCCCTCGGTATCCTTCCAAAGTTTCCCCGGGCGAATGCTTGAATACATTTTCATTTCTTCTCCTTCGGTAACTTCGGTACTTGTATCTTCGTGCAGAAGCATCGGATGCCTTTGAATAAATGCCCGTTTGCAAGCTCTACAAAACCTTGAGCGAAATTGTACGGACAATTTGTTCCGGCCGACATGGACATCGTAATGACGGAATTACTCTCCAATATTCTTTTCATAAACATTGCGCCCTTTATCTTGTTGTCGCGCTCTTTGCCTTCGGGAAGCTTCTTCGCCTCCTTCATCTGCTTCGTGGCGACACTCAACACGGCGGAATGCAGGATCTTTCCCATAAAGCCCGCCTTCTCTAAGTTTGAAAAGCGGCTCTCGAGCGTGATGGGTGTTCGGGGCGGCAGCGGCGGGATATGCTGCCCGCTCATTTTTTCAAAGACTTCATCCGTGAGCCCTTCCAAGTTGGCACTTTGATACACCTTCAAAACGTTCTCGGGATAGGGTGCGTTGCGCTCCCCGTCGAGTGTGACCGTCTGTTCGAGGACGACGGTATCCGCATCCGAGCAGAGCTCAAAGCGGTACTCCCCTCCTTCCAAGACCCAGGTGCGCTTTTGGACGTCGAAATAGCGAAGCTCGTCCTTGTTGACGGTGAGGCTGACTTCTTTCTCCTCTCCTGCTGCAAGCCGCACCTTTTGGAAGGATTTGAGCTCGCGGAGAGGCTTATAGACCTTGCTCTCAGGCGCAGAAACATAGAGCTGCACGACTTCCGCGCCGTCGCGCATTCCCGTATTTCTCACGCGGCAGGAGACGGTGAACCGATCCCCTTCCGTTTGCACCTGCATATCAGACCAGGAAAAGCTCGTGTACGAGAGCCCGTAGCCGAAGGGATAGCGCACCTGCTTTTTCGCCGTCGTGTAGTAGCGGTAGCCGACAAAGACGCTCTCTTTATACACCTCGTTCTCGCTCTTTCCAAACGTCTCGCCGAAGGGGACGTCCTCGTACTTCATGGGCCAGGTCTCTGCAAGCCTGCCCGCGGGGTTTGCCTTTCCGAACAGCAAATTTGCGCACGCCCTGCCGCCGCTCTGCCCGGGAAGATACATATTCAATATTGCGCTCACTTTTTCCACGAACAGCAGTTCCACAGGCGAACCGCCGAAGAGCACGACGACGACTTGCTTATTCTCTTTGATAAGTCCTTCGATGAGTGCGAGCTGGTTTTCGGGGAGGCGCATATCCTCCCGATCGCAGCCCTCGCTCTCTACATAATCTGTTAGCCCCGCAAAGACGAGTACTTTTTGGTACTGTTTCGCTTTTTCGAGCGCCTCACGGAGGAGCGCGGCATTCGTCGTAGTGCTGTTTTCCGCATAGCCGCGGGCATAAGCATAGCGAACGCCCGTTGCGTCAAACGCCGCTTTGGGCGTTGTCAGTTTCGTGGGGTTGATCATCGAGCTGCCCGCGCCCTGATAGCGCATCTTCTCAAACAGATCGCCGCAGACGAACAGCGCCTCTTTTTCGTCCAACGGAAGAATGCCGTCGTTTTTGAAAAGCACCGCGCTGTCCTCGGCGATCTCACAGGCGAGGCGGTCGTTTGCCTCAAAGTCGCAGTCATCGGGATGAGGACGGACAAACTTCTCTACAAGGGTCAGCACGTTTCTGACGGCTTCGTCCAGCACTTCAACGGGGAGCGAGCCGTCCTTCACGCCGTCTAAGATCCACTTGCGGCAGATGGCGGTATCGCCCGGCATCTCTAAATCGAGCCCCGCTTTCAGCGACTTTACGCGGTCGTGCATCGCGCCCCAATCCGTCATCACGAGCCCGTCAAAGCCCCATTCCTTTCTGAGAACGTCCGTTAAAAGCCACTTACTTTGGCTGCAATACTCTCCGTTGATCGCGTTATAGGCGCACATCATCGTGGCAGGTTGCGCCTCTTTGACGACCATCTCAAACACTTTGAGATAAATTTCGCGGATGGCGCGCATATCGGCGATGCTGTCGCCCATGAAGCGGAAATTTTCCGCATTGTTGAGCGCGAAATGCTTGACGGAAACGCCCACGCCCTCGCTTTGGATGCCCTTGACTTCGGCGGAAGCCATCTTGCCTGCAAGATAAGGATCTTCGGAGAAATACTCGAAGTTGCGTCCCGCCAAAGGGTTGCGCTTGATGTTCGCGCCCGGGCCCAACACGACGTGGATGCCGTATTTGTGCGCCTCTTTGCCGATCGCCGCGCCGATCAGACGGGAGTTTTCGGGCTCCCAGCTCGAAGCGACGGTCGCCGCCGTGGGGAAGGAAGTTGCGGGCAAACTCTCCGTCACGCCGTTGTCGCCGCCCTCCGTCTGCACTCTGAGCCCGTGCGGCCCGTCCGACATCCTCAATGGCGGTACTCCCAGCCTCGGCACGGGGTTGGTGAACATAAAGTCCGTCCCCGCTACCAACGCCGCCTTTTCGTCAACGGTGAGGGCCGATAATACTTTCTCGATCTGCATAGACGATCTCCCGATCTTAATTTCCCTTACAGTATAACAGTCTTTCTCTGCAAAGTCTTGCACATTTGTTATATTTCGCGTACAATTGTTTTATCTTTACGAAAAAAAGAGAGGAGCCGTTTTGACTCCTCCAAATTTAATGCGATCGATCCCGCTTCGGCTTTTTCAAGACTCCACGCGCGAAAGCGGATGCTCTTCCGTAAAGCCGGCGCCCTCCATGCCGCCTTCCTTTGAAACGCCGCTCTCCTCTTCTTTCAAAATCCTTCGCCGCCCCGTTCGGGCAGTTCCCCCTCTTTTTCCGCGGGCTCTTCATCCTCATGCAAGGGATCTCCCTCTTCCGAAGGCGCTTCATCCTCCAACAGTTCGTCTTCGAAGATCTTTAAGAGCATATCTTGTTCCTTTCTGATCTCCTCCATATCTCGCTCCACGGAATGGAGCTCTTCGGGCTCAAAGCGCAGTTTGCTGCGGCTGCGGCCGTGACCCGAATCGGCGATGCGGTACACCTTCTTCACGCTGCGCAGCGACAAAAGCGCAAGAAGCGCGACCGCAAACACGAAGATGCTGTTGAGCACGGAAAACAGCGTAGAAAAGACGAAGGAAAGCGGCAGATCGCTCAGAGAGATATCGGGCATCCCCCCGCCTCCGCCGAAGCCGCCGGGCGGCGGCTGCATCCCGATGCGCAAGGAAAAGAACAGGCTGCGCTCCCCCGTCATGAGAGAGCCGAGATCGGTAAGGATCTCCCGTACCTTGAACCACGTTCCCGACATCCCGCCCGGGAACTTACCGCTCCCGATGAAGTCTTCGAGCTCCTCGTCGGAAAAGCTGCCGAGCATCCCGCCCGCACTCCTTGAAAGGATCTCCGAAAGAACGATGCCGACGAGGGTCACCCCGAGCACGATGCCCGCGACGATGAGGTCGCAGCGCGGCATCCTGACATGGCAGTCGCTGCGGTAATTTTCGTTCATCTCCTTCTCCGCATTGGCGTTGAAGATGCAGACGGTGACAAAGTACACGAGCACGACCAGGATGAGAAGCGGCGAATAGAGAAAGAACATGACAGGGATGAGGACGGCAAAGGCGATCTTGACCGTGCGGTACAGCCTTCGGTCGATGTGCAGATACTCCCTCTTTTTTCGGCTGATGCCGAGCGCGTCCTGCTTCTGCATCCGTCGGATGAGATCTTTCTGACTGTTTTTCATGCCTTACTCCCTCCTCAGCGACTCCACGGGATCGAGCGCCGCGGCATAGGAAGCGGGCGCGATGCCCGCACACACGCTGAGCAGGATGCTCAGTGCAAGCCCCGCGAAATAATACAGCCCGTAGGAATAGGCGACGATGTTGACGCCGAGCGACGCCGTACTCACATTGACGATGACGGCGATGAGCAGCGAGAGCGCAACGGCGATGCCGCCCACGATCGCACCCAGAAAGCCCGCTTCAAAGAGGAAGACGGTCTTGATATTGCCCTTGCTCCCGCCGATGGCGCGCAGCACGCCGATCTCCTTCGTGCGCTCGATGACGCTGATATAGAGGACGATGAAGATCATGATGGCGGAAACGACGAGGGAGATGCCGCCCACAGCGGTCAAAACCATCGTGCCAAGATCGATATAGCTCATGATGTCGCCGAGCGATGCGTTCTCTCCCGTGACGGTATAGCCGAGCGTTTCAAGGTCCTCCCGCACGGCGGAAAGATAGGAAGAACTCTCCACCGAGACGATGAGGCGGTTGTTTGGCATATCGCGCTCCGCCGAGGCATACAGCGCTTCCAAGATGCTCTTTTCCGCATAAGCCGAGCAGAGCTGAGAATAGGAAGAGCTGTCCTCATACACGCCGCTCACGGCAAGCGAAATGCTCTCTCCCTCCCCCATGGAAAGCAGCACAGTCTTTCCCACGGCGTCTTCGGCGCTCTCGTCTTCCAAGCACAGCTCTTCGGCAAGCGCCTCGTTGATATACAGCCCGCCCTCCGAAGGGGTGCTCCCGTACAGCGCTTCGGGGAACGTTCCCTCGGCGGCAGTGAGCGTCAAAAGCGTGCCGTCGATACTTTCATAGCTGTAAAATACGTTGTTGCGGCTGACCGTGCTCGCTTCCGCAGAGCTCACTCCGTCCAGGTTTTTGATGTTCCTGATCTCGGCGTTGGAAAAGTCCTCTTCATCCTCCGTCTCGATCTCGAGCCGCAGAGAATCATCGTCGATGAGCACCTCGTTGACATAATTGGTGATGCCCGCCGAAAGGGATAGGATGAGGATGACGGCGGCGATGCCGATGGACATGGCGATCGCGACAAGCAGACTTCGCCGGCGGCTGCGCCACAGATTGTTCCAGGAAAGCGCCATGATATTGCCCGTGCGGATGCTTCCCGCACGGACAGGGCGGCGAGGGCGGTACTTGCTCTTGATGGGCGCGGCCTTTTCGTCGTGGGCGATGATGCCGTCGGCGATCCTCACGACGCGGCTGCACTGCGAGGCGACTTTTTCGGAGTGCGTCACGACGATGACGAGCTTCCCGTTTTCGGCGATCTTTTTGAGGATGAGCATGACAAGCTCGGCGGACTCCTTGTCGAGAGCGCCCGTCGGCTCGTCGGCAAGGATGATCTCGGGATTGTTGGCAAGCGCTCGGGCGATGGCGACGCGCTGTTTCTGCCCGCCCGAGAGCTGGTTGGGCATCTTGGCGGCGGCGTGATCCATCTTGACGACTTTAAGCAGGTTGACCGCCCGCTCCGTCTGGATGTTTTCGTCCACCCCGCTCATCTTCATGGCAATTTTGACGTTATCGAGCACCGTCATGTTGCTGATGAGGTTATAACTCTGAAAGATCATGCCCACCCGCTTTTTCCGGTAATCGTCCATCTGCCGTTCGGTGTAGTCTTTCAGAAACTCGCCGTTGAGGATGACGCTCCCCGTGTAGTTGGTGTCGAGCCCGCCTAAAATATTGATGAGCGTCGACTTGCCCGAACCGCTCTCCCCCAACAGCGCGACGAGCTCCCCCGGCTTGAATTCCACGGAGATATCCCGCAGCACTTTCTGCGTCTCCGTCCGCGAAATGTTGTACTCTTTTTTGATGTTTGCAAGCTGCAAATACGCCGCCATACCGTCCTCCCGAAGTTGTTGATAATTCAAGAGTAGCACGGCTTTATGGATATCGCGTGTCGCGCCGTCGTTTTCTATGTGAATATTTCCCGAAAATATACCTTAACTTTGCAGTTTATACGCAAAATTATGCAAGTTATACGGGTAAGAACTTAATATTTATTCATCATTAAACAAAAGGGGCAGCTTTTCGGCTGCTCCTTGCTGTTATTTCACCCAAAAAACGCGGTCCTCATTACGGGGCTTGGGTGCGGGCGGCTCACCCTCGATATAGCCGAGCGCGACGTGCCCGATGCCGATATACTCCCCTTCGATGCCGAGCGAAGACAAAAGCTCCTTCCCGAAGGGGCGTTCGAGCTCTTCTTTGGCGCGGTGGATCCAGCACGAACCCAGCCCCATCGCCCATGCGGCGTTCAGAAGATTGTCCATCACGCAGCTGCCGTCATACACGGCGTTGGGACAGACCTTCGCAGCAACCAGAAGAATGACGGGTGCGCCGTAGAAAGGGTCGGAATCCCTCCCCATGACGGCGGCATTCTCTTTTGCGATCTTATCGCGCATCTCCTTGTTCGTCACGGCGATGATGATGGGATCCTGCAATCCCATCCCCGTGGGCGCATAGAGGCCCGCCTCGATGATCTTTTCAACGATCTCCTCGGGTACGGGGTCGCTCTTATACGAGCGGATGCTCCTGCGCGTCAGTAAAACATTCATCGCGTCTTTCATATATTTCCTCCCTTTGGGCGCACACTTGAAAAGGGCGCCCGTTTTTTTCCATTATAACAGAAATGCCCCGCGGTTTCAACCCTCGGGGCAAAATTTTTTAGGCGAGCTTTTGCAGTTTTGCGACAAAGAACCCTTCGAAAAGACCGTCCGGCTCCACGCACAGCGTCCCCTCCGCGGAGGGCAGCAGCGGCACCCCCTCGGGCGGAGCGAGCGGAACGAGCCGCGCCCCCTTCAGGGAAGAGATCGCCTCTTCGTTCTCTTCGCGAAGAACAGAACAGGTGGAATAGACGAGCGTGCCGCCCGGCTTTAACAGCTCGAACGCCTTTTTGAGGAGCGCCCGCCGCAATAAAACACACTTTGCAAGCAGTTTTTCGCTCCAGCGGACGGGGTTCGAGAGCGAAAGCGTTCCGCTGCCCGAACAGGGTGCGTCTAAAAGCACTTTATCGAAACGGAAATACGGGCTCAGCGTGCGGGCATCTTCATTCAGGAGCGTGACGCGGGGAGCCCCCTGCTTTTCCACGTTGTAACGGAGCCGCTCGAAACGGAATTTGTCTCGCTCGCAGGCAGTGATGAGCGCGCCGCCCCCCGAAAGCGCGGAAAGCTGCGTCGTCTTGCCGCCCGGGGCAGCCGTCATATCGAGAATGCTTTCCCCAGCCTCGGGCTCCACAAAGAGCGGCGGAAGCATGGAGGAAAGGCTCTGCAAATAGATGCCGCCCTCCTCGTAGAGCGCCGTTTTCTGCACGTCGCGCTCCGAAGCGTCCACTAAAATGAAGGCGTCTTCATAAAACGCAGCGCGGCGGAGCGTCATGCCCGCGAATTCTTGAAGAACGCGCTTTTCGTCCGCTTTCAGGCGGTTGACGCGGAAGGTGACAGGCCGCTCCTTTTCAAACGCCGCCAGGATCTCGCCAAAGCCCTCCCCGTACTGTGCTTTTAATTTTTCCTGCAAAGCCTCGGGAATGCCCCGATCGGGATATGTTATGTCTGACATATTACTATGCTAATCGGCAAAAAGCGCCTCATATTACATAAAAGAGCGGCTTTTCTCCGTGCATTTCGGGAGAAGCCGCCCTTTTCTTATGCTCAGCGGATCTGCCGCTCCATGCGCTTGATGGCGGCGTTGGAGCCGAACACCACGACGGAATCACCGGGCAGGAAGCGGTCTTCGCCCGTAGGCGTGATGCGCTGCTCCCCTCTGCAGATGAGCAGAACGTTGAGATGATAGCGGTTTCTCAGATCCATCTCCATGAGCTTTTTGGAGGGCTCCTTGCCGCTGTAGACGAGCGTTGCGACGCTCGACTCCGCCGTCACGCGGAAGAATTGCGTGACACCGTGGTTCAAAAGCCGCCCGCAGAGGTTGTTGACGGCGAGCTCTCTCGCGTCGAACACCTCGTCCGCGCCGAGACGAAGAAGGACGCGCTTTGCGCTCTCCTCTTCCGCACGCACGATGACGCGCCCCACGCCGAGCTCTTTCAAAAGTACCAGTATGAGGATAGTCGCCTCAAAGTTCTTCCCGATCGCCACGATGACGCAGTCGACGTCGTCGAGCTCGAGCTTTTTCAGCGTCTCTTCCTTGGTGCAGTCGCAGCAGTAGGCGAGCGGGATCTGTTCCGCGATGCGGTTGACGCGCTCTTCGTCGAGGTCCACGGCGACGACGTTCGCCCCCTGGGCAGCCAGCTCCAGACACAGCTTGCTTCCGAACGAGCCAAGCCCGATGACAGCAAAATCTCTTTTCATATATTCCTCCCCGCTGATTGCGGTACTTTATCCTACGATGACTTCCGCATCCACATAGCGGATAGATTCGTCCTCGCTGCGGTTCCAATTGCGGCGCAGGACCATGAGAACGGTCATGCAGCCCAGCCTTCCGAAAAACATTGCAAAGATGAGAAGCGCCTTGCTCCCCGTCTCCAAACCCGTCGTGATGCCCGCCGAGCTCCCCACGTTCGCGAACGCGGAGACCGTCTCCAATACGATATGCGAAGTCGGGGTCTGAGGTTCAAGCGCGGCGACGCCCGTCGAGACGGAATACACGCAGATGAGCGTCATCACCGTGATGAGCATGGCGCGGGATACGGTGCGCGCGGGGATCTTGCGCTGGAAGACGACGGGCTGCTTCCCGCGCATGAACGAGACGATGGCAACGACGATGACGACGAGCGTCGTACACTTGATGCCGCCGCCCGTCGAGGCAGGCCCTGCGCCCACGAACATCAAAAAATCATAGAACATGAGCGAGGAATTCTTCCACGTCGAAAGATCGCAGCAGGAGAACCCGCAGGTACGCGCCATCGCGCTCATGAACATGGCGTCACCGAAAGAGACGCCGCCCCACTCGGAAAGATAGATCCCGAGCCCGCCGCCGAAGAGCAGGATGGGCGTGATGGTCAGAACGATCTTGCTGTGCGTGCTCAGATGTTTCGGGCTCTTCCTAAGCGTGACGACCTCGTTGATGACGATATAGCCGAGCCCGCCGAGGACGGTCAGAAGCGCCGTACTGAAGAGAAGCAGCGGGTTATTATCCCCCGCATACTTCACCATGCTGGTGGAGCCGAACAGATCGAACCCCGCGTTATTGAAGGCGGAGATCGCCTGAAAGAGCGAGACAAAGAACAGCCTTCCGCCCGAATAGTCGGCGCGGAGGGCGATCATGTTGAGGACGACGCCGAACACCTCGATGACGAGGGTGATGAGCAGCGCGCGCCCCAGGAAGGTGCGGACATTGAGGCGGCTTTCGCCGAGCGTTTCGCCCATCAGAAATTTTTCCGAAAGGCCGAGCTTAACGCCGAACAGCGTCAAGACCGCCGTCATGACGGTGACGAACCCCAGCCCGCCGATCTGGATGAGCAGCATCACGACGATCTGCCCGAACAGTGTGAAGGTGTCGATGACGACGACGGAGGAAAGCCCCGTGATGCACACCGCACTCGTCGAAACGAACAGCGCGTCGATAAAGGCGATGCCGTTATGCGTCGCGAAAGGCAGCATCAGAAGGAGCGAGCCGACGAGGATGATCGCCAAAAAGCCCAATAAGATAAAGAGATAAGGAAATTTGAGTTTGAAGGGCGATCGGTTTACTTTTCCGTTTTCCATAGCATCAATAGAAGGTCGCGAGCTCTTCAACGGGCGGCTCGCAGTAGTCAAGGGCGCTCGCTTTCAGAACGGGCCCCTCCTGGCCGTAGATCTTATCGTACTCGATGTCGATGCGTGCGGTGATCTTCACCCAGTCGCGCGTCTTTAAGGGAAGCGTCGATGCGTGCTTTACCACCATGCCGCTGTAAGCGATGTCTGCCTCGCAGCACGTCATGATATGCCGCCCGACGACGATGGTGCCCTGCTTCATCTTGCGGTCGACGGCAACGAGCCCCTTGAAGGAGACCACTTTCCCGTCGTATTTCCCCATCTCTTCCATGAGATCGCGGTAGAAGAAGGCATAGTCCCTGTCCTCTATCTCGATGATCTTAGCGTTGATATCGTACGGGAGCGGATCTTCGATCTCGTCGTATTCCGCCCTGCCGCCCGGATATTCGAAGACGATGCCCGGCCTTCTCGAAGCCCCGCGCACGATCTTGTGGAACTCCTCTTTGGAGAACTTGTCGTCGAAGCGGTTAAAGACGACCATATCGGCATACGGGATCTTGTCAAAGACGAGCTGCCGCATATTCTTGTTGTAGGCAAGAAAGGTGGTGGAATCAAAGAAGGTCATCACCTGCGCGATGAGCCAGCCGTCGGGCATGGCGTCGAAGAGCTTTTGAAGCTCCCACATGCCGTTGTATTCGAGGACGACGCGGTCAATTCGGTGCTTCTGAACGAGAGCGGCAAGGTTCTTGCCGTTCAGCCCCTCTTCGTCCACTTCCTCGACGGCAAAGTGCTCCACGGCAAAGCGGGAAGGATCGTACTCCTCCACCCCCTCTTCGCAGACAAGAAGGAGGGTGCGCTCTCCGGAATCGAAGCGCTCATCCTCCATTGTTTCCTGAATGAATGTCGTCTTGCCCGCCTCCAAAAAACCGAGGAACAGGTAGACGGGGATCTCTTTCGGCGCCATGACTTACCCCAAAAAGAGCGCTTTGAGCTTGTCTTCCGAAAGATGGCAGCCGATGACGCACAGCCTGCCCGTGACGGACGGCTCGCCCGAACGGAGGTCGGGCTCCCCGGGGACATAGTCGAAGTAGATCCAGCCCTCTTCGCCGTCTACATAGCCCTTGGCGCGGAGGATATCGCCGTACTCGCCCGAAGAGAGCGCTTCGAGCGCGCGCTCAAGCTCCTCTTTCGAAAACTTCTTGGCGGTCTCCGTGCCCCAGCTTGCAAACACTTCGTCCGCATGATGGTGGTGATGATGGCATTCACCGTGCTCGTGCTCGTGCTCATGTTCATGCTCGTGGTGGCAGCACTCGTCCTCTTCGTCGTGGTGATGGCAGCACTCCCCTTCTTCATGCTCATGATGATGGCATTCGCCGTGCTCATGGTCATGATGACAGCATTCGCCCTCTTCCTCATGGTGGTGATGATGGCAGCATGCATCATGCTCGGCGTGTTCGTGCTCTTCCGCCTCTTTGGCAAGGCGTTCGAGCTCAGCTCTGAGGCTGTCGCGCTGTTCCATGGCGGCGAGCAGTTCTTTGCCGTCCAGCTTCTCCCACTCGGTGGTGACGATAGTCGCCTGCGTATGCCCGCGGAGGAGCGCGACCGTCTCATCCAGCTTCTCGTGCGGCAGCGCCGTGTGCGAGAGGATGATGCAGCTTGCGTTTTCCACCTGATCGAGGAAGAATTCGCCGAAGTTCTTCAGGTACATTTTGCACTTCTTGGCGTCGACGACGGTGCAGAAGGCGTTGAGTTCGGAATGCGCGAGCCCCGCGCGCTGTACGGCGCGGATGACGTCGGAGAGCTTCCCCACGCCCGAAGGCTCGATGACGATGCGGTCGGGAGAGAACTTCTCCTCCACCTCTTTCAAAGCCTTGGCAAAGTCGCCCACGAGCGAGCAGCAGATGCAGCCCGAATTCATCTCGGTGATCTCGATGCCCGCGTCTTTGAGGAAGCCGCCGTCCACGCCGATCTCGCCGAACTCGTTCTCGATGAGCACGACCTTCTCGCCCGCGTAGGCTTCCTTGATGAGTTTCTTGATGAGCGTCGTCTTGCCGGCGCCCAAAAACCCGGAAATAATGTCGATTTTCGTCATAGCAAATTGCCGGTCCTTATATTTGCGATCGAGCGCTCAACTGTGCGCCGGTCATTGTCTGAAATCGCCGCAAATAGGCGTCTCAGAACGCCCAGTTGCCGTCCTTGAAGATGGGAACGCGCTCCCCGTTCTTGGTCACGCCGACGATCTCGAGGTCCTTCGCGCCGATCATGAAGTCGACGTGGATCATGGAATCGTTGATGCCCTTTTCGTGGATCTCCTCTTTCGTCATGCTCTCGAAGCCCTTCAGCGTGTTGTCGAAGCCGCGGCCGAGCGCCAAGTGGCAGCTCGCGTTCTCATCGAAGAGGGTGTTGTAGTAGAGGATGCCCTGGTTGTTGATGGGCGAATCGTAGGCGATGAGCGCGCATTCGCCGAGCTTCGCGGCGCCCTCGTCCATTGCGATCATCTTCTCGAGGAGGTGCTGGTTCTTCTCCGCCTTGACTTCGACGGCCCTGCCGCCCTCAAAGCGCACGGAGAAGTTTTCGATGAGCTCGCCCTGATAGGAGAGCGGCTTGGTCGAATAGACGATGCCCTCCGCTTCCCCCGCCTTGGGCGAGATGAAGATCTCCTCCGAAGGAATATTGGGGTTGAAATAGCGGCCGCCCGTGGTCTCCTCGCCGCCGCCCATGAAGACGGAATCGGGAATGAGCCCCACCTTGAAGTCGGTGCCGTTGGAGGAACGGTATTCGAGCGACACGAGCCCGAGACGGTTGAGATAGTCGCATCTTGCAGCGAGCGCGTCGTTGTGGCGCGCCCATTCGCGCACGGGGTCTGCCCCGTCCGCACGGGAAGCCTTCAAAATGTAGTCCCACAGCGTCTCGACGGCCTTATTGACCATGAGGTCGGGGAACACCTTCTTTGCCCACGCCTTGCCGGGAACGGCGGCGATGCACCACTGATACTTGCACTCCATGCGGTCGCGGTAAGGCTTGATGACCTTGGTGCGCGCCGTGCGGACTGCCGTGAACTTCTCCTGATCGATGCCCTTGAGCCCGTCGGGATCGGAAGATTCCAGATAAAGCATGGCGGGGAGCTCGTTCGCCTTCCATTCGAGCTTCTCCGTCTCCCACTTCTGAAGCTCGGAGAGCATCTTCTCGTTCGCGTACTTATAGTTGATCTTTTGAAGAGGCTGATGGCTCCATTCGACGATCACCCTGCCCGCGCCCGCGCGGTAGAGCTCTTCGACGACCATCTCCACGAATTCGGGCTGATCGAGGTCTGCCTGCACGATGACCCACTGGCCCTTCTTGACGTTGATGCCCGTCTTGGCGAGCAGCTTTGCATAGCGTTTGAGTTGCGTTTTATTCATACGTTTCCTCCGTTCGATTGCTTTTCGTACTCCGTCTATTATACCCTTTCTTTTGCCTTCCGTCAATCTTTTCGCTTGAAATCGGGAAAAGACGCGGCAAATTTTGCCGCGTCCTCCGCTTAGGTGAGATAAAGAATGACTTTATGACTTTGCAAACTCTTTTGTACGTCGATGACGCGCTGGTTGGAAGAGCCGCGGAAGACGAGGCGGATATCTTTAAGCGCCTCCTCGAACTTCCCGTCCACAAGGACGTCGAGAAGCGAGATGAACTCTCTCGTCACCTCCGTCTTCGCGTGCGGCTCCAAAATATCCCCGTCGTCGTAGGTGTAGCCCGTGAAGCACCAGATGTCCTTTTCGGGGAAGCGCTCCTTCACCTTCTTCACGAAGGGAACAAGCGCCCTCTGATTTTCGGGCTCGAAGGGATCCCCCCCGAGCAAAGTCAGCCCGCGGATGAAGGAGGGTGCAAGCGCCGAAAGCACTTCCTCCTCGGCCGCCTCGTCGAAGGGCTTGCCGTAGGAAAAATCCCAGGCGATCTCGTTGAAACACCCCTTGCAGTGCCGCCTGCAGCCCGAGACGAAGAGGGAGACACGCACTCCCTCTCCGTTGGCGATATCCGTCTTTTTGAGTTCAGCGTAATTCATTACAGATGCAGCACCCTGTCGCGGATCTCCTGCGTCCTGCCCTGGTTCCAGAACTGCGTTCCGATGTAGCCGCACGTCCTGCGCGCGACGTTCATCTTGCTCTGGTCACGGTTATGGCAGTGCGGGCATTCCCACAGCAGCTTGCCGTCCTCCTCGACGATCTGGATCTCCCCGTCGTAGCCGCACACCTGGCAGTAATCGCTCTTGGTGTTGAGCTCGGCGTACATGATATTGTCGTAGATATACTGCATCACGGCGAGCACCGCGGGGATGTTGTTCTGCATGTTGGGCACTTCGACGTACGAGATGGCGCCGCCCGGCGAGAGCTGCTGGAACTCGCTCTCGAATTTGAGCTTGGTGAAGGCGTCGATGGGCTCGGTGACGTGGACGTGATAGCTGTTGGTGATGTAGTTCTTGTCCGTCACGCCCGGGATGATGCCGAAGCGCTTCTGCAAACACTTGCTGAATTTATACGTCGTGCTTTCGAGCGGGGTGCCGTACAGCGAGAAGTCGATGTTATGCTCCTGCTTCCACTCCTTGCACTTGTCGTTCATGTGCTGCATGACGGAGAGCGCGAAGGGCTTTGCTTCCTCGTCCGTATGCGATTTGCCCGTCATATACTTGACGCACTCGTAAAGGCCCGCATAGCCCAAAGAAATGGTCGAATAGCCGCCATAGAGGAGCTTGTCGATGGTCTCCCCCTTTTGGAGCCGCGCGAGCGCGCCGTACTGCCAGAGGATGGGCGCCGCGTCCGAGAGCGTGCCCTTCAAACGGTTGTGGCGGTACATGAGAGCGCGGTGGCAAAGTTCGAGGCGTTCGTCGAAGACTTCCCAGAACTTGTCCTTGTCCCCGCCCGAAGAGAGCGCCACGTCCACGAGGTTGATGGTGACGACGCCCTGATTGAAGCGGCCGTAGTACTTGGGTTTGCCGTTCTCGTCCACATAAGGGGTCAAGAAGCTGCGGCAGCCCATGCAGGTATAGCAGTGCCCCTCGCCGTTCTTGTCGATCTTATACTCGAGCATCTTCTTTTCGGAGATGTAATCGGGCACCATGCGCTTTGCGGTGCATCTTGCGGCGAGCTCGGTAAGATACCAATACTTGCTCCCTTCGCGCACGTTGTCCTCTTCGAGGACGTAGATGAGCTTGGGGAAGGCGGGCGTCACCCAAACGCCCGATTCGTTCTTGACGCCCTGGATGCGCTGGTTGAGCGTCTCTTCGATGATGAGGGCAAGGTCTGCGCGCTCCTGTTCGCTGCGCGCCTCGCCGAGATACATGAACACCGTCACGAAGGGCGCCTGCCCGTTGGTGGTGAGCAGCGTCACGACCTGATACTGGATGGTCTGGATGCCCTTCTTGATCTCCTCGCGCAGCCGCTTTTCGGCGATCTTGTTGATGGCGTCCTCATCCTGCGAGCCGACAGCGGCAAGTTCTTCCTTGACCTCCCGCCTGATCTTCTGACGGCTGACGTCCACGAAGGGCGCAAGGTGCGTCAAGGAGATGCTCTGCCCGCCGTATTGGTTGGATGCGACCTGCGCGATGATCTGCGTCGCGATATTGCACGCCGTCGAGAAGGAGTGCGGCTTTTCGATGAACGTCCCCGAAATGACGGTGCCATTCTGCAGCATATCCTCGAGATTGACGAGGTCGCAGTTGTGCATATGCTGGGCAAAGTAGTCGGCGTCGTGGAAGTGGATGAGCCCTTCGTCGTGCGCCGCCACGATGTCGGGCGGCAGCAGGATGCGGCGCGTGAGATCCTTGCTCACTTCGCCCGCCATATAGTCGCGCTGCACCGAATTGACGGTGGGATTCTTGTTGGAATTTTCCTGCTTGACTTCCTCGTTGTTGCACTCGATGAGCGTGAGGATCTGCGCATCCGTCGTGTTGGCGCGGCGGACGAGCGCACGCGTATAGCGGTAGGTGATGTACTTGCGCGCGACGGCAAACGCCTTCTCGCTCATGATCTGGTTCTCGACGAAGTCCTGGATCTCCTCGACGTTGACCGCACGGTTCAGATCGTTAGCAAGCGCCGTGACTTTCTTGCAGATCTTGTCGATCTGTTCTTCGGTGAGGCGATAGTCCTCACTCACCTCGTTATTCGCCTTCCGGACCGCGTTGGCGATCTTTTCGACGTCGAATGAGACCTCCGTCCCGTTTCTCTTGATGATCTTCATAACCGCAACCTTCCTTTTTCGTTGATCGATGGTCGATAGATGACAAAAGCGCTCCTCCCCGCGAAGGAACGCTTTCATCATACCACATATTGTGCTCTTTGTCAAGGGTTTCCCACAATATTTATGGAAAATTTTTCCTATCCACCACAAGATATAGTGGTTCTCGTCGTCCATCCCCTGAACATTGCCCCGTGAAACAGAGGGCGCACATTGTTCCGCACCGCTTCGCGGAGAAAAGCGTTGTGCGCGATCAGAACTCCGTCACGAGAAGGTTGCGATAGATCTCCTCATACTTTTCTTTGGTGAAGGAGACGGTGCCGAAGGTGGTGACGGTCGCAGTCCCCGCCGCGACGCCCGCGCGCAAAATTTCGGGAAGCTCCGCCCCCTCCTGCATCTTGACGGCTGCCGCCGCGACCATGCCGTCGCCCGCGCCGACCGTGGAATTGATCGCCACATTGATGCTGCGGCAGTAATAGTTCTTGCTTCCGTTCGTGATGACAGCGCCGTCCTTGCCGAGCGAGAGGAGCACCGCTTTAGCGCCGCGATCCAAGATCTCGCGGCAGCCCGAGAGCATATCCTCCTTGTCCTTGAACTCACGGCCCAGCGTCTCCTGCAGTTCCTCGAGGTTGGGCTTGACGAGATCGACCTCCGCTTCGAGCGCCGAGAAGAGCTTTGCCCCCTCCGTATCGACGATCTTGAGGGAATTGGGATCGACGGATTTGACGAGGTCGCGGTAATATGTCGCGTCGACGCCGCGGGGCAGGCTGCCCGCGATCACCGTGATGTTGGCGCGCGAGGAGAGGTTGCGCACCATAGACAGAAGTTCGACGAGCTTTTCCGTCGAGACGTGCTCGCCGACGTCGTTGATCTCGGTGAGCATGGAGCGCTTGTCGATGAACTTATAGTTTTCGCGCACGCGCCCGCCGTTCCAGACAAAGGCGAACGGCACGCCCTCCTTATCCAGCGCCTGTTCGAACATGACGCCGTTCTCGTTGTACATGAATCCCGTGGCATATGCCTCCGCGCCGAGGCGGGAGACGCCGATCGCAACGTTGATCGCCTTGCCCGTAAAGGAAAACGTCTTGCTCTTGACGAGATTGACCTTCCCGATGTTGAGCTGATCGAGCTCGATGGTGACGTCAACGCTTGGACTGATGCAAACCGTGAGTATCATAGGACCCCCTTCTTCCGCCCGCGCCCTGAATTGCATACGCCGGCGGCAACGGGAAAATTGCTGCCCTCCCCGTTATGAAGTTATTATAATACATTCCCGCAAAAATTTCAATAGAAAGCGGCAAAATATTTTCCGTCAATTGGTAAAATTTGTAAACAAACCGGCCCGCCTTTTTTCAGACGGGTCGGTTTTATACAAGAATATACAATTTTCGCGCGTCACATGGAGATCATCTGCAGCGTCTCGTACAGTTCGTAGTTGAACTTCTTCTTCATGGAGACCGCCTCGATGATGTCCATATCGATGATCTCGTTGCGGTGGATTCCGACGACGCGGTTGCCGATGCCGTCTTTTAAGAGCCGCACGGCTTTGTTGCCGAACTGTGCCGCGAGCATACGATCCGCCATCGAGGGCGAGCCGCCGCGCTGGATGTGTCCGATGTTGGTGGAGCGCACCGAATAGGTGGTGTTCTCCTGCAGCTGCTTTGCGAATTCGTCCGCGCTGATGGCGCCCTCCGCGACGACGATGATGTTGGAGTGCTTGCCGTTGGCGCGCGAACGGTTGATGCGCATGACGATGTCGTCCATATCGTAGGCGATCTCGGGCACGATGATGATCTCCGCGCCCGACGTGATGCCCGCATAGAGGGCGATGTCGCCGCAGTGGCGGCCCATCACTTCGACGACGGAGATACGCTCGTGCGAGTTCATCGTATCGCGCAGTTTATTGATGACTTCGAGGCAGGTATTCACCGCCGTATCGAAGCCCAGCGTGTAGTCGGTATATTCGAGGTCGTTGTCGATGGTGCCGGGAATGCCGATCGTCGGGATCCCGAAATTTTCCGTGAGCGACTTTGCCCCGCGGAAAGAACCGTCGCCGCCGATGACGACGAGGCCTTCGATGCCGTGGCGCTCGAGCGTCTTCACAGCCTTCTTCTGCCCCTCCTGCGTGAGCATCTCAAGGCATCTTGCCGTGCGCAGTTTGGTGCCGCCGCGCTGGACGATATCCGAAACGCTCCTCATTTCCATGGGCATCATGGTATCTTCGATGAGCCCTGCATAGCCGCGCTCGATGCCGTACACCTCGATGCCGAAATAAATGGCCGTGCGCACAACGGCGCGGATGGCCGCATTCATGCCGGGCGCATCGCCGCCGCTCGTCAAAAGTCCGATCCTCTTCATCTTCCTGTCCTCCGTAAATGGTCCCTCACTCATTCTCCCCGCCGATATTATATCATCAATCTCACGAAAAGAAAAGAATTTTTACACCCTTTTTCGCGCTCTCAGACGAGTTTTATCGCCGATTCGGGCAAAAATGTCCTCAGCTCTGCCATGAGCGCCCGCGTGAGACGCACGGGAAATTCATAACGCCTGCCGCCGTGCAGCACTTTGGAAGGAGTCTCGCCCGCATACCCCGAAAGCGTATCGAGGAGCTCTTCGAAGTCCTCCTCTCCCAACCCTCTCGCATCCAGCCAAAGCACTTGCTCCCCGCTCTTCCGCTCGTTCCGCGCAGGGGTCTCCTGCTTTTCCTCGGGCGGGACGAACTCCTCGATCCTGTCCGCGATGATGACGGGGAGTTTGTCGGGAGAAATATCGATCTTGCCCGAAACCCTCACGACGGCGTCCGCCTTCAGAAAGTGCCGCGCGCGTTCATAGATGCGCGGGAAGGCGACGCAGTCGATGCTGCCGTACAAATCCTCCACCGTGACGAACGCCATCGTGGCGCCCGCGCGGGTGTTGATCTTCTTGACGCCCGCGATGAGCCCGCCGAAGACGACCTGCTGCCCGCTCTCGATCTGCGCGTACGTCCTTTCCCCCGTTTCCTCGTCCTCTTCATAGTCGGCGAGCAGCCCGCAGTTGAAATTCGCATCCTGAAAATAGCGCGCGAACGGCTCGAAGGGATGCCCGCTGACATACACGCCGAGGACGGACTTCTCTTTGGAGAGAAGGTCTTCGGAAGGCCATTCGGGGATGTCGGGATAGTTGGCCTCAGGCGTCTCTTCGGCGATGAGCGTGCCGAAGAGGGAGAGCTGCGCGCCGCTCTTCTGCTTGTCCATGCCCGCGATGCGGTGCATGAGATCCTCGTACACGGCGGTGTACTGTGAGCGGCGGTAGCCGAAGCTGTCGAAGGCGCCGCCTAAGATGAGGCTCTCCACCATGCGCTTGTTGACGTACTTGGTGCAGCGCATCAGAAAGTCGGGGAAGTCCTTGAAGGGCCCGTTCTCGTCACGCTCTTTGATGACCTCCTCCATCGCCCCGATGCCCACGCCGCGCAGGGCGCACAGGCCGAAGCGCAGCCCGTCCCCCTGCACCGAGAAATATGCCTTGGAGCGGTTGACGTCGGGCGGGTACACCGCGATGTGCTTCTCCTTCATGTAGACGACGTACTTTGCGATCTCTTCGATCTTGTCGATGCGGTTATTGAGGACGCCCGCCAGAAACTCTTTGGGGTAGTACGCTTTGAGGTACGCCGTCTCGTAGGTGACGACGGCATACGCCGCCGCGTGCGACTTGTTGAAGGCGTAGGAAGCGAAGCTCTCCATCTTGGCGAAGAGCTCGGCGCTCACTTCGGGCGGGATGCCCTTACTGATGCACCCCGTGATGTTACCGCCCTTGTCGATATCGCCGTAGATGAACTTATCCTTCTGCGCCATCAGTTCGGAGCGGTGCTTTTTCGCCATGGCGCGGCGCACGAGATCTGCCTGTCCCAGCGAATAGCCCGCGAGGTTCTGGAAGATCTGCATGACCTGCTCCTGATAGATGATGACGCCGAACGTCTTCTCCAAAATGGGCTTGAGCATGGGCGTTAAGTAGTGGATATTCGCGGGGTCCGACCTGTTCTTCAAATATTCGGGGATAAAGTCCATGGGCCCCGGGCGGTAGAGCGAAATGCCCGCGATGAGATCTTCGAGGCAGGTGGGCTGCAGCTGCTTCATGAACTTCTTCATGCCGCCCTGTTCGAGCTGGAACACGGCGTCCGTATCGCCGTCGGAGATGAGCTGATATGCCTTGGGGTCGTCGCACGCCTGCGTGAATTCCACCGTCTCGCCCGTATCCTCTTTGATGTAATCGAGCGTCTTCTTGATATCGGTGAGCGTGGTGAGCGCCAGAAAGTCCATCTTGAGCATACCGATGGACTCCACTTCCTTCATGTCGAATTGGGTGGTGATGTCCTCGCCGTTGCGCGAAAGCGGCACGTTGTCGGCGATCTTCTTGCGGCAGATGACGACGCCCGCGGCGTGCATGCCCGTCTGACGGGGCATACCCTCGAGCTTCAAGCCCATGTCGATGACGCGTTTCAAGGTCGCGTCGCTCTCGTAAAGGTCGATGAATTCCTGGTTGCGCTTGCTCTCCTGATCGGCAAGCTTCTTCACTGCCTCGTCGTGCTTGTCGGGGTCGTTCTCCGTCTCGATGACCGCCTTCCTGCACTTTTCAAGGTTGAGCCCCAGAAGTTCGCGGATGGTAGACTTGCCGTCCATGAGCTTGGTGACGCGGTCTGTCTCGGCGTAAGGGACACGCATGACGCGCCCCACGTCCTTGATGACGGCGCGCGAAGCGAGCGTACCGAAGGTGACGATCTGCGCGACGTTCTCGGGATGATAGCGCTTCCTCACATAGGCGATGGTCTCCTCACGGCGGGCGGTGCAGAAGTCGACGTCGAAGTCGGGCATGGAGACGCGGTCGGGGTTCAGAAAGCGCTCAAAGAGAAGGTCGTAGCGCAGCGGATCGACATTGGTGATGCCGATGGAATAGGCGACGATGCTGCCAACGCCCGATCCGCGCCCGGGGCCGACGGGGATATCGTGCAGCCGCGACCAATTGATATAGTCCCACACGATGAGGAAGTAGTCGGCAAAGCCCATCTTGATGATGATGGAAAGCTCGTACTCGGCGCGCTTTCTGATCTCCTCGGTGACGACGGGATAGCGCTTGGGAAGCCCCTCCCAGGTGAGCCGCGTCAGATATTCGGGCGAAGGCGTGCCGTCGTCCGCCGTGTAGAGCGGGATGAGCGACTTATCGTACACGGGGTTGCCGTCCGGCTTTAAGTTGAAGGGCGTGTCCGTATCGGAGACTTTGTTCGCAATGACGCGCGTGTTTGAAATGGCTTCGGGAAGGTCGGGGAAGAGCGCCGCCATCTCGTCGCCCGACTTCATGTAAAATTCGTGCGTCTGCATGCGCATGCGGTCGGGGTCGTCGAGCGTCTTCTTCATCTGGATGCACATGAGAACATCCTGCATCTCCCAATCTTCCTTGCGGAGATAGTGTACGTCATTGGTGGCGACGAGCGGGATGCCCGTCTCCCGCGAGATGCGCACGATGAGCGGCAAAATTTGTTTCTGTTCGGGGATGCCGTGATCCTGGATCTCGAGATAAAAATCTTCCCCGTAAATTTCCTTCATGGAGAGCGCGAACGCCTTCGCCCCCTCGTAGTCCCCCTTCATGAGGAGGCGGGGAAGCCTGCCCGCGAGGCACGCCGAAAGGCAGATGACCCCCTCGGCGTGGTCTTTTAATACGTTGTAATCGATGCGCGGGCGGTAGTAAAAGCCGTCCACGAAGGCGAGCGAATCCATCTGCACGAGGTTGATATACCCCGCCTTATTCTTCGCAAGCAGGATGAGGTGATCGGCGTGCTGATCCTTCTTGACGCGGTAGTCGTCCGTCACATAGAACTCACAGCCGATGATATATTTGATGCCCTTTTTCTTGCACGCCTCGGCAAAGCGCAGGGAGGTGTACATATTGCCGTGGTCGGTGACGGCGACGGTATCGATATTGTTCTTGACGCAGTGATCGACGAGCTCCTTCACCTTGACCGCCCCGTCGAGGAGGCTGTACTCGGTATGAAGATGCAGATGGACAAAATCGGTCATGTGTTTTCCTCCGTGCTCCTATAAAGTTCCGTGAGTTTGCGGATGCGGTGATTTAAGCAGCTCTTGCTGATATTCAGCCGCGCCGCAAGTTCGGTGAGCGATTCCGAGGGGTGTTCGACGCGCGCCCGCGCCGCCTCTTTGAGGGGCTCGGAAAGGCTTTCAAAGACGCCCTTTTCATACAGCTCGCGGAAGATCTTGAGCTGGTTGACGCTCGCGATCGCCGTGCGGTCGGCATTGCGCGCAACGCAGTTGGAGACGCGGTTGGAGTTGTTCCGCTCCTGCCGCTCGGCGGCAAGCTCGTTGAGTTTCTTCAGCGCTCCCTCCGCCCCCGCGACGGCGCAGAAGTCGGAGAGCATATCCCCGCTTTTAAGGTAGACGACGGTGCGCTCCCCCCGCCGCGCGAATTTCCCCAAAAGGTCGAATTGAAGCAAGAGCGCCTGAAACGCCTCGGCGTCCGCCGCCCGCGGGAAGACAAATTCGAGGTGATAGCCCGTCCTCGTCCCTGCGGCAGGCACGGTGCAGCTCCCGCCGCCCAAGAACGCCGCTTTGAGGCAGGAGAGCGCGCAGCACTCCCACTTCGCCGCCCACGCGATGCCGCGCCCGCCCGAAAAGCCCGCCTCATGCGCGATGCGCGCCGATTCCCCGCCCGCATAGGAAAACGTCAGCCTGTCCCGCTCGCGCTTGGGGTCGAAGGCGGCTTCCTTGATGTCGAAGCGCACGGAATACACGCTCTCGGCAAGCGCTAAAAAGAGCGCCGAAAGCCGCTCGTTCTCGCTGACGAACTCGATGCGCCCGTCCTGATACGACCCGCCCGTCGCGAGCAGCGCAAACAGCGCCGCTTTCTTGCAGCAGGGCTCCTTGGGGGGAGCCGCAAACAGCTCCCGTTTGACTTCCGAAGTAAAATTCGCCATAATGTCCATTTACGCCGCACCGCCCCACAGACGGCAAGCGGCAGATGTTCTCAGTGCGTCCGTTTATAGTCCCGAAGGCGGAAGGAGGGCGTCCTCCCGTCGATATTGCAGATCTGCGAAAGCGGCACGCCCACGCGGCCGATCTGCGCCTCCGCGAGAGCGATATCCCCGATGCGCCCCGGGGAGTGCGCGTCCGAATTGACGACGAACTTCACGCCCGTCGCCGCGGCCTCTGCAAGCTCTTCGTCGGTAAAGTGCGGTTTTTTGCCGCTGATCTCGAGGTACGTCCCGTAGTCGCGGCAGCACTTGGCAACTTCCTTCACGTCTGCAAAGCAATGATAGTTGACGTGCGTCAGAATGTCAATGGGGTTTTTCTCGACCGCCCGCTGATAGGCGCGCGTCATCTCCCGCACCATGCGATCGGAGGGCTTGATATGCGCGCGGTAGCGGAAGGTCGTCCATCCCCCCTCCCAGAAGGAAGGGAAGTCTTTGTATTTGACGAGCGGATGAAAGCCCGCAAGATAGACGTCGAAGTCCTCGAAGTCGGCTTCCGTCAGCCCGCAGTCGCCCTCGCGGCTCAGAATGTTCTCCTCAATGCCGCGGAGGACGGGGAATCCCGTTTCCCGCGCCGCCTCGTCGATGTCGGCGAAGTAGCGCTCCTTTTCCCGCCGCTTCACGCCCAGAACGACGTGCGAAAAGCCGTGGTCGGTAACGGCGATGCCACAAAGCCCCGCCTCTTTTCCCGCCAGCGCGTTTTCAAGGGCGGTCGACTTGCCGTCCGAATATTTGGTATGCGTATGATAGTCAAACGTGAGTTTCATGGTATTTCCCGCGGCGTCCGTTTTCAGAGCCGCTGTACTTCTCTGCTTGCCGCGTCTCAGGGGAGCCGCCGCATTTCTTCGAATGGCGCGTCTCAGGGGAGCCACCGCACCTCTTCGCGGAGCACGATCCCCGTCTCCTTCTCCACGCGCGCCTTTACAAGGGAGATGAGCGCCGCAACATCGGAAGCGCTGCCCCCGTCATTCAAAATAAAATTGGCGTGCTCTTCGCTCACGCGCGCCCCGCCCAGCCGCATCCCCTTGAGCCCGCACGCCTCGATGACCGCCCCCGCGCTCTTCCCTTCGGGGTTGACGAACACGCAGCCCATGCTCCTTCCTTTGGGGAGCTCCCTGCGCTTCGTCCGAAAATAACAGCGGCGGCGGGCGATCTCTACGGGGAAGCTGTGTTTGAGCCTAAGTTCCGCGCCGATGACGGCGATATTTTCCCGCAGGAAGATGCTGTCCTTCTCTTCAAAGGCGCATTCCGCTTGGGAAAGGCAGAACGTCCTGCCCGCCGAAGCGCAGACAACGCGCGAGATAAGCTCGCCGATATGCCCTTCCTTCACGCCCGCGTTCATGGCGACAGCGCCCCCGACAGTCATGGGGATGCCCGTCAAAAACTCCGCCCCCGCAAGGCACTTTTCCCCCGCAAAGCGCAGGAGCCCTCCCCCCGTCACGCCCGCGCCGACGCGCACCAAAGCGCCCTCCGCCGCGAGCGAACAAAAGCCGCAAAAGCGGATGACGACGCCGTCAAAAAATCCGTCCCGCGGCAGCACGTTCGCCCCCGCGCCGAGAAAACAGTACGGGATGCACGTTCCTTCCAGAAAAGCAAGAAGGGAAGAAAGTTCCTCCCCGCTTCGGGGGGATGCCCACGCCGCGGCCGTTCCGCCGCAGCCGATCGAAGTATGCCGCGCAAAGTCGAAATATTCCCCCGCGCAAAGGCGCGGAAAGCGTTCCGAAAGCAGACCGTACAGCGTCAAAGCCGTTCTCTCCTTATTCTATCACATTTTGCGTCCGATTTCAAATACTTTTCAGGTATTTTTCGGGGACATCCCCTTCCCGCGCCGCCGCGGCGAGCTGCCCGAGCGCCTCCCTTGATGAGAACACGCTCACCGTGCGCTCCGCATTTTTTACAAGCGGGAACATCCCGATCTCCGAAAGCCGCCCCTGCACTTCGGGGGAGAGCAGCGCTTCCACAAAGGCAAGGGATGCCTCCCGCTTCTCGGAAGAGAGGATGCCGATATACTGATAAAGATCGCAGTATTTTGTGAGCGGGCGCGCCTGCACTTTGGCGCCGCGCGCCTGAAAGCGGCACACGTCGCGCTGCGTGCCCAGAAGATAGCGGTATTTCCCGCTCAGAAAGCCCGTGTAGGCGGCGACGCTCTCCGTCTCTTCCCCCGCGATGCCCTCAAGGCGGGCGGCCACAACGGGCAGATTTTCCCCGCCCACGGAAAGAGCCGTCCTTCCCTCTCCTTCAAAATCGGTGAGGGAAAAGAGATAATACCCGCCCATACACCACGGATAGGCGAGTGCCTTTCCGCCCAGCTCCCCGCCCGCAAAGGAATACGGGAGAGGCAGGAGCCGTTCCGCGAACGCCGAAAGCCCCACGCCGAAGGAAAGGACGTCGGGCGCATCCCCCTCCGCAAGCGCCGAAAGCGCCCCCTCGAGGGTGTAGCTCGTAACGAGATAGTACGCCTCCCCCTGAAGCCCCCGCGCGACGCTCTTCAAAAACGCGGTGCGTGAGCCCTTCCCGCCCTCAAACGTATCGATATTCCACACCCTGACGACGGTGCGCGCCTCGGCCTCTCCCGATTTTTGAGGCAAGAAGACGAGAACGGCCGCCGCAAGGACAAACAAAAACGGCAGCCCCCGCCAAAGAATACGCCCGACTTTTCCCATCCGCCGCCAAAACGCTTTCATCCTCTCATTGTATGCAGGAGCCCGCCGCAGATATTCCATGCTTATGCCGCCCGCCGTTTTGCCGCCCGTTTAAGCCCGCCCGCCTTGCTTATGCCGCCCGCCGTTTTGCCGCCGCTCAGCGGCCAAAAAAACAGGCATCTCCCGAAAAAACGAAAGACGCCCCGCCCGAACAAACGGACTCTATCTCAAACAGCTGCGCTGTGACAGCAGTTTGTGCCGCTATCCGAAAACAATACATCGCCCCGTGCCGCGTTTCGTCCGGCGCTGCGCCAAGCCGTCTTTGAGACAGCCTGTCCGCTCCCCGAAAAGACACAAAAAAAGCCCCCGAGCGGGGGCAGACGTCAGTGCCTCTTCTGGAAGCTGTCGCAGCAGGTGCAGTGCTCGCAGTCGCAAGTATTGCCCACATGGATGGTCTCCAATTCACAATGGCAGCCGTCCACATTGAACTTGCATTCCGAAACGCCGCACGAAACGCCGCAGTTGATCATATTGCGATCCATATTTCACCTCCTCACAAGGTCAATATGCGCAAAAGCGGAAAAATTATCAAAAACCCCGTTGACAAAGCCCTCATCCTTTGGTAAAATATGACAAAAGGAGAACCACCATGAAAGTCATTTTGAAAGCAGATGTAAAGGGTACGGGCATGAAGGGCGATCTTGTCGAAGTTTCGGACGGCTACGCAAGGAACTTCCTCCTCAAAAAGGGGCTTGCCGAAGTCGCCACGACGAGCGGCATCAACGAGATCACGCAGCGCCGCATCGCAGACGAATATCACCGCGCCGAGTATGTGAAAGCGCAGAAAGAGCTTGCGGCAAAACTTAACGGTGCGGAAGTCACCGTCGCCATCAAGGCGGGCGAAAACGGCAGAGTATTCGGCTCGGTCACAACGGCGCACATCGCCTCCGCCCTCGAAGCGCAGGGCTATGAGATCGACAAGAAGAAGATCTCTTTGAAGGAAAACATCAAAAACGTCGGCGATTTCGAAGCCGAAGTCCGCCTCATGGAAGGCGTCGTCTCCAAGATCAAAGTCAAAGTCGTCGCAGAATAAGCGCGGCTTATTTCAAAGCGCTCCAAGCGGCAGGAAGTTCCTGCCGCTTTTTTCGTGAAAAAACAGGCGTCTCCGCTCGGGAAACGCCTGATCTTTATTTTTATGTCACGCATAGTACTATGCTAATTGCCGAAAAATGCGTTTTGTTTTAGTACTATCCTGAAATTTTAAGGAAGATGGATCTCGTACAGCTCCTTAGGCGGAAGCTTGTTCGTGGAATCCTGCACAAACTTCTGCACCGCCTGAGCGCCCTTCTCGACGGGGATATTGACGCCCGCACCCGCGACGCAGCCGCCGAAGCACCCCATGCCTTCGATGAGGCAGCCGTTCTTCTTGCCGGCCTTTGCAAGCATGAGCATCTTCTTGCACTCAACGAGCCCTTCCGCGTGTTCGATCTTGACCTCGACCCCGGGGTAGTACTCGCGCACGCACTCTTCGATCGCGTGGGCGACGCCGCCCGCAACGCCGTATCCCCTGCCCGCGCCCGAAGCGTCGTGGATGGGATCTTCCTTGATGTACGTCTCAAAATCGATGCCCGCCGCCTCGAAGATCGCGGCAAGCTCTTCGAACGTGATGACAAAGTCGACGTCCGAACGCACGGTGCGGCGCATCGCTTCGAGCTTTTTCGCCGCGCACGGGCCGACGAAGATGACGCGCGCATCGGGCATCTTTTGCTTGACGGAACGCGCCGTCGCGACCATGGGCGTCAGAGCGCTCGAAACTTTATCCACCATATCGGGGAACTGCGTCTTTGCAAGCATGCTCCATGCGGGGCAGCAGGAGGTGAGAAGGAAGGGAAGCTTGCCCGTCACGACCTCCGTCGCATAGTGGTGCGCCTCGGTGGAAGCCCCCACGTCCGCGCCGTGCGCGACCTCGAAGACTTCGGTAAAGCCGATGTCTTTGAGGGCGGCCTTGATGCGCCACAGCGTCGCCTTGGGGCCGAACTGTCCCACGATGGCGGGCGCTACGATGGCGACGACCTTATCCCCGCGGCGGATGGCGCGCCCGAGCTGGAAGATCTGCGACTTATCGGCAATGGCGCCGAACGGGCAGCTCACCATGCACTGGCCGCAACCCACGCACTTCTTGGGATCGATGGAAGCCCTGCCCAGAGGATCGCTCGAAATGGCCTTGACGCCGCACGCGTCCGCGCAGGGGCGCACCTTGTGCGCGATGGCGTCGTACGGGCAGGCGGCCTTGCACTTGCCGCACTTGATGCACTTCTCGCGGTCGATGACCGTTCTGCCGTCTTTGCCGATGGAGATGGCGCCCTTGGGGCAGACCGCCATGCACGCGCGCGACACACAGCCGCGGCACTGGTTGCTCACTTCATAGACGTTGTCCTCGCACTTATCGCACGCCGAGGGAATGACCTGCATGAGCGGGGGCTCGTAGTACTGGTCGGAAATATTGCTCGCATCCAGCCCCGCCGTGATGTGGACGGGCCTGTCCTGCGGGCGAAGCGACATCCCGAGGGCGAGGCGCACGCGTTCGGAGGCGATGGCGCGCTCGCGGTAGATGCTCTCGCGGTACTGCGGCACCTCCGTCGGGGAGATGGTGTAAGGGATGGCCTCGATGGCGCTGTTGACGTTCTCGTCATCCACAAGATATGCGACCTTGGCGACTTCGACAAAGATCTTTCTTCTCAGTTTGGTGACCGAAGTATTGATACCTCTCATTTCACTGTCTCCTTATTTTTTAGCCGAAGTCGGGGCAGAGGAAATTCCCCTGCCCCGGCGTCCGCGCATTTTTATTACTTTCTGCCGTAGTAAGCGTTGAGATACATCTGCTTGATCTCGCTCATGAGCGGATATCTGGGGTTGGCGCCCGTGCACTGATCGTCGAACGCGTCCTCGGTCATCTGATCGAGACGATCGAGGAACTGCTCTTCGGTGACCTTGCCTTGAAGCGCTTCCTGGATGGTCTTGGGCTGGCCGATCGCCGCCTGCAGTTCGTGCAGCTTTGCAATGAGCGCTTCGACGAGCTCGTCGTCATTGGCGCCCGTGCAGCCGACATAGCGGGCGACGTCCGCATAGCGCGCCTTGCACTGAGGATAAGCGTACTGAGGGAAGGTGCCCATCTTGGCAGGAGCTTCCGAGCTGTTGAAGCGGATGACCTCTTCGAGCATGAGCGAGTTCGCCATGCCGTGAGGGATGTGCCAGTAAGAGCCGAGCTTGTGCGCCATGGAGTGGCAGACGCCGAGGAAGGCATTCGCAAACGCCATACCTGCCATGCAGGAAGCATTTGCCATCCTCTCGCGCGCTTCTGCGTCGTGCGCGCCCTTCTCGTAAGCGCGGGGCAGATACTCGAAGATGATGCGGGCAGCTTCCTTTGCGATGCCGTTCGTGAAGTCGGTCGCCATGACGGAAGCAATCGCCTCGAGCGCATGGCTCATCGCGTCGATACCCGAGCAGGACGTAAGGCCCTTGGGGATGTTCATCATGAGGTCTGCATCGACGATGGCGACATCGGGCATGAGCTCATAGTCGGCAAGAGGATACTTGGTACCCGTCTTCTCGTCGGTGATGACGGCGAAGGGCGTGACTTCGGAGCCCGTACCTGCCGTCGTGGGGATGGCGACGAAGAGCGCCTTGTCGCCCATGTGAGGGAAGGTGTAAACTCTCTTGCGGATATCGATGAAGCGCATCGCCATATCCTGGAAGTCGACGTCGGGATGCTCGTACATCACCCACATGATCTTGGCTGCGTCCATGGGCGAGCCGCCGCCGACCGCGATGATGACGTCGGGAGCGAAGTCGCGCATCTGCTTGACGCCCTCGTTCGCGCAGGCGAGCGTAGGATCGGGCGTGACGTTGAAGAAGGTCGCGTGCGTGATGCCCTCTGCATCGAGGATATCGGTGATCTTCTTGGTGAAGCCGCTCTGATAGAGGAAACCGTCGGTGACGATGAACGCCTTCTTCTTATTGTAGACCTGATGTCCGAGTTCCTTGAGGGCAACTCCGAGGCATCCGCGCTTGAAATAGACCTTTTCGGGAGCTCTGAACCACAGCATATTTTCCTTCCTTTCCGCAACGGTTTTGTAATTGATGAGGTGTTTGACGCCGACGTTCTCCGAGACGGAGTTGCCGCCCCACGAGCCGCAGCCGAGGGTGAGCGAAGGCGTCATCTTGAAGTTGTAAAGATCGCCGATACCGCCGTGCGAAGAAGGCGTGTTGATGACGATACGGCAGGTCTTCATGACGGAGCGGAAACGCTCGATCTTGTCCTGCCCCGTCTCGACGTTGACATAGAGCGAGGAGGTGTGGCCGAGGCCGCCGTCCTTGATGAGGCGGTCCGCCTTGGCGACGGCATCCTCGAAGTCCTCCGCCTTATACATTGCAAGCACGGGCGAGAGCTTCTCGTGCGCGAACTCTTCGGAGATGTCGACGGACTCGACTTCACCGACGAGCACTTTGCTGCCTTCGGGCGCCGTGAAGCCCGAAAGCTCTGCGATCTTGCAGGCGCTCTGGCCGACGATCTTCGCGTTGAGCGCGCCGTTGATGATGATGGTCTTTCTCACCTTGTCCGTCTCTTCGGGGGTGAGGAAGTAAGCGCCGCGGAGCGCCATCTCCTTCTTGAACTCGTCGTAGACGTCTTTGAGGACGATGACCGACTGCTCGGAAGCGCAGATCATGCCGTTATCGAACGTCTTGGAGTGCAGGATGGAGGAAGCCGCGAGCTTGATGTCCGCAGAGGAATCGATGACGGCGGGCGTATTGCCTGCGCCGACGCCGACTGCGGGCTTGCCGGAGGAGTATGCCGCCTTGACCATGCCGGGGCCGCCCGTCGCAAGGATGAGGTCTGCCTCTCTCATGATCATGCCCGAAAGAGGCACGGTGGGCTGATCGATCCAGCCGATGATGTCTTCGGGGGCACCTGCTTTGACTGCCGCCTCGAGGACGACCTTCGCCGCTTCGATCGTGCACTGCTTTGCACGGGGGTGAGGCGAGATGATGAGCGCGTTCCTCGTCTTTAAGCAGATGAGGCACTTGAAGATCGCAGTGGACGTGGGGTTGGTCGTAGGGATGACCGCAGCGACGACGCCGACGGGCTCTGCGACCTTGGTATAGCCGAAGCCCTCGTCGCGTTCCACGACGCCGCAGGTCTTGACGTCCTTATACTTGTTGTAGATGTACTCGGCCGCGTAATTGTTCTTGATGACCTTGTCCTCTACAACGCCCATGCCCGTCTCTTCGACTGCCATCTTCGCGAGAGGAAGGCGCATCTTGTTCGCAGCGAGCGCCGCCGCGAAGAAGATCTTGTCCACCTGCTCCTGCGTGTAGGTGGCGTACTTTGCCTGCGCAGCCCTGACGCGGGAGAGGAGCTTTTCGAGCGATTCCTCATCGTTGACGATAAAGTCTTTCATATGATACCTCCGATATATTTTGCTGATTTCATATTGCCTTTTTTAAGCGCCGCTCTTTTCGGCCTCCGCCGAAAGAGAGGCGAGCGTTGCCGCAAGATCCTCGCAGCGCAGCGTCACCCCTTCGGGAACGCGCACATACGCGGGCGCAAAACTCAAAATAGCCGTGATACCCGCCTCCACCATCGCGTCGCACGCCTGCTGCGCCGCTTCGCCTGGAACGGTGAGGATGCCGAGCCGCACGTTTTCGCGCTCCGCGATCTCTTTGAGCCGCTCCATGGGATAGATGGGCTTGCCCCTGAGCGCCCCCACCTGCGCGGGAGAAATATCGAACGCGGCGACGACGTCGATGCCGTAATGCTCGAAGCCGTCGTAGACGAGGAACGCCCTTCCGAGCCGCCCCGCGCCCACGACGCAGGCGTGCGTCTTTAAGTGATAGCCGAGCGCCCGCTCGAGATCCCCGATGAGGTTTTTCACGGCAAAGCCCAAGCGGGGCTTCCCGGGCTCGGACGCGACGAGCGCTAAGTCCTTCCTCACGCACACGGCGGAAAGGTGCATATCCTCGGCGATCTCCGAAGAAGAGACGTACCCCACTCCCGCCGCCTCTTCCGCCTTCAGATAGCGAAGATAGGCCGGGAAGCGGAGGAACGCCGCTTTGGAAATTTCCGCCGTCTTGCCCTCCACCGTGTCACCTCGAATCGATATTTTTTTATCGATTCATATTCTACCAAATCCCAAAGCGCTTGTCAACTGTTTGAGGGCAGTTTCTTCCGCAAAGTACAAAAAAATACATCTCGCCCCGTCATCGCGTAAACTCCTCTCTTTTTCTGTCACATTGAGTCATTTTTTGCAAAGAGAGGGCGCCGCCCGCGGCTTTGGGCCGCGGGCGGCGCCCGTTAAACTTCAAACAAGTCAAGCTTCCAGCTCTTTGAGCTGTGCTTCGATCTTTTCCTTCATGTCGAGGAATTTCTCGAGCTTTGCCCGCTCGTCGTCGACGAGCTTTTTGGGCGCTTTGGAGATGAACCCCTGGTTGGCGAGCTTGCCGTTCGCGCGGGCGATCTCCCCCGTCACACGCTCAAGCTCCTTTTCAAGGCGCTTCTTCTCCTCTTCGAGGTCGACGAGCTCCCCGAGCGGGATAAACACCTGACCGAGATCGCACACCTGCGAGACGGCCTTGTTCCCCGCCGCCGCGCCGCTCTCGGCGATCTCCACGGCACTCGCGCCCGCAAGGCGCAAAATGGACTGGCGATTGAGCGACACGAGCCGCTTACAGTCGGTCACGAGATAGATATGCACTTTGCGCGAAGGCGGGCAGTTAACCGCCACCTTCATCGCGCGCACCGTCTTGATGAGCCCGATGACGCCCTCGAACGCCTTCGCTTCCTTCTTATAGGCAAGCTTGCCCACATAGCGCGGGAACTCCGCCGAGATGATGCGGCCGTGCTCCCCGGGAAGATAGCTGTAGATCTCCTCCGTGACGAAGGGGATGAAGGGATGCAGCAGGCGCAGCGCATTGTCGAGCACATACAGGAGCACCGAGAGCGCCCCCTTCCTCTTTTCGGCGTCGTCGCCGTAGAGGGCGGGCTTCGAAAGCTCGATGTACCAGTCGCAGAAGTCGTTCCAGACGAAGTCGCTCAGCTTGTCCGCCGCGATGCCGAGGTCGTACTTCTGCAAAGAGACGGTCACTTCGCGCACCGTCGCCATGAGGCGGGAGATGATCCAGCGGTCGGCGGGCTGCAGCCTGACTTCGGAGAGTGGCGGCACTTCCTCGTCCTTGACGTTCATGAGAACAAATCGCGCGGCGTTCCACACCTTGTTGATGAAGTTGCGCGCCGCCTCCACCTTAGCTTCCGTGAAGCGCGTGTCGTTGCCGGGCGCAACGCCCGTGAGGAGCGAGAGGCGCAGAGAGTCCGCGCCGTATTTGTCGATGACTTCGAGCGGGTCGATGCCGTTACCCAGAGACTTACTCATCTTGCGGCCCTGCTCGTCGCGCACGAGCCCGTGGATGAGCACGTCGTGGAAGGGAACTTTGCCCGTCTGCTCAATGCCCGAGAACATCATGCGCATCACCCAGAACGGGATGATGTCGTAACCCGTCACGAGCACGTCGGTGGGATAAAAATATTCAAATTCGGGGGTCTTGTCCGGCCAGCCCAGCGTCGAGAAGGGCCAGAGCGCCGAAGAGAACCAGGTATCGAGCACGTCCTCGTCCTGCGTGAGGTGCGCGCTGCCGCACTTGGGGCAGACGGAGGGCGTCTCGCGCGAGCAGATGACCTCGCCGCAGTCGCCGCAGTACCACACGGGGATGCGGTGCCCCCACCACAGCTGACGGGAGATGCACCAGTCGCGGATGTTTTCCAGCCAATTATAATAGATCTTCGCGAAGCGGTCGGGCACGAACTTCGTCTTGTTCTTCATCACGGCGTCGATGGCGGGCTTGGCAAGAGGCGCCATCTTGACGAACCACTGCTTGGAGACGATGGGTTCCACCGTCGAATGGCAGCGGTAGCAGTGCCCCACGTTGTGGGCGTGCGGCTCCACCTTGACGAGGAGCCCGAGCTTTTCCATCTCGGAAACGATGCGCTTTCTCGCTTCATAGCGGTCGAGCCCCGCATATTCGCCCGCGAGCTCGTTCATCGTGCCGTCGTCGTTCATCACGCGGATGACGGGCAGGTCGTGACGGAGCCCCACTTCGAAGTCGTTGGGGTCGTGCGCGGGGGTGATCTTCACCGCACCCGTTCCGAATTCGGGATCGACGTACTCGTCCTCCACGAGGGGGATCTTCCTCCCCACGAGGGGAAGGGTAAGCGTCTTTCCGACGAGGGAAGAATAGCGCGCATCGCCGGGATGCACCGCAACGGCGGTATCGCCCAGCATGGTCTCGGGGCGGGTGGTCGCAATGGTGATAAACTCGTCCGTGCCGTCCACGGGGTATTTGAAATGCCAGAAGAAGCCCGCGTCCTCGCTGTATTCGACCTCGGCGTCCGAAAGCGCCGTCTTGCAGTCGGGACACCAATTGATGATGCGGCTGCCGCGGTAGATGAGCCCCTTGTCATACAGGCGGAAGAAGGCTTCCCTCACCGCCTTCGAGCAGCGCTCGTCCATCGTGAAGGCGAGGCGGGACCAGTCGCAGGAAGAGCCGAGCTTTTTGAGCTGATCGCAGATGCGGCCCGCGTACTTATTCTTCCACGCCCAAGCGCGCTCCAGAAATCCCTCACGCCCCAGCTCCTCTTTGGTGAGCCCCTCCTCCTTGAGCTGATTGACGATCTTGACTTCCGTCGCAATGGAGGCATGGTCGGTGCCGGGGAGCCAGAGGACGGAATACCCCTGCATCCGCTTGAAGCGCGTGATGACGTCCTGCATGGTCTCGTCCATGGCGTGGCCCATGTGCAGCTGCCCGGTCACGTTAGGGGGCGGCATCATCAGCGAGAAGGGAACTTTCCCTTCGTCTATCTCGGCGCGGAAGCAGCCGTTTTCCTGCCAATCCGCGTAGATGCGATCCTCAAATTGTTTGGGATCGTAGGTCGTTTGCATCTCTCTCATCTTTATCACCCGAAAAAGTGTAATACAGCTTCCCATTATACATGAATTTTTTTGCGTTGTCAATGAAAGCGCCCCTCGCATACGATATATTATTGCCAAAATCTGAAGATGCGCGCCCCGCCCCGTGCGGAGGCCGCCTTCCAAAACGGAGGTCCCCATGTCAAAACTTTCCCGTCTCATCTTGCTTCCCTTAGCGGCGCTCTTCGCGCTCCTTCCCCTTTCCGCCTGCACCGAAGAAAGGGAGGACGGCGTCACGCTCATCCGCGTCAACGAAGTCACCCACTCGGTGTTCTACGCGCCCATGTATCTCGCCGACTCCCTCGGCTATTTCGAAGAGGAGAACATCAAGATCGAGCTCACGAACGGCGGCGGCGCCGACAAGGTGATGGCAGCCGTCCTCTCGGGCGATGCCGACATCGGCTTCTGCGGCCCGGAGGCAGCCATCTATGTGCTCCTCGGCGGCACCACGGACGTCCCCACCGTCTTCGGCCAGCTCACCCGCCGCGACGGCTCCTTCCTCGTCTCCCGCACCGACGAGCCCGACTTCCGATGGGAAGACCTCGCGGGCAAGGAAGTGCTCGCGGGCAGAAAGGGCGGCGTTCCCGCCATGACCTTTGAATATATCTTAAAAGAGCACGGCATCCAGGACAAAGTGACGCTCAACTACGACGTCGCCTTCAACCTGATGACGGGCGCCTTCGAATCGGGCGTCGCCGACTACTGCACGATGTTCGAACCGACGGCATCCGAATACGAAGCGGCGGGCAAGGGCTATGTCGTCGCCGCCGTGGGCGAAGCGTCGGGCGAAGTCCCCTACACCGCCTATATCGCCAAGCGCTCGTGGCTCAACGAGAATACGGAAGCCGCCGAAGGTTTCCTCCGCGCCGTCATGCGCGCCATCGACTTTGCGGAAAACGAGCCTGCGATGACCGTTGCGGAGTACCTTCTCCCCCACTTCCCCTCCACCTCGCAGGAGTCGCTCGCCGTCAGCGTCGAAAGTTATCGTTCGATCTCCGCATGGCAGCCCGACATGACGCTCTCCGAAGAGAGTTTCAACCGTTTGCAGGACATCATCGAGAGCGCGGGCGAACTTCCCGAACGCGCGGACTATCGGGCGCTCGTCGACAACTCCCTTGCTCAGCGCGTCGCCGCGGCGCTCCAATAACGCAGCAGCGCCCTTCGGGGCGGCATGACCATGAAAGAAATACTCGCCTTTGACAACGTAAGACTCACCTATCACACGCGGCAGGGGGAAGTCACCGCCTTAAAAGAGCTCACCTTCTCCCTCGGTGAGGGGGAATTTGCCGCCATGATCGGCCCTTCGGGCTGCGGCAAGAGCACCATCCTCTCCCTCGCCGCCGGCCTCATAAAGCCCTCGGCGGGCAGCGTGACGCTCGGGGGGAGCATCGGCTATATGCTCCAGCGGGATGAGCTCTTCCCGTGGCGCACCATCGAAAAAAACCTGTATCTTCCCCTCGAAGTGCAGAAAAAAAACACGCCCGCCCGCCGCGCCCGCGCTTTGGAGCTCGCCGAACAATACGGGCTTTCGGGATTTCTGAAGAGCTATCCCTCCCAACTCTCGGGCGGGATGCGCCAGCGCGCCGCACTCATCAGAACGCTCGTCATGGAGCCCGACATCCTGCTCCTCGACGAACCCTTTTCCGCGCTCGACTATCAAACCCGCCTTCTCGTGGCGGCAGACGTTTCGCGCATCATCCGCAGCGAGAAAAAGGCCGCCCTCCTCATCACGCACGACATCTCGGAGGCGATCTCCCTCGCCGACCGCATCCTCGTGCTCACCGCCCGCCCCGCCCGCCTTCTCGCCTCGCACGAGACGGACTTCCTCTCCTCCGATCCTCTGAAACGGCGGGAGGAGCCCCGCTTTTCGGGCTGGTTCGAAACGCTCTGGAAGGAACTCGACCCATGAAACACGAAACTATCTCCAAAGAACACCGCGCTTTCCTACAAAAGAGCAGAAAAAAGACGGGCATCGTCAACGCCGTGCGGCTGGGGCTGCTGCTCCTTCTCTTAGGGCTGTGGGAACTTGTCACCGCCCTGAACTGGGCGGATCCCTTCCTCGTCAGCTCCCCCTCCCGCATCGCAAAGACGATCGCCTCCCTCTACCGGGAAGGCACCCTCTTTTATCACATCGGCATCACCCTTTCGGAAACGCTCATCGGCTTTTTTGCAGCCATCCTCTCAGGCGTCCTTATCGCCCTGCTCCTTTGGTGGAGCGAGACGCTCCGCCGCATCCTGGAGCCCTACATCGTCGTGCTCAACGCGCTCCCCAAGATCGCCTTAGGGCCGCTCATCATCATCTGGTGCGGCACGGGGAGCCGCGCCATCGTCTTCATGACCATCCTCGTCACCGTCATCCTCGTCATCCTGCATATGCTCTCCGCCTTCCTCTCGGCGGATGAGGGCAAGGTGCTGCTCCTTAAATCGATGGGCGCGAACAAGGCGCACATCCTTGCAAAACTCGTCATCCCGTCCTCCCTCCCCGCCTTCGTCTCTATGCTCAAAGTCGCAGTCGGCATGAGCTGGATCGGCTCCATCATGGGCGAATACATCGTCTCGCGGGCGGGGCTCGGGTATCTCATCGTGTACGGCGGGCAGGTATTCAAACTCGACCTCGTGATGGCGGCGACCGTCATCCTCTGCTTTCTCGCGGCGCTCATGTACTTCCTCGTGGCGTTGCTCGAAAAAAAGCTCGTCAAAAACAAAGAAAGCTGAATCTCCGCGGCGGAAACACACGTTCCCGCCGCCCGATTTCAACGCCTGAACAGACAAGCTATGTCTGACATAGTAATGAGAACACACCCCTTATCCTGTGGTGAGAGGTGCGATAACGCACAAAATAGCAAAAAAAGTTGCCGATTACGTCAGGCGCAATACTCTATCTCCTTGACAAATCCTGCCGCATCCTGTATAATATTGTCAGAATACGCAAGGAGACTCCCTATGGATCAGGAATTTACCCATAGCGATGACGAAGAAGAGATCGTAGACGTCGCCGAAGAGAGCGTTCCCTCCCCCGCCGATGCGGAAGAGGAAGAGCTTTCCGCCGCGCCCGATCGCACTGCGGACGAGAACGAAAGCGAGGACGGAGCCGAGGAGGACAGGGAGCATACCATCAGCTCCGACCTCATCCGCGGCCACATCAACACCATCATCCTCCGCTCCCTCTATGACGGGGACAAGTACGGCTATGCGATCATCGAGGAGATCGGCCGCAAGAGCCACAACCAGTATCAGCTCAAACAACCCTCCCTCTACAGCGCCCTCAAGCGGCTCGAGAAGGAAGGCTACATCACGTCCTATTGGGGCGGCACGGCGGGCGGCGGAAGGCGCAAGTACTTCTCCCTCACCGACCAGGGCAAGGAGATCGCCGAACGCAATCTGATGGAATGGGAGTACTCCCGCACCGTCATCGACAGCCTCATCTCCGACAAGGACTTCGATTTCTCCTCCCCCGCCCCCTCCGCCGTCGATATGCGCGTTCTGAAGCAGTCGACGAGCCGCGTCCCGAACGTCGAACTTGACGATGAGGACGAAGGCGACGCCCCGGAGGAGACCGCGGAATGGACGCCGGAGGACAGCGATAACGGCTTTGACGACGGCGCGGATGCAGACGAAACGCTCCCCGCTGCCTGCGAGGAAGCCCCTGCCCCCGAAGAGGCCATCGAGGAAGCGCCCGCAGAGGCCGCCGAAGCTGTCGAAGCTCCCGAAGAAACGATCGAGGAAGCCCCCACCCCCGATGCTGCCTATGCCGCGGCATCGGCGCAGCCCCCTTCCCTCTCCGAAGCACAGCCCGACGATGCGCAAGGCGCCCCTTCCGCAGACGAGCCCCTTACGGGATCTGCCGACGGTGCAGCACCCGCGCAGCCTGTGATCAGTGAAGATCACCCCGCTTTCCAAGAGCTGGAAGCCCGCCGCGCCGCCTTCGAAGAAGAACAGCGCCGTGCAGAAGAAGAACTCCGCGCCCGCGAAGAGATGCTCCGCACGCGCGAGGAGCTCTTCCGCAGCGAGGAAGAACAGCGCAACCGCATGATCGCGGAGGAAGCCGCCAAAAACCGCTATTGGGAAGAGATGCGCGCACGCGAGCAGGCCCGCCTCGAAGAAGAGCAGCGCCGCCGTATGGAGGCCGAGGCCATCGCCCGTCTCCGCTATGAAGATGAACTCCGCCGCCGCGGGGAGGAACGCCGAATGCAGGAAGAAGCACGCCTCGCAGAAGAGGCACGCCGCGCCGAAGAGGAGCGGCTCATGGAAGAACAGCGCCGCGCCGAGGAAGAGGCGGAGCGCGAACGGCTGCGGCTCGAGGAAGAGCAGCGCCTCGCCCGCGAGGAAGAGGAACGCCGCGCCGCCGAAGAGGCACGCCTCGAAGAGGAGCGCGCCCACGCCGATTCCCTTGACGATGAAAAGGCGCAGCAGAACGCGCGCATCATGGAGATGCAGCCCTTTGCCGAAGAGCGCGCAAAGTACGAACAGATGATCCGCGACCGCGAAGAGCAGCTCAAGGCCCAACACGCCCGCGAGCTCGCCGAACAGGAGATGCGCATCCGCAGCGAGGATGAAGAACGCTTCCGCGAGCGCGAACAGCAGATGATCCACCAGAATTACATGAGCCTCGTCAACGCCCCTCCCGTTGAGGAGCCGCAGGGCTCGGAATACAACTATTTCAATACCCCCGTGGTGCCGGCAGGCGAAGCCAAGACGCCCATGTATGCAGCCAAGCCCGAGGCTGAACGCGAATACCGTTCGCTCATCGGTAAGCTCTACTCCAACGCCATCAAGGAAGATTCGCAGCAGTCCGCCCCCGCGCCTCAGCGGCCGCAGCAGCTGCCGCAGGCTTCCAAACAGTCCGCGCCGCAGCCCGCCCCCGCGCAGCAGACCTATGCACCCCGCCCCGCAGTACAGCCCGCGCCGCAGCAGCCGGCAGCGCCTGCACCGCAAAAGCCGGTACAAAAACCCGCGGAAGCGCCTGCACAGCCCAGGAAAGCTCCTCCCGCGCCCCCGCCCCGCTCGCTGGACGGCATCGATTTCTACGACATCGAAATGCGCGCCGCAGCGGACGGCATCCGCATCACGACCTCGGGCGGCGGGACGAAGCCTGTCACGACGACGCTCTCCGTCAACCTCGTCCACAAGGGCAAAGCGCTCTTCTTCAGCGCCCTCACCGTGTTTCTCCTCTGCATTGCCGAAGGCAGCCTCACGCTGGGGCTTCTGCGCACATTGCTGCTCCCCCGCTTCTACCCCTATCTCATCTGGGGCGCGGGACTTGCCGTTCTGCTCGTCTGCGGCCTCGCCTATGTCAACCACTACGGCGAACGCGCTCTGAGGCGAACGGGGAACCTGCTCGTGAACACCATCGTCACCTACGCGCTGTGCGTGATCGTCATCCTCATCGTTGCCCTTGCCCGGAACATCGACTTCTCCGACCTCGGCCAGCTGATGACGAGCGTGATCATCCCCGTCGTGTTCTTCCTGAACATCGTCGTCTTCGCAGTAGCGTATTACCTGCAAGTCCGCCCGAAGAACGAATAACTTTCAAATCCATGAAAAAAGGCAGCTAAAATAGCTGTCTTTTTCATTGCACAAGAAAAGCCTTGCCGGGTCATCGCGCTTCCCGTAGAGATGAAGCGGAACGCTTGATAAAATTCAACTTATGAAAAGCAGAGCCTTCTTTCTCTCGCGAAAACAACTTGAAGATTCTATTGTTTTTTGATATAATAAAGACGTCGATCAATAAGAATTTGACAGAGGAGGATCATCTTATGTGTTTTACAAAACCGACGTACGAAGAGATCAGATTGCCATTTCGATTCATTGATGTTCCGGCCGATCGCGGATCGGGGGCGATCAATATAGAAGCATACGGAAATGTTTTCGGGAAATATAAATATTGTTACGCTTGGTATGAGCTGAAAAGCGCCAAAATGTATGACAATGGGGACTTTGAACAGATGATCGAACTGCTGAAAACTTCTGCCGATAAAACGGTAAAGGTCATGATCAAGTTAAAAAAGGGTGTACCGAAAGACTTTAAGATAGATATCAATAGTTTAGCAGAAGTTTATTGCGATGAGAGATTCAAGGCGCTGTCGCTGTTGGGGTGGGGCTTTAACGACAAAAGCTACAACGAATTATCTTCCCGATAGTAACTGCTATGTGTTGCAAAGCGTGCGTTTGCAACGCAAAAATCAAAGGGATAACGTTTTTTCGTTATCCCTTTACTCTACTCGGAAATTCCCTATAGACCCTGCCGGGTCAGGCAGGGCTTTTTTTGCGGCACAAACAAAATATGCGATTTCTTTCGGCGCAAATGCGCCCTCTTAGAAGATCTTCTTGCTGTCGTTCTCCTCGCGGAGCATCTCGAAGAAGGAAGATTTGTCCATCACGCCGATGTCGCCCTCTCCGCGGCGGCGCACGGAGACGGTGCAGTCCTCCATCTCCTTGTCGCCCACGACGAGCTTATAGGGCACCTTCTCCACTTCGGCGTCGAGGATCTTCCTGCCCAGCTTCTCCTTGCGCAGATCTGCAGAGGCGCGGAATCCCGCCGCGTTCATCTCATCGGCAAGCGCCTGCGCGTACTCCGCGGCGCGGTCGGTGACGGGAAGCACCTTGACCTGCTCGGGCGCGAGCCACACGGGGAACTTGCCCGCGAAGTGCTCGATGAGGATCGCCATGAAGCGCTCGATGGAGCCGAACACCACGCGGTGGATCATGATCGGGCGGTGTTTCTGTCCGTCCTCGCCCACATATTCGAGGTCGAAGCGCTGCGGCAGCTGGAAGTCGAGCTGGATGGTACCGCACTGCCACGTCCTGCCGATGCTGTCTTCGAGGTGGAAGTCGATCTTCGGGCCGTAGAAGGCGCCGTCGCCCTCGTTGACCTCGTACTCGAGCCCGAGCCCTTCGAGCGCCGCCCGCAGAGCGTTCGTCGCATTCTCCCAATCTTCGTCCGAACCCATGCTGTCGTCGGGGCGGGTAGAAAGCTCCACATGATATTTGAACCCGAAGAGCTTGTAAACTTCGTCGATGAGCTTGACGACGCCCTTGATCTCGGAGGTGATCTGCTCGGGGGTCATGAAGATGTGCGCATCGTCCTGCGTGAAGCATCTCACGCGCATGAGCCCGTGCAGCTGACCGCTCTTCTCGTGGCGGTGGACAAGCCCGAGCTCGCCCATGCGGATGGGAAGGTCCTTATAGCTGTGGGGCGAAAGCTTGTAGACAAGCACGCCGCCGGGGCAGTTCATGGGCTTGATGGCGCACTCCTCCCCGTCGATCTTGGTCGTGTACATGTTGTCCTTATAGTGATCCCAATGCCCCGAAGTCTCCCAAAGCGTCCTCGTCATGATCATGGGCGTCTGCACCTCGACATAGCCGTCGCGGCGGTGGATCTGACGCCAGTAGTCGATGAGCAGGTTCTTGAGCACCATGCCGTTGGGCAGGAAGAAGGGGAAGCCGCGGCCCTCGTTGAGGAGCGCGAAGAGCTTGAGCTCTTTCCCGAGCTTGATATGGTCGCGCTTTTTCGCCTCTTCGAGCATGACGAAGTAGGCGTCCATCTCCTCCTTCTTTGCAAACGCCGTGCCGTAGATGCGGGTGAGCATCTTCTTCTTTTCGTCGCCGCGCCAATATGCGCCCGCGATGCTCATGAGCTTGAACGCCTTGATCTTGCCCGTCGAAGGAAGATGCGGGCCGCGGCAGAGGTCGATGAACGCGCCCTGCTTGTAGAAGGAGATCTCCTCCCCTTCGGGCAGGTCATTGATGAGCTCCACTTTATAGTTTTCGCCAAAGCCGCTCATGAGGGCGATCGCCTCCTCGCGCGGCAGAGTAAAGCGCTCGATGGGCAGGTTGCTCTTGACGATCTTCTTCATCTCCGCCTCGATCTTGGCAAAATCGTCCATCGTGATGGGCGTCTTGAAATCGATGTCGTAGTAGAACCCGTTGTCGATGACGGGGCCGATCGCAAGCTTCGAAGTCGGGAAAATGTTCTTGATCGCCTGCGCAAGGACGTGCGCGCAGGTGTGACGGTAGACGTGCAGCCCCTCCTTATCTTTGAGCGTGACGATCTCGAGACTGTCCCCCGCCCTAAGCGCCGTCGAAAGATCGACGAGCTCCCCGTTGACCTTAGCCGCAACGGCGGCGCGGGCGAGCCCTTCCGAAATGGCTCTTGCGGCAGCGGCGCAGTCTGCGCCATCCGCAACTTCCAGCCTGTCGCCGTTTTTCAAAGTGATGTTCATATAAGACCTCCTTCCTATGCAGGAATTTCAATTCTTTTGCAATCAACATCGGTATTATGCCAGACATAATACTGTGCTAAAATAAGAAAAACGCCCTTAATCCCTCAAAATTGAGAAGTTAAGGACGCATCATCTGCGCGGTTCCACCTTAATTGCCGCTCTTTGCGGCCGCTCGAATGCAGTTTGGATAAACGCAAGAGCGGTTTCACCTCTGCCCTCTTAGGACGCACCTTGCAGCCGAAGGGCGCGCTCTCTGTACCCGAAAAACAGTGCTACTTGTCTCTTCCGCGACCGCATGAACTTTCCTGCGATCGTATTTTATTATAGCCGGAACAAAGCCGCTTGTCAAGAGAATGCGACGCGCTCCGGATAATATTTTTGCAAAAAATCTCCCGTCGTGTCGGAAATCTTTCCGACGCATTTGATATACCCGGCATCCGCGAGCATGATCTCCCGCTCGACGCTCTCCTCCCCCGTGAGGCGCGACAGCCTGAGCGGTGAAAAATCCTCCCCGAAGACGGCCGCCCCCTTGAGATAGACGGTGCGGCGGCTCTCATGCACGAGAAAATTGCTGAAATTCCTGAGATCTCTTGCAGAGAACGTCTCGGGGATATATGCCGCGATCCTCCCCCATTTCTCCCTCAGCTCCCCCATGCGGAACAAAAAGAGCGCATCCAGGCAATATTCCTTCTCGCTCACGAGGCGGGGCAGGATATATGCCCTGTCCGCCTCCAGGTCCGCCGCAATGAGGGAGGACAGGAGGAGCCCCCGCTCCTTCTTCGGCATACATACGCGCACGCACTCGTCGAGAAAGCGGTATTTGTAGCCGACGGCGATGATCTCCGCCATACGCTCAAAGATCACGCCTGCGGCGCGTTCGGGCGCAAAAATGCGGCATTTGGCGCGATCTTTCGAAAAATCGAGTTCCGTTCTCCCCTCTTTGAGGGCGGAAGTGAGTCCGTTGTAGAGATAGGCGACAAGAGCGCTGTGCAGCATACTGTCCGAGATAACAAATTCCACAACGATATTGTATGCCGCTTTACGGCTTTTATATCCCCTTCCGCAAAAAATAACTCACTTTGAATATCATGAGTGCCTCTGTGCGATACTGTAAATGCCGCCCTTCCCGGCGGCAGGCGGCGCGCAGCGCTTTTTGAAATTTGCTATTGGGTGCGGGGCGAGGCCCCCAAAGCGCTGCATTTTGCCGCGATACAGTCTTTCGGACGGGAGCGGGATCGTTTGTTCGGTCCCGCTTTCCGCTGTGCGCAAGACGCTCAAATATTTCAAAGTCCGGTATCTTCAAAGACCGCGCCCCCCGCGCCCCTGCACCCGCCGCCCGAACGAGCCCAACACATTAGCACCCTCAAAGCACGCCCTTCGGCCTCATCCGCCGTAGAAAAAACCCTCTCTCATTCCATACGACGCGCCCGCCCCTTCTCTCGCGCGGAGGCATACACTTGATTATGCTTGACAAACTTTTCCAAGAAGAGTAAAATAACGTAGTAATTTCTTACATGAGGTCATTTGTTTTATGGACATCAAAGCGGTAGAACGCAAGTGGCAGAGCCATTGGGAAAAGACGAAGTTCAATCATTTCGATCCGAAGAGCGACAAACCCAAGCTCTATGTTCTCGAAATGTTCTCCTATCCTTCCGGGGCAAAGCTGCACATCGGGCACTGGTACAACTACGGGCCCACCGATTCCTACGCGCGCTTCAAGCGGATGCAGGGCTACAACGTCTTCCAGCCCATGGGCTTCGACGCCTTCGGCCTGCCCGCGGAAAATTATGCCATCAAGACGGGCATCCACCCCAAAGATTCCACCGAAAAGAACATCCAAACGATGGAGGGTCAGCTGCGCGCCATGGGCGCCATGTTCGACTGGTCCGCCGAGATCAAGACCTGCGACGAGAACTACTATAAGTGGACGCAGTGGATGTTCTTGCAGCTCTATAAAAAAGGGCTCGCATATCGCAAGGAGGCGCCCGTCAACTGGTGCCCTTCCTGCCAGACCGTGCTCGCGAACGAGCAGGTCGTCGAGAACTGCTGCGAACGCTGCGGCACACCCGTCGTGAGGAAAAACCTCACGCAGTGGTTCTTCAAGATCACCGAATATGCAGACGAGCTTTTGAGCGGGCTGGATACATTGGACTGGCCCGAAAAGACCAAAGCGATGCAGCGCAACTGGATCGGCCGCTCCACGGGCTGTGAGATCGAATTCGAGTGCGAGACGGGCGACAAGATCCGCGTGTTTACGACGCGCTGCGACACCGTGTTCGGCGTCACCTATGTGGTGCTCGCGCCCGAGCACCCCCTGGCGCGCAAGCTCGCAACGCCCGAACAGATGCAAGCCGTCGAGGAATACATCGACTATGCGGCGCGGGCGAGCGAGATCGACCGCCTTTCGACAACGCGCGAAAAGACGGGCGTGTTTACGGGCTCGTATGCGATCAACCCCATGAACGGGAAGAAGGTGCCCGTCTATCTTGCAGACTATGTGCTCGCGACCTATGGCACGGGCGCGGTGATGGCGGTGCCCGCCCACGACGAGAGAGACTTCGCCTTTGCGACGAAGTATTCCCTTCCCATCGTCAAAGTCATCGAAAACCCCAACGGCGAGACGGTGCTCCCTTACACCGAGGACGGCATCATGGTGGGCTCGCTCGAATTTGACGGACTCATGGGCGAAGAGGCGAGAGAAGCCGTCGCCAAGCACCTTTCCAAGCTTTCGAAGGGCGGCAAGAAGATCAACTACCGCTTAAGAGACTGGCTCGTCTCCCGTCAGCGCTATTGGGGCGCGCCCATCCCCGTCATCCATTGCCCCGTCTGCGGCGATGTGCCCGTGCCCGAAAAAGATCTTCCCGTGCGGCTCCCCTATGACGTCGAGTTCCGCCCCGACGGGAAATCGCCCCTTGCCAAGAACGAGAAGTTCATGCACACCGTCTGCCCCAAGTGCGGCGGCGAGGCGATGCGCGATCCCGATACCCTCGATACCTTCGTGTGCTCGAGCTGGTACTATCTCCGCTATGCGGACGCGCACAACGACCGCGCGCCCTTCGACCGTGCGGCAGTCGATAAACTCCTGCCCGTCGATACCTACGTCGGCGGCGCAGAACATGCGTGCATGCATCTTCTTTATGCGCGCTTCTTTACGAAGGCGCTGCGCGATATGGGGTATCTCGACTTTGACGAGCCCTTCAAGCGGCTCATCCATCAGGGTGTCATCTTAGGCCCCGACGGCAACCGCATGAGTAAGTCGCACGGCAACGTCGTCTCCCCGGACGAATATGTGGAGCAGTACGGTTCGGACGCTTTCCGGCTCTATCTCATGTTCGGCTTCTCCTACACCGAGGGCGGGCCGTGGAACGACGACGGCATCAAGGCGATCGCAAAGTTTTTGGACCGCGTCGAAAAGCTCGTTCTGAAGGTCAAGGAATACCCCATGCCCGAGGGAGTAGCGCCCTTCGGCGCGGAGGAAAAGGCGCTCAACTATGCCCGCAATTTCGCCATCCAACGGGTCGCGCGCGACATGGACGCCTTCTCCTTCAATACGGCGGTGGCGCGGCTCATGGAGCTTCTGAACGCCGTCAACAAGTACGACGGTCTCGAAAACAAGAACACGGCGCTCCTCAAGGATACCGTGAAGGATCTCGTGCTCCTGCTCGCGCCCTGCGCCCCCCACACCGCAGAAGAGCTGTGGGAGATCATGGGCGGGAAAGATTCCGTCTTTGCCGAGAGCTATCCCAAAGAAGACGAGGCGGCGCTCGTCCTCGACGAGACGGAGTACGCCGTGCAGGTGAACAGCAAGATCGTCTGCCGCGCCATGATCGCAAACGGCATAACGAACGAGGAGATCGAGGCAAAAGTCAAAGCGCTGCCCGAAGCTGCGGCGCGCATTGAAGGGAAAACGGTGAAAAAGTGCATCGTCGTCCCCGGACGGCTCGTCAATCTGATCGTCGGATAAAGCTTGTAAAATTTGGAAAGCGCCGCCGCGGCAGTGCCGCGGCGGCGCGCTTTTC
>CALVPY010000011.1 GCA_944354535.1 uncultured Clostridia bacterium
CTCACCTCGCTTGCCGAGCAGTTCGGCTACAACCGGATGTCCGTGAGCCACCTCATCAGCAAGTATATCCGCATCGACTTAAGGAACTTCGTCAACGACATCCGCGTGCAGAAGGTCATCGCCCTGCAGGCGCTGCCGGAGAACAAGAACGTCTCCACGCTGGAACTCGCCTCCCGCTGCGGATTTAAGAGCGTCTCCAGCTTCTACCGCGCCTACAAACGCTCGCTGGAAAACACATAAAGTTCGGCTTTTTTTGAAACTATACGCAAAAAGAAAAGGGGCGCGCTCTGCAAAATTGCAGAGCGCGCCCTGCCGCTTTTTCAGTGCCAGCCGGCATCGCGGAGTGCGGGAAGATAGATGTCGCGGTAAGTCTCGGGCAGCGGATGAACGTGGTCGTCGCGGAGTTTATCGGTCGTCACCTGCTCTTCGACGTCGAGGAAGGTGATCCAATCTTTATAGCGGCACCACTCCTCCATCCTGTCGTTGACGGCGCTCACGTTGCCCGCGAATGCCGTATCGAGGCGCTGGGCGATGGAGAAATAGTAAATGTGCGTATCGGGCATCCTGTCGTGCATGAGCGTGAACAGCCGCTGCAGATCGCTCGCGGTATCCGCCGTCGAGCGCTTGTCGTCGTAGAAATTATTCGTTCCCAAATTGACGACAAGCGCCTTAGGCTGCATGGAGGCCGAAAGGATGGTGTTCTCCGCAAGGATATACTGCTCCCAATCGAAGGTCGTCGTGGAGCTGATGCCCATGCAGAGCGCGTCCTCTCCCGCAAAGAGAGCGGAGAAATTGGTGAAGAAGTATCTCTCGTCGAAGAAGGAATCGCCGAGAAAGACGGTCGTCTCGCCGTTATGCCCTTCGGAGGAGTACTTTTGCGCCAGCTCCTCATCGTACGCCGCGTGCGGCGGGTTTTGCCACCAGGCACCGCTCTTGTCGACGGTGGAGCAAGTGACGAAGAAGCGCGCCTCCAGCTCCCCGCAGGTGACTTTGACCTGATGCCTGCCCGCGGCAAGCGCCGTGACGGTGTGCGCCGCCCCGTCGATGGAAAGCTTGCTCTCGTCGTAGCTGTAAACGACCTCCCCCTGCGCGTCTTCGGGCAGCACAAGCGTAAACTCGGCAGCAGGATAATCGACCCAGGCGTTTGTATCCTGCACAATGATCTGTTCCGCGGGGGAAGTCACATCGTCGAACACACCGCTCTCCGCGTCCGTCAGCCCGATGGCGATGGCGCCGTCCCGGGCAACGGCGGGGCAGTCCGCCGAAAGGCAGAACCCGTCGTGTACGCCGAGCGTCACCTTAAGGAGCGGCGTAGTGTCGAGCAGGGTATATTCCCCGACGAGATGCCGCTCGCCCGCCTTGTCCTCGCCATAGACAGCGACATCCTCCCCGTCGCGCAGGACGACGAGATAGACGCCGTTGTCTTCGCGGAAGGCGTCATCGAGTGAAGCGGCGACATCCGCAAGATAGGTCTTTGGCGAATCGTTGGTGCCGACCCATGCCCCGTCCGTATCGCAGCCGAGCATGACGCGCGGGTAAAATTTCGACTCGTCGGTGCGCTGCGTATCGAGATTGAGGTTGAGACGGTAGGGCTCGGGGGAATACTTCGCCTCGTCCGCGACGCACCCGTCCGTTTCCCAACCTAAAAAGATGCGGAGCCCGAAGGTGAGCTGTGCAACGGAGAGCGTCGTCTGCACCCCGTCCACATACGCCTTGACGGCGCTCGTCCCGTTGGAGACCGCCACGCGCGCATCGCTCAGGGCGTATGTCTTGATTTCATACACTTCCTCCGAAGTGAGCGGGAGCGTGCACGCCTCGTTCGCAAACATACTGCCGCAAACCGTGCAGACATAGTGTGCGATGGAGGACGTTTCAAACGTCCCGTCCCCCTTGACGGCGGCGACAAACTGCGGCGTGTGGTGCGCGGGAAGAGTGACCTCCTCCGCCGCGACCTCATCCTCTCCCTCGGCGTCCGCAAAGAGCTTTTTGCACTCCGTGCATTCCCAATAGGCAAGATTGCCGTCCTCAAAGCAAGTCGCCTCCTTCGCCTTCATTTGGCGGAGCGTGTGCTCATGCACATCGCCCGCGCAGGAAGCCGCCGAAAGGACGGATGCCGCAGCCAATGCCGCGACGAGAAGTACGGAAAAGATCTTCTTTGTCCTTTTCATCCTTATTCACTCTCCTTATCAAAAGAAATCTCAAACGAAAACACGATGTCGCGTTCCGTGATGCGGTACCGCTTGTCAAGTTCGGGGCCGCAGGAATGCGAACCGAGCCCGCTCATGCGGTGATCGAGATAGAGGTTGACGTCATCGCTTTCTCGCATTTCAAAGGAATGCGGGCGGAAGTCCTCCGCCATATACGGGCTCACGCAGAAGCTGAGATCGTTTTCGCTGCGGAAGGCAACGCTGCGCCCTTCGCCCGAAAGCGAAACATAGCGGCTGCCGCAGTGCGACCCGTTCTCCTGCGGGCGCACATAGGGAACGTACATCTTATGGACAGTGCTCTTATACCGCCCAACGGGGCAGGAAAGCACCCTGTCCTCATACGCCTCCCCCGCGCCCCGCCCGAACCAGGCGACGTTCTGAAGTTCCTTGCCGAGCGGGAACAGGAGCCCGAGGCGGGGAACATCCTCCACCCACGCCCGCTTGCGAACGTGCATCTGCACATCGATTTTTTCGCGGAAGAAGCAATAGGTGAGCTCCATATCTGCGATCGGTTCTACCATATCCGCAACGATCGCGCCCAAATAGGTGACCTCGTTCCCGTTCACCGTCCGCTCTTTCGGGAAAAATTTCGCCTGTTGCAGGCGGTACCTGATCCAGCGCTCTTTGGCGTAAATATCATTGTCGGTGGGGACGCGCCAGAGGCTGACGCGCACGGGCGCACGCAGGAGTTCCCCCTCCTTATGCAGTGAACACAGCATCCCCCTTTCGTCGAGCACGGCACGGTACTCTCCTTCCGCCGAAACTCCCCTCCTCGTCTGCGTGAGGACGGCGGGCTCTCCTCCCGCCGCGAGCGGCGTTTTATCGGAGAGGACGAGCTGCGAAGAAGAGACGTATTCTCCTGCCTTCGTGAATACAAAGTCGAGCGTCGTATATCCCTTCGCTTCGGGGAGGGAAAGCGCAAGCATTTTGCAGCTGCGGGGCAAAATGCCCGAAATATCCACGGGGAACGTGCGCACTTCCCGCCCGTTTTCCCGCAGCGTGCAGACGCAGGAAAGATCGTCGAGCGAGCAGAAATCGCGGCGGTTGACGACCTTGATGCCGTCCTCCGTGCGGACGACGGCGGCGGGCGCATACACCTCGGCGACCTCCGACAGAGAGGAATGCACGGTGCGGTCGATGCCGACCAGTCCGTCCGTACAGAAGTTCCCGTCGCGGCGGAAGTTGTCGTCCTCCTCTTCGAAGTCGCCCGCATAGAGCTTTTTCCCGTCCTTCACAACGTTATGATCGCACCACTCCCATACGAATGCGCCGCAAAGTTCCTTTCGAGCATAGATGAGTTCCCAATAGGCGGAGACATCCCCGCAGGAGTTGCCCATCGCGTGCGTATATTCGCACAGCACGAAGGGCTTGTTCACTCCGCGGTCGAGGAGCTTTCGGATGTCCTTGCAGGAAGCGTACATCCTGCTGCACACGTCGAGGCAGTGCTCCTCCCGCCAATCGTCGATGACGGGATCGTAGGCCCCCTCATAGTGTACGGGGCGGCCGTCCAGCGCGTGGATCGCGTTCGCCGACGCCTCTGTGTTACACCCCCAACCCGATTCGTTGCCCACCGACCACATGACGACGGACGCCCTGTTCTTGTCGCGCGCGACCATGCGCTCGGCGCGGTGAACGTAGAGCTCCTTCCAGGCTTCATCCGCGGAAAGATCGGAAAAGCGCACGAGTTCGGAGGCATCGTTGTGCTGCAATACAGTGCCGTGCGTCTCGAGATCGGCTTCCTCCAAAAGATAGATCCCGTAAAGGTCGCACAGAACGGGCAGGAGCGGGTGCGGCGGATAGTGCGCCGTGCGAACGGCGTTGATATGGTAGCGCCTGAACATTTTCAAATCGCGCTCCAGATCGCCGATGCTCTCCACATAGCCGTTGACCGTCATGGAATGGCGGTTGACGCCCTTGAACTTGACGGGGACGCAATTGATCTTGAACACCGCGCCGTCCGCCGTGACCGTGCGGATGCCGACGTATTCGCAAAAATGCTCCCTTCCGCACACGATGCGGAGCGTGTACACCTCGGGCGTTTCTGCCGTCCAGAGGCGCGCGTCGGGGATGAGGAACTCCGCCTCCTTCCCCTCCTTGCAGGCGAGCTCCCGTTCGCCGTCCGAAAGGGAGATGCGGCAGGGCTTATCGCAGGAGAAGCGGATGACGCCCGCGCTCCCGCGCACGTCGCTTTCGATCTTGTAGTCGTGAAGATGCCCCTTTTCGCGGCGCAATAGGTAGACGTCGCGGAAGAGCCCGCTCATGCGGAGCTTATCCTGCCCTTCGAGATAGGACCCCGTACACCACTTCATGACGACGACGCGGACGGTGTTCTCCCCCGCCTTCAGAAGGGCAGTGACGTCGAACTCCGCAGAGCAATGGGACACAGTGGAATAGCCCGCAAACGCGCCGTTGACAAAGAGATAGAGGCAGCTGTCCGCGCCCTCGAAGTTGAGATAGTATTCGTCCTGCGTTTCAACGATCTGCACCTTCGTTTCATAGATGCCGCAGGGGATGGGTTTATCGATATGAGGCGGGTCGTACGGGAAGGGATAGGCGATATTGGAATACATATCCCTGTCGAACCCGTCGCGCTGCCAGCAGTGCGGGACATGAACGCGGGCGGGAAGCGCCGCCGTGAGCACGTCCTCGGGCAATTCTTCAAAAAACCCGAAGTTCCAGTCCTTGAGCTCCGTCACAAACGCAGAAGTCCCCTTCTCGAAGGAAAACTTTTCGTCGGGAAAGGGAATATAATAGCTGCGCGGCTTGCAGGCGTTCACCTGCGTTATAAGCTGCAAATGATAAGTAAGCTGCATTTTTATCTCCTCATTGCGCGGCGAGCTGCACCGCGCCGTCTTTGGAAAGCGTACCCTCGAACACGGTATGCCCGTTTTTTGTAAGGCGCACTTCACCCTCTTTCATGCCGATGAGGGAAAGAACGCGCCCTGCTTCGTCCGTTTCAACGCGCACGCCCGTTTGCACGCGGAAGAGTTCCTCTCCGTTCAGGAAGCCCGCCATCTGCCCCTTCTCCGCTGTAAGTAGATAGCGTCTCTCGCCGATACGCTGCTCGAAGGAATACTCCCCTTCGCTCCCCGTCCACACCATGCTTTCCCGCCGCTTGAATACGCCGTAGAAATGCGAAGTGAAGGCGAGCACATTGAGGACGGCGGGGCCGTAGCCGTCGTGCGATGCCATCGTGGGCTTTGCAAGGAAGGGATCGAACTGCTGCACGAATAGCTTATACTCCTTCATGACGCGCAGATACTTCTTCGCAAAGTCCTCTGCGAGCGAAAGATACCCGTACTTTTCCAGCGCGAACAGGGCGCGCTGATAGGTGAGGCTCTGCGGCTGCCCGCTCCAATTATTTTCGCCCAGATCGCGGAAAGAGGGATCGTTGGCGGCAATGGAGGGCAGCGGGAAGGGCGTGTAAAATTCCTCGGGATCCAAAAGATGCTCCCGCACGAACCGTGCCGCCATATCGGCGGAAAACACGCCGTGGTACATACACCGAAGGTTATTGTGGATAAGCGTTTCCGTGAAGGCGCCCGTCTTGTCGCGGTCGAAGCACGCGCTCCTCTCTTCACGCCACAGATACTCTTTAAGGCGGCGCGCGACATATCCTGCGCGCTCCCGCCAAAGCGCCTCCTCCCCGTTGTCGAGGAGGCGGGAAATTTCGGCAAGCGTATTTCTCCCGTCATAGGAATACCCCATGACGTCCATCGAGTAGAAGGGCATCCGCTCGAAATCGGGCGGCGTTTCCCCTTCCCAGCTGTCCTGCGCCCTGCCGAAACGGACGCTGTTATCCTCGCCCGTATCCCATACGCACCACGATTGCAGGCAGCCGCGCCCCGCAGGATCGCGCCATTTCCAGAGATACTCGTCGTGCGCGCGGAGGACGGCATAGAGTTCTTGGAGATATTGCCTATCTTTCGTCCAATAGTACAAGTTGAGGGCGTGCTGCGGGAAGCAGTACCCCTGCAGCATATCGTAACGGCAGCGAAGCTTTCCCCTCTCAAAGAAGATGGCGCCCGGGAGCCTGCCGTCCGCACGGGCATTGCGCATGAAGATGAGCTGATTGCCGAGCGCGACGCGCGCATCGTAGGCGGCGTAAATTTCGCCGCCCATGGGCTGCGTCTCGATCCACACCCCGCGGTACATATCCGAACCCTCGATCATGACCTTCGTCCCGCCGAAGTCGAAAATGTTCTCCCGCGCCCTCTTTACGGCAAGGTCATAGACCTCCTGATGCGCCTTATCCTTTGTCTGAAAGCAGACGCCCGTCTGTAAAATACATTCCTTCTTCATGATAAGATCATATCACGTTTCTCCCCGGTTTACAAGGGAAAAAGCGAAAACCTCCCTCCCTTTATCCATACCTTTCGGACAAGGCGGATGTCCTCGGAAGACGCGCCGACAAGGATCTCATACGCGCCGTCCGAAACGCGCCATCCGTCCTCCGCCGCAGACCAATGCGCAAAGGCGCGCCGTCCGAGGGAAAGGGAGACCTTTTCGCACCCGCCGCCCTTTACGAAGATCTTCTCAAAGGCTTTGAGCTCCCTTGCGGGGCGGTAGACGACGGGCGCACAGGCGCGCACATACACTTGGGCGACTTCCTTCCCCGCCCGTTCGGAGGTGTTGCAAACTTCGAAAGAGAGCGAAACGCCGTTCTCGTCCGCCTCCGCCGTCAGATCGCGGTAGGCAAAGGAGGCATAGCTCAGCCCGTGCCCGAATGCAAAGAGAACGGGGACATGATGCGTCGAATAATACCGATAGCCGACGTCCGGCCCTTCCGCATAGCGCGTGACACCCGCAGAAATGCCGTCCTCCCGCGCAGCGGGGCAGTCCGCAAGCGAGCGGGGAAAGCTCTCCGAAAGCCGTCCGCACGGGTTATTCTCGCCCGAAAGCAGGCTTGCAAGCGCCTCGTCCCCGCCCGCGCCCGGGTATCCCGCAAAGAGGATGGCAGAGACTTTGTCTGCCCAGGCGCTCATATCGACCGCCGCCCCCGCGAACACCACGACGACGGTGGGCGCGACGGCCGCCGAGGCGAGGATGGCGCGTTCCTGCACGAGGGGCAGGCGGAGCGTTTCGCGGTCGGCGCTCTCGCGCTCGAACTTTTCCCCGAGCCCCACGCAGAGGACGGAGACATTGCTCTCTGCGGCGAGCTCCGCCGCCCTGTGCGCATCCTGGTGGAAGGAATCGATGCCGTCATAGGAGAAGGCGGGCTCGAACGTGACGGCGTATCCCCGCTTTTCGAGGCAGCCGGGGACGCTGAACGCCTCCCCTTCCCGATTGACGGCGGCGGCGCCCGCGCCGCGCAGCATCCCCATATCGGAAGGCTGCGCATAACAGCCCGCAACGGCGAGCCGCGCGCCCGCAGCAAGGGGCAGCGTACCGTCGTTCTTCAACAGCACCATCCCCTCGGCGGCGATCTCCTGCGCGATCCGCCTGCGCTCTGCCTCCGAGCGGCGCGGCTTCTTCCCCTCCCGCATCTCTTTGCAGCGGGAGATGAGTTCGAGAACGCGCTCGGCGCACGCGTCGAGTTCCGCTTCCGCGATCCTCCCCTCCTCAAAGTCCTTGCATAATTTTTGGTAATTTTCCTCGCAGAAAGGCATTTCGAGATCGAGCCCCGCCTTTAAGGACGCCGTCCTGTCGCGCACGGCGCTCCAATCGGAAAAGATGGCGCCGTCAAAGCCGAATTCTTTGCGCAGAACTACAAACCCCTTTTTATACTCCGCGCCATACGTTCCGTTGATGCGGTTATAGCTGCACATGACGGAGACGGGCTTCGCCTCGCAGGCGATCTCGAAGGGAACATAGTAAATTTCACGCAGAGTGCGCTCGTCGACGTCGCTCGACTGATGCAGCCTGTCGTATTCCAGATTGTTGCAGCAGAAGTGTTTGAGGCAGGCGCCCGCGCCGTTTTCCTGCAAACCGAGGATATACGCCTTCGCCATCTCCCCCGCAAGGAGAGGATCTTCCGAAAAATACTCGAAGTTCCGCCCGCACAGGGGAGTGCGCTTGATGTTGACGCCCGGCGCGAGCAGGATATCCACATCCCGCTCAAGGCAGTCGTCCGCGAGCGCGGCGCCCATCTTTCTTGCGCACGCTCTGTCCCAGGTGTTGGCAAGCAGCTGCACGGAAGGATAAGGGGTAGCGGGATAGGCGGTCTCCGAGCCGTCTGCGGCGCGCTGTTTCACGACGCGCAGCCCCACGGGCCCGTCCGCCACGGTGAGCTTGGGGAGCTTCCCGCCGAAGTCCTCGGTGTGCCAGAAGTCTTTGCCGCAGATGAGCCGAAGCTTTTCCTTTGCGGTGAGCTTTTTGATGTCCATAGTAGTTCCTTTTTGAAAAATCGGGCGTGACGAACCCCGTATGAGCGGTTATGCGCCGTCACGCCCGACCTGTTCCGTTATTTTGTTTTACTGAGGAAGCGTCACGACAGAGCCGACCTCCTCGCCCACATAGAACATGACGTCTGCAAGCGTGCCGCGCACTTCGCCGTGGTTGCACCACTTGCCGATGACGAGGTTCTTATCGGAGAGCTTGCCGCCCGCCGTCTGAATGATGTTGAACGCCATATTCTCCGCGGAAGTACCGGCGCAGATGAAGAAGTTGCCGTCGATCCTGCCGAAGCCGAAGAGGAGCGTGCCGTTTTTATAGGCGTCCTGTCCACCCTCGCGAAGGTCTTTCCACGGCCACCAGCCGTTCTGCCATTCGAGGCCCGCGATGCCGTCGTTGCCGTCCTTGATGCCGCCCTTCACGCCCGAAGTGTCGGCGTCCTGCGCCCACCAGTCTTCCCACTTGTCCTTTTCCCAAGCAGCGAAGCCGAACTTGCGCTCGCCCGTAGTGGAGCCGTCCGCGTTCGTGAGCGTTCCCGTCACTCTGCCCGTGATGTAGAAGTCCTGCCCTGCGGAGACGTTCCAATTCGCCTCCTGCGTTCTGCCGTAGGCGATCTCCTCGGCATACTCGCCGGCGAACGTCATCACGCCCTTTTCGGGCACGTTCTCCGTGCGGATGCCGATCATGATGGTCGCCTGCTCCGTGCCGGAGTTATAGAGCCCGAGCGTGAAGCCGCCCATGGAGATGAGGCTGCTCGTCACGCGCGCCGCATCGACAAAACGGGTGAATTCCCCTTCGCCGACGGCTGCCGCAAGGAACCAGACGCTCTGCGCCCTGCCGAGAGCGATGCGCAGCGTCCCTGCCGTAAATGCCGTCTGATATTCTTCGGGCAGTCTGACGCCGCTCTGCTCGCTGCCGACGAACTGCAAGTAAACGCCGTCCGCTTTGAGGTAGATGCCGCCCATCACTTTGTTGATATCGCCGCCCGTGTTGCCGACCTTGTCCCCCGCGCCCGTCATGGCGTACAGCCCGACGACGGCGTCGTTTGCGCTGTTCGCCTCGAACTCGGAGACGGCAGCGGTGAGCATGAAGTCGGCATTTACAGCGACGTCGTAGTAGACCTGCGCCGCAAGATCGTCTTTGGAGAGAGTCACCTCATTCCCTTCAACGGAAACGCCTTCGACCTCTTCAAGGATAGTGCGCGCAAACGCATACGTCTCTTCAAGAGTGCCGCCCACTTCCACCATGTAGGTGGGATAGCCGACTCCGCCGATGCGCAGCGTGTACGTCCCGTTGGCAAGCTGTCTGAAGCTGACGGTGCCGTCTGCCGAAGGGCTTGCCTTGGTCTCTGCGCCCGTGCGCTCGGACACGAGATAGACGTCAACGTCCGCGACGTTGGGCTGCTGTTCGAGGAGGGCGTCCGTGACCGTCACTTTGAAGGTGACGTCCGTCTTTGCGATGGGCGCGAACGCCGCCGCGATCTCCGCGTCCTTCTCCGTCCACGAAGGGATGGTGATCGTCGCCGTCTCGCCGTCGTAGACGATGGCGGCGCCTGCATACTCGCTGTAAGCTTTCCCGTCGATCTGAAGCGAGGAGAACATATATCCCTCGTTCGGGGTGAGTCTGATGACGAGGTCGTCGCCCACGGGGATGCGGTCGGAGACGGTAACGGTGCCGTTTTCCGCACTCGCGCCCGAGACCGCGATATAGTCGACCTCATCGAAGGAAGCGGCAACAACTGCCTTGTTTGCGATCCAGGAAGGGAAGGTAACGGTGACCTTTTCGCCCTCGAACTGCGTCTGAACGCCGCCGTATGCCGAATATTCCTTGCCGTTGACGGTGAGCGAATCGAGGCGGTAGCCCTCGTCGGGCGTGACGACGATCTTGAGTTCGCCGCCGAGCGTCACGTCCTGCGTGACGATCTCCGCCTTGCCGTGTTCGGAGGAGGTGACGGACGCCGTCACGGTCATAAGATCCTGGGGAACGTCCGCACCCGTCACGAAGGAGACGTCGAGCAGCGTGCCGCGCGTTCCGGGCGCATATTTTCCGATGGTCAGCTCGCCCGCGAGCTTGCCCATCTGCGAATCGTACCCGGGGATGACGTTGAATACCATGGCACCGCCCTCCTTCCACGCGCAGAGGAAGAGACGGTTGTCGATCCTGCCGAAGCCGAACCAGACGTCGCCGTTTTCAAGGTCGGTGCGGGTGACGTCGATGTCCACCCACGGCCAATTTCCGTCGTTCTGGCCTGCCCACTGCAAGCCGACGTTGCCCTTGCCGTCGTCCTTGAATCCGCCGTGCGCTCCCGAGGTATCGTTCTTGGTGCCCCACCAGTTTTCCCATTTGCCTGCCTGCCAGACGGAGAAGCCCAGCCAGCGCTCACCCTCGTCCTTCTGACTCGTGTTGAGGAGCTTGCCCTCGATCCTGCCGCTGATGAAGAAGTCCTCGTTCGCGGCGACCGAATAGTTCTCGGTGTCCGTGCGCCCGATGGGCATTTCGGAATTTTCTTCCCCGTTGAAGGTGATCCTGCCGAGATCGGGAAGATCGGTGCGGGTGAAGAGGATATTTTTGAGCGTCACCTGTTCGGTGCCGTTATTGTACATACGCAGCTCGTCGATGGCGTTCCTCGTAATGTCGCTCGTGAGGCTGACGAGGTTGACAAAGCGCGTCATCGTGCATGGATCCGTTCCGTTGTCGATGCCCGCCGCGAGGAAGAACACGCCTTGGCTCCTGCCGTAGCCGATGCGCAGCGTGCCTTCCGCAAACGCCGCCTGATATTCTTCGGGAAGGGTGTAGCTCTCCCACCAGCCGTCCTTATATTGCAGGACGACTTTGCCGTCCTTGAGCTGCACGCCGCCGCGCACCTGGTTGACCTCGTTTCCGTTGTCGCCCGTCTTGTCGCCCGCGCCGATGACGGCGTAGAAGCCGACCTGCGGCTCGCCGGGCGCGCTCGCGATGAGCGTGAAGGGCGAAAGGATGGTACTGATCATAAAGTCTTCGCCGCCGCCGATGTCGCGGAGAACGATCTCGTCGCACCAGTTCGCGTTGTAGGAGATCGTCCCTTCCGTCTCTTTGGAAAGGTCGATGCTCTGATTGTTCGTATCGATGAGGGGCGCCGTGAAGACGTACGTCTCAAGCATATCGCCGCCCACTTCCACTTCAAACGTCTCGAAGTCGCCGCCGACGGAGAGCACATAAGTGCCGCAGGGAACGGAGCCGAAATCAACGTTGCCCTTGTTGTCCGCCGTGCCCTCGATGACGTATTCCTCCTGCCCGCGCAGACCCGTAAGGGTGACGACGGTGCCTTTCGCCGCGGGCGTGCTGTTTGCCGCGAAGTAGTCGTAAAGCTCGACCTTGAAGGAAACTTCCTCTTCCGCAAGTTCGCCGAACTCGGCGTCGATGTCGGCGCGAAGATTGCGCCACTCGGGGAAGCTAACGACGACCGTATCCCCGTCCACTTCAATGGAGTATCCGTCGTAGGAATAGAGGTCGATGCCGTTGATGGTGAGCCAGCTCGTTCCGAAGCCTTCCTCGGGCGTGAGGCGGATCTCGAGGGTGCCGCCGAACGACGTATCCTGTGCCGCAACGGTGCCGTGCTCGGTATTTTCGGGAACAGTTACTTCCACCTTCTGCATCCCGAACACCATGTTCTTATACAGTCCGCGGTACCCCCACGTTTCCAGCCCGGGCGCGACCGAAACGCCCGTACCGAAGGCATTCGTCGACCAGTCGCTCTTGTGGGAGACGACGTTCTCTTCAAAGAGCATATCGTTGACCCAGATGGTGAACATCCCGTCCTGATAGCGCACCGCGAAGGGAAGCCCGTCGTCGCTCGTCAAAAGGGCCGCATACTCTGCGGAGAGCTCCTTCTTGTATTCCCAGATCTCATAGCCGCCCGCCGAACCGTCGCGGCTGACGCCCTGCACATAGTACTTGCCGTCCGACTGCTGATAGAGGATGGTGATGAAGTAGCTGTCGCCGCCCTCGTCCGTGAAGGAGTAGCCGACGCGGCGGTCGGTGACGCCCTGTGCGAGCACGATGCTCGAGGAGAGGAATACGTCCGCAGCGTACGCGTCGTTGTAGGACGCGCGCACATAGTTGTTCGTTGTGAGCGAACGGATGACGCCGTCCGTCTTGAAATCGCCGAAATCCCACTGCGAGAGATCGCCGCGATAGTTTTCGGGGATGTTCGTGTTGCTGCCGAAGGCGATGCGCTCGGTGGAGAGTTCAATGTCGCCGCCTGTTTCCTTGACGGACGCCGCGGCGTCGTAATACCCGTCCGCCTCCGCGACAAGGCGCGTTGCAAGCGCGGGCAGGGAGTAGCTGCACGGCTCGGAAGCGTCGAACGTGGCGACGAGCGTACGGCTCATGCCGTTCTCCGCATAGAGGCTCGCTTCCCCTTCCACGCCCGTGAGCGTGACGGAGCCCGTCATCTTCGCTTCGGGGTACTGCGCGAATTCCGCCTCCACCTTCACGTCCTGCGTTGCATCCGTGATCGTGTAGGAGACAGACCCGTCGTTTGCGATGGTGAGATAGTTCTCGTTGGCGGGCACGCCGTTGACGGAGAGCGCCGTGAGGTAGTACCCTTCGGCGGGCGTGACGGTCGTGGACACTTCGCCGCTGTACACGGAGAAGCCGATGTCCCCCTCGCCCTCCAGAACGACGCCCTCGCGCTTGGCGATCTTCACGCCGTTTTCGTCCACCTGATACCACTTATAGGCGTCGCTCCAGCTTGCGCCCATCTCCGACATCCCTACGCAGCAGAAGTCGTCGCGCGAGTTGTTGGAGTCGCGGTTGCGGTTATAGGCGTAATTGGCGTACACCATGTCCGGTTTTTCGATGCCGAGGGATGCGTACGGGATATACACTTCGGCGCCCATGGAGGTCGCCTCGCCGTTCACTTCCCCGTCCACGAAGGCGGCGGAATACACCTCGAGGGGGAAGGCGACATAGTTGTTGCCCAAAAATTGGTTGACTTCCCAGCGGTTGGAAAGGTGGTTGCCGACGCAGTCCACCATGATCTCCCATCCGCCGCCGTTCTTGTTGGCAAGGTCGGGCTCGGTGGAGAGGAACACCTCAATGCCCGAATTCCCGTAGAACGTCCTGCCCACGCGGTAATAGGTAAAGCTGTCGTCGAACACCTGCACGCCGAAAGTGATGCCCTCTTCGCCGAGATAGGCGCTCATGCGCATCTTCACGCCCGAGACGGGCGCCCAGGTATTGGTGTTCCAGACGTCGCTCGTCTCGTGCCAGGTGACGTCCTGCCAGAACGATTCCTCGAACTTGCCGTCCAGCGTGACGCCCTCGATGGAGACCCCTTCCGAGGCGTTCTCATAGATATAGTCCTCAAATTCGTATCCCGGATCGACCGTACAGGCGACGGCGGCTCCGAGCGATGCCGCTGCCAGAACGCCGCAGCTTATGATGGCAATTTTGCGTTTCATCTTTTTCCCTCCTTCTCTCATTTGCCGAGAACGACGATCTCGCCGATGGCGAGCGTCTCTACGCCGTCGATGACGTATCCTTCGTCGTCCGCAAGGACGAGCCTGTCAAGTTCGCCCGCCGTCTGCCCCTCTTCGAACATACGCGACGTTTTGGGGTCGACGGTGATGCGGATCTCGCTCACCATGATGGGGTTGAACACCGCAATGGCACTGCCGCCCGGACGCATCGCCTGCGTACCGACGGGGCAGTAAGTATCCCAATCGAAGGCAAGATCGTCGATGCAGCCCGTTCCCGTAAAGTCGCCGTCCGTGAAGTCGAACTCGATGCGCGCGATGTTGAAGAACGCGTTCTCGAAATAGCGGCTGTTGCAGATCATGATGCCCGTCACTTCGCGCGGCTCAGCGAACCTCAGCGTGATGGTCGTCTTCTCCGTGGTGGTGTACTCCTTGATATAGCTGAAGCGGCTGTACACCGAGAACAGTCCGTCCGTAAGCGCCGCGGCGTTTTCCCCCGCAGAGACGCTCACCTCCGCATCCGCGGCGATGTCGGCGTATTCGCCATCGATCTTGGGCTGCAGGGTGACAGTCGGGCCGTTGACATACAGGACGGGCGTGCCCTCGTTGTTCTTGACGATCTTCACCCTGTCCGCCGCCACGGCGCGCTGGCCGCTGCCGTTGGGGTTGATGTGCTGATGGTAGATGACATACATATCCTCCCCGTTCTGCACGATGCTGTGGTGCCCCGTTCCCGAGATGTAGTTGAAGTCCATCGCCGTGAGGAACAATCCGCCCTCCTCTTCGGGGAGCTTGGTGAACGTACCGAGCGGGCTGTCGCCGATCGCCTGCCACACGCCGTAATTCTTTTCGGCATAGCCGTTGACGGAGAACATCAGGGAATAGTACGTCTTGCCGTCCACCTCGTAATCTACCATGAAAGGTCCTTCGTTGATGATGGACTGCTCGTAATCGTTGGTGTTGGCGGGCGTGACGTCCGTGACCGTCATATACCCCGTTTCGGTGAGGTGCGCGAGCGTGGAATAGTCGGGATCCCACCACTCGTTCATCTTGATGCCCCACACGTTGGTCACCGAAAAGCTTGCGTTGTGGTTGCGGTTGAAGAGCAGATACTTGGTGCCGTCGGGCGCAACGTAGGGCGAGGGGTCGATCTCGGTGAAATAGGCAAAGCCGTGATCGGGATCGGAATAGGTATAGGGTTCGGAGGCGATGAGCGTCTCCGCGTTCTTCTTGGCATCCTCCTCGCTCGCGCCGCTCGCAAGGTACTGCTCGTACCAATACTCGTACCCCGTCTCGCGCCGCGCTTCGTCCTCCTTTTCAAAGACGATGCGGGCCTGCGCCATCAGCTTGTCGTTGTCGAAGAGCGGCGTGGCGTCGGGAGAAGGCTCCCCCGAAACGCGCCCGATGGCGTTGGAGCGGGACTCGCTGTCGTCCGCGTCGTAGTCGTACGGTTCATACGGCCCCCACGGGCAGGAGGACGTGGCAAGTCCCAGAAGGGACATGTCGTTGTAGCCTTCCACCCATTTGCCTTCCGTCTCCACTTCGCGGGCGGAGAGATAGCTCCCCGTCTCCTGCGAAGGAACATTGCAGGAATAGAACATATAGAAGGTCTGATCTTCCTTGTCGAAGATGACTTCGGGCGCCCACATATCCTCATAGCCGTAGTGATCTTCCGAGGGAGCGAAGGCGCGCTGACCCGTCGTCTGCGTCATGTTCTCCCAATTCGTGAGGTCGCGGCTGCGCCAGCAGTCGAAGAAGCGCGCGCCGCCCGTCGCATCGGAGGTGGCGAACATATAATACCAGCCGCCGTAGGTGGCACTCTCCTCCTCGCTCACATAGAACGCACCGGGGTCGGCGCATTCCGTTTCGAGCTCATTCCGGTAGAACAAGCTCTCATCGTACGATCCGTCCGCATTGATCATGTCGTCGTACTTCATGGCGATGGCATCATTTCCCGAAGTGCAGCCGCTCAGAACGAAGGTGAGCGCCGCAGCTCCCGCAATGATGCCGAACAGTCTCTTTTTCATAGTTTCCTCCTTACTTATCGTCCGTTAATCTTTGAGGCCACCTGCGGAGACGCCGTCCACAAAGAACTTATGCCCCACGAAATAGATGGCGATGATGGGAATGAGCGCGATGACGGCGCCCGCGCAGCTCACGGCATCGGAATTTTTCATTGCGCCATAGTAGCTTTGCAGCTCCGCCAGCATAAAGGCGAGCGTCTTGATCTCCGAGCCGTTCAAATAGAGCAGCGGTCCCATGTAGTCGTTGTATCCCCCCACAAAGGCGAGGATGCCCTGCCCCACAAAGGCGGGGACAGCGAGCGGGATCATGATGGTGACATAGCACCTGAAAAATCCCATGCCGTCGATCTGCCCCGCCTCAAGGAGGGACTGCGGGATACCCGAAAAGTACTGCGTGAAGAAGAACACGGTCGCAGCACCGCCGAAGCACCCCGGAATGATGAGCGGAAGAGGCCCCTGCGCCCAGCCGAGGATGTTATACCAGAGGTAGCTGGGCATCATGAGCACCGTGCCGGGGATGCTCATGGTGGCGATGGTGACGGCGAACATCCACTTTTTGGCGCGGAAGCGCAGCTTGGCATAAGCGAAGGACGCCAGCCCCGAGACGAACAGCCCCACGAGCATGGACGGCACGACGATCCACAGGGTATTGACGAACCCCATCAGGATGTTCGAGCGCTCGGACGTGAGCACCAGCTCGTACGCATCCGCCGCCGTGCGTTCGGGCCACCAGGTAAATTCAAGGACGTTCCGCTCCTGAAAGGACGTCGAAATAATGACCCAGAAGGGAACGAGAACGAGGAACAGCCCCAGAATGAGCAGAACGTATGCGACGATCTTGAACGCAACGGAGCCTTTGTCCTCTTTGACGCGGTTGTGTACTTTCTGAGGCGCAGCACCTGCGGGCTGCGCTATCTTTGTTTCTTCAATAGTCATAGCTCACCCACAATTTGGAAATTCTCTTGTTGAGCGCCAATACGAGCGTGATCGCCACAAAGAGCAAGAGGCTCAGAATGGACGCCACGGGCATCCCGCCCGCGCCCGGGTTGTTCATCGTATTATAAATGTGGAAGACGGTGGTAAGCCCTGCATCGCCCGGCCCCGCCGCGCCCGTCACATACCCCGACGTCTTCTGCGCGAAGATCTGCGCGATATCGAAGGTCTGCAGGCCGTTCAGAAGCCCCATCGACAACAAAAAGTAAAGTGTCGGGCTGATCGCGGGGAAGGTGATGGACATGAACTGCCGAAACCGGCTGGCGCCGTCCAGCTTTGCCGCCTCGTAGAGGGCGGGATTGACGTTGGCGAGCGCCGCCTGCACCATGAGGATGCCGTAGCCGGGCGCCTTCCACGCGATGGTGATGACGAGCATCCACGGGAACCACTTGCTGTCGCGGAACCAATCGGGGGGATTGGCGACGCCCAGCGAGGAGAGCAGGGAATTGATGATGCCGCCCGTGGGCTTGAAGATCTGCACCCACATGATGGAGATGGCGGCGGAAGAACAGACGTAAGGGATAAAGAAGAAGATGGTGAACAGCTTCCCTCCCTTGATCTTCTGCGAGAGCACGGCGGCGATGATGATGGAGATGACGAGCCCCACGATGTGCGAGAGCGTCATCTCAAGGCTCACCAGGAAAGACTTCCAGAAGGGAAGGTCGGTGAACGCTTTGGCGAAATTCGCAAAGGAATTCCAGTGCAATGTCGCAATGTTCATGCCGTTCATGTCGCAGAACATGGTCACGACGGCGATACAGACGGGGACCGCCGAGAAGAGCAGGAACCCGAGGAGCGGAATGGCGGCAAACACCGTTCCGCACACCTCCTCCTTCCGGACGGTCCTCCGTTTTTTGCGGGACGGCTGCAGGGAAGAGAGCGTGCGTTCCTCCTCTTCCCGTACAGCGGCCTCACCCGTTACAGCGGGAGATCGTTGCATATCCTCCCCCCCTTAATCGCCGATCTTTCTTGCGTAGAGCGACGCGAGCGCGTTGTTCGTCCTGCCCGTCACTTCCGCAAAGAATTCGTCGAGCGTCGTCTTGCCGTCGCGGACGCCGCCCGCCTCGTTGAGGCGCCCCTGCCACTGGTTGATCCACATATCCGTCTCCAGATAACCCCAGTCGCCGTACAGGGCGTATTCGGAAGCTTCCAGAAGCACCGCCTTGTTCTTTGCCGTATACTGCGCCGTCGATTCGAGATAGCGGCTGCTGTTTGCAACGCTCTTGACGGCGGGCACGCCTGCGGGAGAGCCGAGGTCGGCGATCTCGTTCTGCACTTCGTCGCTCAGCAGATACTCGATGAACGTCCAGGCCTCCTCCTTGTGCGTGGAGTAAGCGGAGATGGCATAGCACGAGAGCGTGCTGTGCGTCGCCTTTTTGCCCGTGACGGGCGTTTCGTTGACTTCCTTCAACGTGCCGTCGTCGTTATAGACGCGGTACTGCGGCATGGGCGCGACGTCCCATTCAAAATATCCTTCCGCATAGTCGCCGAGCGTATAGGAAGAGAAAGTCTCCTGCGCGAGCATCGCGATCTGCCCGTTTCCGAACATGGAGTTGTAGTCGGTACCGGAGAGTTCGCTGGGCTTGGGCGCAACGCGCGTTCCCGTCGTCATGGAGATACTGAGGAACGCCTCGAACGCCTCGCGCATGGAGGGCAGTTCATCGTAGAGCGTATCGTCGCCGAGCAGCGCCTTCACTTCGGCGTCGCCCGCGTGATCTTCGACATACGTCCTGTCCTTATAAGAGAGGATATCGCCCGCGTTGTACGTCGTTCCGTTGACGGAGACGCCGTCCTTCGTGACGAGGATGTTCTTTCCCTGATCGTTGAGAGAGAACCCGTAGCGGTTGGGAAGGACGCTGCCCTCCGCGCTGTTCACGCCGTCCGTAAAGCCGAGCTGGATGCAGTCGCCGCCGACCGACCATCCCCACGAGAACCACCACTCCGACATGAAGCCGTAGCGGTTAGAGGAGTTGTTGTCGCCCACGATGTCGGTAAAGATAGTGCCGAGCTGCATGACTTCCTCCCAATTCATCGGGATCTGATTGTTGAAGACGCGATAGACATCCCCCGTCTTGACCCAATCGACGCCCGCGGGCTTGTTCGCATCGGTGTACTCATAATAACCGTGCGGAAGAATCCCTTCGGGCAGCTCATCCTCCGCGACGGAGATGATGTTGACGCCCTCCTCCTCGAACCAATCGACGTTATAGTAGACGACGACGGGATTGTTCTCGGCGGGAAGCGCATAGAGCGTGGCGTCCCCGCCCGCCTTGCCGGGCGTCGCCGCACTGCCGCTGTCGTAACGGAAACGCTCGACGGCATTTTCCCAAAGATCGTCCTCCGAGACCGTCTCCGACCCCGCAAGGAACTCGTCGAGCGGCGCAAGATATTCGGAATCGACCGCCGTCTTGAACTGCTTTTCGCCGAGGTTGACGATGTCGGGCGCGGAATCCTGCGTCCCGAGCTGCGTCAGAGCCGTGCCGCCCGCATCGTCCACGAGGGTGACGTGGATCTTGCCTTCGTACGCCTCATTGAAGTCATATACCGTCTGCTGCATCGTTTCCTCGTTGATGAGGTTGAGCGGCGTCAGAAACGTGAGCTTCACGCGCGCCTGTTCTCTGCGCGCATCGTCCTCTTCGTTTCCGCCGCACGCCGTAAGGCCCGCCATCGACAGGACGGCGGCGATCAGCACAACTGCGATCTGCTTGAGTTTTTTCATCATTTTTCCTCCTTCTATTCCGAATCGGATCGTCCCCATTTCCCTGCAGTGACGGGAAGATCCGTTTCGTTCTTTCCATTAAAGTTTTTTATCTGTTCCCGCGGGAGCGGGAACAGATAGGGGCGCGCCCCTAAAAAATTTATCAAGTTTTTATCGGAAATCACATTTCCGAGTGTATTCATTATATCACATCGCACAACCCATTGCAACGCATATATCAACAGAAAACTATCACAAGTATACCGATTTTTTGGAAAAGTTGTGCAAAAAATGAATTATTTTCCGCCTTCCCGCTCCTGTTCTTTTCCTCTGAACGTCCAGAGAAAAAATAACGCCGGATATAAAAATTCACAAACAAAAACCCCGCCCTGAAAGGCAGCATTTCAACATAATTCCACATATTCCACATTACAGAAAAAAAGGATGCACATGATCTTCTGATCGCGGCGGAGCAGGATACTTCACGGGAGAGGCGTGTATATTTTTTTCGGGCTCACATTCGCTCATGCCGCCGCGAGCGGCGGGGCGAACTGAGGCAGTTTGTTCCGTCAGGCGCACAAAATGAAAACGGGAGGCCGTTTGCCTCCCGTCTCATTTTGGTGGACCTGCGCAGAATACTTCGCGGGAGGGGCGGTTCGGTTTCAGATGGGCGTGATTTCGCTCGTGCCGCCGCGAGCGGCGGGGCGAACTGAGGCAGTTTGTTCCGTCAGGCGCACAAAATGAAAACGGGAGGCCGTTTGCCTCCCGTCTCATTTTGGTGGACCTGCGCAGAATACTTCGCGGGAGGGGCGGTTCGGTTTCAGATGGGCGTGATTTCGCTCGTGCCGCCGCGAGCGGCGGGGCGAACTGAGGCAGTTCGCTCAGTCAAGCGCACAAAATGAAAACGGGAGGCCGTTTGCCTCCCGTCTCATTTTGGTGGACCTGCGCAGAATCGAACTGCGGTCTTACAAGGTTCCTCCGCGGATACTACACGCTTAGTCGGCGATCGATCTCGCGCACGAAAAGTTCACCGACGACCTTTCCGCACACATACTTCCGAAGATCGCCCTGCGGCAGGGGAAGTCAGCCGCCGCAGAGAGTTCCCCACTTGATTGACGCCTCGTTTTCGCCCGTGGGCAAACGAAAGGAGACGGAGCCTAAAAAGTTAGGCCGCAAGCGCTACACGGCGAGTTGCACGAGCAGCGACAGATCTTCTGCTTTTTTTATCAGCATTTAGAAAAATTCCGTTTTTACGGAGCCGAGCCTCCGACGTGCATCCGACGAATTCCGCTTGCAATCGAATCCAATACAGGCCCGAAAGCGATCGTCTAACTATATTATACCAAAGAAAGGCAAAAGTCAAACAAATCGCCCGGAAAGCGGATAGGAAATTTTACCAAACTCTTGACAATCTGCTCCCCGCGTGATAACATAGAGAAAAAAAGGAGAAACGCCATGTTTTGCAGCAACTGCGGAAAAGAGATCCCGGACGACAGCGTAAAATGCCCCGACTGCGGGACAGAGATCAAGAGAGAAACTCAAACAAAAAAGAAGGAAGCCCTCTTGCTGCCGGAAAAAATGCACCCGTGTACGATCACGGCGCTGCTGCTCTCCGCGCTGTCGGCGATCTTCTTTATCTTTGATATTGTATTCTTAGCCAAGAATATGCCGACGACGCTCGCGACGCTCCTCCTCTATCTCGGCATCGGAGGCGTCCTATTGAGCCTCATCGGTTACACGAAGAGCGAAAAGAAGGCACTCGATAAGCTGATCAACCTCATCAATCTCGGCTGCGCCCTGCTTGCCATCCTGATGGCGATCATCTCTTTTATCGTTCTGATGGCGCTCGTCTGAATATCTGAAACTCCCCACCCGCGAGGGTGGGTTTTTTTATGGCAATTTGTAAAAAATTATATTAGTATGTCAGGCATAGTATATGATTTATGACAGACATAGTATCTATTATGACACACATATTACTACGCAAAATGCCAAAAAATGCGATCTGTAAATAAAAAACGCGCTGTTTTCCCGACGAAAACAGCGCGCCCAACAAAACTCCCCCATCAGTTGAGGACGACGTCTTTCAAGCTCTCATATTTCTCCATTGCAGCCTTTTTGATGCCTTCATAGTTGAGATGCCGCTCAAACGCCTCATCCGAAAGCTTCTTGGCAAGGAAGATGACGCTCGAAGAATACTTTAAGTGTTTGATCTCACTCAAAAACTTTCCGCTCTGGCGCGTTCCGAAGAAATCGCCGCTGCCGCGAAGCTCCAAATCCTTTTCGGCGAGCTTGAACCCGTCCGAAGTCCCCTTCAGGATGCGCAGGCGCTCGACCGCCGTCTCGCTCTCCGAACCCACGAGCAAGAAGCACCAGCTCTTGTCGCTCCCCCGTCCCACGCGGCCGCGCAGCTGATGCAGCTGCGAGAGCCCGAACCGCTCGGCATTCAGAATGGACATGATGGTCGCATTCGGTACGTCGACGCCCACTTCGATCACCGTCGTCGAGACGAGGCAGTCATACTCGCCCCGTTTGAACGCCGTCATCACCGACGTCTTGTCCTTATCCTTCATCTTCCCGTGAAGAAGGGCGAACCGCACATCGGGCATCCGCGCGCGAAGCTCTTCATAAAGCTCGGTGACTGACGTCACCTGCCCTTCGTCGTCTTCGATCTTGGCGCAGACAAAGTACGCCTGTCGCCCCGCCTTCACCGATTTTCGCACATACTCCAGCATATCGTCATACTTGCGCAAGGGGACGATCGCCGTCGTGATCTCCTGCCGCCCCCCGGGCTTATCGGGGATGGTCGTAATGTCGAGGTCGCCGTAAAAGATGAGCGAAAGGGTGCGCGGGATGGGCGTTGCCGACATGACGAGCACATCGGGGCTCACCCCCTTCTCGCTGAGGGCGTTGCGCTGCGCCACGCCGAAGCGGTGCTGCTCATCGCACACGCAGAAGGCAAGATCACAAAAATGCACGTCCCCCTGCAGCACGGCGTGCGTGCCGCAGAGGATATCGATCTCTCCCGCCTTCAGCGCCGCCTTGACCGCCCTCTTTTCCTGCGCCGTGCTCGCACCCGAAAGATACCCCACGCGATACTCGGGGAACATCTTCCGCAACAGGAGCTCGTTCTGCGCTGCCAGCACTTCGGTCGGAGAGAGATACACTGCCTGATGCCCGCTCTTGACAGCCATATAGATGCCCGTGAGCGCCACCGCCGTTTTCCCGCTCCCGACGTCGCCCTGCAGCAGCCTGTTCATGCGGGAAGGGCCTTTCACATCCTCATAGATCGCCCGTACCGCTGCGCTCTGACCTTTTGTAAATTCAAAAGAAAAGCTTCTCATGAATTGAGCAACGTCGGCTTCCGTCACCGAATAACGCACCGACCGCGCCTCATTCTTATCGCCCTTGATGAGCTTGAACGCCGAAACGAGCGTGAAATATTCTTCGAGCGCGATGCGCTCCGAAGCTTTGAGGCGCTCCTCTTCGGTCATGGGCGCGTGGATGGTACGGTACGCCCACGCAAGAGAGGCGAGCCCATACCTCTGCACGAGCTCCGCGGGGATGACGGACGGGGGGGAGACCGCGCGAAGCGCCGCCTGCACCGCCGTGCGCACCGCCCGCTGCGTGAGCGGCGATCTCAGGGGATAGACGGGCACGAGGCCCTTGAGCCGCGCGTTGACCGCCATCGGCTCGAACGTCGGGTTGACGAGCGACACCTGCCCGTATTTGTTCTGCACCCGCCCGTAAAAGAGGTATTCCCCCTCTTTGAGCGTCTTGGCAAGGTAGGGCATATTGAACCAGACGGCGGTGAACACGTCGCCGTCCTGTTCAAGGTGCGCCCGCAGGAACCTGACCCGCCCCGTGTAACGCATGGGCTCGATGTAGGTGATGCGCGCCGCGATGAGCGCTGTATCGTTGTTCAAAACCTCACGCACCGAGACGCGGTTCGTCATATCGAGATAGGTGCGCGGATAGTAGCGGACGAGATCTTCCGCCGTAAAGACGCCGAGCTTATTGAGTTCCTTTGCGCGCTTTTCCGCAATGCCCTTCACTTGGGTGAGCTCCATTTCCTCCTCCTTTCAACCGCGGCCGTCTCCTTTCAAAGCCCCGCCCCGGGGCTCTTTCAATGGCCGCCAAGGGCCGCGCTTCCCGCCGATACGCAAACCCCGCGGCTCGATCTTCGCCGCGGGGAAATTTTTCAGATCTCAAAATAATTTTATCAAGGAATTTCTACCCCGCACTTCTCACTCCAGGGAAAGGAGGTAATAATATACGGGCTGGCCGCCGAAGTGATAGTCGACGTCGCAGTCGGGGAACGCCTCCTGCACCTTCTCGGAAAGCGCCTTCGCGTCCTCTTCCGTCACGCCCTCGCCGTAGTAGAGAGTGATGACCTCGTGCTGATCTTCTTTGAGCTTTTCGAGGAGCGTGAGCACCGTCTCGTCGATGGAGTTGCTCTTTGCGAGGATCTTTTTGTCGTCGAGGCCGATGATGTCGCCCTCGGTGATGGAGAAGCCGTTGACGTTGGTCGTCCTCACGGCGTGCGTCACCTGACCTGCCTTGACGTTGTCGAGCGCGTGGATCATGTTGGTCTTGTTCTCCTCGAGGCTGGCCTCGGGGCTGAACGAGAGCGCCGCCGCAAAACCCTGCGGCACGTTCTTGGTGGGGATGACGTGGATGGTGCGGTTGTCGACGAGCGCCTTCGCCTGCTCCGCCGCCAGAATGATGTTCTTGTTGTTGGGGAAGACGAACACGTTCTCCGCATTGATCTTCTGCACCGCGGTCGCAATGTCGGAAGCGGAGGGGTTCATCGTCTGGCCGCCTTCGATGACGCGGTCGACGAAGAGATCCTTGAAGATGTCGCGGATGCCTTCGCCCGCGCAGATGGCGAGCATGCCCTGATCTTTCTTTTCCGCCTCGATCTTGGCCTTCAGAGCGCGGTTCTGTTCGAGCATATTCTCGATCTTGGGCCTGTCGAGCTCGCCCAGCTCGAGAGCATAAGTGAGGGCGACGCCGGGGCTGTTGGTATGGACGTGCACCTTGATCATCTCGAGATCGCCGATGCAGATGACGCTGTCGCCGATGCCCATCAGATTTTCCCTGAGCTTATCGATATCGGCAAGCGTCGTGCTCTTTTTTAAGTTGATGACGAAGAACTCCGTGCAGTAGGCGAACTGGATATCGCCGAGATCCATGCTGATGATGTCGGAATTGTCGCCGAACTCGGCCTCCGCCGCCTGCTGGACGGCCTCGGTCTGGATATCGGAGGCGACTTCCTCCCCCATGACGGCGGCCTGGAAGCCGCGCATGATCGTCATGAGCCCCACGCCGCCCGAGTCGACGACGCCCGCCTTCTTGAGGACGGGGAGAAGCTCGGGGGTCATGGCGAGCGCCCTGTCGCCCTCGGCGATGACGGCGGGAAGGAACGTCTCAAAATCTTTGAATTTGCCCGCATTTTTGACGGCGAATTCGCTCATATAGCGAACGACGGTGAGGATGGTGCCTTCCTTCGGGATAGAGACGGCATTATAGGCAACTTTGGTACCCTGCTCCATCGCTTTGGCGAAGGTGCGGGTATCGACTTCGGGCTTGCTCACACGGAGCACCGTACAGATGCCGCGGAAGATCTGCGAAAGGATGACGCCCGAATTGCCGCGCGCCCCGCGCAGCGCCCCCTTGGAAACGCAGTCGCAAACCTCCATAAAGGTATTGGAGGAAGTCATGGAAAGTTCCTTCACCGCCGACTGCATGGTGAGGGACATATTCGTTCCCGTATCGCCGTCGGGTACGGGGAAGACGTTGAGCGCGTCTACCTTCGCCCGATTATTTTCCAACATTTTTGCGCCGACCAGGACCATTTTCCGGAACGTCGCACAGTTGATCGTTTTTTGCATGAGAGACTCCTTACACTTCCGCTATGGGATGATCGCCGAACGGAGGCGTCACTTTCGCCCCATCGGCAAGAATGCTGCAAAGCAGAAACCGCGCAGAAAGGTTCCCCCCTGCGCAGACACGCCGCCGAAGCGGCGAAAGGCTAAATTTTGAGGCCCATCACGTTGACGTTCACCGTATCCACGATCATACCCGTGAATTTTTCCACCTTGTACTTGATGGCCTCTTTCAGAGATTCGGCGACCGCCTCAATGGAAACACCGTACTTGATGAGCACATACACATCGATGAAGATGCGGTTCCCGGACGTAGCCACGCGAACGCCTTTCCCCCCAGCGTCCTTTCCGAGCAGTTCGGCGAGCGTATCGGTAAAACGGTGCGCAACGGTATCCACGATCCCGTAGCTCTCGATGGCAGCACGGGAGGCGACCTTCGCGATCGCAAGGTCGGAAATGGAAATTTTACCATAGGCATTGCTCGTTGATACAGACATAATGCTCTCCTAAACTTAACAGTAATATTCTACCCCATAAATCAGATTTTTGCAAGCGTTATTGAAAAATTTTTCCTCCTTTCCCTAAAATTTTTGCCCTTTGCTCCCCCTTTTTTATTGCTTTTTTTGCGCAGAAATGCTATCATATTGCCATTGATGACCGCGCGGAGGCTTTCCGCGTGCAAAATTCGTGGAATAGACCCATCGGAGGTGGAGATCATGTCGAGAGTATGCAGTGTGTGCGGAAAGGGCCAGACGTCGGGCAACAACGTCAGCCACTCCAACCGCAAGACCCGCAGGACGTTCCAGGCAAACGTGCAGAAGGTTTCCTACGTCAAGGACGGCAAGGTCGTCAATGACTACGTCTGCGCAAGATGCCTCAAGAGCAACAAGATCGAGCGCGTATAAGCCCTTTCGTTGCTTTTTCAACCGAGAAATGCGGTCTCCTTTCGGGAGACCGTTTTTTCGCGCTCTTTTCCCTCTTGACAACCGCCCCGTTTCGCGCTAAACTTATATCGGGAGGACAACTATGAGCTATCAGCCGACCATCTTCGAACAGCCCTCTTCCGAACCGCTCGCCGCCCGCCTGCGCCCGCGCGATCTCGACGAATTTTTCGGGCAGGAGCACCTTCTCGGCAAGGGGAAGGTGCTGCGCCGCATCATCGAAAACGACCAGGTGGGCTCCATGATCTTCTGGGGCCCGCCCGGCGTGGGGAAAACGACGCTCGCCCGCATCATCGCGCGGAGGACGAAAGCGAAGTTCATCGACTTTTCCGCCGTGACGAGCGGCATCAAAGAGATCAAACAAGTGATGAACGAGGCGGAAAACGCACGAAGATTCGGCGAAAAGACCATCCTCTTCGTCGACGAGATCCACCGCTTCAACAAGGCGCAGCAGGACGCATTCCTGCCCTATGTCGAAAAGGGCAGCATCATCCTCATCGGCGCGACGACGGAGAATCCCTCCTTTGAAGTCAACGGGGCGCTGCTTTCGCGCTGCAAGGTGTTCGTCCTGCAGGCGTTGAAGCAGGAAGACCTCGTGAAACTCTTGAAACACGCTCTTTCGGACGAGCGCGGCTTCGGCGGACAGCTCATCACGATCGAAGAGAGCGCGCTGGAGCTTGTCGCCGCCTTTGCGAACGGGGATGCGCGAAGCGCCCTCTCCACGCTCGAGATGGCGGTCCTCAACGGCGACGTGGACGAAAAGGGCGCCGTCACCGTAACGGACGAGACCATCGAACAGTGCACGTCGAGAAAGTCCCTTCTCTACGACAAGACGGGCGAGGAGCACTACAACCTCATCTCGGCGCTGCACAAGTCCATGCGCAATTCCGACCCCGACGCCGCCGTCTACTGGCTGGCGCGCATGCTGGAAGCGGGCGAAGACCCCATCTACATCGCCCGCCGCGTGACCCGCTTTGCCTCGGAGGACGTGGGGCTTGCCGACCCGCAGGCGCTGCGCCTCTCTGTCGCCGCATTTGAAGCGTGCAGGCTCATCGGGATGCCCGAATGCTCCGTCCACCTCACGGAAGCCGTCGTCTACATGTCGCTCGCCCCCAAGTCCAACGCCCTCTACATGGCGTACGAAGCGGCAAAAAAGGACGCTTTGACCATGCTCGCAGAGCCCGTGCCCCTCGTCATCCGCAACGCGCCCACCAGGCTCATGAAGGAGCTCGACTACGGCAAGGGCTATATCTATGCGCACGACACCGAAGATAAGCTCTCTTCGATGCAGTGCCTGCCCGATTCCCTTGCCGGAAAGACGTACTACCGCCCCACCGAGGAAGGACGAGAGGCTGCGTTCAAGGAGCGCCTCGAAGAGATCAAGGCATGGAAAAAAGCCCACGTCCCGAAAAAATAAGAACGCGCCCGCCGCGGCTGCTGCCGCGGCGGGCGCAATAAAGATCGGCGCGGCGGCTTGCCATAAAAGGCAAGCCGCCGCGCCTTCCGTATTCTCCGATATTATCCGCACACCGTGCGGAACACCCGCAAAAAGTTATCCTTTGCGATCTTCTCGGTGACGCGCGCCCCGAACTCCCGTTCAAAGTCGGAAAGCAGCTGCGGCACATCGGCGGGAGAGCGCAGAAATGCGTTCTCGGGGATGCCGTCGAAATCGCTCCCGAGCGCGAGAACGTCCTCGCCGCCCGCATTCAGGATGGCCTTCGCATGGGCGAGCGCTGCCGCCCGCTGCCCCTCTTTCGACTTATCTTCGGAAAGAAAATCGGCGCAGAAATTGAGCCCGATGACGCCGCCGCTCTCGGCGATCGCCCTGATCTCGTCGTCCCGTAAATTGCGCGGGCAGTCAAAAACGGACGCGGCGTCCGAATGGCTCGCCACGAAGGGGGTATCTTTCAGCACTTCCTTCACGTCCCGCACCAACGCGTCGCTCCCGTGCGAGACGTCCACGATCATATGGAGCTCCTTCATGTGCTGCACGACGGAAACGCCGAATTCGGTGAGCCCCCGCGCCCCTTCGCGCGCATTGGGGAGGGCGTCCGCCCCCGTGTAGTCGGAAAGATTGGGATAGCCCAGCCTGTTCGCAAAGTTCCAGGTGAGCGTCATCATGCGCACGCCGCGCGCATAAAATTCGTCGAGCTTTTTCAAGTCCCCTTCGATGGCGGCGCCCTCTTCCACCGTGAGTACGGCGTTCACCGCATTCTCTTTGAGGTCGGAAAACCGCCCCACGCGGTTGAGCCCGTATTCTTTGCACCAGCCGTCGAACTTATCGAACGCGGAAAGGGCGCGGCGATAGAGCGAGCCGTCGGGCTGAAACAAAAACGCCGCAAAACACTGTAAATAGCACCCGCCCGCCTTGTGCCGCTCGAAGGTCGCCTGCAAGTTCCCCTCCGCAGTCAGCGTGTCGCAGTGCATATCGCAATACCGATACTTCATACCGCCTCCTCATCGATCATGATGAGCACCGTCCCCTCGGAGAGCAGATACGCTTCGTCCTCGAGGGCGATGTTGGAGATGCCGCGCGTCGTCCCGTAGCACAGCTCAAGCTCGTGCAGGGGATATTTGAGCCCGCCGCTCTCCTTGACGCACACGTCGCCCCCGAAGGGCAGCACGGAGAGCGTCTTCCCTTTGCAGCCGTCGAGGGAGATGAGCCCCTCGCCCGCAAAGATGCGCGAATAGTTGGTGATCATCTCGGCGCGCACGCCCTTTTTGTGCGCGGCATAGAGAAGGTGTAAATTTCCGAGGAAATGATCCTCCCGCGCCCCTCCTCCGCCGTAGATGGTGATGCTCGCCGCCCCCGCCGCGATGGCACGGTGCAGGGCGATCTCGCCGTCCGTCTCGTTCTTTTCGGAAGGATAGATCTCTTTGGGCGCAGGGGTCGGAATGACGCCGAGCGAATCGAAATCCCCGAGGTTCTCGTCGATGCGCACTCTGTCCTTCGCCCACTTATACGCCCCGTCGCAGCAATAGACGTAAGCCCCCTCTGCCGCAATGACGCCGCGATAAGGTTCCCCGTTAAGTAAGATGACCGCTTTCATTCTCCCCTCAGCCTCGCAATGGTCGCCTTCATGTCGCTCGAACGGAACACCGTGCTCCCCGCGACGATGACGTTCGCACCCGCGGAGATGACGTCCTTCACGTTCTCTTCCGTGATGCCGCCGTCCACTTCGATATCGAGTTCGGGCTTGCCCGCACGGATGCAGAAGGAGCGCAGCCGTTCGATCTTTTTCAGCGTCTCGGGGATGAAGCGCTGACCGCCCCTGCCGGGAAATACGCTCATGAGGAGCAGCATATCGGCATCCTCCACCGCATCGAAGATGCGCTCGACGGGCGTATCGGGATTGATGACCGCGGAAGCCTTCATTCCGAAGCTCCTGATAAGGCGCAGCACCTGCACCATGTTCTCGCGGCACACTTCCGCATGGACGCTCACCAGACCGGCGCCCGCCTGCGCAAACCCTTCGAGCCGCGTTTCCGGCCGCAGAACCATTAAGTGACAGTCGAGCGGAAGGGAGGTGTACGGGCGGATATGACGGACCATCTGATCGCCGAAGGTGATGGCCGGCACAAAATTTCCGTCCATCACGTCGCAGTGGATATAATCTGCCCCGTTTTCTTCGAGTTTTTTGACCGTCTCGCCCATGCGGGCGAAGTCTCCCGCCAGGATGGACGGTGCAACTTTGACTTTTAGCATGATCAGCCCTCAAACTATATTGCGGCAAACACCGCTTTTTACGGCATTTCGCCGATTTTTATCGATACGCAACCCACATCGGGTCTCTGAAAGCCTTGCTTTACGGCTCTTCCTTATTCCCGTGATTTTCCAAGTAACTCGCCCTTAATTGCCCGCAGGCTCCTCCTCGTCGCCGCAAAGCCCGTTTCGCCCGCCGCTCGCTTCCCTCGCGGCTTGCTTCCCTCGGCTTGCGGCTCCTCTTCCCAAAAACCTTGCTCCGCAATGTTTTCGGGAGCCCTTTTTGACATCGTCGTCGCTCCGCGGCCTAAGCCCCACTGAAACTCCCGCCTCAAAACTATTCCTTACTTTCCTGTTCTTTGAGGTAACTCGCCCTCAATTGGCCGCAGGCGCCGCCTCGTCGCCGCAAAGCCCGTTTCGCCCGCCGCTCGCTTCTCTCGCGGCTTGCTTCCCTCGGCTTGCGGCTCCTCTTCCCAAAAACCTTGCTCCGCAATGTTTTCGGGAGCCCTTTTTGACATCGTCGTCGCTCCGCGGCCTAAGCCCCACTGAAACTCCCGCCTCAAAACTATTCCTTACTTTCCTGTTCTTTGAGGTAACTCGCCCTCAATTGGCCGCAAGCGCCGCCGATGTCGTTTCCCATGCTGCGGCGGAGGGTCGCCGAAATGCCCTCTTTTTCGAGCATCCCCAAAAAGCGGTAGGCGTCCTTTTCCGTCACCGTCTTCAAGGAACGCTCCTTGACCTCGTTGAGGCGGATGAGATTGACATGGCAGGGCCGCCCTTTCAAAAGCGCCGCAAGGGCGTGGGCGTGCTTTTCGTCGCTGTTTTCGCCGCCGATGAGGCTGTATTCGAAGATATACCGTCTCCCCGTCTCTTTGAAATACACGTCGCACGCGTTCAGGATGTCGGCGATCTTGTAGGCGTTCGCAACGGGCATGGTGCGGGCGCGCTCCTCGTCTGTCGAGGCGTGCAAAGAGACCGTCAGATTGAGCGGGATGCCCTCCTTTGCAAAGGCGAGCATCCTGGGCACGAGGCCGCACGTCGAAAGGCTGACATTGCGCGCGCTGATGTGGATGCCGCCCTCCATCGTGAGAAGGCGTAAAAATCTGACGACGTTGTCGTAATTATCGAAGGGTTCGCCGCTGCCCATGAGCACGACGTTGTGCACGGCGCGGTCCTTGAGCGTGCCGCCCTCCGCGCGGTTGACGACAAGGATCTCGGAAAGGATCTCCCCCGCCGTCAGGTTGCGGATAAGCCCGTTTAAGGTAGAAGCGCAGAACTTGCACCCCATGCGGCAGCCAACCTGCGTCGAAACGCACTGCGTCGCGCCGTATTTATACTGCATGAGGACGCCCTCGATGAGGTTGCCGTCCGCAAGGGCGAAGAGGTATTTCTTCGTGCCGTCAGAAGAGGTGAACACCTCCCGGATGCGCACGGGCTCGTCTTCGAAGCGCTCCAAAAGTTTTTCGCGTAAGGAGGCGGGGACGGGAAGTTCGGAAAGCTTCTTCCCCTGCATGAGCCCCTGAAAGATCTGTTTGGCGCGGAACTTCTGTTCGCCGTACTCGAGGACGAGCGCTTCCAATTCTTGGGGCGAGAAATCCTGCAAGATCTCCTTCATGCCTTCCTCCTGAGTTTTGCGACGTAAAACCCCGCCCCGAAGGCGGTATCGGGCAGAAACTGCAGCCCGTACTTCGTCCTCTCATGCGGGAGCGGGCAGTCCGCCGCACACACTTCAAATGCGGGATGCGCCTTCAAAAACGCCCCCACGATATGATCGTTCTCCTCCCGGAGGAGAGAACACGTCGAATAATACAAATGCCCGCCCGCCTTCACATAGCGCGAACAGTTCCAAAGGATGGCGCGCTGCGCCGCGTTGAGACTTTCTAAGCCGCCTTCCTCTTTGTGGAGGGCAAGGTCGGGGTTCTCCGCCAGCGTGCCGAGCCCGGAACAGGGGACGTCGCACAAAACGCCGTCAAATGCGTTTTCCCATTCGGGGCGGAAGACAGAGGAATCGCCCGTCTCCGCCCTCACGTTCTCCGCACCCATGCGGGCGCAGTAACTTTGGATGAGCGCCGTGCGGTGCGCGTGCAGTTCAGAGGCCGTCACGCGGGCGCACTTCCCGGAAAGCAGCACGCTCTTTCCGCCGGGCGCCGCGCAGGCGTCGAGCAGCTCTTCGCAGGGCTCCACGACCGAACAGATGGCGACGGACCCCACCGACTGAAAGGTGTAGTCCCCGCGATCGAACCCTTCGTCGCGCACGAAATGCGGGAAGATATAAACGTGCGGGAAGGGCGTCTCTTCATGCGGGCGGGAAAGATAGTTCTCCTCCCCGCGCACGAAGCGCACGGTGACGCCGCAGCTCTTTGCAAACAGGATACTCTCCGCCCGCGCCCCGTACTCCTTCAGAATACGGCGGACGGCAAACAGCGGATAGTTGGAGCGGACGGCAAGCCCTTCCTCGCCTTCGGGAAGAGTGACCTTGCCTTCGTCGAACTTGCGCAAAAAGGCATTGACAAAGCCCGCCATGCCGCCTTTGCCGAGCTTTTTTATAAGCTCCACGGCGGTATCTGCAACGTAGTAGCGCGGCTTTTCGAGATAGATAAGGTTATAAAGTGCAATTTTTAAGAGCACGCGCACGCTCTGCTTGGGCGACTTTTGGGCAAACGCCGCAATGCAGCGGGAAAGATATTGCTCATGCTCCAGAACGCCATACACCGTTTTGACGGTGCGGGCGCGATTGATCTCTTCGAGGTCAGTGCCCGAAAGAGCGAGTTTGAGCCGCGCCCCCTCGCCGTACACCTTCAAAAGGACGCGGTACGGGTCATAAAACGGGTTGGTCAAAACGCATCCCCTCTTTGAGTTTATTGCCGTTGAGGAAGTCGCGGACGCTCATCCTCTTGCCGCCTGCGGGCTGTACTTCCGCAACGCGCACCGCCCCTTCCCCGCACTTTATCACGAGCCCGCCCTTGGGAGTCGCCGAAAGCACGGTGCCGAAGGGAGCATCGCTCTCCGTTTTTTCCTCGGAAGCGAAGTAGAAGTTGAGCATATGCCCGTGGCAGGTGCCGAAAGCAAGCGGCGCAGGCGAAAGCCCGCGGATGAGGCAGGAAACTTCGCGCGCGCTCTTTGCAAAGTCCACCTGCGTGCGCACGACTTTTTTGCACACAAAGCCCTCGCCCTGCGGCGTGAGCGAAACATCCCCTTCGAGGATGCGCCGCACCGCCTTGACGATGAGCTCCGCACCCAGCGAAGAGAGCCGTTTTGCAAGCGCATCCGCCGTGTCCTCGTCATAGACGGGGCAGCGCTCCTGCAAGAAGATGTCGCCCGTATCGAGGCCGATATCCGTCTTCATGATGGTAACGCCCGTCTCGCGGCAGCCGTCCATGATGACGCGCGGAATGGGCGCCGCACCGCGGTAGGAAGGGAGCAGGCTCGCGTGTACGTTCCATACGCCCATCGGGTAGAGATCGAGCACTTCCTGCGTCAAAATTTGCCCGTAAGCGCAGGTGACGAGCAGCGCCCCGCCCGCCTGAAAGAGGACGGAGGGATCGCGCTTTAAGCTTTCGGGCTGCAGCACGGGAATGCCGAGCGCGAGCGCCGCCTGCTTGACGGGGGGCGGCGTTAAAATGCCCTTTCTGCCCTGCGGGCGGTCGGGCTGCGTCAGAACGGCGGCGACGCCGAACGCGGAATGCAGCTTTTCAAGGGGAAAGACGGCAAAGTCGGGCGTCCCCGCAAAGATGAGCTTCATCAGTCCTCCTCGTCGTACACGCGCACAGCCTTATCGATATAGATGATGCCGTCGAGATGGTCTATTTCATGGCAGACGGCGCGCGCAAAGAAGTCGTGCGCGACGAGCGAGCAGCGGTTGCCCTTCCTGTCTCTATACACGATCTTCACTTTGGAAGGGCGGGTGACGACCCCCTCCTTCCCGCGTACGGAAAGGCAGCCTTCGGGGCCCGTCTGCTCCCCCTTCTGCCACACGAACACGGGGTTGATAAACTCAAAAAACCCCTCTTCGACGTCGACGACGACGGCGCGCACGGGCACCCCCACCTGCGGGGCGGCGAGCCCTGCGCCCTGCGCCTTCTTCAACGTCTCCTTCATGTCGTCGAGGAGCACCCAAAGCTCCTCGTCGAACTTTTCCACGGGCGCGCACGTTTCGCGCAGCACCTTGTCTCCCAATTGCACGATCTCGCGGATCATAGTCTCCTCCTCAACTTAAATTGCCGGGATTTTCCTCGACATAGACCAATACTTCCTTTGTATTCTCCTCCGCCGCGATCTCATAGATGCGGGGAAGAGGGCTGCCGTCCGTCAGGCGCATGAGCACCTGATAGCGGAATTTATTCTGGATGCGCTTGACGGGCGCGTGCATCTTGTTGAAGAACAGGAACTTTTCCGAATCTTCGGCATACACCCGCTGCAATTTTTCATACACCGCTTTGAGCGCGGCGAGGGCGAGCTTGTCCTCTTCCGCCGTCACCATCACGCGGACGATGCGCGCAAAGGGCGGGAACGCCATCGCGGCGCGCATGCCCACTTCGTGCTCGTAAAAGCCCTCGTAATCGTAAGACGCCGCAAAGCGCAGGATGTAGTTGTCGGGGTCGTACGTCTGCAAGACGACTTCCCCCCTGTTCTCCGCCCTGCCGCTCCTGCCCGCGACCTGCGTAACGAGCTGAAAGGTGCGCTCCCCGCTCCTGTAATCGGGGAAGTGCAGGCTCATATCCGCATCGAGGATCCCGACGAGCGTCACGTTGGGGAAATCGTGCCCCTTGGCGACCATCTGCGTGCCGACGAGGATATCCGCCTCTCTGGCGGCAAAGCGCTGCAAAATTTTGAGATGCCCTTCCTTGCCGCTCGTCGTATCGTTGTCCATGCGCAGAATGCGCGCTTCGGGATACAGCTTTTTGAGCTCGCGTTCCACGCGCTGGGTCCCTGTGCCGACATAGTTGATATGCACGCCCCCGCACTGAGGGCAGGCGGAGAGCATATGGTACTTCGTGCCGCAGTAGTGGCATTTGAGGCAGTTTTCCTCGCTGTGATAGGTGAGCGAGACGTCGCAGTGTTCGCATTTTGCGACATACCCGCAGTCGCGGCAGATGACCGTCTGCGAATATCCCCTGCGGTTCAGAAACAAAATGGCCTGGTCGCCCTTTTCGAGACAGGTCTCGAGGCGCTCTCTCAAAGCCGCCGAAAAGGGAGAAGGGTTGCCCCGCTTGACTTCTCTCCGCATATCGACGAGATGCACCTCGGGCATGGGGCGGCGGTTGATGCGCTCCGTGAGGGTGATGAGCTCGAACTCTCCCTCTTTCGCGCGGCGGTACGTCTCGACGGAGGGCGTCGCGCTGCCCAAAACCAGCTTGCAGCCGTTGTGCTTCGCCCGAAGATAAGCGATATCGAAGGTATTGTAGCGCGGGGAGCTCTCGGAAGAATAGCTGCCGTCGTGCTCCTCGTCGATGACGATGACGCCGATATGTTCCAGCGGCGCGAACACCGCGGAGCGCGCCCCGATGGCGATCCTGGCTTCTCCCGAGCGCAGGCGCTCCCATTCGTCGAAGCGCTCCCCCGCCGAAAGCCCGCTGTGCAGGATGGCGCAGCTCATCTGAAAGCGGGCGCGCAGCTGCGAGAACATCTGCGGCGTCAGCGAAATTTCCGGCACCAGAAAGATGGCGCTCTTCCCCTCCTCTAAGGCATGGGCGATGAGGGTGAGATAGATCTCCGTCTTGCCGCTCCCCGTGACGCCGTGGATGAGCGTGACCGTCTTTTGCGTCCTTTCTATCGTATGGACGGCGTCCTCCTGCGCGGGCGTGAGCGGGCGGAGAGGCGCCGATTTTTGCAGCCGTTCGTAAGGGTCGCGGAAGACGCGCCGCTTTTCGATGTGCAGCATCCCCCGCTCTTCGAGCCCCTTGACGGCGGAGCCGAACGCTTCGCGGAGGGCGGTAAGGTCCGCCTCGCCGCGGGAAGATAAAAACTCGGCAAGTTCTCTCTGCCGCTTCGCGCGGGGCGGGATGAGCCCGATGTCTCCTTCAAAGGAGACGACCGACTTCAAGCGCTCGGAGACCTTTCCCGTGCGCATTTCGGCGGGCAGAAAGAGCCGCAGCACGAGCGCCTTCGGGCAGCGGTAGCGCCGCGCGAGCTTTTCGGCAAGCGCAAGGCACTCCTCGTTGAGGGCGGGCAGTTCGTCCAAAACGCGCAGAACGCGCTTTAATTTTTCGGGCGGGAGTTCGCTCTCTTCTTTGACGCGCATGACGATCCCCGTCGTCACGCTCCTTGCAAAGGGAACGGTGACGCGCATCCCTGCGCACACCTCGTCCCCGCAAAGATAGTCGAAGACGCGGTCCACTTCGCTGTGCGCGATGTCAACGATCACCTCTGCGACCATCTCTTCCTCCTTGCGTCCTTAAAAATAGGAAATTGCCCCGTCTGAGAACGGGGCGTTCGGGGAGCTCAGTCCCTTGAAATGTGTACTTTGCCGTTCATGATCTCCTGGCAGGCAAGGACGATCTCCTTCTGCTTGCCGGGGAGTTCGGTGACTCCCGTCGCCTGCATCTGTTCGATGATCTGACGGGTGCGCTTCGCAACGACCACGCAAAGTTCATAGCGGCTGACGGGATTTTCTTCCGAGCCGAGTTTTCTGACGAGTGCATCTACCGAAGGTTCATTGATCATAGTCCGTCTCCTTTCACTTTATTTCGCATTCTCCGCCAGGATGATCTCGTGAAGGCGGGCTGCCGTCTCCTTGAGATCGTCGTTGACGACGACATAGTCATACTGATCTTTGAGCGAGAGCTCATATCTTGCACGGGCGAGCCGTTCTCTTAAGGCGTCCTCGTCCTCCGAGGCCCTGCCTTCGAGGCGGCGGAGGAGCGTCTCTTCATCGGGCGGGACGACGAGGATGAGCACGGGGGAAAATTCCGCCCCGCAGCGCTTCTGCACGTTGAGCGCCCCCACGACGTCGATCTCCAAAATGACCGATTTTTCCTTCATCTGCTCGCGCACGAAGTCTTTGGGCGTGCCGTAATAGTTGCCGAAGTGCTCGTCGTACTCCAAAAAACCGTCCGCTTCGACGCGGCGCAGAAATTCGTCCCTCGTCAGAAAGAAGTAATCGACGCCGTCTTTTTCCCCCGCGCGGGGCTTCCGCGTCGTGCAGGAGATCGAGAGCGCCAAATTTTCGTCGAGCTTCAAAAGCTCCTTGACGAGCGTTCCCTTGCCGACCCCCGAAGGGCCGGAGATGATGTAAAGCCTGTGCTCCATAGTGTATCCTGCGCCTTATTCCAGATTCTGGATCTGTTCGCGCACCTTTTCGATCTCGTTCTTCATCCTGAGCGCGAGCGCCGTGATCTCCGCGTCGTTGCTCTTGCTGCACACGGTGTTGCACTCGCGGTTGAATTCCTGGATGAGGAAGTCGAGTTTTCTTCCCACCGTCTCCTCTTCTGCGATGCGGAACAGTTCCTTGATGTGCGAGCTCAGACGGGTAAGCTCCTCGTCGATGCTGCATTTATCGGCAAAGAGCGCGGCTTCCGTTAAGATGCGCGTCTCGTCCACCTTGCCGCCCAAATAGTCGTTCATGCGCTCGGTGAGCTTTTTTCTGTACTCTTCGGCGACGAGGGGCGCGCGCACGGAAATGGCGTCGCGAAGGGAAGATATCTCCTTCCCCCGTTTCAGAACGTCCTCTTTCAGGCGTTCGCCCTCGGCACGGCGCATCGCGGAAAGCGCGTCCGCCGCCTTCTCCGCCGCCGCAAGCAGGGCGGGTCTCAAGGCTCCGTCCTCGCCCTCTTCCTCTTCGAAGCGCACCACATCGGGAAGACGCAGCAAAAAGGCGAGCGAAACGTCGTTCTCCGCTTCGGGAAAACGCTCCGACAGTGCTTTGGAGGCGCTTATATACCCTTCGGCGAGCGCAAAGTCGACGCGCGGGGTCTTGGGCTTCTCCCTCAGGTCTGTCATGCTCACGAAGACGTCGATGCGGCCGCGCGCAAAGCGGGAACGAAGCAGGGCGCGCACGTCCTCTTCGTAGGGCGCGAGCGCGTGCGGGCACTTGACGGCAAGATCCAAAAAGCGGTTGTTGACCGACTTCAGTTCGACGGTGACGCAAAGTCCCCCCTCGCGGTATTCTCCCTTTCCGAAGCCCGTCATGCTGTACATCCCGATCCTGCCTCCGCATCGACAATACGCCGATTTTTCTACGATAGCTCATTATAGCACGAACGCGCCGTTTTTTCAAGTGCTTTTTGCAAAGATAATGCGGTTTGAGAAAGAAAAACGCCCCCGCCGCGCGGGAAACGCGCGGCGGGGGCTCGTTCGCTTCGGGCGGCAGAGGGCGCCCTCAGCCCAATCGCTTCAAGAATTCTTCTTCCGAGATGACGGGGATATTCAGCTTTCTCGCCTTGTCGAGCTTGCTGCCCGCCTTTTCGCCCGCGACGACGAGCGTCGTCTTTGCGGTGACGCTGCTCTGGCAGACGCCGCCCAAAGCCTCGATGCGCTTCTGCGCCTCGCTGCGGCCCATCGAAGAGAGCGTACCTGTGAGAACGACGCTCTCCCCCGCGAACACGCCTTCCGTCACCCGCCGCTCGGTGTAGGGCGCAACGCCTGCTCCCTTCAGACGGGCAAGTTCCGCGCGGTTTTCCTCGTTTGCAAAGTAGCTTAAAATGGCGTTCGCCGTCACTTCGCCCACGTTTTCGAGGGCAAGAAGCTCCTCCTTCGTGCGGGCGGCGACTTCCTCCACCGAACCGAATGCCGCGAGGTCTCTCGCCGCCACGCGCCCGATGCCCTCGATGCCGAGCGCATACAAAAAGCGGTCGAGCGGGATATGCTTGCTCTTTTCGATGGCGGAGAGTAAATTTTTGATCTTCTTCTCGCGGAAGCCTTCGAGCCCTTCAAAGCTCTCTTCGGTGAGGGCATAGAGATCGGAAAAGTTCTTGACGCCGCGCTTTTCGAACAAAAGGGAAAGCGTCTGTTCGGAGAGCCCCTCGACGTCCATCGCGTTCTTGGAGCAGAAATGCGCGAGCTTCTGCACGATGCGGGGCGGACAGCTTTCGTTGGAGCAAAAGAGATTCGCGCCCGCTTCGCGCACGGGGCTGCCGCAGTAGGGGCAGACGGACGGTTTTCCGACGGGCACGCTCCCCTCGGTATGGGAGACCGCCCCTAAAATTTCGGGGATGACCTCGTTGGAGCGGCGGATGAGCACGCGGGAATTGACTTTGACGTCCTTCTTCGTGAGGTCGCCGTAATTGTTGAGCGTCGCGCGGCGCACGGTCGCGCCCGCAAGCTCGACGGGCTCCACTTCGGCAAGGGGGGTGAGCTTGCCCGTCCGCCCCACCTGCCAGAAGACGTTTTTCACGGTGGTCTCCGCCTCCTCCGCCTCGAATTTATAGGCGATCGCCCAGCGCGGGAACTTATCGGTATAGCCGAGCTCCTCGCGCACGCGCTCCTCGTTGACCTTGACGACGGCGCCGTCCGTCAAAACGTCGATCTTTTTTCGCTCCACTTCGATCTCGTCGATGGCTTCCTGCACCTCGTCGGAAGTTTTACACACTTTGAAGAAGGGGTACGTCTGAAAGCCCTCTTGTTTCAAGAACGCCATCGCCTCTTCCTGCGAGGCGGGCATGCCGTCCGACATATAGTTGACGTCGTAGAACAAAATTTCGGGGCGGCGGAGCGCCGTCTGTTTGGGGTCGAGGTTGCGGATCGCCCCCGCCGCCGCGTTGCGGGCGTTCTTCAGGGGCTCGTCGGGGTGCTCGCGGTTGTACTGTTCGAGGACGGAGAGCCGCATCACCGCCTCGCCGCGCACTTCGAGCGTGCCTTTGTAGGAAATGGAGAGCGGGAAGCTGTGCAGCGTGAGCGCCTGCGCGGTGACGTCCTCCCCCTCGACGCCGTTGCCGCGCGTGGAGGCGCACACAAAAGCGCCGTTTTTGTAGGTGAGGCACATCGTGAGCCCGTCGAACTTGTATTCGACGGTGTAGGTAGGCTGCGCGGTCTTTTGAACACGCGTGAAGAAGGCGGCAAGCTCGTCTTCCGAGACCGCCTTATCGAGACTATACAGCCGCGCGATGTGTTTGTGCCGTTCGAACTCCTTGACGGGCTCGCCGCCCACCCGCCGCGTGGGGGAATCGGGCAGCACGACGCCCGTCGTCCGCTCGAGCTCGCGCAGTTCGTCGTAGAGCCTGTCGTACTCGCGGTCCTCCACCGAGGGCGCGTCCAGCACATAGTATTCATATGCCCATCGGTTGAGGATCCCGACGAGTTCCTTCATACGTTCGTTCATGATATGTTACCTGAAATGAATTTCCGCCGCCCTTCGCCCAAGCGAACCTTTGGAAAGGAGATGCAAGCAAGACGAGGAGCCCGCGCAAACGGCAAGGGAGCTTACAGGGCGTAAGTGACCGCAGCCGTGCGTAAGGGCGACAAAGTATTGCGCCGCAGACCCTTTTCAAAGGAGGACTTCGAGAGGCGCCAGCGCCGCCGCCAAATCCTTATTCCCCGCCTTCTCGAAGCGGACGGTGACGATGAGGTTGCCGCCCGCGCCGCGCACGCCCGTGATGACGCCGTCGCCGAAGCGGGGATGCCGCACCCGCGCGCCCTCTTGAAAGCGCGAAAGATCGGCGCCCGCTTTTCCGCCCCCCTGCCCGCTCGCCGCGGCGGCCGTTCCCGCAGGAGCGGGGCGGGCGCCCACGTTGCCGAAGCGCACGGGCTCCTTTTTTGCGGAAGGCACGCTCTTTGCGGCGCTCCTTTGCGGCCTGCTGCCGCTGCCGAAGGTGCGGTAAGCGCCCTCGTCTTCGTCGGAAGCGCGCCCCACCCGCCTCGGTGCGGAATTGCCGCAGCCGCCGTAAGAGCCGTACCCCGACGAGCGCCGCGCGCCGTATCCGCCGCCCGCGCCGTAAGAGCCGTAGCCCTCGCCATAGTCGCCGTAGTCGCCCGAGTAGCGCGCCTTGACGTCCTCGATGCCCAGCTCGTCCTTGAGCTCGTCCACAAATTCCGAACGCACGGTGGGCTCGCGTTTGCCGTAGAGATAGCGCGAGCGGCTGCGCGTGAGCCACAGCTTTTCCCGCGCCCGCGTGATGGCGACATACATGAGCCGCCTCTCCTCTTCGAGCGCGGCGGGATCGTCCTGCGCGCGCGAGGTGGGCATGATGTTCTCTTCCAGCCCGCACAGGAACACGCAGCGGAATTCCAGCCCCTTGACGGCGTGGATGGTGGCGATGGTCACATAGTCGTCCTCGTCCATCTCGTCGGTGTCCGAATAGAGGGTGATCTGCTGCAAGTAGTCGGAGAGCGTCGCCTCGGGGTTGAGGCGCACGAACTCTTCGACGGAATTTAAGAATTCGTCTAAATTCGCCCGCTTCGCCGCCCCTTCGTCCGTGCCGTCGAGATACATCTCCTTCATGCCCGAAGTTTCCATCAAGGTATTGCACAGCTCGTTGACGGGCGCTTCCTGCGCTAAGATGACGAGGTCTTTGATATACTTCCCGAAGGCGCGGAGCTTACTTTTCACCGCCTCGCCGAGGGGGAGAAGGCCGCAGTCGAGAACGGCGTCGTAGAGGGAGAGCTCCTCTCTTTCCGCATAGGCACGCAGCGTCTCCATCGTCTTTTCGCCGATGCCCCGCCGCGGCACGTTGATGATGCGCGAAACGGCCTCGCTGTCGAACGGGTTCGCGATGAGGCGAAGATAAGCGAGCGCGTCCTTAATCTCCTTGCGTTCGAAGAAGCGGAAGCCGCCGAACACCTTGTAGGAGATGCCGTACTTGGTGAATTCCTGCTCAAACGAGCGTGTGAGCGCGTTGATGCGCATGAGCACGGCAAAGTCGGAGAGCTTGTAGCCCTCCCGCCTGAGCTCCGCGATGAGCCGCACCGCATACAGCGCCTCGCCCGTCTCCTCGTCCGATTCGTACCACACGGGCTTTGCTCCTTCCTCGTTCTCCGTCCACAGCTTCTTGCCCTTGCGGTTGAGGTTGTGCGCGATGGAGGCGTTCGCAAGCGAGAGGATGGCCTTTGTCGAGCGGTAGTTCTGCTGCAATTTGAAGGTCTTAGCGCTCGGATAGGTGCGCTCGAAGTGCAGGATATTCTCGATCTGCGCCCCCCGCCAGCCGTAAATGGACTGATCGTCGTCGCCCACCACGAAGAGGTTCCCGTGCACGCTCGCGAGCATCTTGACGATGTCGAACTGCACGGCGTTGGTATCCTGAAATTCGTCGACGTGGATATAGCGGAACTTGCCCGCAAGGTATTCCCGCGCCTCTTGATCGGAAGCGAGCAGCGCGCGCGCTTCGGAGAGAAGGTCGTCAAAGTCGAGCGCGTTGTTCTGCTTTAAGTGCGCATCGTACTTTTCGTAGACCTTCACCGCCTCTTCGACGTTGCGCTCCGCGCAGTGCTGCGCGGCGTACTCCGAAGGGGAAAGCCCCAGCATCTTGGCGTTGGAGATATGCCACTTGATGCTCTTCAAGAGGCTGTCCTCTTCGAAGTTCAGCTCCTTGAAGGCCTGCTTGATGACGGCGGAGCGCTCCTGCTCGGAATAGATGGAAAAGTTCTGCGTGAGCCCCCTGCGCTCGGCGTACATCCTCAGAATGCGCACGCACATGGAGTGGATGGTGCTCACCCACATCCGCCGCGTATCGGCGATGGCGGAAAGGCGCTCCTTCATCTCGTTCGCCGCCTTGTTGGTGAAGGTGATGGCAAGGATATTTTCGGGCGGAACTCCCATATCCCCCACGAGGTGGGCAATGCGCGCCGTCAGGACGCGCGTCTTGCCGCTGCCCGCCCCCGCGAGCACCAGAACGGCCCCCTCCGTCGTCTCGACGGGCAGCCGTTGTTCTTCGTTCAGATCCAAAACGTTCATGGAGGATATTATATCATATCCGCCGCGTTTCGACAAGCGATTGGACGCAGCTCAAACAAGCGTCGAAAACCGCTCCCGCCCCGGCAAAGGCTCAGCCCTGCGGTTTACTTTGCTTTCTTCTCTCGAACTGCTCCTCCCGCTTGAAGCGCTCCAACGCCTTCAAATACTTTTCCGAAAGCTCCAACGTATAGCGCTGCTTTTCGGCGTACGAGAGCGTCGCATAATACTCCTTGTCGGTGAGACGCCCGATGGCGTCCGACACTTCCCCCTCTTCGAGGAGCAGCTTTTTGACTTTGAGATAAAACTCGTCGGGCGCTTCGCCCTTGATGTGCCCCGCGACCTTGCCCTTGAAGTAGCGTTCCATCCTGCTTTCGCTGATCCCCTGCTCGCGTGCGTCCTTCAAATGCGCGTCGAGTTCCTCCTCGCACTGCCTCCAGAACCCCTTCTTCATGCGCGCTTTGGCCTCTTTTGCAAGCGATTTCAACGTCCGCTCCATGTTTTTATCTCCGTTTCGCTATTTTTCTCCCGATTTCGACATTTTCTGCAAGAAAAAAACCGTAACTTCCGTTACGGTTCTTATCCTTAGTTTCTGCTTCTCTTTCTGGCTGCTTCCGCCTTCTTTCTCTTTTTCACGGAAGGCTTTTCGTAGAACTCCTTCTTGCGGAGATCCCCGATGATGCCGTCGCGGGAGCACTTTCTCTTAAAACGGCGCAATGCGCTTTCGAGATTCTCGTTATCGCCGACTCTGATGGTAGACATCCTGATTCAACCCTCCTTCGCCGCAGCACTTATTTGCCCTTTTTTCAAGTTGCCTGCCCATTATAGCAGACTTTACCCGCCTTGTCAATTTTTTTGCGCCGCGAACGAGCACTTTTTCCCTCCTATTTGCGCCCTTTTTCCAAGAGAAAGGCGAAGAAGCCGCCCCTTTTCGCGCGTTCCCGCGGGGCGCACGTCACCTGCTGTGCTCGATGACGTTTCCGAGCCACTCGTAGGAAGCCCTCAGTTCCTCCTCCTTCCCGAAGTCGCCCGAATAGTTTTCGATGAAGAGCGGTCCGTCAAACCCGACGCCGCGCAGCCTTTTGAGGAGCAGAGGAAAATCTGTCACGCCCTGCCCGGGCAGGCACATCCTGCCCTCCGCCGTGACGTCGCTGACATGGACGTGCGAAAGGGAGGGGCCGATCTCCTTGAGATAGTCGAAATAGTCGTAGCCCGTGATGCGCGCCTGTTTGAGATCGAGCACCCCCAAAAGCGCGGGGCAATGCTCCTTCAATACGGAAAAGACGCCGGGGCGGTTATAGAGCGCCCACTCCACGTTCTCGTAACAGAGGGAAACGCCGTAGCGTTCGCAGACTGCGGCGATCTCCCGCGTCTGTTCGCCCGACCGCGGCAGATCTTCGCGGAAGGTGCGTTTGATCCGCGCCAGGCCGTGAAAGGTGTAATACTTTGCCCCGAGAAGATTTGCGCACTCCATCGTGCGGCGCAGGAGCGCAAACGCATCCCCCACGACGCGCGGATGCTGTGCATAGAGCTGCGGCTCGAACTGCGTATTGAGGACGTGTACGGAATGCACCTTCACATCCCCCTTCCTCTCCGCACACAGCCGCGCGAAGGCGGGCTCGTATTCGCAGAAAGAGGTGAGAAACACTTCGCATACCGAAACGCCCCACTGCTTGAAGAGCGCGAGCGCATCCTCGTTGTTGCGGCGCACGAAGAGCGTGGCCGTAGAGATCCCTGCCTGCATCGGCACTTTCCTCCCGTTCTCGTTTGCCCGCCCGAAGGCAGGCCGTATTTTCCGCTATTTGCAGACGAAGTTGCACACGATCCCCTCATCGTAATCTCCGAAGCCGCGCCCGAAGAGCGTGACGCCCCCGCGGTGGACGGCGTCTTCGGGGACAAAGATACGGAAACGGATCTGATCGCCCGCCTTGAGGGCGAGATCGGAAAGCGTCGTATCGGATATTTTCAGACCGGAGATATAGCTTCCCGAGCGGTTGACGACGACGAGCACCTTCTTGCCGTATTGGCCGAGGTTCCCGCCCCACCAGGCGGGGTTGCAGCTCCCCGCACGGTCGTTGTACTCGCCGCGGCTCTTGAAGTACCCCAGCTCATGCCCGTTGACGGCAAAGTGGATGTCGCTCGGGTAGTAGGCGGCATAACCGGGCGCCTCGCTCGCGAGCTCCATGGAAAACTGCAATTCGAGGAGCTCGGACTCGGGCGTCAAATAGTTGGGGATGAGGTACTCGACGTGCCCCCACGAAAACCACAGGATGCCCGCTTTGATGCGCTCGGGATAGGAAAAACAGGAGGGCTCGTCGAAGCGGCCGACGGGCTTTTCGGCCGTCGCGATGCCGCAGGTCGGATGGATGTCGTAACTCACATAGTGGCCGATGTCGATGTGCGCGCTCTCCACCCTGCCCTCCGTCTGTATGCTGCTTAAAATGTCGATGACGATCTTATCGGCGGCGAGGCGGCAGATCTTCTGCGTGCCGCGCCTGCCCGAAGAGGTCGTGATCTCGATGAGCCCCGCCTCGCGGAGCTTTTTGATGTGCGCCGTGATCGCCCCGTTGGAGACGCGGAACGTCTTTGCAAAATAGGCGAGGTTGAGCTCCCCCTTTTGCAGCAATTCCTCGAGGATGCCGAGGCGGATATCCGAATCGAGCGCCTCATAGAGGAGCCTCCCCTGCCTGAGATCTTTGAGATAGATCATGCCCTTCCTCCCGCGCCAAACGCAGTCCGTGCGGCCTTCCAAGCAGCCGACCGCAGCAGAGAACGGCGGGATCGGCGCGTTTTTCCGTCCGCCGCGGCCGCGGCGGACAATGCGGAGGCGCCGCCCGCGGCTTTGGGCCGCGGGCGGCGCCCAGAAAAATCAATCGTTACTTTACGCTTGCAAGCAGCGCCTCGACGGAAGCCTTGCACTTTGCAAGCTCTGCCTCTGCCGCCGCCTCGTCCTTGGCGCGGATGGAGAAATAGATCTTGAGCTTGGGCTCGGTGCCGGAAGGGCGCACGCAGACGAAGGAACCGCCCTGAAGTTCGTAGTAGACGCAGTTGCACTTGGGAATGTCGATATGCGACTCCTTCCCCTCCCTGTCGCGGCGGACGGAGGAGGAATAATCGCGCACGGCTTCCGCTTCGAGCGAGCCGAAGCGCTCCACTTTCGCCGTCTTGAGCGCGTCGACGACGGCGTTCATCTCCTTCATGGCGTTGAGGCCGGAATACTGGATGGAGATGTTCTTATCGAGCACGAAGCCGTACTTTGCGTAAATTTCCTGCAACCTGCCCCAGACCGTCTTGCCGATGTAGGTGTAATAGCAGACCATCTCGGCGCAGAGCATGGAGGCGACGACGGCGTCCTTGTCGCGCGCGTGGGTGCCGCGCAGGTACCCGCACGACTCCTCGAACCCGAACACATAGGTGTGCGAGCCGTCCTGTTCCCACTGCTTGATCTTTTCGCCGATGAACTTGAAGCCGACGGGCGTTTCGAAGAGTGCGACGCCGAAATCATCGCAGATCGCCTTTGCCATGCCCGTCGAAACGAAGGACTTGACGACGGCGGCGTTCTTAGGCAGCGCGTTCTCTTCTTTCAGGCGGGTGAGGATATAGTCGAGCAGCAGAATGCCCACCTGGTTGCCCGAGAGCGCGACGAACTCGCCCTTGTCGTCTTTGACGGCGACGCCGAGGCGGTCGGAATCGGGGTCGGTGCCGAACACGACGTCCGCCTTGATCTTATTCGCAAGGTCGATGCCCATCGAGAGCGTCTCCTTGAACTCGGGGTTGGGCACCTTGACGGTGGAAAATTCGGTATCTTTGACGGTCTGTTCCTCGACGACGGTGACGTTGATGCCCAGCTTCTTCAAGATGGTCATGACGGGCACATAGCCGCTGCCGTGGACGGGGGTGTAGACGAGCTTCAAGTCCTTCCCGCACTTTTCGACCGCCTCTTTGGAGAGGGTGAGCTTGGAAAGCTCCTCGATGTACGTCTCGTCCACTTCCTTGGGAACGCTCTGAATGAGCGGGCTCTCATCGTCCCCCGTGACGGAGAGATAATCTTTGATCTCTTCGATGTACTTGACGACGATGGCGGTCGCTTCGGGGGACATCTGCGCGCCGTCCTCGCCGTACACCTTATAGCCGTTGTATTCCTTGGGATTGTGCGACGCCGTGATCATGATGCCCGCGATGGTCTTTAAGTATCTGACGGCGTACGAGAGCATGGGCACGGGGTGCACGTCGTCGAAAAGATACGCCTTGATGCCGTTCTTCGCAAGCACGGAAGCGGCCTTTTCGGCAAAGAGGCGGCTGTTCCTTCTCGTATCGTAGGAAATGACGACGCCGCGCGCCTGTTCTTCGGGCGAGAGCGTCTTGATATACATGGAAAGGCCCTGCGTCGCGCGCATAACGGTAAAGACGTTCATCATGTTCATGCCGCAGCCGATGATGCCGCGCATCCCCGCGGTGCCGAACTCGAGCTCGCCGCCGAAGCGGTACTCGATCGCCTTTTCGTCGTCCTTGATGGCAAGGAGTTCCTCCCTGCACGCCTCGGGAAGGCGCGCATCGTTCAGCCAGCTCTGATAATTTTCACGATAATTCATATCAAACTCCTTATTCGGCACCCGAAGGGCCGTTGATCCCCCTGAAATAGTGACTCATTTAGCTCTCGAGGTCGATGTCGATCTCGCTTTCGACGGGCATCGCCTCGGCGTCTCCCACCACTTTGCGCGCGTGGAGATAGTACTTGCGGCCGTTCTCGTGATAGTAGATGACGAGCTGCAGCCAAAGAAGATAGATGGCGCTTGCGGGCAGCGTGATGAGGAAGAAGCTCCCCAGCGTGCAGAACCCGCACACGACGTTGATGACGACCATAAGATAGATGGCAATGAGATAGCTCACGAAGCGCCGCGTAAATTTTCCCTTCAGCGCGAGACTGTCCTTCAGGCCGTTGAGCACCTGCCTGTTTTCCACCGCATAGGGCATCCAGGAAGAGATGAGCGTCATCTTGAGCGCCTGCAGTACGATATAGACGGCAACGGTGAGCGAAAGCCCCAAAAGCACCGTCAGAACGCTCGTTCCCCCGATCGCCGAAGGGGTGTAGAAGAAGAAAAACCAGCACAGGACGAGCGACAACACGTCATAGACGAAGGAAAGCGGCACATACAGCAGGTGATAGCGCACCGCCCTGCCCAGATGCTCAAAGTACGCCGCGGAAAAGCTCGTCTTGCCGAAGGTAGACATCCTGTCGAAACAGATGCCCATCATGCCGAAGGTCGCGATGCCGTTCAGGAAGCGGAAAATAAGATAGAGCACGACAACGCCCGCAAACGACCCGATGATGGAGCCGAGGTCGGCGATAAATGCCGCACCGAGCGCCTTCAAAGCCCCCTCGAAGCTCTCCCGGAAAGACGTCAGATAAGTGACATCACCCGAAAAGAGCGCTTCGAAGAACTCGCCCAACATCGTGAGAACGCCCTTCATCTCCTCCCCTTCGAGAAGGCTCCTCAGCCCCAGATCGAGGATAAAGTAAGAAAGCCCCACAAAGAGCGCCCCCATCACGAGGCGGTATAAGAGCAGTTTGAATACATTGCCGAAGTTATCGGTAAGAAGTCGTAATGCACGTTTGATCGCCATATCAAAGCTCCCTGTAACTCAAAAGAAGGTCTTCCCGGTCGAGCTTATCCGTTTCGAAGTAAAACGTCTCCATGCGGACGCAGTAGCTCATGAAGAGGAAGGTGAAGAGCACGAGCCCGATGAGGACGGAAGCGGCTTCGGGCAGGAAGGATGCCCCCCAGATGATGAGCCCCGCGGGCGCGAAAGACATAAGAAGGGACAAAAGTAGCTTCCCGCGCACGCCCACCATCAGGCGATAGGAATAGAGCAGCGACTGCATGGGACCGAGGCCCGTCATCTGCATCCCCGGCAGACAGAGATAGATGAGGGAAATGAGATAGAGCAGCGCCCCCAAAAAGACGAGGATGACGAGCAGGGAGACCGCAATGACTGCCGCCGCCGAACCCGTCGATACGATGGAATAGAGCATCGCGGAAAGGACGAGCGCCCAGACCTCATAGAGCACGAAGATGAAGAGCATCATGCCGCAGACGGGCGGGAACACGCCGCGCAGCTGCGAGAGGATGCCGCTTAACGTGCGCTTGCCGATACGCATATGTTTTTCGACGAACGCCAAAGTGAGCGACATGAAGACGAGTATGCACACGATGCCGCAGACGGCATAGATGATATCGAGCACGCTGCCGAAACCGAAGAGGCTCCACGCACAGAAGATATCGAACCACTCGGTGACAAAGTCCCCCGAAAAGAGCCCCCGCCAGAACGCTTCGATGGCGCCGTAGTCCATCGAAAGGGAAAGAAAGAGCGCAGGGATGACGGCAAAGGGCAGAATAAACCACAGATTTTTGAAGATATACGCCCAATGTTCATAGACGATCCGCATCTGCACCACCTCCTTTGCTGAATTTCACTCTTTCTTATTATATACCAAAATCGCCCCCATGTAAAGGGTTTTTCGCAAATTTCCCTCGTTCGCGTCGAAGCGCGCCCCATTCGCCCGAGGGTCCCTCCTTGACATTCTCCCCCGTCCGTGCTACAATATCCGCATAAGGCTCCCCGCCCGGGCGCAAAGCCCGCCGAGGGCGAAGGCACGCTGCCCGATATTCCCGGCAGCAAGCGAGGCCCACCCGAATTTTGACTATGACAACAACAGACGACATCAAAAACGACTTCTCAAAGGGAAGCGTCAGAAAACACATCGTGCGGCTCGCCGTGCCGATGACCGTTGCCATGCTCGTGCAGATGCTCTACAACCTTGTCGACCGCATCTATATCGGGCATCTCCCCGAAGATTCCGCGAACGCTTTCACGGGGCTGGGGCTCACCTTCCCCATCGTGACGCTCGTCCTCGCCTTCACCAACCTCTTCGGCACGGGCGGCGCGCCCCTCTGCTCCATCGACAGAGGCCGCCACGAGACGGCGCACGCCGAAAAGATCATGGGCAACACCTTCACGGCACTGCTTGGCTGTTCCCTCCTCGTGATGGCGCTGTGCTATCCCCTCATGAAGCCCATCCTCTATCTCTTCGGCGCGAGCGACGCAACGTACCCCTACGCCGCAGAGTACCTCAACATCTATCTCATCGGCACGCCGCTCGTGATGCTTTCAACGGGCATGAACGGCTTCATCAACGTACAGGGCTACACCAAGTACGGCATGATAACGGTGGCGGCAGGGGCGGTCGTCAACATCGCGCTCGACCCTCTCTTCATCTTCACCTTCGGGCTCGGCGTCAAGGGCGCCGCCATCGCGACCGTCCTTTCGCAGGCAGTTTCGGCGGCGTGGGTGCTGCTCTTCCTCTGCGGGAAGAAGACGACGCTCCGCCTTAAAAAACAGTATTTCAAGCCCGAAGCGCGGATCCTCAAGAGCATCGTGGCGCTCGGCACGACGGGCTTTGTGATGAACGCCTCCAACGGAGCCGTGCAGATCGCCTGCAACGCGACCTTGAAGAGCGTGGGCGGCGTCATGCTCGGCGATATGTATATCGGCATCATGACGGCGCTCAACTCCCTGCGCGACGTCGTCTCCCTGCCCATTCAGGGGCTGACGAACGCCTCGCAGCCCGTCATCGGCTACAACTTGGGCGCAGGGCAATATAAGCGCATCTGGAACGCGATGGCGTTCACGGCGGTCATCGGCATCGTCTACATGGCGCTCGTGTGGCTCATCCTCTTCCTGTTCCCGCGCCCGCTCCTTTCTATCTTCGTTGAGGACACGGAGCTCCTCGACCTCGGCGTGCCCGCCATGCACCTGTATTTCTTCGGCTTCTTCTTCATGGCGTTCCAATTCACGGGGCAGAGCACCTTCGTCGGGCTCGGCAAGGCGAAACAGGCGGTGTTCTTTTCGCTCTTCCGCAAGATCATCATCGTCGTGCCGCTCACCCTTCTGCTGCCCCGCATCGGCGCGCTCGGCGTCAACGGCGTGTTCATCGCCGAGCCCGTCTCCAACCTCATCGGAGGGCTTGCAAGCTTCCTCACGATGATCTTCACCCTCCGCAAACTGATAAAGAGCGCCCCCGCTCCCCTGCCCGCAGCAGAGACGGCGGATTCGGAACAGTCTCCCGCGCCCTCCGAGGACAAATAATAAGGTCTTTGCAAAAAATACGCGGCGGCGCGCCCTCTCGGGCGCGCCGCCGCTTCCTATTTTCCTTTTCCTCAGATCTCATTGCCGATCGAAGCCTTCCAGCCACGCCCAAGCCTCCTCGCGCGAAGGAAAGGCAAAGAGCGGCACCCCCGACGCCTGCACGGCGCGGAGCACCTTGCCGCGCGTCTCGTCCGCATACGTTTCGATCCACGTCTCAAATTCTTCGTCGAGCCGCTCCTCGCAGCCCTCCGTCATATCGGGGCGCGTCCTGCCGCGGTACGCCTCGGCGCGCGCCCGCACGCGTGCAAGGCACTCCTCGGCGGAAAGATCCAAAAACACCGCCGCCTCGGCATAGCATAAACGCCAGGAAAGGGTGCGCTCGTAATTGCCGTCCATCACCCACGCGGGCTTATCCAGCTCGCGCGCAAGAAGCTCGTCGAACTCCTCGCGGCTGCGGTTCACCCACCCGGGCAGCCACCAGATCCGATCGAGATGGACGACGGGCAGGGAGAACCGTTCCCCCATCGCCCGCGCGAAGGTCGACTTCCCCGCGCCCCCGTTCCCCAAAACGAGCACTCTCTTGTATGGAAATTTCATTTCTTCCTCCTGCGCGCGCCCGCGCCGCCCCTCTTTCGCGGCGCGGGCGCGCCAACTTCCAAACCGCCTATCTCACGATGATGAGCTTCTTCTTTGCCCGCGTGATGGCGGTATACAGCCAGCGCGAACTGTCCTCGAAGAAGCGCGACTCGTCGAAGACGATGACAAAGTCGTACTCCGACCCCTGCGCCTTGTGGCAGGTGACGGCATAGGCAAATTCAAAGCGGTCGATGGTATCCTCCCGCCGCACCTTGAAGCGCCGCAGCATCGCTGCATTGCGCTCATGCACGAGCACGCCGCTTTCGAGCAGGCACGCCTTGTCGCCGTAGCCGTGGAAGTACTGCCCCTCCGTAAAGATGCCCGCGTCGGCGGGGAGATCGCGGCACACGTCGGGCAGAAAGTCCGCCTGAAAGTCGAGCTGTAAGAGCCCATCCTGCTGCTCGCGCACGTTGTAGCACTTGCCGATGATGCCGTTGACGAGGTGGAAGGTCTTATCCTTATCGAGCGCCTTGCTCCAATTGTTCAGCGTGCAGATGAGCTTTTCGCCGTCGATGGGGAGCTTTGCATCGGGCGAGATGCCCAAGTACCGCCTCGTATCCGCATTGATGCGCGCCCGCGTGCGGTTGGTGCCCGCGATGATCTGATCGGCCTTCGGAAAGAGCCGCGCCCGCTCCTTCTCCCCGAAATCGCGCGCCGAGATGACGACGGCGTGCTCGCCGTACTCCCCGATTGGGATATGCTGCCCCGCCCGCGCCATCGCCGCGAGCCGCACGATGGGATCGTTCTCCTCCTGCCGCACGATCTGCGTCAGCGTGCAGCAGGGCATGGAAAGCAGCGTATTGCTCCCTCCGACGGGCGGCAGCTGCGCGGGGTCGCCGCAGAAAAGGCACTTGACGCCGTACGAGAGAAGATCTTTGAGCATCTCGTCGGAGACCATCGACGTCTCGTCCACGACGATGAGCCTGATCTCCTGCGGGATCTTCTCCCGCCGCACGAAGCGAAGAAAGCGTTCGGAGACGACTTCGCCGTCCTCGTTGACCTCCACTTCCTCTTCGAGCGTATAGATGAGGCTGTGCAGCGTGCCTGCGGGCGTGCCCGCGCGCAGCAAAACGGAGGCCGCCTTGCCCGTCGGCGTGACGAACACGGCGCTCTCCCCCGCTTTGAGCCCCAGCGCGCGCACGACGTGATCGACAAGGTACGTCTTCCCCGTGCCCGCATAGCCGCAGAGAACGAATATTTGGTTGGAAAGGTGTAAAAACCACTCCTCGATGAGGGCGGCAGCCTCCTCCTGATCGCGGGTGAGGCGAATGGGTCCCAACGCTTCCATGCCCCCATTATAGCACACCCCGTGCAAAAATACAAACGTATGTTCTATGATTTTGCCGCGAATTTAAGGCGCGGGCGCAAATTCGGCGCAAAGCAGCCTGCCCAAAACGGTCATCTCCAGGAAAATTCGCCCGTTTTCGTAAGGGAAGCCGCGCTCGCTCTCCCCTTCCGCGCCGCGCACCCGCAAATAGATGCGCCCCGCCTCTTCGTCGATGCGGTACGCGCCCGAAACACCGCCCTCGCCGCCGCCCGCTCTTTTGTAGGCAAGGGAAAAGCTCCCGTCGCGTTCCAACGTTAAAACCGCCCGTTCAAAGTAGGGCAGCACATCCTTTCCGCCCAGGGTGAGGCTTTGACAGAAATACTCCCCCGCATAGGGCAGGGAGATCTCTTTGAGGGAGGACATCTCGCGGACATCGCAGCCCGAAAATACAAGGCAGCCCGCAAGGGCCAACACAAGGAAAAACTTTCGCATGGGAAAAGTATTTGCAATTTTTTGCCGTTCATGATATGATAGCAGAAAAGACCGCGCCGCCCGCTTCGGTGCGGAGGGCGCCCGCACGGGGCGCCAAACGCAAGCGCCCGCATGGGGCGCGCGGCGCGCCCCATGCGGGCGCAAAAAAGGAGACAATATGACTTTCGATACCGAGCTCGTCGGCAAGATCGGTTCGATGGCGCTCATCGACCGAGAGGACGGCATCATCGACTATACGCGCGTGGCGCGCCTTTCGCGCGAGCTGCGCCCGGGCTACATCTGGGTGTCGAGCGGCGCGACGGAGATCGGCCGTCTCGACCATCTTTCCCGCGGCGGCAAAGAACTCACGGGCGAAAACGCCAAGACGGACTATGCCGCGCAGGGGCAGGCGATCCTCATGCAGACCTACCGGCAGTTCATCGACCCCGGCTATTCGGTGCGGCAGGTGCTCGTCGAGCACGGGCATTTCAACGACGAGAAAAAGAGCGAGCATCTAAAATCGCTGCTCCTTCGCTGCCGCGAGCAGAACGCCGTCCCCATCGTCAACTATAACGACCCCGTCTCCAACGAGGAGAACAGGCGCATGGAGATCGCGGCGCTGCGAGAATGCGGCGGGCACGTCTTCGAAGGCGTCGACAACGACGAGACGGCTTCCCGCATCGCCTGCCTCGTGAAGGCGAAGAACCTTCTCATCTTCACGAGCACGGAAGGAATTTATTCGGACCCCGAGGACCCTTCCACCCTCATCCGCACGATAAGGGGAAAAGACGCCTACGAGCTTGTTGCCAACATCGAGGCTTGCAAGCGCTACTGCGCGGGCGCTTCGCGCGCGGGCGCGAACGGCGCAAAGGCAAAGCTCGAGTATGTGAAGGAGGCGGCGGCGCAGGGCACCACCGTGTATATCGCCAGCGCCCGCTACACCATCCGCTCCGTCCTCTCGGGCGAAGTCCCCTGCACCAAGATCTCCATCGGCTGATCCCTCGCCTCCTCGTCGGAGCAGGGCGCCCCCTTGCCTCCCTCTTTGAGGGAGGTGCCGCGCGCCCGCTCCCGCGGGCGCGCGGCGGAAGGAGTCGCCTTAACTGAGCCTCCCCTGTGTAAGGGGCGAGCAAATGCTTTCTTGCAAAGAGCCCGGTGGGCTTTTTGCCATTTGCGAGCTTGGAAACGGCACATGGAACGTGCCGTTTCCTGACCGAAGCGCGGATACTACCGCGCGAGACCGTGGCTTGCCGAAGGCAAGACGGAGGGGTTGTTAAACTAAAAGGCATGACTGAGGGAGTAAAATTTATTCCCTCGCCTCCTCGTCGGAGCAAGCGCACTTCCCCTCTTAGCTCCCTCTTTGAGGGAGGTGCCGCGCGCCCGCTCTTGCGGGCGCGCGGCGGAAGGAGTAATAGCGGGCGTTTGCAACTTAGCAAACGCCCGCCTCTCATATCTCACTCACCCGTGTAATTGAAAATAATATTCGCGTCTTTGAGCTTGCTGTTGCCGAACCCGATCTCAATCTCATTCCACTCTTCTTCACTGCCTCGATAATAGACAGTCTCCAGACTTCTGCACTCAAAGAACGCCCACTCGCCGATGGAATTCACGCCTTCGCCGATCGTGACTCTCGTCAAACTGTCGAAACCAGCGAGTGCACTACCGCCGATGTAAATGACGTTGCCATCGGCAGCTCTCCTTTCTAAAAAATGATATAGAAAAGCAGGAAACCTTTGAAAGCTTTCCTGCTCGGTGATGCTGCCGGTGGGCGGCCGGTATTCTGTTGTAAAAGTTCAGGTCAGGTTGGCCTGATGATGGACATCCCAGTAAATGTAAATTTATTTCATTCCCCAAAAACCGACCTGCATATTTGAAAGCCATAATATTTCAACCGCTCTAAAGCCACTGTTTCGCATTAGGGTTAAATGTTCTTCCAACGTAATTGGAAAGTAGTCTTTACCATATCTTTCGATATGCCTTGTACTTTCTTCAACGCTCTTTCCTTGTTCTATCTGGTATCTTTTCCATTTTTCTAGATAAACCATCTTTCCTATATTCGTAAAAGGAGCAAAATTTTCAAAACTGATCAATAAGCCATTCTCTTTTAATGCCTTATAACATTTTTGCAGCGCAATTTTCCGTTCTTCCACCCGTAAGTAGTGATTTACCTGTATGGCTGTAATAACATCAAATTTGTTAATATACTCTAAGTTTTGAATATTACATACAGAAAATTCTGTATTAGAACGCTGAAAACGCTCTTTCGCAATTCTTATCATCTCATCAGAGGGATCACTAAAAACAAATTTTTCAAGCTCTATATTCTCTAAAGCTATACTTCCCATCTTTCCCGTTCCACAGCCGACATCAAGCCATTTTATCGTTGAATTTTTATAAGTTTTCACCAACTCTATGACTTGTTTGTAAAACTCATCATAATATGGAAGTGTTTGTTTGATTTTTCTATCATATTCACTTGAATCAAATGCAAATTTATTGTCGCTCATAATACTATCACCATATAAATAATAGGCGAAGCCTACATACTGTATCGAATCCGAAATATAGAGACTAACGATACGAGTGGAAATTTCGGGCTCCAAATTATATCATGCAACAACACGACACGAAGCCCGTTATATGTCGAGGGGATCATGACGTTCTCCTCGGCGACCGCCAGCCCGGTACATACATAACATTCTTCAAAGTCTGCGCCCAAAAATTCAATGCCGCCGACGCAGCGCGTCGGCGGCTCTCCTCCTCTTCCCCTCACCAAACCGCGCGCTCCTCTTCGGGGGCATCCTCATAGCCGCACATCTCCCCGCATCCGAAGCCGAACAGCCGCTCATACTCTTCGTCGATCTTCGCAAAGTACTTGATATAGCACTTGTAAAACCCGCGGCTGTTTTCGGTGATATACGGCTTTTCGGGCGGCCCCGCCTCATCAAGCGCGGCAAGGCCATAGTCGCCGTTGACGCGCCAGCCCTCCAAAAAGCCAATGCGCACGGCGTCCTGCGGGCAGTAGAAAGAACAGCGCATGCACATATCGCACCTGTGGCCGAACTTCACTTTGCCGTCCTCGAAGCGGATATTCTTTTCGGGGCAATTCTTCACACACAGCCCGCATTTTACGCACTTCTCCTCATCCACGCGGTACAAAAAGGAGTTGATCGCCCCGCCCGCCTTCTGGATGCCCACCGCCGCCGCGGCAACGTCGTACAAAAGATTGCTCTCGATCCTTTCCACAATGCCGTGCTCCAACCGATACATCATGATCTTCAAGAGCTTGTTGTCGTAGTCCAGGATTTCGCGCACGAAGTCCTTCTCAAAGGGGAAATGGATATTGTAGGGCATCACGAAGTGATACTCCCCTTTCAGCACCGCCCCCCTTGCGTCCATGCGCCGCAGCAAAATGCGGGAAGAGGCGTTGTTCATCGCCAGCGTCTCGCCGCTGTTCTTGTAGATGAAGAACGCCTGCCCCGCCCGCACGTTGAGTTTTTTGGTATAGCGGTTGAAGGGCAGCGGCGAATTGAACCCGTAGATGGGATAGCCGAAGCCTAAAAGATCGTACGAGGCGACGTCCTTAACGGGCGTATCGCAATTGATCTCCACGCGGTCGACCTCATGCCCGCGGCGCACGAATTCCGCCTCGACCTTATCGGTGAGGTAGCGCGTGTTGTATGTTCCCGTGTAGTAGATGAGTAAAACTTTCATGCGTATCTTCCCGCCTTCTTCCGCCGTGCCGATGATGCTTCCGCGCGATATGCGCCGCGCCCTTCCGCCGAGCCGCCCTCGCCGAGCCGCGCCCTTTCGCAGGGCTGCCCTCGAACCGCCCCCGTTCCGCGCCCCGCCGCGCGCGCAAGGGGCGCTGTCATGCCTTTTTATGACTTATCTTGATTTTATCATGAAATGCCACGATTGTAAATCGTTTTGGCAAAAAATCGGCACGGAGTTTTTCCGTGCCGCTCTGTTTACAAAATATCAATTTTACATTCGAAAAGAAGCCCTCTCAAAAGAGAGGGCTCTCGCCGCTCAGCCATTTGTCCTCTTTCGTGATCTTGCGGAGCACCCTGCAAGGGTTCCCCGCCGCGATGACGCCTGCGGGAATATCATGCGTCACCACGCTACCGGCTCCGATAATGCTGTTTTCGCCGATGGTTACGCCCTGTACAATTTTTACGTCGGCGGCCACCCATACGCGGTCGCAAATCTGTACAGGCTTTGATACGACGACGTTTGCGACGCGCTCTTCGGGGTCGAAGGCGTGGTTTGTGGTATAGATACCTACGCGCGGACCGAACATGACGTTGTTGCCTATCGTGACTTCACCCATATCGAAGATAATACAGCCGAAATTCAAAAACACATTGTCGCCTATGGTGATATTGTTTCCCATCTCGCAGATGAAGTCGGGTTCAATAAATACATTTTTCCCGACGCTGCGGAACAACTGCCGCTTGATCTCCTCGCGGACTTCGACATCGTTTTCCGTCGTCTTGTTGTATGCACGGAAAAGCCGCTTCGCAACCAGCCTTCTTGCTTCCAACTCGGGGGCGCGGTCGTTTTGCGGCAGTCCCGCAAGCATCATTTCCCATTCCGTCATTTTCATTTCCCCGCGCGGATATTCTTGACCGTCTTTTGCTCGATGGTGAGGTTTTCAAAGATACGCACTCCGCCCTCGCCCTGCGGAGACTGAGCGACCAGCCCGACTTTGACGGTATCGCCCACGGGCAGGTGGAAATAGCGCGTCATAAAAAACCGTTCGCCGTCCAAAGAGTAGTGGAACGCAAAAGCATTTCCCATGCGCACCGCCTGCAGCCATACGGTGTTCCCTTCGATATTGCAGCCGTTGGCATCGTCCGATTCGCCGTTCGTGACGACGCTCACGACCGCGTGCGTATCGAAGTCCGTTTTTTCAAAGCAGGATTTCGCCCAGCAGGTCATATCTTTCATGATCATGACGACCGCCGCATCATAAGTGGAAACAAAATCGTGCGAAACTTTCACTTTGAGGACGAAATCGCCTTTTAATTCCGTGTAATAATAGGGCGCATTGCAGAGCGACTCGGGCGTGATGCCCTCCTCTCCCGCGCTTTCGCTGCTGTAAAAGAAGTCGGTATGCGCGGGGGCATACAGTTCGAGCCTCTCTTTGCTTTCCGACAGCCTGCTTTCATTCATCCATTTGAATTGCATTTCATTCTCCTCCGTTGAGATCTGATATCATGATATCACAGATCGGCTTTGATTTCATTGCAATATCCCGCCCGTTTATGGTATGATATCGCAAAAGGAGCACTGCGATGGACATTTCCTGCAAGACGCAAAAAGACGAACGCTTTTTAGAACAGACCCGCCACGGTGAAGCGGAGTTTCCCTTCCGCTTTTACAAGGAAGACGTGTGGGCATTCGATTTTCACTGCATCGACTGGCATTGGCACCCCGAAGTCGAGTTCATTTATGCCGAAAGAGGAAGTATCGATTGCTTTGTCGGCACAGAGCAGTTTATCTTGCCCGAGGGCTGCGGCATGTTCGTCAACAGCGGCGTCCTGCACCGCTATGAAGCAGCAAGAAGCGTCTCTATGCCCAACATCGTCTTTTCCCCCGAACTCCTCGGCGCAAAGAGCGGCAGGATCTATCAAAAATATATCGCGCCCGTCCTCGAGAGCGCCGCTGCGTATCTCCTGTTCCGCCCTTCCGCAGATCGGCAGCGCGAAATATTGCAGCGTCTTCTCACGATTTTCCGCTCGCAGGAAACGCAAGAGAACGAAATGAGGACCGTCGCATCCCTCCTCGAACTATGGCAGCAGGTATATCTGCATCTCCCGCCGCTGAGCGGGCAGGGATCGGGCGACAAGGGCAGAAGGGCGCAGCTGCAGGTGATGATGCAATTCATCCATGCAAATTTCAACAGGCAGATCACCTTGCAGGAGATCGCACAGTCCGTCCATATCAGCGAGAGCAGCGCCCTGCAGCTTTTCCGCCGAGGCATCCATCTGTCGCCCGTTGCATATCTCATTCAATACCGGTTGAAACGCGCCGCCGACCTGCTTGCAAGCACCAACAAAACGGTCGCGGCGATCGCCTATGAGTGCGGTTTTTCGGACGCGGGCTATTTCTGCCGCACCTTCCGCAAGTTTTATCATCAGACGGCTATGGAGTACCGAAAAAGCCAAAACGGGCGATCCCCCTCATGAAAAAACTCGAGGGCGCGGCGCCGCTTGCAAAAGCGGCGCCGCGCCCATTCCCTTGCCTCCGTGTCGGAGAAAACGTCTTCCCCTCGCCTCCCTCACTCTCTTCCCACATATCTTTTGCTTCGCATGATCTTTGCGGGAACCCTATATAAGAGGGAGGTGCCCCGGAGGGGCGGAAGGAGCCACCCTATTATAGCCTCCCCTGTGTAAGGGGGTGAGCCGCGCATGATACGCATCGCCACGGTGTGGCGTGCGTGCGCGGCGAACTGAGGTTTTTGCCATTGCGGGCAAAAACCGTGACTGAGGCGGCGTTCCCCTTGCGCCGCCGAGACGTGTCAGGCGAGGAAGGAGCCTGACGGAAGGGTTGTCGACCCCGCCCACTCGTGTTCCGTCGTCTTTCACCCTATTTCAGCCTCCTCTTCGGGGTGAGCAGACGCTTTCTTGCAAAGAGCCCGGTGGGCTTTTTGCCGTCTGCGAACTTGGAAATGGTGCATTGTGCGCACCATTTCCTGACCGAGCGCGGTTTCTACCGCGCGAGAAGGTGGCGCGCTGTCCAACATTTATGTTGGCAGCGTGACGGAGGGAGTATTCTCTCCCTTCCACGCTCCTTACAACACGCCCCGCGCAAGGAGCATCTCCTCTAAAATCGCGGCGGAGTCGTAAACCAACTGCGGGCAGGGGCGCTTCTCGTAATACTCGGGCGTGCGCGGCTCGGCGATGGGCTCCGTCTCGGCGGGCAGCCCCGCGTTATTCAGAAGCTCGCCGCAGCGGAAGGTCTTATTTTTCTCGCGGAACTTGTAGGCATGCTCCTGCACGAGCGCGTAAATGTCGTTCTTGGAAACGTCGGGGAAGAGCATCCCCAGACACATCGCCGCCGCCGCGACGGTGCCGCACATCTCCCTCAGCCGCCCGATGCCGCCGCCCAAAGACCGCGACGCCGCCAGGAGCTGTTCCTTCGCGATGGGCAAAACGTCCGCAAACGCCGCCGCCACCGACTGCGCGCAGTTCATGCCGTTCAAAAAGTTACTCTTTGCCTGTTCTGCCCGTTGAGACATTGTATCCTCCCGTGCCGCTCACGCGGCTGTTTTTCGCCAACCGCTCCCGCGGCTTTTTGCTTTGACCGCAACCGCGGCTCTTATTATTTTCCGCCCGAACGGCGGTTCAGACCTCGTACCACTCGCCCATCTTCGGCACCCACGCTTTGACGGCGGGGTCGAACGCCTTCACCGAAGGCACAAATTTCCTCATCTTCATCTCGTGGGTGAGAGGCGGGAAGGCATCGTCGAAGTGATCCGCCATCACCGCTTTGGGGCGGAAGCGCCGCAAAAAGCGCTGTATGTAGCGGTGCATCCCCGCCCGCCCCTGATAGGGAAAGACGAGAAGATCGGCGCCCGTCGGATACTCCGTTCCCCCATCCATGCCCGCTGAACCCAGCACCATAACGCGCTTCCCGCCGCCCAAAATTTCGAGGGCGAAGATGTCGTCCCTGATCTTCCACTCCTTGGTTTGCCTCAGAAGAGCGACGGCGTCCTTCGCGCGCAGATAGGTGCGGAGAGAAAAGAGGACGGAGAGCACCGTCCAAAGATCGAACCTGCAATGCCTGCTCCGATGGGCGCGCACGGTCATCTCCCCCACGCGGAACATATCGCCCGCCGCAAGAGGGTGCATCGCCTCGGTACGGATGCCCTGCGCCGCCGCATGACGGATGCCGTTTTCGGAGACGTACACATTGCTTGCGCCCGCTTCCAAAAACGCGCCAATGTCCGCAAAGTGGTCGAGGTGCGGATGCGTGATGACGACGGCGTCCGCCGCGGAGAGCTCCCGAAGGGGCAGAGGCGCGCCGTCCCTTTGATATTGTCTGAGGTACGGGTCGATGAGGATGCGCGTGTTGCCGCACGCGAGCATCAGCGTCGCCGTGCCGTACCATGCGATCTTCATGCCTGCCATTTTCAGCCATTTTAACAGATACGACGCCAAAAGTCAATCGGAATGTCAAGCGATTTGCATCAAAAAGCCGCCCGCAGGGAACGAAGCGCAATGACTTGCCACAGAAAAGCCGCCCGCCGCGCATTTCCGCGCGGCGGGCGGCATGACCCAAGCGAAAAAAGATGAGCTCCCTGCAAGCCCCCTTCCGAGTTATTCTCCGACGACGGGCAGCGTCACCGACGCCGTGCCGTAGGAATAAGTCGTACTGCTTACGGCAGAGTAACTCCAATCTTCTGCATTCTGTTCGTCTCGCTGCTCCAAACGAACCACCCTTCCGTTTTCATATTGACATACACTATGAATGGAATACACGACACCGTTCTCCTCATATAAAATCTTCGTTTCCGAATGCATCAGCTTTCCGTTCTCAAATTGAAACGCCATAAAATCAATAATGAGGCTCCTTCCCGATTCCTCACCCAAATCGAACTCAAGATCTTTTGCCTCATACTGCCGCAGCAATGCATTGTATGTAAAGTTTTCAAAATCATACATTTCTACATACTCATCTACAATATCGGAATAGTCCATTCCCCATACTGACTCTTCCTGCGACATCATCCACTTCCCGTTCTCATCTTTGGAATAGACGTTCGCCATAACGGGTCCTTCGTCATTGGAACGATCCAGAATCTCCAAATAGCCTTCCGCCGTCAATTTCTCAGATTCCGCACCAAAAGTGGTCTCATCGCTGAATTTCACATACCACTTATTCCCATCGATTTGAACTTCAATGTTTATTTTGCCTTCAACGTCGTTTAACGCAGTAGTTGAAGTGCTAACCATTGTCACATTTGCTTCGGGATCATACAAAAAGCCTTTGATATCTGTATAATCAAAGTCTCCATAGACAGCGGCGTTCCATTCCTCCTCCGTGACCGTCGTGCGCACGGCAGAAGGGTCGCCCGAATTACCGCCGTTTCCCGAGCCGCCGTTCTCCGAGCCGCCGTTCTCCGAGCCGCCCGACTCGCTCCCCCACTCGCACGCGGCGAGCGGCACGCACAGCACAGCTGCCAAGCACAGCGCGGCAAATAACCTGAACCATTTCTTCATTTGCAAAACTCTCCTTATATTTTTTGTCTCTTCTATTATACCCCCCCCCTGATTTGTCAAGAGTTTATTGACATTTTCATGTTTTTTTGAAGACACACACATGAAAAACGGCAAAATTGCCGCCCGCCGCGCGTTTCCGCGCGGCGGGCGGCATGACCCAAAGCGGCGGCGGGCGGGGCGTGCCCCGCCCGCCGCCGCATTCCAAACAACGACACGCATACGACCGCATTCCAAACAACGACACGCATACGACCGCATTCCAAACAACGA
>CALVPY010000012.1 GCA_944354535.1 uncultured Clostridia bacterium
GAGCTTGAAAGCTCGGGCAAGGCGCTGCAGGCAGCGCTCGACGCGCTCGATGAGGCATACAGGGCGGCGGATGAGGCGCTTGCTTCCTCGGTCGAAGAATTGAAGTCGCAGCTCGACGAGGCGGTCTCCCGATTGGAGCAATTGCTTTCGGAAGGGGATGAGGCCAACGCGGCGGCGCTTGCCGATGCCGTGCGCGATCTGAAAACGGCATATGAGGCGGCGGACGATCTGCTCGCAAGCGACATTGCAGAGCTTGAAAGCTCGGGCAAGGCGCTGCAGGCAGCGCTCGACGCGCTCGATGAGGCATACAGGGCGGCGGATGAGGCATTGGCTGCCTCGGTCGAAGAATTGAAGGGGCAGCTCGATGAGGCGGTCTCCCGGTTGGAGCAACTGCTCTCGGAAGGGGACGAGGCCAACGCGGCGGCGCTTGCCGAGGCGGTGAAGGAACTGAAAACGGCATTTAAGGCGGCGGACGATCTGCTCGCAAGCGACATTGCAGAGCTTGAAAGCTCCGGCGAAGCGCTGCAAGCAGCGCTCGACGCGCTTGATGAGGCATACAGGGCGGCGGATGAGGCGGTCTTAAAGACGATCGGAGAGCTTCAGACGGAGAATGACGGCCTGCGGGAGGAGCTCGGCGGCCAGGAGAAGGAGCTGAATACCCTGAACGCCGTGGTTTGGGTCACGCTTGCCGTGGCTGTGCTCGCGGTCGGCGTCGGCGCGGCGGGCCTTGTGTTCGGGATCAAGGCGGGAAAGCGGGATAATTCCGCATCCTGACTTCTCGTTAAAGCGGCGGTGCGGGACGAAACGTCCCGCACCGCCGCTCTTTTTGGGCAAGGGGGCGCCGCGCACCAATGTGCGCGGCGCCCCCTTGCCTCACTTTTTTAATGATTTTAGGTATCGTTCGTTTGGTCGGATGCCCGATGTTTTCGGAACAGGGCGAAAAGATAGGGGGCCGCTATGACGAACACGCCCGCAATAAAGAGCACGATCGACCAGAATTGGGAAGGGGAGAGGCTCCCGATCCATTGCCCCCGGTCATCGCTGCGCAAAAATTCGATGCAGAAGCGGAACACGGCATACGCCGTAAGATAGACGCCGAGCCCCGATATTTTGGTTTTGAACAGGAGTATGCTGAGCACGATGAACAGGAGGAGCAGGAAGATGCTCTCAAACAGCTGCGTGGGGATCACCGTCTTGCCGACTGCGGGCAGATAGATGCCGTACCATTCGGTGGTCTCCCGCCCGTAGCAGCAGCCCGCGAACAGACAGCCGATGCGTCCGATGCAGTGCGCAGCGGCGATCGCGCACGCCGCGATGCCCGTGACTTTGAAAAAGTACTGCTTCGGGAGTTCTCCGCAGAAGATCTTTCCGACGGCAAAATATCCTGTAAGAAAGACAGCTGCACCGCAGATGAGCCCGCCGTAAAAGGTCATGCCGCGCCATTGAAAGACGCCCGTCTTGAGGAAGTGATAGACAGATTGGAACAAGATCGCGCCGCCCATTCCTGCGGCGATCGCCGCAACGGCGGTGATATAGATGAGATTCTGAAGTTTTGTCGGGATCTTGAGGAGGTCGGAATAGATGCGCACTACGGCGAGCGCGAGCACGACTCCGATGAGCAGGCACCAGTCGTACAGCTCAAGACCTAAAAATGTAACGTCGGGGAACATGATCTACCTGAGCGGAGGATTTTTATATGAAGTATATCACGCGCTGCTGAGATTGTCAAGAACGCATCGGAAGTCATCTTGCGATTTGTGAGGAGTACGGCGTAAAAGACGATTCTTATGGACGCAGTAATGGTGATCGCGGGACAGAAGTGAGGGAGCGAAGAAATACGCCTGAAGCGTCGAAACATGACGATCCTACTGTTATCTTGCGTATTGTAAGGACTTTCCAAGAAATTATCCTGCGTATTGTAAGGAATATGACAAATTTTATCTTGCGTTTTATTTTCGGGCGTGCTATAATGTTGCTGTAACGGAGGTGGAAGCATGTTGTTCAAAAGGAAAATTTACGATAAACTGATCGAGTGGAAGAAGGACGGAGCGGGGGAGAAGGCGCTGCTCATCGAGGGTGCGAGGCGGATCGGGAAATCCACGATCGTCGAAGAGTTTGCGAAACGCGAATATAAAAGTTATTTGCTGATCGATTTCAACGACGCAAGCGATGTGGTGAAGGACGCTTTCAATAAGTATTTGGGCGACTTGGATACCTTTTTCATGCTGTTGACGACGGAATACAACGTCACATTGCATCCGAAAGGATCCCTTGTCATTTTTGATGAGATCCAGAAGTTTCCGAAGGCGCGGCAGTCGATCAAGAAGCTGGTGCAGGACGGGCGGTTCGATTATATCGAAACAGGCTCTCTGATCTCCATTCGCGAAAATGTAAAGGATATCTCCATTCCGTCGGAGGAGCGGAAACTGAAAATGTATCCGATGGATTTTGAGGAGTTCTGCTTTGCGCTCGGCGAAGAAAAAATGATGGCGTATATCCGCAGGTGTTTTGAAGAGTTGAAGCCCCTGGAGGATGACCTGCACCATAAGGCGATGCTGCTGTTCAAACAGTATATGCTGGTGGGCGGGATGCCGAAAGTCGTGGAAAAATATGTATCGGGGAACAGAAGTTTTGCCGAAGCGGATCGGGAAAAGCGGGATATCCTCGCGCTGTACCGTGACGACATCGGGAAAGTGGACAGAACGTACAGGGCGAAAGTGTTGTCCGTATTCGATCAGATCCCCGCGTTCTTATCGCGGCATGAAAAGCGGGTACGTCTTTCCAATGTCGAGGCGGGATCGACGTATCCCTCGTATCAGGATACGTTCTTTTGGCTTGGCGATTCGATGATCGCTAACGAGTGCTTCAACTGTTCGGATCCGAACGTAGGGCTGTCGCTGAATGAGGAACGAACTGCGATCAAGTGTTACATGGGGGATACCGGGCTTTTGGTGAGCCATGCGTTCGATGAGAACGAACTTGCGGAAGAGGAACTCTACAAGCAGATCCTGCACGATAAACTTTCCATCAACGAGGGGATGTTGTTCGAGAACGCGATCGCGCAGTGCCTTGCGGCGAACGGACACAAATTGTTTTTTTATACGCATTATGACGAAACAAAGCATCGCAACGATATGGAGATAGACTTTATTTTGTCGAACAACAGCAAGATGAAGCCAAAACTTTACCCCATCGAGGTAAAATCAGGGAAACGTTATACGACGGATTCGCTGGATCTGTTTTTGAGGAAATATCATCAGCGTATCGGCAGGGCGTATATTATCCACACGAAGAACCTGACGGTAAACGGTGAGATCGTCTGTATTCCCTCTTATATGGCGATCCTTCTCTGATCGGCGTTCTCGCTTGAATAACTCCCCCGGTTTACCGGGGGAAGTAAAATATACTTTAGTGAAAAAAACTCTGTGTTATCATTAATGAAGGTTTGGCGACCGCATCAATAAAAACGCTTGACTTTTTATTAGAAATATGATATTAGTATTTATGAAACGTATATGAGAGGAACAGAATGAATTTTGATGTAGAACTTTTTAACAAGACGTACCGAGGGACAAGATGGTTCTCGGAAGAGAGCAAATATTTTACGGAATTTTTGCGAGATATTCAGAATGCGGAACTCATGTCGCATTTGAGATTCTGCAACGATTTTCTTCAAATTCCGCCAATTTACGCCTATGTACGATATCGTCGCGATCTGTACACGGGATCGCTTGAAAAGAAAGAAAAACTTGCGCTCGGCGCATGTTTTGGATTTTTGTTTCAGTACGGCGAATATTCTGCGCTTTATGGATCAAACAGCGCGCACAGTGTTTGGGTGGGAGACAAAGTGACGGGAATCAAAAACGCAAGCTATTTTGATAAAAGGAAATAAAAAGATGGAAGAAACTCTTGAAACCATATTTACATCACGCATAGACGACATCGTAATGTCTCAAAAATTCGTTTATAAACAGTTGAACGACTATACAAGTGCAAAAAATAGAGACAATGACCTTGAAAAATTTGCTATTATGAACGGTATTTGGCAGGAATATCTTGTCAGAAGTGTATGTAAATATGACATTAATTTCTTCGAAACGATTCCCGCCATTGACAGAAGTAAAGATATTTTTAAAGTCAATCGTGACTATAAGCCAAAGAATCCCGAAAAATGTGCCGAAAGAAACCACTGCCATTGGTTTTGTAAAAATCAGCAAAACAAATTTCCTCAAATTATTTTATACGATCGTGAAGTGCCGATCAAACAAACAGGTGCGAATAAACGCGTTGGAAAAATCGATCTCGTTGGTGCGGATAACGATGAAATGGTAATCATTGAATATAAAATCGCTAACAGTCCTGAACCGCTTCTGCGAGCAGTTGCAGAAATCGTGACATACTTTCATCAGATCGGCGGAAAGAACGGCGCGACAACGTATTTGGAACAGTTTAACAAAACGTTTGGCTTGAACTGCAAAAAAGTCGGCATGGCTGTCGCAGTTCCTGAGATTATGTATAGGGCGGCACATCGCTATGCATTCGATCTTATCCAAAAGTATGAGATCCGCTGCTATTCCGTTGACGCAAGGTCTGACGATGAGCCTGAGACCATAGAGATCAAAAGAATTGACAACGAAGCTCTCAGAAACTATCGCGAAGAATCGGAAGACAATATGAAATTTGTCTACGATCATTCCGACGATATTGTTGCACGCATTAAAAACGACTGAATGTCGGTTTTTATCGACTTATGATATGGATATACTTTATCGCAAGAGGTGTGTATGATATATTTTGACATGGAAAGTCATCTCGGTACGCTCTATAAAATCGAGGCAACTGCTTGGGAAAACGGCAAACCGAAAGACAAATTTTTCGCGGTTACAAACGCCGATGTGCCCGATGCTGTGAGACGCATTACGGGTATCACGCACGAACGATCTCTTATCGGCACGGATGAACGAGAAGCGGTGTTTGCGTTTTGGGATTTTTTGCAGCGCAATCATGCGGTGGCGCCGCAAAAGATTGTTGTGAACGGAAAGGAGTATCACAAACTTTCCTGTATCGGCTACGGCGTCGCACGGGAACTTCAAAAAATTTTCCTGCGATTCGGTATTCGTATCGGTTTCAACAACGTAGAGCGCGGCGATCTGTTTGAATATGCAAAAACATATTGTAATCATCTGCCGCTGAAAAGTTTTCGCCAAACCGTGGTGAACCGCTATTTTTCGATTCGGGAAACCGAGCTAAATTCGCTTCCTCTTTTGCATGCGGCTCTTATACGGGAAGCGACAAGACCAATCACGGAAGAGGAATGCGAAATACTTGTGAGTCGGCTGACAAATCTTTCGGGAAAGGACGAAGATTTATTGCGCTCCTGCGAACGGATCGGGTTCGATTTGTACCGTATTCTCACGATAAGTGAAAAGCAATTTACCGATACGCTATCGTTTCTGTTTGAGAAAACGAAAACTCGCCCGTGCGCCGAGGACGATTGGCGTAGAATCGTTGCAAATATTGAAACAAGAGTTAAAAAATCCGACAGCGACAAAATGATGCAGCGGTTTGAAAATTCCCTCCCCGAACAGATACGGGAGATTTACCCGCTTGAATTGTCCTATAAAATTTTAGACGGCGAAGGAAGGATCGGGGCAAATTTGCTTGAAATCGGCTATCGTAAAACAAAATTGCTCGTTGAATGCGGTTTGGAACTCGAACCCACGGAATCAGGCAAGGCAATACGCAAAATCGTTCTGAACTCTCGGTATGACGCTTGTCTGGTTTCGCATTGCCATGCCGACCATGCAGGGCTGATCGATAAAATCGAAAAGAAGACAAAGGTTTATATCGGGCCTACCGCAAAGCGTATCCTGCAAATTACCGAAAAAAAGAGATATGGAAAAGTGCTGACGTTCAACGGAAAAATGAATATCGGCGGGATAACCGTTACGCCGTATTTGTGCGACCATTCGGCAATGGACAGTTATATGCTTCACTTTTCCGCAAACGGAAAGAGCATTTTATATACAGGGGACTTCCGCGGGCACGGCAGAAAGAGTTACTCCTCGCTTCTGTCTCGTCTTCCGCAAGTTGACATTCTCATTTGCGAACGAACCAATCCCGCCGATATAAAGGCATGGAGCGAAGCGAAGCTGCAGGAAAAGTTCGAAGAATTGATGCGGGGAAAACGCGATATTTACGTATTGACCGGTACGATGAATGTAGACCGCATTGTAACGATTTATAAGGCAAGCCGTAAAACACGGCGGCCTATCCTGGTAGACGGCACTCAAGCACTGCGGCTCAATAAAATCGGCGGCAGCATACCGCACCCGCGGTCACATAAAGAAATCATAGTCGTTCGTCCCTCCGCTGCACGCATATTTTCAGGGATGCAGCCATATACGATGCTGGTTCGGAGTTCTATGGCCGATGCACTGGCCAAATTGCTGGAAACACGCCCCGATTCAGCATTGATATATTCCATGTGGAGCGGCTACCGCGAAAAAGAGGAGATAAAACGATTGCTCGAAATATTCGAACGGCGGAATTGTCCGATTTACACTTTGCATACGTCCGGACATGCCGACAGCGACGCAATTCAAAAACTCATCGACACAGTTAAGCCGAAAGAGATAAAATATGTACACGGAGAAGTATAGGATGATGATCAAAACGGGGATTTTTTGGTTTGTACGCGGCGAAATGATCGCGGACAGATACGATTATATCTTAGAAGAGCAAAAACAAAGCGATTTTATCGACTATCCGTATTCCCATTTTGATATGTGGGATAAATTGAGCAATAATCAGTTTCCATATGCGGATTTTGCGACATACCCGCGCGGCAGACTGTTATTCGACGTGAAGAACGGACAATATCTTTTATACCTTGATCGCTGTATTACGGACGTAGAGACAAAAAAGCTGATACAATTCTATGACCTTGAAAAAGATGGGTATATCCTTTCCCGCGACGAGCATTACAGCTGCGATATGTGCTGCCGAATTTCATAATTTGATAAAACAGGAGAAAAACGGATGGCTATCATACAAAAAAAGCTTGACGAAATCAAGGCTTATATTCAAACGAATCCGCACGCCCGGGTCAGCATGAACGAAGACGTAGACCTGTTCACGGGTATCAAGAATAAAAAGTGCAAAAAAGGCAGCCGCGACATAGCGGCTGCCGGAGAAAAGCGATGCGCTGCGAAATTTCGGTACCCGTTGACGGGTGCGCCGGCATGATACCCTTATTTGGGTCTGTGCAAACCTTCGGTGGATGAGTATTGCTTTGAGATATTATGTCCTTAAGAACATTCCGCCGAATGTTATCTTATAAAAAATACTTTACATTTTGGTTGTGTACGGGTATAATGCGGACTATGGAGAGGCTGATTTTTCTCAGAAAAGATCCGCTCACCGCGGCGGTGATCGTCTGTCTGTTTGCCGTCGGGCTCATCGGGCTTCCATATGAGAACGTGGGGGCGCTGCTTTCAAACGACCCGCTCAAAGCTTCCCTGTCCGGGATGATCATCTGCCGGGCGGCGGGGCTTGCGGCAATGCTCTTTCTGCACCGCCTGATCGGGTTTTTCTCCGGCCTGCGGTTGCGGAAGGGCTCTTTTTGGGCGCTTTTGCCCGCGCTTTTGGTGGCCGTGAACAATGCGCCGCTCATCGCGCTCTTTTCGGGGAGCGCGGGGGTAACGGCGGGCGCAGAGCAGGTGATGTTGTTTGCGCTCGCGTGCGTCTTTGTGGCGTCCTTCGAGGAGCTGACCTTCCGCGGGATCGTCTTCCCGCTCCTGCTTTCTCACTTCGGCGCAGGGAAGCGTAAAAGGACAGCTGCCGTTCTTGCCTCTTCGCTGCTGTTCGGCCTCATGCACCTTGTCAACCTCGTCTCGGGGGGAGGGGTCGGAGAGACCTTTTTGCAGGCGGGTTACACCTTTCTGATCGGCGCGATGTTCGCCGTCGTGCTGCTTTGCAGGGGGGATCTTGCCGTGTGCATCGTCCTGCATACCGTCTATAATTTCGGCGGGATGCTCGTTCCGACACTGGGATACGGATCGTTTTTCGATCTTTGGAGCATCCCCGCCATTGCCGTCACGGCGCTCATCGGCGCCGCGGCGATCGTATTTTATCTCTTCGCGCTGCTGCGGCTCCCCGACGGCTGCGCAGAACGGCTGTATCGCCTCTCCGCAAGGCAGCGGTTCGTGCTGAACGGTGCGCTCACGGCGTGAGGTGCGGCAGGAAACCAAAAGATCTCGAATGATCGCTTGCAAATATTCCGTTCGGTTTTTCGCGGAAATCTTGACAGCAGCCTGCGCAGGCTTTATAATGAAGCCGTTCTCGGGGCGTAGCTGCGCTGCGGGCCGGGGATCGTTCGGAAGCTGAAAAGTGGAGGTGGCGTATGAATGATTTGAAAGATTATGTCTGCGAGGAATATGTAAGGCCCTTCTGGAAGGGGGATACCGTGCTGGGGGAGAGCGCCTTTGTTTTGGAGAATGCGCTCGGGGAACTCAGGCCGATCCGCCTTGCATTCCCCATCCGCAAGGTGATCTCGGTCCGAAGCGGAGACCTCCGCACGACGTATCGGGAGGGGGTCGACTATCGGGTCAATACGTACGGGGAACTCGAGATCGTGCGGGAGGGGAACATCCCCCGCCTTGTATGGAGCGATTACCGCTTCCCCGAATTTGACGCTTCGCGCGACGATCGGATGGCTTCGGCGGACGCTTTGGGCGCCTGGCACACGGGCGATCTGTTTTCCGATCGGGAAGGGATGCGCGCCTGGCAGATCGCCGTCAGCTACACGCATACGGAGAGCGACATCTATGACGTCACGCAGGGGAAGAGCGAAAAATTCCCGCGCCTGTTGCAGCTGCTCGGGGAAAAACGACCCGTGACCGTGGTGAGCTACGGCGACAGCATCACATACGGCTGGGCTGCGAGCGGGATGCAGGACATCCGCAAGCCGCCCTATTGTATGCCGTATGCGCAGATGATCGCGGACGCCCTTTCTGCAAGATTCGGCGCACCGATCGAACACGTTAACTGCTCGGTGAGCGGGAAGTGTACCGATTGGGCGGAGCAGGATGAAAATCTTGCGGGCGTCATCGCGGCCAAGCCCGATCTCGTCCTCCTCGCGTTCGGCATGAACGACGGGGGCGGGTTCCGGCCGGAAGTCTTTTCGGCGCAGCTGCGCAGCATCATGCGCAAGATTCGCCTCGTATGCCCGCATACGGAATTTTTGCTCGTATCGCCCATTTTGCCCAACCCGTTGGTCGCTTTTACGGCGGGGTCGTCCATCCGCCGCTATCACGGGGAATATCCGCGTGCGCTGCTTGCCCTGGAGCAGGAGACGGAAGGGGCGGCCTGCGCGAACGTGACAGCCGTGCATGAGCTGCTCCTCGAACGCAAGAGCTTGCAGGATACGCTCTCCAACAACGTCAATCATCCCAACGACTTCATGCACCGCGTCTATGCGCAGGTCGCGCTCAAAACGCTTCTCGGCGATATGTTTGCCTGAACTTCAAACTACGGCTATAAGCGGCGGGGGCTTCCTTTTGGGAAGCCCCCGCCGCTTATTTGACGCGCGTCAATAGTTGATGAGCGTCTTTGATTTGGAATCGAGGTTTTTCTTGTAGAAAGCGTGGGTGAAGGAGGTGTCGTCCAGGAGATAGTCCTCCTCGCTGATGCGGATCGCGATGGAGCTGTACTGCGGGTTGTCGTAGTCGAGCTCGTCGTTCTGAAAGGCCTTCCTGCACGCGTTGGGCGACATCCCGATCGTCTTATTGAATTCGTGTACCATCTGCGCATAGGAGGGGAACCCGACCTGTTTTGCGATCTCGGTGACGGTCAGCCCCGTATCGCGCAGCATACGCAGACTCTTGGAAATGCGCAGTTCGTTGACCGTCTGCATGATCGTCTTGCCCGTGTGTGCCTTGAATTGGGTCGCAACATACGATTTGTGATAGCCGACTTCTCTTGCGATGTCGTCGAGGGAGATCTTCTGGTTGAGGTGATGTTTGATATAGAGCTGGATCTTCTTGATATAGTGCGCCCCGTATTGCTCGTACGCGACAAGGCTCTTTGAGATCTCCATGAACAGCATGAGGATGTGCCCGCGGAGGATGCAGGCGTCCTCGAGGTGCATATTCGTGTTCATGATCGCGTAGATGAGGTCGCGCAGGGAGCTGTCGATCTTGGAGAGGTTGGGGATGACGGTGTAGCCGTCGGGGGAAAAGGCAAGTTTTTTTAAGCTGGTGCGCTCGATCAGGGCGGCGTAGCTGATGGCAAACAGCGTATTGATGCCGAAGGGCTCCTCCTTCTCATCGGCCTGCGGGATGAGCTCCACGTTGTAGATGACGACCTCCTCTTCCTCGATCTGCAGGCGGTGAAACAGATAGGCGTCCAAAAAGATGAGCTCCCCCTGATGCACGGCGATCTTTTCGATCTTTTCCGCCTCCGCGTCGGATGCCGAGCGCATGATCTCGACGTTGAAGCTGCCCTTGGCGGAGTACATCATCTCGAAATAGGAGTGATTGTGCATCCCCATGTAGAAGGATGGCGTGAACTTTTTGATATAACACGACATGGGTTTGAGCTCGCGGTTGCCGATGTCTTTGAAACGGATCTCTTTCATGTTCTTATTTTAACACAAATGTTCCGATGAATCAATGGCAAAAAGGCAAAAAAAGGGGCAACTTCCACAAAAATATATAAGTCACAATGAAATAAATTTGGATAAATTCGCCAAAAGGGGTTGTCGAGCACGGGGGAGGGGTGCTATACTTGCGGTGCATCGGATGTTAGAAAATCAAAAAAAGTATGATTTTCTGACATAAAATTAAAAAACGGAGGAGGAATTTATGACAAAATTGCGTAAAAGAGTGTCGGCTGTTACGCTTTCGGCGGCTTTGGCCGCGATGGCGGCAGGCTGCGTTGCAGGGTTCGTACCCCGCTTTGCAAACGCGGAAACAGACGCGGAAGCGGCAGAGCTCGCTCCGATCGCCAAGTATGAGTTCAAGGATGAAACCAACTTCGGCAAGGACAGCATGGGAAATTACGATATGTCCTACCGCAACTTATGGGTGGAAGGCGGCACGGGGCCGCTCCTCGACAAGGGCACAATGATCGAAGGCGGCGGCGTGGAGTTCAACGGTGAATTCTGCGTTGCACAGGATCAGAACAACAACATTTTCTCCGATGTCACCGCCTTTACGCTTGCCTTTGAGCTCAAGACGTCCGCTAATGAGGAGTGGCAGCACTATCTCGGAGTTGCCGATCATACCCAAAATTATCTTGCCGTTGTCGGACGCGGCGGGAATGCCGGTTCTGCCGAAGCGAGCCAGGCGGCTCTGAATGCGTACGGAACGGGCGCGGGGACATATTGGGACAGCGCATTTTTGAGCGATTCTTCCGCATGGGGCAAAGCAGAGACAGATTTCCAGAAAGTCATCATCAGCGCGCAGCCCGGCGGGCAGTTCAGGGTATTTATCAACGGAACAGAGTTTGTCAAGGACGGAAAACTCCCCGCAACGCTTGCGGAGGATTGGAGCCCCTACGATGCGTCGGTTCCGTTTTCGATCGGCGCACGTTATAACGGCGCGGCAGACAGAACTTCCAAAGGTGCGGTCAAGAACGTGGTGTTCTATGACTTCGCAATGGATGCGGACTGCGCGGCGGCATACAACGCGAACGGCAAAGTGACCGCGGATGACGTGAAGGGCATGACGACCATCACCGGCCTTTCCGTCACGGACGAATCGTTCGGCGAAAACGCTCCCACCAAAGTCACCCTGTATGCAGGGATGTCGGCGGAGGATATGCTCGCGCAGATGAATGAAGCCACTGCAACGGTCACGCTCTCCGACGGCTCGACGGCGACTGCGCCCGTCACCTGGACGAGCATCACGCAAACGGACGGCACCTATTATGCGAACGGCACGGTAGATACCGTAAAAGTCGGCTATGCGAACGTGTACGGCAGCACCGTCAGCTTTGCGCTCGACGTTGCCAAGATCGAGAACATCGGCGAACCGCAGTTTGAAGGCGAGGTCACAAAGGGCGAACTTCTCGACAGCATGACGGAAGAGGAGATGCTCGCGCTCATCAACACAGCGACCGTTACCGTCACCCTCCCGGGCGGCGCGACCGAGGAAGTCACCGTCACATTCACGCGCATCGAGGGCAATATGGGCGTCTATACCGCCTGTGCGGACGTCCTTCTTAACGGCGCGGCGGTCGGTACCGTCCTCGTTCCCATCGATGTGACCGAGACCAACGAGGGCGATATGCAGGAGCTCTTGCCCGTCGCCAAGTACGAATTTGAGGATGCCTCCAACCCCGGCAAGGACAGCATGGGCAACTACGATCTCGGCCTCGTTGCAAAAGAGGGCGGTGATACGAGCAATCCCTGGAAGACAGGTACGATCGAAAACGGCGTGATCTATTTGGACGGCACGGATATGCTTGCCTGCGCGGCGATGAACGACGTCGGCGATAACCTGGATAACGGCTTTACGCTCAACTTCCAATACCGTCAGGACGGGGCTCAGCTCAACGCCTGGAATACGCCGGTCGGGTTCGGTTTTAACGATTGGAATGTCAGCACAGTCTGCAGCTTCCGCGTGGAAGGCGGCTACAATCATCTGCGTGTCGCCGGGCACGGCGGCGTTGCGGAAGGGGACGGGAACACCTTCTACGGCCCCGTTGTCGTGCAGGACGGCACGGACAGAATGCACAATGTGACGCTGAGCGTCCGCCCTGGTGAAAAATTCAACGTGTATGTGGACGGCGCGCTTGCTTATTCGACGGACTGCCCCGAAGGCTGGAACGTATCGCATTCCAACATGGCGTTCTCGATCGGCGGTGAGTGTGTCTGGGGCAACGGTTACAATTCCTTTAAGGGCTGGATCGACAACGTCAGTATCTACAACTTTGCGGTCAGCCTCGAACAGTCCAACGCATATTGGGAAAAGGGCAAACTGACGGTCGGCGATATGGACGGCGAGATCATCACCTCTATCGCTTCGACGCCCAAGTTTGAAAACGACGAAGTGACGAACGGCAATCTGACCGACAGACTGAGCAACACGCAGGCAGTCCGCCGCGTCAATCCCGCCACGGTGGACGCCGTGTTTGAAAATGAAGAGACGATCGCGCTCAACGTCACCTGGCAGGGCTTGGAACAGGACAGCGACGGCAAGTGGTACATCGTGGGCGTCGTCGATCCGAGCAACATCGGTTATGCGACCCTTCTGACGACGGCACAGGAAGTGCGGCAGGAAGTCACGGTGGAGCGCGTGGCGCGTGCGGTCAGCGTGGCTTCGGGCGTCAAGAACGGCTCGGTCACGGCAGATAAAGAGGAGGCATACCTTGGCGATACGGTCACGTTTACCGTGACGCCCGACGAAGGCTACGAAGTCGACAGCGTGACGGTCAACGGCGAAGCGCTTACGGCAAATGCCGACGGAACCTATACCTATACGGTGGAAGGCATCGAGGACATCGAAGTCTCCGCATCCTTCAAGGCTTCCTCGACCGAGGGCGGCGAAGGCGAAGGCGGCGAAGGCGACGGCGCCGCGGACGTCGGGTGCAACGGCGGCTGCAGCGGCGGGATCTCGAGCAGCCTTGGCATCGGCAGCGCGGTCGTCATTGCGGCATCTGCTGCGGCGGCGATCCTGTTCCTCAGAAGAAAAAAGGACGATAAGCACGAATAAGGAGGGTTTCCATTGAAACAGACGAAAAAGAAATGGCTTCAGATCGCGGGAGCCGTAAGTATGGCGGCGGCGCTTGCGATCCCGATGACGGCGTGCGGGCCTATGGCGCCCGACGACGATGCTCCCTACGAACCGCCCGAAGAATGGCACGAGGAAGTGGTGGACAACATCACGATGTTCTGCAACGACTGGGAACAGTTCAACAACGGCGCCGCCGTCAGGAGCCCCGTGTATAAGGAGCTCGTCAAAGCGGCGGGTACAGAGCTGAAAGCGAAATCGACGGGCAATGAGACGTACTATTCCCAGCTCGATCTGATGCGCGTGGAGCAGCAGCTTCCCGAGATGTTCATCATCGACGGACCGACCAATCCCGAACTGTACCGCGGCCTCATCCGCGACGGCGAGATCATTCCCATCACCTACTACGTCAACGAGAACACCAAGGATAAGTATCCCTATCTCTATGAGTATCTCGAGCAGTTCTCCTACATGAAGACCAATCTGTCCTATGCGAAGAACGAGATCTGGTTCATCCCCGTCAAGTGGACGAACGAGAAGTCGCTCTACGTCAGAAGAGACTGGATCCGCAATCTCAACAACAAGATCGACGAGATCCTCGTGGGAGACGACGTGGTGTCCGATGCGTCGGAGGTGACGGACGAGCTGCGTGCGGAATACCGCTTCAGCGAGGAAGGCCCTGCCGATCTCGGGGAATTCTACCGCCTTGCCCGTGCGTTCACGCTGTACGATCCCGACGGGAACGGGCAGAAGGATACCTACGGCTATGTGACGGAAGAAAACCGCGACATGGATTCCTGGCTGCACGTCGCTTACGACAGCCCCTGGAAGATGTGGGTCGCGGACGAGGAAGGCAACTATCACAATACGGCGACCTCGGACGGCTCCATGCTCGCGACGTCGCTGCTCAACAAGATGATCTCCGAAGGCTACATGAGCCGGGAAGTCGGCATCAATACGGTCGGCAACAAGCAGGACGACTTCGCGATGGGCAAAGCGGGCATGATGTACGCGCACAACTGGTACAACGTCATCAGCGCGAACATGATGAGCGCCGTCAGCGGGCTTTCGATCGAGGGCGCGCGCGACAGGATCCTCATCTGCGATCCTCCCGCAGGCGCCGACGGCAGCTTCGGCGGCCAGGGCAATGTGTATTACTACCGCGGGTGGTGCATCCGCGAGGGCATGAGCGTGGAGCGCCTCGAGGCCTGCCTCAACCTCATGGAATACCTGCACAGCCCCGAAGGCATCGAGCTCGTGACGTACGGCGTGTACGGCGAGCATTGGGAATGGGTGAACGACGAGGTCGGCGGCGAGCGCGTGACGCTCTGCGAACCGGACGGGCAGGGCTTCGTGCAGGAGCTGCGCTGGACGGACTACGCGGCGTTTGCAAGCTACCTCACCTATACGCCGCCCGAAGCCAAGGCGCTCCTTACGAACGGCGACATCCTGGTCGAGCGCGATTCCGCTTCTGCGGCGACGATGACCATCTCCGATTATCCCGACCTGTACACCGAATCGATGATCAAGTATCAGGCGGGTGCGTATGACTTCTTCGACGAGACCGTCCTTACCATGATCACCAATTCTTCCCTGACGGCAGATTGGACGTTCGACGCAAAGACGTGGAAGACAGATTGGAAGGAGAAGATGTATTCCGTGAGCGACGCGATGCGCTCCGCCTGGGATGACTTTGCCGCCCAATATATGGATGTCTACTACGGCAGCCTCATGGAACAGGAGTACAACGAAGCGGTGAAGTCCGGGAATATGGTCAAAGTCGGTAAGATGCCCGATTGATCGAAAGTATGCAGCGGGAGCCGGGATCTGTTCCCGGCTCCGATAATAAAACAAAAGACAGGAGGTCAGCATGAAAAAACTTTTGGCGTGTATCTGTTCGGCGGTCTTGCTGCTTGGCGCAGCCGCAGGCTGTACTCCCGCAGAGAAAGAGCCCGGAGACGACGGAGGGGATAAAGTGATCGACAGAACAAAGCTTGCACAGATCTCGCCTACCGTTTATGATGTCGATGAGATCGTCACGGCAGAGGAGACGGAAGCCGGCGACGTTCAGAGCTGGCAGGCGCAGGTGTTTACGTCCAACGGCGGCAACAACGATGATCCCACACCGAACGCGGTCATCCACAGCCCCTGGCATACGCTTGAGATCAACGGCACGCAGGTGCCCGTCTATACGGCGCGCTGCGGCAAGAGCTCCCATTCGTTCGCCTGGGTGGACGTCGTCGATCATCAGGACGATTTCATCCTCGAAGTCAAGCTCACCATGCACAGGACGTATGCGCAGTGTGTCGTGCTGCCCGAAAGCAGAGAGGTAAACGCCTCCGTCGACGGGAAAAATATCACGTCCTACATCAGGGCGTACGGGTCTTTCACCTATACCTTTGCGACAAATGAAAACGCGAAAGTGACCGACCCTACGATGACGCCTCTCACCATCATGGTCACAAAAGAGGAAAAGCTCGAAGTCCCCGTGGGATACGACGTACAGTACATCGAACCCGGCTATCACGAAAACAACGAGCTTGAATTTACCGAAGAGTATATGTATTACGTCTTCCGTCCCGGCCTGCACGAGATCTGCAGCATCAACGTGCCTGCAAACAGCGTGCTATGGCTGGAAAAGGGCGCGTATCTCAAGTGCAGCGACCGCCTGCTCGACCCCGACAACCCGAACGGCGGCTACAATACGCAGACGGCGATCCATATGCAGGACTGCGAAAACCCGCAGGTGCGCGGGCGCGGCCTGCTCGATATGGGCGAGGTGCTCGGCGGCGACGGCAAGTATAAGCACGTCGTCAATGCAACTCGCTGTCAGAGCCCCGTCGTTACAGGGCTTACCATCATCAATGCCAACACCTGGACGATGTGTTTCTACAATAACGACGATGCGCTCATGGAATACAACCTCCTGCTCGCTTACAGGACATACAGCGACGGGCTCATGATGAGCGAATGCCGCGACAGCGTCGGAAGATACAACTTCGTGCGCACGGGTGACGACGCGATCGAGTTCAAGGGCACGGGCTGGGGCGGCGCGGCCGTCGGCAGCAACTGCGTCTATGAATACAACGACTGCTGGACGGACAAGGGCAGCGGCTACTGCCTGACCTGGGAATCGGCGTGCGATATGGAGAACATGACCTTCCGCAACAATTCTCTCGGGTTCGCCCAGCCCACCTGGAGCAGCGGCAACAACGCGCTCGACTGCCGCCTCGGCACGGATGCGGAGTCGCGCTGGGGGGACGTCGTATTTCGGGATATCGAGATCTATCATGTGATCTCGCCCAACGTCATCATCACGCAGATGTCGGGCGTCGGCGCCATCCTTGATAATATCCTGTTTGAAAACATCACGGTAAAATCTACCGAGCTCGGCGTGTTCGCCTATACCATGACCCTCAGCGGGGGCGGCTCTATCTCCAATATCCAAATCAAAAATTATAACTTCTGCGGAAGGCTCATCACCGCCGAAGATATCGAAGATCCCGCCGTCATCAATATTGAGGGCGTGCTTGAACCCGACCTGACGATTTCCTGATGCAAAAAGGAGGACAAAGCATGGAACGGAACGCAGAACATACGCAGCCTGCGGTATACGGATCTGCTCAAACTGCACTTCCTGCAAGCGAAGAGAAGGCGGGGAAGCGTCCCCCGTGGAAGAAGAGAGATCTGTGGCGGCGCATCGTCCGCAGCCGCCACATCTATCTCATGCTGCTTCCCGTCATACTCTTTTATATCATCTATTGCTATGTGCCGATGTACGGCGTCGTGCTCGCCTGGAAGGAGTGGCGCCCCAAGTACGGCATATGGGGCAGCCCCTGGATCGGCTGGGAAAACTTTGAAACGCTCTTTGCGCAGCAGCAGCTCACGCGCGCGATCAAAAATACCGTCGTCATCAGCCTGCTCAAACTGCTCATCTGTTTCCCGCTGCCCATCCTGTTTGCGCTGCTGCTCAATGAGATCACGGGAAGGCGGTTCAAGAAGGTCATCCAGACGTTCATGTATCTGCCCAACTTCATCTCCTGGGTCATTCTGGGCGGCATCGTCAAGACGCTGCTCTCCATGGACGACGGCCTCATCAACAACATCATCGCCGCGTGCGGAGGGGAGAGGGTGTCGTTTCTGACAAATCCCGATGCTTTCTATTGGGTCCTCATCCTGTCGGAGATATGGAAGGGGACGGGCTGGGGGACGATCATCTACACGGCGGCGATCTCGGGGATCGATCCCACGCTCTATGAAGCCGCCAAGATGGACGGCTGTACGCGGGGCGGGTGCATCTTCCGCATCACCTTCCCCATGATCCTGCCCGTATGCACGGTCATGTTCATCATGCAGCTGAGCAACATCATGAACGCGGGGTTCGACGCCGTTTATAACCTCTACAACAGAAATGTCTTTGAGACGGCGGATATCCTTGACACCTATGTCTACCGGCTGTTTACGGAGAGTTCGGGCGGGAACGGATATGCGCTGTCCACGGCAGTCAACTTCTTCAAATCGGCGATCAATTTCTGTTTCCTGATCGCGGGGAACATCATCACGAAGCGGATCAACGGTTACAGTATGTTTACGATCGACTGAGGAGGGCTCTATGAATAAAGCTGAAAATCCCGAATACTGCGCCAAGATCGTTGACGGGAAGGTGACCTACGTCAAAAAACACAGGATGACGCCGTTTGATATTGTGCTCTATGTGTTTTTCGGGCTATTCGGACTATTGTGCATCTTTCCCGTCGTCTACCTGTTTCTTCTGAGCTTTGCTTCGAAGGCGGACTATCTGCAGGCGGGCACGACGACCGTCATCGTCCTTCCCTTCCACTTCAATTTTGAAAACTACAAAGTCACGCTCTATCAGGACAACATCCTGCGGGCGTTCGCCATCTCCCTCTTCGTGACGGTGGTCTATGTGATCTATTCGCTCGTGCTTACGTCGCTGGGTGCCTATGCGTTCACGAAAAAGAATGTTCCCGGGCTCAAGATCTTCTTCTATCTCATCGTATTCACGATGTTCTTCGGCGGCGGGCTCGTGCCGCTCTATCTCACCATCGGCGATACGGTGGGGACGGACAATCTCGTGAGCCTCATCGTTCCGTTCGGCATCAATACGTTCAACATGATCATCCTGCGCAACTTCTTCAATCAGGTGCCCGAGGACATCATCGATTCCTGCCGCCTTGACGGCGCGGGAGAGTGGCGCATCCTCTTTTATTTCGTGATCCCGCTCTCCAAGGCGGGCATCGCGACGATCATGCTGTACTATCTGGTGGCGAAGTGGGACGACTGGTATTGGCCTTCCATCCTGCTCGCCAACAGCAAGGAGCTTTCCCCGCTTGCGCTGAAGATCCGCGAAGGGCTCAACAATGCCCGCGGCGAAGGGCAGGGCGGCGGCTGGGATCCTACGCGCGTCTTTGAGCAGGGGTCCAATGCTGCGATGATGATCATCGGGCTCGTTCCCATCATGGCGATCTATCCCTTCCTTCAGAAGTACTTTTCAAAGGGCGTCATGGTGGGCGCGATCAAGAGCTGAAAAAAGATCTGCCGCATCCTGCGGCACAAAAAGGGTTATGGTCACGATCGACAAAAAATTATTTTCGTTCGGAGATATGGTCGCGGTCTTTGCCACGATCGAAGGTGTAACGCAGTTTCTGCTCGTTCCCAAGGGGGATGAGGATGCGCTCGTCGATGAAAAGCTGGCGGGGGTCAGCCCGCTCGGCTGCAGGATCGACAACGAGCCCATGATGCATATCGCCCTTTCGGGCGACGGATTTGCGCGCGATTTTACCTCGGGTACGACGCTGCGCAATTCGGATACCGCGTTTTCGCTCCGCCTTGTCTCGCAGGAGCTGTCCGAGACGGAGGAGGCAGTCACCCTTGTCTCCCGCTTTGAAAACGGGAAGGGGCTCATCGCAAGGCAGCATCTGCGCCTCGTACGCGGGCAGCGCGCGATAGAAGTTTATAACGAACTCGAAAACACGGGCGAAACGGTCACGGTGGAGGCATTCCCCGCCTTCGATCTTTCCTGCATTTCCCCGTTCAGCCGCTTTCACGATCCGAGCAAGCTCGTCTTGCATAAGCTCCTGAGCAATTGGAGCGGAGAGGGGAAACTGTATTCCGTCACGACCGACCGCCTCGCGTTCGAACCGTCGTGGTCGGGGCTGGGCATCCGCACGGAAAAATGGAGCCAGACGGGCACTATGCCCGCACGCGGTCAGCTTCCCTTCGTTGCGCTCGAAGATCTCTCGCGCGGCATCTGCTGGGCGGCCGCCATGGAAGCGCCTGCCTCGTGGGTCATCGAAACGGTGTTCCGCAACGGAAATCTTTCCGTCGGCGGCGGCATGGGGGACTATCTCTCGGCGCATTGGCGCAAAGTCCTCCGCACGGGGGAGACGCTCTGCACCGACAAGGCCTTTTTGACCGTGGTACGCGGCGGGCTCAACCGGGCGTGCGACCGCCTTGTCAAGGCGTATGACGATCCGCAGGACTGCAAGCCTTCGGAATACGATCTGCCCATCCTGTACAACGAGTACTGTTATTCGTGGGCAGATCCTCATCTCGATAAACTGAGAAAGATGATCCCCGTGGCAAAGCGGCTCGGGTGCAGGTATTTCGTCATGGACGACGGGTGGTTCCGCGATACATACGGCTCTGCTACGCGCGTCATCGGCGATTGGGACTGCGACGAGACGGTATTTCCCGAAGGGATGCGGAAGTTCAGCGAGGAGCTGCGCGCGTCGGGGATGGCACTTGGCCTGTGGTTCGAGTTCGAGGGCGTGAGCACGCAGAGCAAGATCTTTTGCGAACATCCCGAATATATGCTCACCTATGACGGGAAGATCATCGATCACCGCGGCAGGGCGTTCTTAGACTTCCGCAAGCCCGAAGTACACGAATACCTCCGGAAAAAGGTGATCGGAACGCTGATAGAAAACAAGATCGGCTATATGAAGGTCGACTACAACGAGAACGTCGGTCTGGGTGCGGACGGCGCGGAGAGCTACGGTGAGGCTCTGCGCTGCCATATGCAGAGCGTGCTGCAGTTTTACGCGGAGATCAAGCGCGAGCTGCCCGATCTCGTCCTGGAGATCTGTTCCTCGGGCGGGATGCGGCATGAGCCGAAGTTCCTCCGCCTTGCAGATATGGTCTCCTTCTCGGATGCGCACGAGAATGCGGGAGGGGTGAACGTGGCGTGCAATCTCCACCGCTTTATCCCGCCCCGTAAACTGCAGATCTGGGCGACCATCCGCGATGATGATACGGAAGAGGACGTCTGCTTCACCGCGGCAAAGGCGATGCTCGGCCGCTATTGCCTTTCGGGCGATCTTGCAGGGCGTTCGGAGGCGGTCACTTCCGCTTTGGAGCGGGCGTCTGGCTTTTACCGCTCCGTTGTTCCCATCATCCGCGACGGCGTCACGACGGTGATCGAAGACAGTGAGATCGGCTCCTATCTCAACGGCCGCGGCCGCACCTGGCTGATCAGGGAATCGTCGGACGGGCGCGAGAAGCTCGTCTATGCCTATGCGATCGAAGCGCCCTGCGCGAAGTTTGAGATCGAAGTGCGCGACTTCTGTGTCAAAGACCACTTCCATGCGCCTGCCGATCTTATTTTGGCGCACGGTGTTCTGAAGTTTACTGCGGGCTCCTGCCCCCGTTGGGGCTGCGTGGTCCGGTTGGAACGAAAGGGAGGTGTCTGAGCCATGCGTGCCGAAGAGATCAGGATCCGCGATCCGTTCATTTATTTGGAGGACGGCGTCTATTATCTTCTGGGAACGACGGGGAATGACTGCTGGAATCAGGGCAGCAACTTTTCCCTGTACACCTCCCGCGATCTCACGAATTTCGAGTTTTCGGGCCTTTTGGTCGAAAAGGGCGTTCTGGACGGCTATAAACAGCTCTGGGCGCCCGAGCTCCATAAATTTCGGGGAAAGTACTATCTCATCGTTTCCCTTTTTCGGCCGGACAGGCGGCGGGGGAGCATGATCCTTGCTGCCGACAGCGTGCGCGGGCCCTTCGTTCCGCTCACGGGAGAGTATATCACGCCGCAGGGCTGGCTGTGCCTCGATGCGACGCTGTTTGTCTCAAACGGCAAGCCCTATCTGTATTTTTCCAATGAGTGGGTGGACCCTATTACGGCGGACGGGGACGGCTCGCTGTATGTCGCCGCGCTTTCGGACGATCTGAAGACGCTTGCCTCGCGCCCGAAAAAGATCGTGAGCGGAAAATACTGCGGGTTTTCCCGCGAGGTGCGTTCGGGAGAGGCGGCGGGCTACGTCGCAGAGGGGCCGTTTGCGGTCGAAGAGGACGGAAAGATCGCCCTCTATTGGTCAACTTTTTCGAAAGACGGCTACTGCGTTGCCAAGAGCACCGCGGCCGACGTATTCGGCGAATATACCTTTGAGAGAATGATCTTCGAGCGCGACGGCGGCCATGCCATGGCGTTTACCGATCTCAACGGCAGGAGAAAGATCGTGCTCCATCAGCCGAATACCTCCCCCGACGAGCGCATGAAGGTGTTTGAGCTCTAAGACGATCGTTTCAGACACAAGACAAAGAGAATGAGCAGGGCATGAAAAAAAGTGTATGGGCAACTGGCTCATACACTTTATCGTTATCTTTTGAGTTTGTGGCGTAGGACGGTGGCTATGTCGACCTTATAGACAATATCTGTCACGCGTCCTTTGTTGTGACTCCGGGATGCAAGACGACGATTACACAGCGCTTGTTTTATGAGTCTGCCTGAAAAAGATATTGGAAATACTTGATTTTCTTTTTGTTTTTGGCTATAATAATATCAGATATTAAAATAGTCAAATAGGCGGTAATATGTACAGGAAAAGGCATGCAGAATCTGCGGTGAAAAAACTTTCAGAAATGTTCGGAGCGGTTCTTGTCGCGGGCCCGAGGCAGGTCGGGAAAACGACGATGCTGAGGGCGCTGACGAAGAACATTTGTTATGTGACGCTTGATGATATGATCGTGCGGACTGCCGCGCAGGAACAAAGCGGAACATTTTTCAAGGATAATCCTCCGCCCATTTTCGTGGATGAAATTCAAAAGGCGCCCGTTCTCTTTGAACAGATCAAATTGTATATTGATCGCGACCGCAAGAAAGGACAGTTTTATATGTGCGGTTCGCAGCAGCTCAGGATGATGAAAGGCGTTTCGGAATCGCTTTCGGGCAGGATCGGGCTGCTGACATTGCTCGGATATTCTTTGAGGGAAATATACGGGGTTGATTTCGACCTTCCGTTCCTTCCGACGGAAGAGTATTTTGCGAAAAGAAGAGCCAGCCTTAAAAACATGGAATACGCTGATGTCTGGAAAATCATTCATCGCGGAAGTATGCCGGAACTTTGCGAAAATCCGGAATATGATTGGCAGATGTTCTATGGAGCATATCTGCGCACGTATATCGAAAGAGACGTCTGCGATTTGGCTGAGATTGGTGACAGTATAAAATTTTCAAAGTTTATGATAGCCGTTGCTGCGATGTCCGGAAACCTTTTGAACAAGGCGTCACTTGCGAGAGACTTGGGGATATCTGAACCTACGGCGGAAAGATGGCTCAGCATTCTTGTAGCGTCAAACATTGTTTATCTGTTGCAGCCATATTCTAACAACATGACGAAGCGAGCAATCAAAACGCCAAAGGTTTATTTTCTCGATACTGGACTTGCCGCTTATCTGACCAAATGGAATACGCCCGATGTCCTGAAAAACGGAGCTATGGCCGGCGCATTCTTTGAAAGTTTCGTTATTTCGGAAATCATAAAGAGTTATTATAACAGAGGGATCCTTGAGCCGCCGATATATTTCTATCGCGATAAAGAGATGAACGAAATCGACCTTATTATAGAGGAGGGAGGAAAACTTTATCCCATTGAAATAAAAAAGCACGCTGATCCTGCGCGGAGAGATATTGAGGCATTTGACCTGCTTGACAAAATCGGCGGGGCCAAGCGCGGCAGCGGCGGCGTAATTTGTTTATACGATAACCTCATAACGCTGAAAGGGGAGGATCGTGTCATTCCTGTTCAATATCTATAATATCAAAGCCTGCGGAAATTTCCTCAGGCTTATATTATGTCCAACAGCCTGCACTTGCTGATATTTGACAAAGGAATTATCCGTACAGCATCAGACTCGAATATCGAGAGCGGTCGGGTCGGAAAGTAATTTCCAAAGATATGAAAAAAGTTGGGATGCAGGGATGCATTCCAACTTTTTTTGGTGCGGGTTATCGTGTTCCTTTTTAGAGGACGGAAGGATCACGAGCGGTTCTGCTCGTCGACGATGTTATCGGCATGATACATTTTGCGAAGCAAGGGCTTTTCGATCTTGCCCGTGGCGTTCCGCGGCACTTTTGCAAAGATGATGCGGCGGGGGCGCTTGTAGCGGGGGAGCTCCTTGCAGAACTCGTTGATCTCCTCCTCCGTGCAGGTGACGCCCGAGGGCGTTTCCACGATGGCGCAGGCGATCTCGCCGAGGCGCGCGTCGGGAAGCCCGATGACGGCGACGTCCTTGATGAGAGGGCACTTGCTCATGAAGTTCTCGATCTCGACGGGATACAAATTCTCGCCGCCCATGACGATGACGTCCTTTTTTCTGTCGACAAGATAGTAAAAACCGTCCTCGTCCTGCCGCGCCATGTCGCCCGTTAAGAGCCATTCGCCGCGCATGACTTCCTTCGTCGCTTCCTCGTTGCGGTAGTAGCAGCGCATGATGCCGGGGCCCTTCAGGGAAAGTTCGCCCACTTCTCCGGGCTCCACTTCGGTGACGCCATCCTCTTTGACGATGCGCGCCTGCCAGCCGTAACCGGGGATGCCGATGGCGCCCACCTTTTGCAGGTTCCCGATGCCGAGATGCACGGCGCCCGGGCCGATGGACTCCGAAAGGCCGTAGTTGGTATCATAGTCCTGCCCCGGGAAGTAGGCCTGCCAGCGCTTGATGAGGCTCTGCGGCACGGGCTGCGCGCCGATGTGCATGAGGCGGAATTGGCGGATATTGTAGTTGTTGAGTTTGAGTTCGCCCGAGTCGAGCTTTTCGAGGATATCCTGCGCCCACGGGACGAGCAGCCAGACGATGGTGCAGCGCTCGTTGGAGATGGCTTCCAGAATGGTCTCGGGCGTGGTGCCGCGCAGGAGCACCGCCTTGCTTGCGGACATTAAACTTCCCATCCAGTGCATCTTCGCGCCCGTGTGGTAGAGGGGCGGGATGAGCAGGAACACGTCGTCGCGCGTCTGGCGGTGGTGGATGTATTCCACCTGCGCCGCGTGCATGAGCGAACGGTGCGCATGCAGGATGGCTTTTGGAAAGCCCGTCGTGCCGCTCGAAAAGTAGATGGCGGCGTCGTCCTCGTCGGCGATCTCGACCTCCGGCTTGACGGAGGAATAGTTGTTGACTTGCAGGTCATAACTTTCCGAAAAGGTGGGGATGGTCGTCCCGCCCACGTAAAAGAGGATGCGGCAGGTCGTAAGGCTGTCTGCGATCTCCTCGACGCGGCCGATGAATTCGGGCCCGAAGAGGAGGATGTTGACTTCGGCAAGATCGACGCAGTATTTGATCTCCTCCGCCGTATAGCGGAAGTTGAGGGGTACGGCAACGCCGCCCGCCTTTAAGATGCCGAAGTAGATGGGGAGCCATTCGAGGCAGTTCATGAGGAGGACGCCGACTTTGTCTCCCTTCTTGATGCCGCGCTCTTTCAGCAGGTTGGCGACGCGGTTCGCCTTTTCGTCAAAGACGCCCCAGGAGATCTCGCGGCGGTAGTGGCAGACGGGATTGCTCTCGACGAGGGCATATTCCCGCCAGGTGCGGCGGCGTTTTTCCTGGATCTCGGGGTTGAGCTCCACGAGCGCCACGTCGTTGGGGTAGACGGAGGCGTTTCTTTCTAACAGTTGGGTGATGGGCATACGTTGACCTCAGTAGAGCTTGCGCTTATCGACGACGCGCACCGCCTTGCCTTCGCTCCGCGCGATGGACTTGGGCTCGACGAGACGGACGTTCGCCGTGATGCCGAGCATGGAGCGGAGGGCAGAGACGAGCTTTCTTTCCGCCGCCTTGACGGTATCGAGATCGCTGCCCATATCGGGCTTTCTCTCGACGTTGACGTCGAGCGTATCGGTATTGTTGACGCGGTCGACGAAGATCTGATAGTTGGCTTCGTAGCCGTTGTTCAAAAGTACCGTCTCGATCTGCGAAGGGAAGACGTTGACGCCGCGGATGATGAGCATATCGTCGCTGCGGCCCAAAGGCTTACTCATCTTGACGAGCGTTCTGCCGCAGGAGCAGGGCTTTCTTGAGAGCACGCAGATATCCTTGGTGCGGTAGCGAAGGAGGGGGAAGGCTTCCTTATCGAGCGAGGTGAAAACGAGCTCGCCCTTGCTCCCTTCGGGGAGCACTTCGCCCGTCTCGGGGTCGATGATCTCGGGATAGAAGTGATCTTCGCAGATGTGCATGCCCGTCTGCTCTTCGCATTCGAAGGAGACGCCGGGGCCGGAGATCTCGGTAAGGCCGTAGATGTCGTACGCCTTGATGCCGAGCTTTCTTTCGAGCTCCTGCCGCATCTCCTGCGTCCAAGCCTCTGCGCCGAAGATGCCCGCGCGCAGCTTGATCTGATCGCGAAGGCCCTTCTCTTCGATTGCTTCTGCAAGATAGAGAGCGTAGGAAGGGGTGCAGCAGAGGAAGGTCGCCTGAAGATCGACCATGAACTGCACCTGTCTGTCGGTATTGCCCGAAGAGGTGGGGATGGTGAGGCAGCCCACCTTGTGCGAGCCGCCGTTGAGCCCGGGGCCGCCCGTAAACAGCCCGTAGCCGTAGCTCACCTGCACGACGTCCTTATTTGTTCCGCCCGCGGCGACGATGGCGCGCGCACAGCATTCCTCCCAAATGTCGAGGTCTTCCTGCGTGTAGAAGGCGACGACGCGTTTGCCTGTCGTGCCCGACGTCGACTGGATGCGGACGCAGCGCTCCAGGGGAGTCGCAAGCAGCCCGTAGGGGTACGCTTCGCGCAGATCGTCCTTCGTGAGGAAGGGGAGCAGGCGGATGTCGTCGAGGCTCCTGATGTCGTCGGGCGTCACTCCCTTTTCTTCCATCTTTTTGCGGTAGTAGGGCACGTTGTCGTAGACGTGCTTCACCTGTTTTAAGAACTTTTCGTTCTGGAGCGCGCGCATTTCGTCGCGCGACATGGTCTCTTCATGGGGCTGATAGTATGTGTGCATCGGAAATTCTCTCCTTTTTCCCTTATCGTTTGTTTGTTCAGGCGGTTTCGGATGCTCTGCCGAGTTCGAACGCTTTCAGATTGAGCTCGACGAATTTTTGGGGCACGCATTCGCGGATAGCTTGCTTCCAATCTTCGGGGTCGTAATCGAAGTAAGAGGAAAGCCTCCCTAAAAGCACGATATTGACCGCCTTTTCGCTGCCCGCCTCGCGCGCGAGGGAGAGGCAGTCGAAGGCGTCGATCTTGACGCCCAAAGAGGCGATCTTTTCCGCCAGGTTTTCGGGATATTGCGCCGCGCCCGTGATGACGGGCATGGGGTCAATGCGCTGCGTGTTGGTGACGATGACGCCGCCCTCTTTGAGGTATTCCGTCCAGCGGGCGGCCTCCAGAAGCTCGAAGGAGACGATGACGTCCGCTTCGCCCTTGTCGATGACGGGGGAGAAGACCTTATCGCCGTAGCGCACATAGGTGACGACGCTGCCGCCGCGCTGGCTCATGCCGTGCACTTCGGAAACTTTGACGTCATAGCCGTATTTGAGGAGCAGATGCCCCAAAAGCTTGCTGGCGAGCAGCGAACCCTGTCCGCCCACGCCCACGATCATGATATTTTTCGTCTGCATGGTATCCTCCTTACTTCACGATGGCGGAGAACTTGCAAAGTTCCTCGCACACGCCGCAGCCGACGCACTGGGTGCTGTCGATGACGCACTTTCCCTCCCGCATGCTGATGGCGGGGCAGCCGAGCTTCATGCACGCCTTGCAGCTTCTGCACTTGTCCGCCTCCACATGAAGGGGCGGGGCGTGCTTGACGTATTTCAAAAGCGCGCAGGGGCGGCGGCTGATGATGACGGACGCTTCCTCTGCCTGAAGCTCTTCGAGGAGCACCTTTTCCGTTGCCGCAAGGTCGTAAGGGTCGACGACGCGCACGCGCTGAAAGCCCATCGCGCGGCAGAGCGCTTCGAGATCGATCTTGCCCGCGGGGTCGCCCTTGATGTTGTAGCCCGTGGTGGGGTTCTGCTGATGGCCCGTCATGCCCGTGATGGAGTTATCGAGGATGATGACGGTGGAGACGCTCTGATTGTAGGCGATGTTGGCAAGGCCGGTCATGCCAGAGTGCATGAACGTGCTGTCGCCGATGACGGCGACCGTCTTTTTCTCGCTCTCCTTGCCGAGTGCCTTGTTGAAGCCGTGGATGCCCGAAAGCGACGCGCCCATGCAGGTGGAGATGTCGAGGGCACAGAGGGGAGCCGTCGCGCCCAGCGTGTAGCAGCCGATGTCGCCGAACACGGTGAGCTTGTGCTTACTAAGGAGATAGAACATCCCCCTGTGCGGGCAGCCCGCGCACATGACGGGCGGGCGGGGCGGCACGGCGTCTGCAAGTTTCTTGCCCTCCGGAACGGGGCGGCCGAAGGCGGCGGCGACAAGATTCTGCGAATATTCGTCCTCCAAGGGGAGAATATCTTTGCCGATGACCGTGAGCCCGAGCTGCTTGCAGTAATTCTCGATGACGGGATCGAGCTCTTCGATGACGGCGAGCGACTTCACTTCGGAGGCGAACTTTTTGATGAGCTTTTCGGGCAGGGGATGCACCATGCCGAGCTTCAAGACGCTGACGCTGTCGCCGAAGACTTCCTTCGTGTACTGATAGGACGTGGAAGAGGTGATGATGCCGAGCTCCTTGCCGCCCCATTCGATGCGGTTGAGGGGGGTGGTCTCCGCATACTCTTCGAGCGCCTTCATGCGCTTTTCAACGTCGTAGTGCCGCTTCTTTGCATTGGCGGGCATCATGACGTTCTTCTGGATATTCTTTACGTATGGCTTTACAGGCCGCTCTTCGCGTTCGCCCGTCTCGACGACGCTCTGCGAGTGCGCGACGCGCGTGCACATCTTGATGATGACGGGCGTATCGAACTGTTCGGAAATCTCATAGGCGGCCTTGGCAAAGGCGAGGGCCTCGCTGCTGTCCGAAGGTTCGAGCATGGGGAGCTTGGCGGCCTCCGCATAGTGGCGGGAATCCTGTTCGTTCTGCGAGGAATGCATGCCCGCGTCGTCTGCAACGCAGATGACCATGCCCGCATTCACGCCCGTATAGGCGATTGTGAAGAGGGGATCGGCAGCGACGTTGAGCCCGACGTGCTTCATGCCGCAGAAGCTCCGCTTCCCCGCCATCGAGGCGCCGAACGCCGTCTCCATGGCGACCTTTTCGTTGGGCGCCCATTCGCAGTAGATGGCGTCGTACTTCGCTGCTTCCTCGGTCACTTCCGTGCTCGGAGTGCCGGGATAGGAGGAGGCGACGCAGCAGCCTGCTTCATAGAGGCCGCGCGCGAACGCCGCATTGCCCAGCATCAGTTGTTTGCTCATGATTTTCTCTCCTTCATAGATCGACGCGCTCCAGCGGTTTTCGCCGCACAAGCGCAAAATGTTACAGGTTCAGTAGTTTTTTGGCGTTTCCGCCTAAAATAAGCGCCTTTTCCTCGTCCGGAAGGGAACTCGAGCGGATGAGCCCGATCTGCTCTTTGTGTTCGGTCCACGGGCTGTCCGTGCCGAAGAGCACGCGCTCTGCGCCGAGCTCTTTGACGAGCTCTTCAAATTTTTGCTTTGAGAGCTGTTTGACGCGGCTCTCTTTGGGGAAATCTTCCTGATAGGCGATACTGCCGATCGAGAAGGCAGTATCGAAGAGGAGCTCGGTATCTTGGAGCCAATCTTTGACTTCCTCCCAAAGCTGCCAGCCGCCCATGTGGGCGACGATGAGCTTTTTCGGCCTGACGGCTTCGTACAAGATGCGCGTCTGGCGGGGGGAAGCCCATTCGCCCGGGATGCCGATGTCGATGCCGCCGTGCACGAGGGTGATGAGCCCGAGTTCTTCCGCATAGCCGACGATGCGCTGATAGCGGATGTCGTCGAATGCGACTTCCTGATAGGCGGGGTGGAGTTTGATGCCCTTGAGCCCGAGCTTTTGGATGCGTTTGAGCTCTTCCTTATAATTTGGCGTATCGGGGTGCATCCCGCCGAAGGAAAAGACGTGCGTCTTGTCGGTATGCTCGTTGACTTCCGCGGCGGCACGGTTGATCTTCTCCGTCTTCAAAGGGTTGGTGACGACGGGCTGCACGACGGCGAGCGAGACGCCCGCCTCCCGGATGGCTTCGGAAAGGCCTTTCACGGTGCCGTCCGTAAAGGAGTGCGTGTGGCTGCGCCCCTCGAGCGAGCAGATCGTCTGTTTGGCGATCGGATCGGGAAAAGTATGCGTATGGATGTCGATGATATCGTAGTTTTGCATGAGTTCTCTTTCGTGTTTTCCTTAAAGTATATCACATTTCTTCACAAAGGGGAAATGTTTGAGCGGCACTTCCGCAAATTCGGACAAATTTTTTAGAAATTTCCTGTAATTCATTTGTAATTTTATGCGGAATATGGTAATATCAATGGGAAAATTTGCAAGTTAAGGTGAGAATATGCAAATTATTTTATATCTTGTGATGCTTGTCATCTTCTTCGGCGTGATGATCGCCATCGGATTTGTCTGCCGCAGAAAGTCGAGGACGTCGCAGGGCTTCATGCTGGGCGGCAGGAGCGTGGGCCCGTGGCTCACGGCGTTTGCCTACGGCACGAGCTACTTTTCTGCCGTCGTCTTCGTCGGATATGCGGGGCAGTTCGGCTGGAAGTTCGGCGTCTCGTCGACGTGGATCGGCCTCGGCAACGCGCTTTTAGGCTCCCTCCTTGCGTGGGTGGTGCTGGGAAGAAGGACGCGCGTCATGACGCAGCACCTCCACAGCTCCACGATGAGCGATTTCTTTGCAAAGCGCTATTTTTCGCCCGCGCTCAAGATCGCGGCGGCCGTCATCATCTTTATCTTCCTCATCCCCTATACGGCGTCCCTCTATAACGGGCTTTCCCGCCTCTTTGAAATGGCGTTCCACATCGACTTTTGGATCTGCATCGTCATCATGGCGGTCTTGACCGCGGTGTACGTCGTCGCGGGCGGCTATACGGCGACCGCCATCAACGATTTCATCCAGGGCATCATCATGCTCGTGGGCATCATTGCGGTCGTCGCGGCGGTCATCGTGAACGGCGGCGGCTGGGAACAGATCTTTACCGACCTTTCTCAAGTTCCCGCCGATAACGGTTCCGAACAGCTCGGCGTCTTCACGTCCTTCTTCGGCCCGGATATCCTCTCTCTTCTCTCCGTCGTCATTTTAACGTCGCTCGGCACCTGGGGACTTCCGCAGATGGTGCAGAAGTTCTACGCCATTAAGGATGAGCAGGCGATCAAGAAGGGGACGCTCATCTCCACGCTGTTCGCGCTCGTCGTGTCGGGCGGGTGCTACTTCCTCGGCGGCTTTTCCCGCCTCTATCCCGAAGCGTTTGCTTCGGGCAGCTACGATGCGATCATCCCCGCGATGGTCTCCGAACTTTCGCCCTTCCTCATCGGGCTCGTCATCATCCTCGTGCTGTCTGCCTCGATGTCGACGCTCTCCTCGCTTGCGATGGCATCTTCTGCAAGCCTTACGATCGACCTCATCTCGCCCGCCGCAAGGAGCAGGAATAAACCTTTGACGGACGGGCAGGAAGTGCTCATCATGCGCATCCTCATCGTCGTCTTTGTGGCGATCTCCGCCGTCATCGCCATCGTGCAGTACTACGGCAATTTCAGCTTTATCGCGCAGATGATGGGCGTCTCGTGGGGCGCGCTCGCGGGCGCCTTCCTCGCGCCCTTCCTCTACGGATTGTATTGGAAGAAGACGACGAAGGCTTCCGTGTGGTTCAGCTTCTCGTTCGGCGTCGGCGTGATGGTCTTGTATCTTATTTACGACCTGGCGCTCAGCAGCTATTTCTCGCTGCCCGCCTTCCTCGATTCTTCGCTTACGCTCGGCTCGTTGGTGATGCTGCTGAATTTGCTGTTCGTGCCGCTCATCAGCCTGTTCACCAAAAAACCGGACGCGGACAAGGTGGACGAGATCTTCTCCTGCTACGATAGGACGATCACAGTGCATATGACGACCGCCCTCGACGAAGCGGAGAAGAAGTAACGAAGATTTCTTATTTTATGTTCTTTTCGAAAGAAAAGTCCATCCCGTATTGGGATGGGCTTTTCACATGCAAAGGATGGGTAAAGATCGCTGCCGCTTCACACGGGCAGAGCCGACGAAGGGTGGTGCCGGGAAATTTAATCGTCCGCAAGTTTGCGTAAAAAATCTTTCGGCGTGAGGACGGGCACGGTCGATTTCACGAAATCCCGGATATTGCGTGTGACGATGCAATCGACTTCCGTCCGTGCCGCCGTTTCGATCATGACGGCGTCTTCAAAATCGGAAACGGGGGAGGGGATGGCTCTTCGGCAGTCGATCCCTGCGGTATCGGCGACTTCAAATAGGGTAAAAAGCTTGTTGAGGACTTCCCGAGAGGATCTGTCGTTGTGTGTATAGCGGTGCATGAGATAGTAAATATCCGTGGAAGCTTTTGCCGTGATACACCCCACAAACAAGTCGCTTGCCGCGGCCAAAAACAGATCTTGCGCGTCCTTGCAGAATGGTTCCCTATTTTGAAGTGCGTCTACAATGACACAAGTATCCAGAAGTGCTCTCATATTTTCCCAAGCCTCTCGTCGCGCGCTTCCTCTTCGGTGACGTCGTCGGGCAGAATGCCAAACAGAGATTTTGCGATGTCGACACGTTCGCGGAACGGGTTGGTGAGTTTAGAGATCACTTTGCCGTTTCGCGTGATATAGACGTCTTCCGTGGCAGAAAGGATCAGATACTTGCTTAAATTGGATTTGAGTTCGGTAGCGGTGATCGACATGAGATTTACCTCCTGCTCTTCGTACTATTATTATAGCAGAAATGTACGATTTTGTCAATATAAATCGTACATTTTAGAAAGATAAATGGTGTTGGAAGCGTGTGTTTTGTCGACAAAAAGACGCCTAAAATTTATCCGGCGGTTTGGCGGTGTTTGACGGCGCGGTCCATAAGCTCGGTAAAGAGCAGCACGAGGAGCTGTTCGATGGCAAAGTAGAAGAGTCCCGCAAGGAAGAGGCACAATGCGCCTTTGAGACAGAGCGTCTTCTGCGGAGGCAGGGCGATTTCCTGTTCCTCCGTGCCGTTTTGTTCGGCGGTCTTCTTCCAAAGGGGGAGGGAGAGGAACATGATGAGCGTGAGAACGAACTGCACGACGGAGATCGCAAGATGCCGGAAAAGAGCGCCGAGACGATGGTGGAAAGAGAGATGATGAGGCTGATGACGCCCGCGGAAGAGAGAAGCGCCCAGCTCCGTGTGCATGACGGGCCTGGCGGAACCGAACAGGGAATCGGGCAGTCCGAGAGAGATGAATGCGAGATAGATGACGGCAATAAAAAGGCTTGCCATGTGGGGTTTGCTCATTGCGTGTAAGGCCGTGCTTATATTTTTACGGCCGACAGCGCAATGATAGCAGAAAACGGCAAGCCTATCACAAATGTGCCGTTTGCCGTATGCCCGGAAGAAAATTGTGCTTTTTTTGCTTGACAAGGAATGTTGAGTTTGATACAATGAATCTGATTTCATTGAAAAATAATTCATTATGGGTGAATCATGTTTATAGGCAGACAACAGGAATTAATGGCTATTCGGGATGTTTTGAAAAAGAAGAGCGGAAGCGTGCTTGTCTACGGAAAGAGAAAGGTGGGGAAAACGACGCTTATTCTGCAAGCGTTGAAAGAAAGTTCGGATAAAATCGTTTATTATGAGTGCCTGAAAGCATCGATACAAGAAAATATAGACGGCTTTATTTCCGCCCTCGTTGCAGCACGGGTGATTCCGGTCAAGATGGGATTTGCTTCTTTTCAGGACGTTTTCCAGTACCTTAACACCCTGAGCGAAACGCTGAATATCGTGATCGATGAGTATCCGTATCTGAAACAGTTTGCAAAAGGTGAGACGATCGATTCCGTTTTTCAGAACATTATCGATCATCGGATTGGAAATATTCGGTTAGTCTTATCAGGATCCCACGTTGGAATGATGAGGGATCTGCTGGAAGAGAAGAATGCGCTTTACGGAAGATTTTCCGTCGTGATCCGCCTCGGAGAATTGAATTACAGAGAAGCATCAAGTTTTTATCCGGAAAAGTCGGAATACGATAAAGCCGCTTTTTTTGCCGTGTTCGGCGGTTCTCCCTTTGTCAATGAGCAGCTTGATGCAAATATGGATTTGAAAGAAAACCTGGTGCAGACATTGCTGAATCCGTTAAGTTCGGTATATTCTTATGCGGAAAATATACTTGTATCAGATCTTGCGGGGGGCATGAATGCCGAACGGATCTTTTCGGCGATCGGCAACGGAAAAAAGAAATATGGAGAAATTGAAAGTAAGTTAGGTTTTTCCAATAACGGGTTGCTCAGCAAGCAACTTAAAAATCTGCTTGCAATGGATATGATCGCAAAGGTTTATCCGATCAACAGAGGAAACGACAACAAGAAGGTCACGTATGAGTTGACGGATAATCTGATGCGTTTCCGGTATACCTATGTATATCATAATAAGGGGGCTCTCCGAATGTTAGGCGCTGAGGCGTTTTATGAGAATTATATCGCTCCCACTTTGACGACGTTTGTTGCGCATCGGTTTGAAGAGATCGCTCGCACATATTTTTCACTTCAAGTCAAGGAAGGCAAGCGGAAGGGTATTTTGAATATCGGGACATATTATTATGACGATCCCGTCCGAAAAACGAACGGAGAATTTGACGTTGCATTGCAAAAACAGAGCAGCTATGAACTTTACGAAGTGAAATATTTAACGTCTCCGTTGACCGAAAAGGCGATGCGGGAAGAGGAACTTCGGGTCAAAGCGATACAGGGGATGGATATTGTCCGAATGGGTTTTGTTTCGATCAGCGGTTTTGAAACAAGGCCATCGGAATTTGAGTGCATTGATGGTCAGGCACTATATGAATAAGTGCGATCTGATCATCTTATTGTGTATAGAAATACGGGACGCCCGGTTATTGGTACCGGGCGTCTTTTTTATGTTCAAAAACCGCATATTTGGTTTGTGATGCTTATTTCACACCACATTGACGAGGATGCCGAGGCCGCCCGAAAGCAGGATGAGGAGGATGGGCGAAAACTGCCTCTTTTTGAACACCCGCCATAGAACAGCGACGGCGGCGATGATGAGGAAAATGAGAAGGGCGCGCCGGTCGAAGGAGAAGGGGGCTCCCACCGACGTGAAGCCGAAAATTCGGGTCACGAACATCGTGAGGGCGGTCGCAAGAATGAGCCCGACGATGGTGGGGCGGATGCCCGAAAGCACGCTTTGAACGCCCGCGTACTTCAGAAGGTTTTTGATGAGCGCCGCGATGATGAGGATGATGACAAAGGAAGGGAGGATGACGCCCAGCGTCGCGGTGAGCGCTCCCAAAAAACCCGCCTGCGAGGAGCCGATGAAGGTCGCCATATTGACGGCGAGCGGCCCCGGCGTCGATTCCGCGACGGCGATGAAATTGAGGAACTCCTCTTCCGTCAGCCAGGCGTTTTCAAGCACCGTTTCGCGGATGAGCGAGATCATGCCGTATCCGCCCCCGAAGGACACTGCGCCGATCTTCAGAAAGGTGAGAAAGAGGGTGAGATAGATCATTGTTTTCCCTCCGCATCGGGCTTTTGTTCCGAGCTCTTTTTGCGGCGGGCGCAGAAATAGGAGAAAAGATACAAAAGGAGCGCGAGCCCCGCCGTGATGAGGATATACCACACCGAAGAAAAGGCGATGGAAAGCACGCTCAGCGCGACCATGACGGCGATGACGACGCTCGTTACAACGATGTTCCACACCGTCTTTTCGAGTTTTAGAAGCATCTTCACGCCCGCGCTCAAAATGAGGAAGATGACGCATACCCGGATGCCGTCGAAGGCATAGGCGACGTACTTTAAAGAGAGGAAGGCGTCGAAAAAGAGCGAGATGAGAAAGATGATCGAAAAGGAAGGGAGTGCGACGGCGACGGTCGCCGAAAGAGAGCCCCAAAACCCCGCCAATTTATAGCCGACGTAGGTCGCCGCGTTGATGGCGACGGGCCCGGGCGTCGACTCCGCGATGGCGACGACATTGAGAAACTCGTCGCTTTCAAGCCATTTGCGCCTGGAGACGAGTTCGTTTTCGAGAAGGCCGATCATCGCATACCCTCCCCCGAAGGTGAAGAGCCCGATCTTGAACATGACGAGAAAGAGTTTGAGGCAGGTCTTGAATTTCTGCATGGCGCGCTCCGCTGTTTTTTTGTATTATACCCCTTGACATGAAATAAGTAAAATACTATAATCAAATAAAAATCATAGGAGAAGGCTATGACGATCCGGCATTTGAAGACATTTTGCGCGGTGTGCGAGGAGGGCGGCATCACGCGGGCGGCGGAAAAGCTGTGCGTGGCGCAGCCTTCCGTGAGCCAGACCATCGGTGAGCTCGAACGCTACTATGGCGTCAGCCTCTTCGACCGCGTGGGAAGGCGGCTCGTCTTGACGCCCGAGGGCGAGCGGCTGCGCGTCAAGGCGCAGGAGGCGATCGCAAGTTTTTCGGAATTTGAAGAGGCGGCGCAGGATACGAAAGCGCGGCACATCATCCGCATCGGGTCTTCCGTGACGGCGGGGCAGATGGTGCTCCCGCGCCTTATCGCCGCGATCGAAGCTACGCTCGATCACGCCGAATGCCGCGCCATTGCCGACAGCGCGGCGGCGGTCGAACAGCTCGTCGAGGAAGGTTCGCTCGATTTCGCCCTCGTGGAGGGGAGCGTTTCGCGCGCCCTTGCGGCGGAGGCATTTTCCTCCGACCGCCTTTTGGCCGTTTGCAGCGCGGAGAGGAAAATAAAGAGCCCGCTCTCTCCTTCGGAGCTCGTTTTTCTTCCGCTGCTGCTGCGGCGGAGAGGGAGCGCTTCGCGCGATCTTCTCGATGAGCGGCTTTCGGCGCTCGGGCTCAAAGCGCAGCCCAAGCTCTCCTCTTCGAGCAACTCCGTCCTGCTTGCCGCCGCGCGTGAGGGGCTGGGCGTCGCCGTACTGCCCGAAGCGCTCGTTTGGGGCGATCTTGCGGCAGGACGCTTGAAGGAAGTGAAGATACAGGGGCTCGATCTTTCCCGCCGCTGGTTCGCGGTGCGGCGGCAGGATAAGAAGTTCACTCCCGTACAACAGCAGGCTTATGAGCTGCTGTTTGCGCTAAAATGAAAACGATCGTGCAAAAAACAGGACAATGATGCAAGACTTTGCTGAAAATATGTGCTAAAATAAGGAAAAAGGAGGATATGATATGCTGACGAAGTACTGTTTTGGAGCACACGCGGAGACGGGCGCCGTCATGGCTGCCGTAAAAGAAGGGGAAGCCCTTCCCTATTTTTCGGCTGTCAAAGAGGGAACGGGCACGCGCTTTTGCTGCCCTTTGGGAAAGGACGATGTGGTTTTCGGCCTCGGCGAGACGATGCGCGGCATCGACAAGCGGGGCGGGCGGTATGTTTCCTTCAACACCGATAACCCGCACCACGCGGACGATATGCCCTCACTGTACGGCTCGCATAACTTCTTCATCGTGGACGGAGAAGTTTGCTTCGGCGCTTTTTTCGATACGCCTGCGCGCATCATCTTTGAAATCGACTATGAGGGCAGCGGGAAGATCGATATTTTAGCCGAGCAGGGCGTTACCGTCTATCTCGTCGAAGGGGAGAGCGCGAACGACATCGCGCGGCAGTTTCTTGCCGCCATCGGCAGGAGCTATCTCCCCCCCTTATGGGCGTTCGGCTTCGGGCAGAGCCGCTGGGGCTACAAGACGGAGAAGGACATCCGCCGCATCGCCGCCCGCTACAAAAAGGCGGGCCTTCCGCTCGAGTATATCTGCCTCGATATCGACTACATGGACCGCTATATCGACTTCACGGTCAACAAAAAGCGCTTTCCCGATATGAAGGGGCTCGTCAACGAGATGAAGGAGCAAGGCGTGCGGCTCGTGCCCATCGTCGACGCGGGCATCAAAATAGAGCCCGGTAACCCCGTCTATGAAGAGGGAGTCAAAGAGGGGTACTTCTGCAAAAATCTGGAAGGGAAGGACTTTCAAGCCGCTGTGTGGCCGGGACTGACGCACTTCCCCGATTTCTTGCAGGCGAAGGCGCGCGAGTGGTTCGGGCGGCAGTATCAATTCTATACCGACCTCGGGTTCGAAGGGTTCTGGAACGACATGAACGAGCCCGCCATCTTTTACAGCGAATACAACACGAGCCGCTTGGGCGATAAGTCGTGCGGCGATCCGCTCTATCGGGGCGGCGCGCGTCTTTCCGACTACAAGTGTTTTACGCACGTTGTGGACGGAAAGACGGTCTCCCATTGGGATGTGCATAACCTCTTCGGCGCGAAAATGACCGAGGCTTCCTCGGAAGGGCTTGCAAAGCTCTTGGATAAGCGCTTTTTGCTCTTTTCGCGCTCTTCCTATATCGGGGCGCACCGCTTCGGCGGCATCTGGACGGGCGATAACAGTTCGACTTTCCATATGCTCCGCCGCAATGTGACGATGATGCCGGGGCTCAATATGTGCGGCTTTTTATTCAGCGGTGCGGATACGGGCGGCTTCGGCGGCAACTGTTCGCGCGAGCTCCTTCTGCGCTGGCTCGCATTCTCCGTGTTCACGCCCCTCATGCGCGACCATACGACCATCTTCACCCGCCACCAGGAGTGCTTCCGCTACCGCGGCAAGCGCGATTTTCGGAGCATTCTTTCCCTTCGCTATCGGCTGCTCCCGTACATTTATTCGGAGTTCATGAAGGCGGCGCTTTCGTCCGATCTCTATATCCGTCCGCTCGCCTTTGCTTACCCGAAGAACGCGCGGGCGCGGCACATCGAGGACGAACTGCTCGTCGGCGACAGCCTGCTCGCAGCGCCCGTCCTCGAAAAGGGCGCAAAGGGGAGGAAGGTGTATCTTCCCGAGGAGATGACGCAAGTCCGCTGGAACGGGAAGGAGTTTGTAACGCGCGAAGTGCCTCAGGGCGAGCGGTTTGTAACCGTTCCGCTCGAGGAAGTCGTCTTCTATATCCGAAAGGGCAAGTGCATCCCCGTCGGGAAGGGCGGCATGAACACGAAGGAGATCGATCTTTCCGACGTGACGCTCCTCGGCGGCGGGAAGGAGTACACGCAGTATCTCGACGACGGCTTCACGCGCGAATGCACCGCAAAGAACCTGCGTGTTCTTAGCGAATAGATGCCTTGCGGAGCGAATAAGCGCCGTGCGGGAAGGAAAACGCAAAGAAAAATCAAGGAGGGAATATGATGATCGAATTCAATTCGCCGCTTTATTCTGAATTTACGGGGGAGCTTGAGGGGCTCGTGCGCTATCTGGACTACGGCAACGAAAAGCTTGCCCGCCGCGAACGGGAGCTCACCTTGCAGCACTTCCACAAAATGCATCCCTGCTGCCCGCCCGAAGTCATGCGGGAAGGGCTCAACTTTGTGACGGAACGGAGCAAAGCAGGGCGCGTTGTCTATCCTCTTTATGAGCTTTCCGAATGCCGCGACGAGGAACGCAAAAAGGAGGTGCGCCTCTTTGCCTTTTCTTCCGAAGAGAGCACAAAAAAGCCCGCCGTCATCGTCTGCGCGGGCGGCGGGTACGGATATGTGTGCAATGTCGTCGAGGGCTTCCCCGTCGCCATGCGCTTTGCAAGGCTTGGTTATCCCGTCTTTGTGCTCAACTACCGCGTGGGGCGCGCGCCCGCCGTTCCCATGGCGACGAAAGACCTTGAGCGCGCCGTTCGGTTCGTTTTGGAACGCGGAGCCTCCTTCGGGGGGAACGGGGAGTATGTTTTATGTGGCTTTTCGGCGGGCGGAAATCTCATCACGCAGTGGGGAACGGATAATTTGGGCTATGCCGCCCATCGGATGCAGCCGCCCAAAGCCCTGCTTGCGATCTACCCCGCTATTTCGGGCGAGGCGCTCTTTTCCGATCTCCGCCACCGCGGCTTTCTGAAAACAATGTTCGGGGAAAATTTCGGCGAGAAGACGAAGAAGGAATACGACGTTCCTTCGCATTGCGGCACTTTTCCGCCCACCTATATGGCGGTGGGGAAGCACGATCTCCTCATCTCCAAAAAACCGCTCGAAGCGTTCTCAAAATTTCTCAAAGAGAAGGGGATCGCCGCTCAGCTCGATATCTTCCCGCGCGCACCGCACGGGTTCGGCGACGGTTCCGCAACGGGCGCAGAGGGCTGGATCGGCCGCGCCGACGCCTTTCTTGCAAAACTTTGACGGTTTGCCCGCCAACGCGATACATGATTTTGCCGAACAAAAGACAAGGAGGCGTTCATGAAACAACAGGCATTCAATCCGTTTTTGCCGCTCGATACTTATATCCCCGACGGGGAGCCGCACGTCTTTGGCGGCAGGGTGTATTTATACGGCTCGCACGACAAAGAGGGCGGCAATACCTTCTGCATGCTCGGCTATGAGGTATGGTCGGCGCCCGTGGATGATCTCGGGAATTGGACTTCTTCGGGGATCGTCTTTTCGCCGAAAGATACGCCCTACTATTGTGAGGAGCGGCCCTACCTCTATGCGCCCGACTGCGTGCGGGGAAATGACGGAAGATATTATCTCTATTGCTGCCCCGCGGGCGACAAGGGGAAGGGGGGATATGACGGGCCCATCCTCGTCGCGGTCAGCGATGCGCCCGACGGGAAATTTACCTATCTCGGCGAAGTGAAGCATCCCGACGGAACGCCCTTTCAGGACTGCGTGCTCTTCGATCCCGCCGTGATCAACGACGGCGGCGTCATCCGCCTCTACGGCGGCACGGGGCTGTGGGGCGGGATGCAGATCACGCGACGCAACCGTTTTGTGATGGCAAAGATCGCTTCCGCCGTCTATCACCGCCCGCCCGAAGTGTTCGGGGGCGACAACGACCCGCTCGGGCCCTTCATGCTCGTCCTCGACGACGACATGATGACGGTGCGCTCCTGTACGCCGCATATCCTGCCCGTTCCTTCCAAAGACAACGGCTTTTTGGGTCATGCGTTCTTTGAGGGGGCGTCCATCCGTAAGATCGGCGATACCTATTACTTCCTCTATTCCTCTGAGCGCAATCATGAGCTCTGCTATGCAACGAGCAAATATCCCGACCGCGGCTTTGTCTTCGGCGGGACGGTCGTTTCCAACGGCGATGTGGGATTTTTGGGCAGAAAGCAGAAGGATCGCCTCAATCATACGGGTACGACGCACGGCGGCATCGAAAAGATCGGCGGGAAGTGGTATGTTTTCTATCACCGCCAGTCGCACGGGAGCGACTATTCCCGTCAGGCGTGCGCCGAGCCCATCGAGATCTCGAAGGACGGGAGCATTCCACAGGTCCCGATCTCGAGTTGCGGGCTCAACGGCGGGCCGCTCAGAGGGGAAGGAGAGTATCCCGCCGTCATCTGCTGCCATCTGACCAACGGAAAAATGCCGCACGGCGGAAACCGCATCTTCAAGGGGCTCCCCATGGTGGCGGACGACGGCAGCGAACGCTTTTTAACGAACCTTACGCGCGGCGTTCTGGTGCGCTATCTTTCCTTTGATCTTTTAGGGACGCGATCCATTGTTCTGAAAGCGCGCGGAAGGGGGCGCATCCGCGTTTCGGACGGAAAGAAGACGTTCTGTACGCTCGAATGTTCAAGCAAGTGTTGGGAACGTGTGCGCGGCTCGATCGCGGGCGGGGAAGAAAACTCGGCGCTCGAATTTCATGTCGAGCGCGGCTCATTGGAACTTTTGAGTTTCACTTTGGAAAAATAAGGGATCTTGCCGGATGCGACAGGTGCATTGTTTGCCATCGATATTGTAAAATCGTCCTTTGGGAAAGAAGATGAGCGACTGCGGTCGCTCATTCTTTATGGTGTTTTTTTCGGTATTCGAGGGGCGTGACGCCGAACTCCTTCTTGAACAGGTTCTGAAAGTAGGATTGGCTGGAAAAGAAGAAAAAGTTGGAAATTTCCGAAAGGGGACGGTCGGAATAGGCCAAAAGCAGCTTTGCCTCCTGCAGCTTTGCTTTGACGATGTATTTTCCGATCGTCTCGCCCGTCTCCTTTTTGAACTGATCCATGAAATAAGAGCGGCTCTTGCCGACGGCGTCGAGCACGTCGGGAACGCCGATGGGCTGGTTGGTGTGTGTCTTGATAAATTGCAGCGCTTTATAAACGTCCTCCGAATAGGCGGCGGGGTGTTTGAGTTCTGCAACGCGCCTTGTAAAGTCCATGAGGGAAGAATAGCGAAGGTTGTTGACTTCGCTCACCGTCGTACAGCGCTCGCATTCCTGCGTATAGAGGTCGATGAGACGATAGGTCTGCTCGATATCGAGGTTCCCGCGGATGGCGCCCACTTTGCCGACCATGCTGATCCAGCCGTTGAAGATGTTTTTGGACTGCCGGAGCGTGTCGTCGGCAAGTTTTCCTTCAAAGAGCACCTGCTTCCCCGCGATCTCCTGCAAAAACGCTTTGAGGCCCGTCTCATCGCCCGCCGAGACAAAGGCAAGCAGCTGCTGCTCGATGGCGTAGGTGCCGTGCGTAAACTCTTCTTCCCGCAAAATGGCGTCGGTATGCTTTTCGCCCATCTCCTGACGGATGGCGGGGGCGAAGTTTTCAAAGTAGCGCAGGATGGAGATCTCCTCACCGTTGAAGAGAAAATCAAGGAGCGCCAGAAAGTTCAAAAAGACGTTGAGCGAGCGGCGGGGAAGGGAGAGGAGGAACTGCTTCAGAGCGTCCTTCTGCTCCCATAAAAGCCCGTAGTCGTGGATGAGGGCGTCGAACACCGCATCATCGAGCGGTTTGTTGACAAAGGGCCCCGTGACGACGAGGAGCTTGTTCTCCCTCAGCCGCACGGCGCCGTACAGTCCCGCAACGCCGCTGACGAGAGAGACGTTCTCGTCTCCCGCGCGGCGGGAGATCGCCTCGAAGACGGGTGCAAAGCCCGGAAAGGAGGAGAAGATGCGCAGAGTCTCCCCGTCTTCGCCGAAGACGGCGATGGGGCGGGCATGGGTGGCGTGCAGCAGTTCACAGGTTTTGAAAACAGCGTGTTCATTCATTTCAGATTTCCTCTCATGGACAATTTTACAATATTAAGGAGCAAAATGCAATACTTTTGCGACAAAAAGTTGTAGAATGATCTCGGAAAAAGAAAATTCCGCGCAAATACCCTCAAACGCGCGGGAAAGGGAAAACTATGAAAGAGATCAATCTGCTTAGTAAGGGCATCTTCAATTCCAAGCTGCTCGACTCGCGCGTAAGGACACGCGCCGTTACGCGCAAGGAAAAGATCTTCGGGCACCTCATCGGGCCTTTGGGGATGATCTTCATCGTCAACACCATTGCAGGTCTCGTCGAGAAATTCTTCATGCAGATGGTGGGGCTTACCTATCCCGCGGGGCCGGACGGCTCCGCCAACCCGCTCGCACAGGCGATGGGGGATGAATATCAGCTCGTCGTCATGATTGCGCGCATCCTCATGGTGGGCGTCGGCATCCTCAACGGCTGGCTGCTCTCGCACACCAAGTGCAAGCAAGGCAGAATGCGCCCGTGGTATCTCATTTTCAGCTTTCTGACGATCATCATCGGCGTTCTCATTTTCCTTTTCTCGCCCAATCTCTTCGGTGAGGCATATTGGGTGTACTTCTTCATCCTGCTGGCGTGCTATCATACGATCGGAACGACTTACTTCTTTACCTATCGCGACAGCATCGTCTCCCTCATCACGCACGATCCCAAGGAGAAGATGGAGCTCTCCTTCATGCGCAAGCTGTGTTGGACGCTCATCTCGGGCATCATCATCGGCTTCATCGTCGGCACGGTGCTCATTCCCTTCTGGCTGCAGAACGACATCACGGGTTATGCCATTCTCCTCATTGCCATGTCCGTCTGCGCCGTTCCGCTCCTTCTCATGGAGTACTACTACACGAAGGAGCGCGTCATCGAGGACGCCGACGCGGAATCGGAGAGCGGCAACTCCAACCGTGTCCCATTGAAAGAGCAGCTCAAGGCGATGTTCACCGACCGCTTCTATGTCATCCTCATCGTTCTCATGACGATGCAGGGGCTCATCGATAACTTCAAGGGCGGCAACGTGCAGTATTATTATGTGCAGTACCTTCTGGGCGGCGCGACGCATCCCGAGATGCAGATGCTCTACTCCATTGCAACGGGCGTTCCCGTCGGCATCGGCATCTTTGCCATCTGGCCGCTCGCGAAGAAATTCGGCATCAAGAACGTCACGGTCGTGGGCTATGCGATCGCGCTTGTTTCAAGCATCGTTGGCTGGATCTTTGCCGATAACATGGTCGTTGCCCTTGCTGCGGGCTTCTTCCGCAATATCGGTTGGATGCCCAACTCGTATATTTTCATCACTCTTTTGTATTATGCCTATGACGACATCGACTTCCGTTCGCACATCCGCGTCGAAGGGCTCCTCGGCGTCGGCATCGTGACGGCGCTTCAGAACCTCATCTATGCTCCCGTCGCGGGTGGGTATGAGTCTCTTCTCCTCAACAAGGGTTTTGTCGACAATCTCGAAGTCATGCCCGATCCTCCCGAAGCGGTCAAAGAGTTCATGTCGATGAGCTTCTATCTCTTCGATATCATCCTGGGCGCGGCGATGGTCATCCTTCTGCCCTTCGTCAATGTGGAAAAGAAGATGCCGAAGATCAACGAAGAGCTCTTGCGGCGCAAGAAAGAAGCCGTGCTTGCCAAGGGCGGAGTGTGGCTCGAGCCCGAGGAGCAGGACCGAATCGAGCGCGAGCAGGCGGCGAAAGAGCACGAAGAAAACCGCATTGCAGACCTTCGTGAACTGTGCGCGAAGAAGGGGCTGGATTTCGAGACGGAGAATAACAAATACCTTGCCGCCGAGGCGGAAAAACAGCGAAAGCGGGAAGAAAAAGAGGCCAAAAAGAAAGCCAAACAAGAGGCAAGAGCCGCGAAAAAGAAAAAATAAAGGTGCAAGATGATCGTAAAATTAGACCGTGGCTGGGAATTTTGCAAAGAGGGGATGGCGTTTTCCCCCGTCTCCCTTCCGCATGACGCGATGCTCGCGGAGCGGCGCTCGCCGACCTCTTTGAGCGGAGAAGCGGGGGCGTTCTTCCCGGGCGGGAAATACCGCTACCAAAGAAAGCTCACATTTTCCCCCGAGGAGCTCGAAAAGAATATTTCGCTCCTCTTTGAAGGCGTCTACCGCAATGCGGAAGTCTTTCTGAACGGCACCAAAGTGGGGGCGCACAAGTACGGTTATTCGGAATTTACCGTCTCTTTGAACGGGGCGGCAAGGGCGGGGGAGAACAGCCTCGAAGTCACCGTCGATAATTCCCTCATCCCCAACTGCCGCTGGTATTCGGGCGCGGGCATCTATCGCCCCGTGTGGCTCATTGTCTCCGCAAAGGATGCCCCCAAAACTTTGCGGGTCACAACGCGTTCGCTCTCTCCCGCCGTCATTTCGGTGACGGCGGACGAGGGGGCGGAGGTGGAAATTTACGACGGAAAAACGCTCATAACAAAGGGCGGCGCAGGGGAATTTACCATTCCGAACGCCAAACTTTGGTCGGCGGAAACGCCGCACCTCTATACGGCGGTCGCAAGGCGCGGGGGAGAGAAGATCGAAACGACGTTCGGCATCCGCACCATCGCCTGGAACGCAAAGAAAGGCTTTCTCATCAACGGAAAACGTACCCTCCTTCGCGGCGGGTGTATTCATCACGACAACGGCGTTTTGGGTGCGTGCAGCTATCCCGACGCCGAAGAGCGCCGTGTGCGTATCCTCAAAGAACAAGGTTTCAACGCGCTGCGCATTTCGCACAACCCCGCCTCGCGCGCTCTCCTCGATGCGTGCGATAAGCTCGGCATGTACGTCGTGGACGAGTGCTTCGACGGCTGGTATATCCCCAAGAACTATCACGACTATTCGCGCGATTTCTTTGAAGGGTATAAGGACGATCTCCGCGCGATGGTCGAAAAGGACTTCGATCACCCTTGCGTGGTGATGTATTCCGTCGGGAACGAGGTAACGGAGACGGCTTCCCCTAAGGGCGTAAAACTCTGCGGCGAAATGCGCGATCTTCTGCATTCGCTCGATCCGACCCGCCCCGTGACGTGCGGCATCAACGTGCTTTTGGACGTCTATATCAAAAAGGGGATGGGCATCTACCGCGACAAGGGGGAGTACCGCCGCGAGCCGCTCCCCGAAGGCAAGACCTACCGCGAAAAGCGCGCGGGTTCGGCTTTTTTCAACTTTTGGGCTGCAAAATTGGGCGGGCTCATGTTCAGGATGAGCAAGGGCAAGACGGCAGACAAGATCGTGGATGCCGTCATGCCTTCTCTCGATATCATCGGTTACAACTACGCTGCCTCCCGCTACGATATCGACGTCAGGCGTCATCCCGATAAGATGATCGTGGGCTCGGAGACGATGGCGGGCGATCTTCCCTATAATTGGACGCGCGTCAGACAGTATCCGCAGGTCATCGGCGACTTCGTCTGGGCGGCGTGGGATTATTTGGGCGAGGCGTGCATGGGCTGGAACTACCCTTCCTATAAAGGTCTTCCGCTCCTTGCCGAGCAGGGCATGGTCGATATCACGGGCGATCCTTTGGCACAGATGGCGTTCATGCAAGTTGTTTGGGGGATGAGGAAGACACCCTATCTTGCCGTCCGCCCCGCCAACCACAGCGGCGAAACGCCTGTAAAGGGCGCGTGGCAGTTCACGAACGCCATCGCAAGCTGGAATTGGCAGGGGTATGAAGGCAAAAAGACGGTCGCAGAAGTGTATTCTTCTGCCTACGCCGTGCGCTTTCTTTTGAACGGCAAAAAGATCGGCGAAAAACGCGTCAAAAAATATAAGGCGCTCTTTAACGTCAGGTACGCGCCGGGGACGCTTGTTGCCGTCGCCCTCGATGAGAGCGGCCGCGAAGTGGGAAGGAGCGAGCTCAAAACGGGCAGCCGCGAGACCTTCCTTCGTGTTAAAACGGACAAGACGGCGCTTCGTGCGAACGGCGAAGACCTGTGCTTTGCCGAAATTGAGTTCGTCGACAGCCGCGGGCAGCGCAATCCCTACATCGAACAGACTGTTGAGCTCTCTCTCACGGGCGGCGGCGCGGAGCTTTTGGGCTTCGGAAGCGCCCTCAATAAGACGAACGAGGGCTTTTTGACGAGAAGGCACAACTCTTACCGCGGCAGGGCTCTTGCCGTGTTCCGCGCGGGGCACGAGGCGGGCAGGCTCACCGTCACCGTCACTTCGGCGGGCGTTGTGTCGCAGACCTTCCACATCGATATCAGATAAGGAGAAAAAGAGATGAAACTTCTTTGTAACCCTTTGGAGATCGCCTACAAATACCAGCACCCTTTGCACGGCAAGTACGCCTATAAGGAAGCGGCTGACCCTACGCTCGTCAGGTTTAACGGGAAATATCTGCTGTTTACTTCCAAGTGCGGCGGGTTCTATTATTCGGACGACCTCATAAAATGGGAGTTCCACGAGGACAGAACTTTGGAGATCCACGGCTATGCGCCGGATGTTTCGGTGCGCGGCGAATGGCTGTATTTCTGTGCTTCCGCCTATACAAAGAAGTGCAAGATCTTACGCTCCAAAGACCCGTTTAAGGGCTTTGAGCTCGTCAACGCACCCTTCGCTTTCTGGGACCCGCACCTCTACTTCGAGGGGGAGAAGGCGTACCTCTATTGGGGGTGCTCCTCCAAAGAACCCATTCACGGCGTGGAGATGGACGTGGAAAAGATGACCCCGAAGGGGAAGCGGTTCGATCTCGTTTCCGCCGACCCTGCGCATCACGGCATCGACGATAAGTCGGTATATGAAGATAAGCGCACCCTCTGGCAGAAATATATCGCACTTTTTACGGGCAGCGGCACCTTTGTGGAAGGCGCATATCTCAACAAGATAAACAATAAGTATTATTTCCAATACGCGACGCCCGGAACGGAGTTCCCCACTTACGGTGACGCCGTGCTCGTGGGTGACAGTCCGAAGGGGCCTTTTACATGGCAGAAGCATAACCCGTATTCGCTCTGCCCCGGCGGCTTTACGCAGGGTGCGGGGCACGGCAGCACGTTTGAAGATGAATTCGGCAACCTTTGGCACGCGGCTTCCGTGTGCGTGGGAGTCAATCATAATTTCGAGCGGCGCCTTGGGCTTTGGCCGGCAGGGGTGGATGGCGACGGCATTCTCTTTTGCAATCAATATTTTGCAGATTATCCGAAGGAGATTCCGGAAAGGAAGTTTGACCCCATAAGCATAAAGCCTGCTTATATGTTGCTCTCTTACAAGAAGAAAGTAACGGCTTCTTCATTCCGCGCGGGAATGCCGCCCGAAAACGCTGTCGATGAAAGCATGAAGACGATGTGGCAGGCGGAGAGCGAAAAAAAGGGCGAGTGGCTGTGCGTAGATTTGGGGGCGGAGAAGGACGTGCGCTGCGTGCAGGTCAACTTTGGCGATTTTGAAGTTCCCAAAAAGAAAGCGCCGAGGAAGGAATACGGCGGCACCATCTCGCAGGAGCGCTTTATCGATACGGAACAGCCCGACTATGTTTATACCCTCGAAGTAAGTTTAGACGGAAAAACATGGCAGCCTTACGCGGGCGGAACGACCAAACTTCCCCATAAATTGTGGGCAGAAAAGGCGCGGGCAAGGTATGTACGTATTACCTTTGAAAGCGCACCCTTCGGGCAGAAGTTTACCTTGTGCGGGCTGCGCGTGTTCGGCTTTGGCGGCGGCGCGCTGCCCGAACAAACAAAGGGAATGACTGCAAAACGGCTCTCGCCCACGCGCGCAAAGTTTTCGTGGGCGGCGCAGAAAGACGCGACGGGGTATTGTATCCGCCTCGGCATCGCGCCCGACAAGCTCTATACGAGCGTCCTTTTGTACGACGAGAACGAGTACACGGTGACCTTCCTCGATGCGGGCACGCAGTACTTTTACGCCGTCGATGCCTTTAACGAAAACGGCATCACGCAAGGGGAAGTCAAGCAAATGGAGGGGTAAACGATGCTCCAAATTGATGAGATCAAAATAAACGGTTTGAAGGAAGGGTGCGTCACGGACAGCGACGCGCCCCGCCTTGCTTTTTCTTTGAAGAGCGACAAACAGGGCACAGAGCTTGCAAGCGCCATCGTGCGCGTCGGCGGCAAAGATTTTACGACAAAAGAACAGTGCGGCGTTGCCCTCAAAGAGCTTGCATTGCGTCCCTTTCATCGGTACGAAGTATCGGTTGTCGCCACAGATAATTTCGGTAACCGTGCGGAGGGTAAGTCATTTTTCTGTACGGGTCGCCGCGAACTTCCGTGGACGGCGAAGTGGATCACCAACGCTTCCTACACCTTCCCCAAGAACGCCTCGCCCGCGCCCTTCACCTTCCGTAAGTCATTTTCGGCGAAGAAAATAAAGCGCGCTCTTCTGACGGCGACGGCGCTCGGCATTTATGAATTGGAGCTCAACGGCAAAAAGGTGGGGGAGCAGTATTTCGCCCCCGGCTTTACGAGCTACAAACATATCCTGCAATATGACCTCTACGATGTGACGTCGCTTTTGAAAGAACAGAACGAGCTTGTCGCCGTGGTCGGTGGCGGCTGGGCTGTGGGGCGGTTCACCTATTCGAGCAAGAGCCGCATCACCTGCGACAGGCAGGCGTTTTTAGCCGAACTTTTCCTTGAATACGAGGACGGCTCGAAGGGGAAGATCGTCACCGACGAGAGCTGGCAGCAGACGATGGAAGGGAACTTTCGCTTCGGCGACTTCTACGACGGCGAAGTGTACGACGCGACCATTGATCTGAACAAAGCCAAATGGCGGGCAGCGGATATTTATAAGCCTAAATTCAAGCCGCAAATTGCGGCGCGCTATGGCTGCCGCGTCACTGCGCACGAGCGGCTTAAGCCCCTCTCGCACTTTCCCGCAAGGAACGGGGAAGAGGAAATTTACGACTTCGGTCAGAACTTTGCGGGCGTCGTTTCCTTGCGTATCAAGGGCAAAGCGGGGCAAAAAGTAACAGTGCGCCATGCGGAAATATTGACAGACGGAGACCTCAACGTCAAGTCCCTGCGCACGGCAAAGGCGACCCTTGTTTATACTTGTAAAGAGGGGGAGCAGGCGTATTCCCCGCGCCTCACCTACATGGGCTTCCGCTATATCGGCATCGAGGGCATTGCACCCGAGGATGTGGAAGTTTGTGCCCTTGTCCTGCATTCCGACTTTGAGGAGACGGGCAGTTTTGAATGCTCTAACCCGCTCCTCAACCAACTGCAAAGCAATATCCGCTGGAGCGGAAGATCCAATTTTGTTGATATTCCCACCGACTGCCCGCAGCGGGACGAGCGTATGGGCTGGACGGGGGACATCTCTGTCTTTGCAAAGACGGCGTGCTATAGCTTCGACCTTGCTGCATTCCTCGATAAGTGGCTTTATGACGTGCGTGCAGAGCAAGGGCATGGCGGCGGACTGCCGCTCGTCGTGCCCAAGCAGGGCATCGCGGCGCCCACCGTCGCAACAGCCTGCTGGGCAGACTGCATCGTCCTCGTGCCGTGGGCGGAATATCTGGCGCGCGGAGATAAAGAGCTTCTTCGCACCATGTATCCCGCCATGAAAAAGTATCTGAAAGCGGTCAAGTTTTGGGCGTCTTTGTCGGGCCCCGGCAAATACCGCAGGCATATTTGGAAGTGGCTCTTTCAGTTCGGCGATTGGTGCGCGCCCGAGGGCGGTATCTTCGACTGGATGAAGCGCGGGCGCGAGATCGCCACGGCGTACTATGCAAATTCCTGCCGCATCGTTTCGGAAATTGCCCGCATTTTAGGGAAGAGCGAGGACGCGAAATATTACGCTTCGCTCTCCGAAAAGATCGGGGAAGCCTTCCGCCATGTGTTTACGGACGGGAAGGGGACGCTCAAAAAGGAGTTTCAGACGGGCTATGTGCTGCCCCTTGCCTTCGGCATTGCAGAGGGCGCAGAGCGCGAAACGATGGCGGAACATCTCGACCGTCTCGTGCGGGAACGGGGGTATCACCTCAGCACGGGCTTTACGGGAACGCCGCACATTCTCTTTGCCCTTGCGGACGGCGGAAAGGCGGAAACGGCATACAAACTCTTATTGCAGGATACCGCACCCTCGTGGCTTGCCTGCATCAAAGAGGGCGCGACAACGACGTGGGAAGAGTGGACGATCGATCCCGCCAAGGAGGGCAACATCCCTTCCTACAACCACTATGCCTACGGTGCGGTAGGCGACTTTTTATACCGCCGTGTGGCGGGGATAGAGCCGACGGAAGGCGGCTACAAGAGCTTTTCCGTTAGACCCGTTTTGGGCGGCGGGCTCACTTATGCAAAGGCGAGCGTAAAGACGCCCTACGGTACGGCTGCAAGCGAATGGCATTTGGATGGCGGCAAATTTACTCTCAAAGTCACCGTGCCCGTCTCCTGCACCTGCCGCGTGACGATGCCGAGCGGAAAACAAGTTACGCTCAAAAGCGGCGAATATGAAATGGAGGAAGCAGTATGAAATTTCCAGAAAACTTCTTATGGGGCGCGGCGACGGCGGCTGCACAAGTAGAGGGCAGCTATTTAGAAGGGGGCAGAACGCCTTCCATTTGGGACAACGCCCCCGCGGATAAGATCAAGAACGGCGAAAACTGCCATGTCGCCTGCGACTTTTACCATCGTTGGCGGGAGGATGTCGCCCTCATGAAGGAAATGGGATTCAAGAGCTATCGCTTCTCCGTCTCCTGGCCGCGCGTCATGCCCAAAGAGGGCAAAGTCAACGAGGAAGGACTAAAGTTCTATTCCGACCTCGTGGACGAACTCATAAAAAACGGCATCGAGCCGCTCGTGACCTTATATCATTGGGATATGCCCGCATGGGTGGACGCTTATGGCGGCTGGGAGGATGGGCGCATCACGGCGTTCTTCCTCGATTATACAAAGGCGGTCGTTCAAAAACTTTCCGACCGCGTCACCTATTGGATCACCTTCAACGAGCCCTCGTGTTTTCTCATGAACGGCTATATGCAGGGGGTGCATGCGCCCTTCAAGCGGCACTATTTGGCGCTTCCCAAGTTCACCAAAATTTTCATGCGGACGAATGCGGAGACGGTCAAACTCATCCGCAAACTTGCCCAAAAACCGCCCAAGATCGGGCTCTCCTTTGCGACGGGCGCATTTATCCCAAAGGATGAAAACGACCCCGTCTCCGTCGAAGAAGCGCGCAAAAAGACCTTTTATAAGGGCATGGGCACCATGAACAACCGCTGGTGGATGGATCCAATTTTGCTCGGTAAACCCGCCTCCGCCTACGGCATTTACCGCAATGGCGGAAAGAAAGTCAAAGAGTTCAAGTGCGATTTCGACTTCATCGGCATCAACCACTACGAGGCGTACAACTATTCCTTCTTCGGCGGCGATAAGGGCGTTGACAGGGGCAAACTACGCCAAAATTCTTTGGGTTGGGTGATAGACGAGCGCTCCCTCTATTGGACGGTAAAATTTATCTACGAGCGCTATCGTCTGCCCGTCATGATCACGGAAAACGGCGTCTCTTTGGACGATAAGCCGAACGAGAGGGGCGAAGTCGTCGACACGGAGCGCTGCCGCGCCCTCGAAGGGTTTTTGAAAAATCTTGCCCGCGCTATTGAGAACGGCATCCCCGTTCTCGGCTATCAGCACTGGTCGCTGATGGACAACTTCGAGTGGGCGGAAGGATACGGACCCCGCTTCGGGCTCATCTATGTGGACTACAAAACGGGCAAGCGCACCCTCAAAAAATCGGCTTATGTATATAAAGATATTATAAGTACAAACGGTGAGAATATATGAATCCCTTGTTCCCCTTAAATGAATATGTGCCGGACGGCGAACCGCACGTCTTCGGCGATCGGGTGTATCTCTACGGCAGTCACGACGAGGAAGGCGGCACGCGCTTCTGCACGTGCGACTATACCGTGTGGAGCGCGCCCGTCAATGATTTGACGGATTGGACTTGCCACGGCGTCACTTACAAAAAGAGCCAAGACCTAAGGAGCAGAGAGGGCAAGCTCGTCGATTTTTATGCGCCCGACTGCGTGCGGGGAAATGACGGAAAGTATTATCTCTATTATTTTGCGGCAGGGCCGAATACGTCTGCGTTCGGGCCGATGGCGGTCGCCGTTTCCGACCGCCCCGAAGGGCCGTTTGAGTATCTTTCGGATATCAAGTATCAGGACGGCACGCCCGTTCTCAAATACCTCACCAACGACCCTGCGGTCATCAACGATCGCGGCAAAATTTATCTTTACTACGGCTGGGGCTTTATCAAAGATTTCCGAAACCCAGTTCTAAAACCGCTTTACAATTTTGTCCTTTCCAAACTTTGCAACCGCTCGCTTGCCGACATCAAAAAGACGAAGCCGAGCATTCTCTCCTGCGCCGTCGCGGAGCTTGAAGACGATATGTGTACGGTGAAGGGGGAGCCCAAAGCCGTTTTGGATAGTCTGACAACGGCAAAGCGGGGAACGCCTCTCTATGCGCATCCCTTCTACGAGGCACCCTCCATCCGCAAATTCGGGGATTGGTACTATCTCATTTATTCGTCGGGCAAGAACAACGAACTTGCCTATGCGATGAGCAAGTACCCCGACCACGGGTTTGAATATAAAGGCGTGCTCATTTCCAATTCCGATCTGGGTTACAAGGGCAATCAAAAGCCGAAGATGTCCGCAGGCACCATCCACGGCAGCGTGGAGAAGATAAACGGCAAGTATTACGTCTTCTATCACCGCTGCACCAACGATACCGATTTTTCCCGTCAGGCGTGCGCCGAGCCCATCCAAATGAATGCGGACGGCACCTTTTCGCAAGTCGAAGTCACCACGCAGGGAGTGAGTGTCCTCCTTGCTTCAAGCGGGAAGTATCCTGCCGCGCTGTGCTGCAACCTCTATAACGCAAAGCGGAAAGACAGGAAAGGCAAGCGTGCCATCATCACGGCAAAGAACGGCGAAAGCTATCTGACGCGCATCTCGGACAGTACCGTCATCGGCTATAAGTATTTTGATTTCCGCTCGCCCAAAGAAATATCCGTCACCGTGCGCGGCGGAGCGGGGGCGATGCTCGTCAGAACTTCGGAAGAAGGCGAGCCCATCGGCATCATCCGGGTGGGGGCGAGCGAGCTTTGGAATACTTTTTCGGCGCCGCTTGAAAATGTGGCGGGCATAAAACCGCTCTTGCTTGTGTGGCAGGGCGAGCCCATTGAATTTCTGCAGTTTGAACTGAGGTGAGTATGCCAAGATTTTTCACGATGCTTGCAAAGCACTATGATCCTGCCAATGTCGACAAGGGAATGTTTTCGATGTTTGCGCCTGTCCCGCATTCCGTTCCGGTCATTGCAACGAGCGAGGTCGATCCAAACAGCGGCATTGTGACGGTGGACGGCAAGCCCGTCTCGAAAGGCAAGTGTATTAAGTTTGAGTTTTCGCCTCTTCCATTTTACTTTGTACCCGTGGGAGAGGTGGCGCGCGAATTCGGAAAGACTTATACAGTCCGCCTCACGGGTTTCCGCAGTAAAAAGGGAAAAAAGTTCGCGCCCTGTACTTTCCGCTTGACGACCGATGCGCGTGGCAAAGACAACGGCAAGCATAAAGAGAACGAAGCTGCTGCCAAAGAAGTTTCCGACGAGGGCATCGTGCTCCTTAAAAACGACGGCACGCTCCCTCTTGCGGCGGGGGAGAGTGTGTCGCTTTTGGGCGCTTATCAGGATTTCCGCATCTCCGCCGTCGGCGCAAGCCTCATCAAGCCGCGCTGGCAGTTTACTTTGGAAGAGGCGCTCGTGCAGTGTGCCTCGTTCAAACTTTCGGAAAATGCAGATACGGCGCTGTATATCATCTCGCGCCGTTCGGGTGAAAATCAGGACAATAAGCCCGTTGCCGGGGAGTATTACCTCACCGAAAGGGAAAAAGCGGAGCTCTCGTCGACGGTAAAAATTTACAAACGCGTTATTCTCATTCTCAATACGGGCTATCCCGTGGAGATGAAGTTTATCTCTTCTTTGTCGCTTTCAGCAATCATTTGGACGGGCTTTTGCGGGCAGCGGGGCACGGAGAGCCTTGCCGATATTCTGTGCGGCAGGGTGAACCCTTCCGGCAGGCTTGTCGATACATGGTCGAATGACTATTACGATATGCCCGCTGCGGACAACTTTGTCAATCAGGACGAAAACACACCCGTCTATTCGGATGACGGAAAAAAACAGGGCGTTCGCGTCTTTTACGAGGAAGAGCAGTTCGTCGGCTACCGCTACTTTGATACCTTCCGAAAGCCCGCAGCGTTTGAGTTCGGGCACGGACTTTCCTATACAAAGTTTTCCGTTTCGGAAAAGGCGGCATGGGAGAGCGGGGGATTGAAGATCTCCGCGTGCATCGAAAACGTGGGAACGCGTGCAGGAAAATACGCCTTCCTCGTCTATGTCGCTTCGCCCGCGGGGCGGCTCAAAAAGCCCGTTCGCGCCTTTGCAGGATTTGAAAAGACAAAACTGCTCGCTCCCGGGGAGAAAGAGACGCTCACAATAGAAATTCCCGCCAAAGATTTTGCCGTCTACGACGACAAGGCGCGCGCCTTTGTCCTCGAAGCAGGGGAATATACCGTCTTCGCGGGCGGATGTGTCGGCGAGGCAGAAAAGATCGGCTCGTTCATGCTCGCGCAGGATGAGGTCGTCGAAAAGACGTGTTCCGTCCTTGCGCCCGTCGAAGAGGTGAAGGGTATTTCCGAGGATGGAAGCGTTTCGGAGCGCACGCACATGGTACCGCGCTCTAAGGTTTTCCCCGTGCGGGCTGCCTATCAAAAACCCGCTTTTGCAGAACTTCCTGCCCATCGCGGCGCACGCATCCTGTTTTCCGATGTCAAGGCGCACCTCGGAAAACTCGACGATTTCGTCTCTCAATTTTCCTTAAAGGAACTCGTCGATTTCACCGTCTGCAACGGCTCCTGTTGGAGACCGAAACAGAGCGGCGCAGCGGGAAAGCTCGCCCATTCCGAAAAGTACGGCGTCCCGACCTACTATATGAGCGACGGAAATTGCGGGGTCAATCTCAATCGCCGCACCACGGGCTTCCCTTCCTCCAACGTGCTTGCTGGCGCCTTCAATAAGCAGCTTGCCTACAAAGTGGGGGAAGTGCTTGCGAAGGAGTCGAAAGAGTACGGCATCGCCATCAACTTGGGTCCCGGAGGCAACCTGCATCGCAACCTTCTCTGCGGAAGGCACCCCGAATATTTTTCCGAAGACCCTATTTTAGCGGGCACGCTCATGGCCTTCCAGGCGCGCGGGCAGGAAGAAAACGGCGTGCGTGCGACGTATAAACACTTTTTGTGCAACAACATGGAGCTGGAGCGCAAGTCCTGCCACAGTATCCTTTCGGAGCGCACTTTGCGCGAGCTGTATCTGCGCGTGTTCGATAAAGCGTTTTCGCTCTACAAACCCTCGTGTGTGATGACGAGCTATAATCCCGTCAACGGCATCTATCCGAGTGAGAGCGCGCCGCTTTTGCACGATCTGTTGCGAAAGCGCTGGGGCTTTGAGGGCTTTGTGATGACCGACTGGGGCGCCTGCGATACGGCGGACGCCGTGCGTTCGGTGAATGCGGGAACCAACCTCCTGACGCCGGGGGATAAAAAACTGTTCAAAAAGATTTATTCCGCCGCAAAACGGGGCGAGATCTCCAAAGGCACATTGCAGGAGAGTGTGAAGCAGATCATAAAAGTATTGCTGCAATGCGAGTGAGGTAACGTATGAATATTTTTATTGACAAGAACGCAAAGACGGTGCCGACGAACTTTTCCTGGCAGTTCGGGGTGGGGAACGACCATGCCTTTCAGATGCACCGCACCGACGTATGCGGACATGTCAAGCTGGCGCACGACGAGCTGGGTTTCAAATATCTGCGCTTTCACGGCATTTTCGACGACGATATGCTCTGCGTGCAGCGGCTTTCCGACTATAAGCCCTTCCGCGCCGTGCCGCATTCCAAGGAGATCGAGGAAGTCAACTTTTTGCAGGCCGCAAGGGTGTACGACAACGTCCTATCTTGCGGCATGAAACCCTTTGTGGAGCTTTCCTTCATGCCCTCGGCGCTCGCGAGCGGCAAAAAGACGGGCATTCGCTATCTCAACAACATCACACGGCCCAAATCGCTTGCCCGGTGGTGCGAATTTGTGACCGCGTTTTTGAAATTTCTTCTCCGCCGCTACGGCAAAGAGGAAGTGGAGAGCTGGTACTTCGAAGTCTGGAACGAGCCCGACCTCGGTATCTTTTTCAGGGGGAAACAGCAAGATTACTTTCGCCTGTACGAGACAACGGCGCGCGCCGTCAAGAAGGCGGACGAAAACTTGCGCGTGGGCGGGCCGTCTTCCTCTGCCTGTTTGTGGCTCACAGATTTTAAGGCATTCTGTGAGAAGAATAACGTCCCTTGCGACTTTCTCTCCACACATCATTACCCCGGCGACGCCTTCGGCAACAGCTTTTCCATGAAGGACGCCTTTCAAATGATGCGTATCGCAAAGAATGCCGCGAAGGATAAGATCGGGCTTTCTTCCGCCATGCAAAACTTGTTTTTCCGTCCCGAAGTGTATAAAACCTGGCGCAAAGGCGTGCTTTCCGAACTCGATGAGCGCGCAAAACAGCAGGCGGGGAATAAGCCGCTCTTTATGACGGAGTGGAACTCGATGGCAGTGTTCGCCTCGCCCGTGCATGACGAAAAGTTTGCGGCGGCGTTCATCGTCAAAACGGTTTTAGATTCTGCTCATCTTATGGACGGCTATATGTTCTGGTGCTGTTCGGATATCTACGAGGAGCAGTTCATGCTCGGAAAACCCTTCCACGGCGGCTTCGGGCTCGTCAACAACGAGGGCATTCCCAAGCCAAACTTCTGGGCGTTCAAACTGCTTTCAAAGTTATACCCGCAGAGGCTCGCTCTGTCCGAGCAGAAAGGGGATGTCGAATACGCCGCTTTTACCGACGGCAAAAACGTGCAGGTGCTTTTGTATGCGCAGGATATGGACTATTTCAAACGCGATACGCACGAAGTGACGATCTCTTTGAATGTTCCCGTCCGCCGTGTTCTTGCCGAGCGTATCGACGATATGCATTGCAACCCCAAGGCGGAATGGCAGAAGCTCGGCTCGCCCGACCTTCTGACGCGGGAGGAAGTTGCTGCCATCAAGGAGAATACGAGACTTTCGGAAGAAGAACTCGATTTTACGACAAGCGAAGGCAGGACAAATATGCATCTTGCGCTTTCGACCAACGATGTCGTGCTCCTGACCTTGTACGCCTGAATGCGGGTCGTGCCTGCCGGAATTTCATGATCGGTGCACACGGCTGAGGTCGCAGAAAGGCTGTTTTTGAAGCGATCGGAGAAATCATGCCGTCCTTTTTTCGGCGAATTTTGCAAGGCGTTTGACATTTTGCACTTTCTCGTGCTATAATCGGGGCATGAAGATCTACGAATTGTTAAACAAAAAGCGCACGCTCTCCTTCGAAGTGTTCCCGCCCAAGCGCGCGGACGTCGGCACGAAGGGGGTGTTTGCGACCATCGACGCGTTGAAAGAGCTCTCGCCCGACTATATCAGCGTCACATACGGGGCGAGCGGCAGCAACAGCCGCAACGCCGCCGAGATCGCGGGGTATATCAAAAAGAGCGGGATAGAGCCCTTAGCCCACCTCACGGGCGGGCCCTCTTCCCCTGAGGATATCGACCGCACGGCGGAGGAGTTTTTGTCGCTCGGCGTCGAGAACGTGTTGGCGCTCCGCGGGGATAAGCCCGTCGACTACGAAGCGGAGTACTGCAAGTACTTCCCGCATGCGACCGACCTCATGGAATATCTGAAAAAATATCCCTTTGCGCTCGCGGGCGCGGCGTATCCCGAAGGGCATCCCGAGTGCGATACCCTCTATAAGGACCTTGCCGCCCTCAAACGCAAGCAGGACTGCGGCGCGAAGTTCTTCGTCACCCAGCTCTTTTACGACAATTCGTATTACTACCGCCTCGTCAACGAGGCGAAGAAGATCGGCGTCACCGTGCCCATCATCCCGGGCATCATGCCCCTTCTGAAGGTGCAGAACATCAGGCGCGTCAAGGAGATGTGCGGCAGCGCCGTGCCCCTCGAATTCAGAAACATGATCGAGGTGTACTCCGACCGCCCCGCCGTCATGGAGGAGATCGGGCTCAATTACGCCGTCTATCAGATCATCGACCTCATCGCAAAGGGCGCGCCCGGCATCCACCTCTATATCATGAACAACGCGGGGGCGGCGCACGCCATCTATTCCCGCCTCGAAAGGGTGTTCCGTGAATTATTCTGATCTGAATGCGCTCATCCTCACCTATCTCGGCTTTCACGGCATGGGAAACGGGGAGACGGAGGTGCTCATTTCGGAAGTGCTGCCGCGCATCGAGCAGGCGGCACGCTTCCGCCGCAGCGAGGGGCGCTTTACGGCGCTCCCCTTGTTTTTGCAGAAGGAGCCCTATTTGAGCTTTCTTTCGGGGTGTTCTTCCGTCGTTCTCGAAGCCGTGACGCTGGGCGGGGAGGTCGATCTTCTCATCCGCAGGATCTCCAAAGAGGACATGGCGGCGGGCGTCGTCGCCGATGCCTGTGCGAGCGCGCTTTTAGAAACGCTTGCCGACGAGGCGGAAGAGCCTTTGGGGAAAGAGCGCACCTATCGCTTCTGCCCGGGCTACGGCGGGAGCGACATTTCGGACGTCAAATATATATTAGAAGCGGTGCGGGGAGACCGCATCGGCATCACGATGCAGCAAAGCGGTCTCATGCTGCCGCAAAAGACGATGGCGGGCTTTGTCGGCATCGGAAAGACGGCGCAAAAGTCGTGCGCAGGCTGTATTCTGGGCGAACACTGCGCCTATCGGAAGGAGGGAAGGGTATGTTACGCAAAGTAGTGGTCATCGACGGGGGATTCGGCAGCGAACTCGAACGCCGCGGCGTGCTTGCCGCTGTTCCCGAAGATCTCAACCTCACAGACGGGGAGACCGTCCGTTCTATCCACCGCGCCTATGCGACGGCGGACATCATCACGACCAATTCCTTCGGGCTCAACCGCATCAAGTACCGCGGGAAGTTTCAGATCAAAGAGGTCGCCGAAGCGGCAGTAAGCAACGCGCGGGCGGCGGGCAAACAGGTCTTTTTCGACATCGGCCCCACGGGCGGCATGATGCAGCCCCTCGGTACGCTCACCTTCGAGGAAGCGTTCGAAGCGTTCTCCGAGATCGCCGCATGCACGAAGGAGCTCGTCGACGGGTATATCGTCGAAACTTTTTCCGATCTTTTAGAGCTCAAAGCGTGCATTCTGGCGCTCAAAGAGCAGACGAATAAGCCCATCTTCGCCACGATGACCTTTGATAAAACGTGCCGCACGCTGAACGGCACCACGCCCGAGATCTGCGCGGCGCTCCTTGAAAATCTGGGCGTTTCCGCGCTCGGCGTCAACTGCTCGTTGGGGCCTCAGGACTTGAAGCCCGTCGTCGAGCGCTTTTTGCCCGTCTCTCATCTTCCCGTCATCGTGCAGCCCAACCGCGGCATCCCGACGTTCGAGGACGGAAAGACCGTCTATTCTCTGAGCGTCGAGGACTTCATGGCGCCCATGGAGGAGTTCATCAAAATGGGCGTTTCCGTCGTCGGCGGCTGCTGCGGCACGACGCCCGAATTTACCGCGCGGCTTGCGAAATTTTCAGGGAGAGAAGTCGAACAGCCCGAACCCGCATTTGAGACCGTCGTCACGTCTTCGACGCGCCGCGTCGTTTTGAAGGGGGCGCGCATCTGCGGGGAGCGGCTCAACCCCACGGGCAAAAAGAAGCTCAAAGAGGCGCTCTTGAAGGGGGATATGGACTATCTTGCGCGTGAGGCGATCGCCCAGGAGGAGGCGGGGGCGGAACTGCTCGATCTCAACGTCGGCGTTCCCGGGCTCGACGAGCCCGCCGTCATGGAGCGTGCCGCGGCGGCAGTTGCGGAAGCGACCGATCTTCCTTTGCAGATCGATTCCTCCGACCCCGAAGCCATCGAAGCGGGCATCCGGAAATACAGCGGCGTGCCGCTCGTCAACAGCGTCAACGGCGAGGGCATGGTGATGGACGCCGTTTTTCCTCTCGTCAAAAAGTACGGCGCCGTTGTTTTGGGGCTCACGATGGATCGGAAGGGCGTGCCGCGGACGGCGGAGGAACGCCTTGCAATTGCCGAGCGAATCATTTCCCGTGCCGAAGAGTACGGCATCCCCCGCCACAGGGTGATGATCGATACCCTCGTTTTAACGGCGTCCGCCGAACAGCCCCTCGTCAAAGAGACGTTAAAGGCGCTCACCCTGGTAAAGAGTTTGGGCGTTCAGACGGCGCTCGGCGTTTCCAACGTCTCCTTCGGGCTTCCCGACCGCCCGCGCCTCAACCGCGCCTTTCTTGCGGCGGCTTTGCAGGCGGGGCTTACGATGCCCATCATGAACCCTATGGACGGCGAGATGACGGGCACGGTGTATGCCTTCCGCGTGCTCTCGGGCGAGGACGTGGGGGCGGAGGACTATATTTCGCGCTATGCGGGCGCTGTTTCTGCCGCCCCCACAGCGGCTCCCGCCCCCGCGATCGGCACGAACGCTTCGGCTGCCGCTTCGCTTTCCGAGGCAGTCCGCCGCGGAAGGAGAGGGGAGGCACGCGCCCTCACCGAAGAAGAACTCCAAGAAAAAGCGCCGATGGACGTCGTGAACGGCATCCTCATCCCCGCGCTCGAGGAGGTAGGGCGGCTGTACGATCAGGGCACGCTCTATCTTCCGCAGCTCATCGCGGCGGCGGAGGCCGCAAAGGAGGCGTTTGCGGTGCTCGGAGAGAGGTTCGAACGCAAGGGTGCGGGGCGCGGCAAAGTGGTGCTCGCGACCGTCAAGGGCGACGTCCACGATATCGGCAAGAACATCTGTAAGGTGGTGCTTGAATCGTACGGCTTCGAGGTCATCGACCTCGGCAAGGACGTGCCCATTGAGCGCGTCGTCGAAATGGTGCTAAGAGAACGGCCGCTCTGCGTGGGGCTTTCGGCGCTCATGACGACGACGGTACCCAATATGCGCTCGACCATCGAAGCGCTCCGCTCGGCAGGCTGCAAAACACCCGTCTTTGCGGGCGGCGCGGTGCTCAACAAAGAGATCGCAAAGGAGATCGGCGCAGATTATTACACCGCCAACGCCTTAGAGCTCGTCAAGACCATCGAACGCGAACTCCTGCGCGAGGAGCATAAATAACGGCGAAAACGCAAAAAAGAGAGATGTCATTTTGATATGCACCCCAAAAGTTGGACAGACTTTTGGAGGTGCATAATTTTATGAAAAAAAAGGGAAGTAAGCAGACAAAGTACTCGCCGGAGTTCAAAATTTCTGTTATAATGGATATGCGCGAGAACCATTTAGGATATTGTGAAACGGTGCGAAAATACGGTTTGAGTTCTACTCAAAGCGGAGGAGCAATAAATACATTGCACAGGTGGGAGCGCATATACTTGGAGGAAGGAGCGGCAGGACTCATGAAAGAACGTCGCGGAAGGAAAAGTACAGGCAGACCGAGGAAACAACCATTAGATAAGTCTGTGGAAGAAGATTTAATA
>CALVPY010000013.1 GCA_944354535.1 uncultured Clostridia bacterium
AGGGGGGATTGTCAAAAAGCAGGGAACAATCCCTCAGTCACTTCGTGACAGCTCCCTTTACACAAGGGAGCCTATGGAGCTGTGCGCACACGACAACCCTTCTGTCTTGCCTTCGGCAAGCCACAGTCTCGCGCGGTAGTGCCCGCGCTGCTCCTCTTCCCACGCATCTGGTGTGCATCTGCACGGGAGCCCTGTATTTTACTCCCTCAGTCCTGTCGCCGACGTTCGTCGGACAACAGGACAGCTTCTCGCGCGGTAGAAACCGCGCGAGAAAAGCAGGCGTAAAAAGCGCAGCGGCTGCCGTAAGGCGACCGCTCGCATATGCGCCTTGCGGCGACGCGGAGCCGGGAATTTGATAGAGGCGGCGCGCCGCGGGAATTATCCCGCGGCGCGCCGCTTTTTTTATTTTATATCGCAGGGCGCATGCCGCTTTTTTGACGGCACCCTGCTCATGCCGCTTTGTTTTTTCGCGGAAAGGGTTATAAACACTCCGCTGTGTGCATACGTTGAAAGGGCGAGGGAAGGACAGGCGTCTTCGGGCGGCACGCACAGGCACATTCGACCCAAAGGGGCGCCGCTCGACAAAACTCCCCAAATTCTCCGTGCAAAAATATAGTATCATAACCGAGGTGACAGGGTCAGATGATCTTACGCTTGCGTTCTCTCGTACTTGCCGTCTGCCTGACGGCTGCCATCGTTTTTTCCGCGCTTGCGGCGCGGGCGGCGGGGGCGGAAGAAGTCTTCTGGAGCGGGGCGCGCTCCCTGCCCGTGTACAGCGTGGAGCGGGAGGACAACGCCCTTGCCATCACCTTTGACTGCGCGTGGGGCATCGAGCACACCGATGCGATCTTAAAAGCGCTCGAAGAGGCGAACGTGAAGGCGACCTTCTTCACTGTGCAGTTTTGGGCGGAGGAACACCCCGACTATCTCAAAAAGATCGACGAGGCGGGGCATGAGATCGGCACGCACAGCGCGACGCACCCCAAAATGTCTCAGCTCTCCGAGGAGGCGATAAAATCCGAGCTTACGACCTCTTCCCGCGCCATTACCGAAGTGACGGGGAAGGCGGTGACCCTCTTCCGCCCGCCCTTCGGCGATTACGACAACGCCGTCATCGACACGTCGCTCTCCTTGGGGCTCATGCCCGTTCAATGGGACGTCGACTCCCTCGACTGGAAGGATCTTTCCGCCAAGGAGATCGCAGAGCGCGTCGCCTCCAAAGCGAAGAGCGGCTCCATCATCCTCTGCCACAACAACGGGCTGCATACGGCGGAGGCGCTCCCCGTCATTTTAGATACGCTGCGCGCCCGCGGGTTCACGTTTGTACCCGTCGGCGAGCTCATCTACCGCGAAAACTACACCATCGACCATACGGGCAGGCAGTTCTCTGCCGCAAAGGGCTGACGCGGCTTTTTTTCAGGGAAATACTCATGGAGGTACTCGAAGGATATGGATCACATCATGGAAAAAAACAACAAGGTCTACTTGAGAGGAAGCATCGTATCGGAAGCTGTCTTTTCGCACGAGGTGTACGGGGAAGGGTTTTACGAACTGTTTGTGCGCGTGCCGCGCCTTTCGGGGCAGGCGGACATTCTGCCCGTCACCATCTCCGAGCGCATCATCCGCAGCAACGATCTCAAAGAGGGGAGCATCCTCTGCGCCGAGGGGCAGTTCCGAAGCTACAATAAGCTCGAAAACGGGCGTTCGCGGCTCATGCTCACCGTGTTCGTGCGCGACATCGTCGAGGACATCCCCGGGCGCAACCCCAACAGCATCCTGCTCGGCGGGTATCTGTGCAAGCCGCCCGTCTACCGCACCACCCCCTTCAACCGCGAGATCTCCGATCTCCTCGTCGCCGTCAACCGCGCCTACAACAAGTCCGATTACATCCCCTGCATCGCGTGGGGGCGCAACGCCCGCTTCGTGCAGGATCTTGCCGTCGGCTCGCGCATCATGCTCTCGGGGCGCATCCAGAGCCGCGAGTACCAGAAACGCCTCTCCGAGGACGAGGTCGTCACCATGACGGCGTACGAAGTCTCCGTCTCCAAGCTCGCCACCGTCGACGAGGGCGCCGTGCTCGATTTAGAGCAGGAATTCGAGTTCTACACCTCGCCGGTGGGGCAATAAACATGGGGAGCTGTCTTGATAGGGGGAAAGAAAAGGGCCGAAGCGTTGTGCTTCGGTCCTTTGCCGTTCAGTCGTCCTTTTCGCGGCCCGGGAGAGGGTCGGCGTTGAACACCTTTTCCGCGATGCGGCAGAACGTGCGCGCGTCCTCTTCGCCGATGAGCGCGATGATGCGCCGCGAAAGGTCGAGCGAGCGCTCGTGCTCTTCTAAAAACTCGGGGAGTTTTTCGCGGATGGGGATCACATAGGTCGTCCGCTTGTCCTCCCCCGTCCTGCGCTCCAAAAACCCGCGTGCGGTGAGGGAGCCGATCGTGCGGTTGACGAGCGATTTGAGCATCCTCGTGCGGCGGCAGATCTCCCCGAAGGAGACGGCGCCCACTCCGTCTTCGCGGTAGCGCTCATAGACGATGGCCATGACCACCGCCTCGTTGTAGATCATCTTCCGCGTGATGCGCGTGTTTTTGAGGACGCTCGTGGCGCGGAGCCAGGCGAGGATGAGGTCTTCTTCGAGCCGCCTATCCCGTTCGCCGTTTCGGTCGTTCCTGTCGTGCTGTTCGTGTTCGGTCATGATCTCCCCTTCTCTTTGGAAACGTCCGTATTATACGCTTTCGCAGGGAGAATGTCAAGGGGAAAGCCTAAATGTGTTTGCATTTTGCGCCGTGCGGTATTATAATGAAAAAGAGGACGCCGGCGCGTCCCTTCCAAAGGAGAACTTTTATGAAACTGCCGTCGGACGGCGCGATGCTTTTGAGCTTTCTCAATACGAAACTGCGCGATGAATATTCCTCGCTGGACGAACTTCTGGAGGACTTCGGGGCGGACAAGAGCGAAGTGGAAGAAAAACTGCGCGCGTTGGGGTATGAGTACGATCCTTCGCGCAACGCCTTTCGCTGAGCCCGCGCGCCGAGCGTACGCCAAATTGTGGAAAAGCAGGGTGCTTTGTGGAAAAGTCTGTGAAAAACGCCCCTTTATCCACAGAAAAAATGTTGAAATGTGGATAAGTCGGCGGGCGTGCCCGCCGAGGAGGGAAATATCATGCCAGACGCGCTCGCGCTTTGGGTGATCGCCGCGCTCGTCGGGGCGGCGGCGCTCCTCTTTTTGCTGCAAATTCTTATGGTGGGCATCACCTTTTCGCTGCTTTACGGCAGAGTGAAGCACACGCATTCGCGGCGCGCGCTCTTTTCCGACCTTCCCGCGATCGGGGTACGGCGGGAATTTGTGCCTGTCTGCCGCCGCAGGAAGCTCGCCGTCTATCACCTCGGCGAGGAGAACAAGAAGGGGCTCGTCATCCTCTCCCACGGCATCCGCGACCGTGCGGAGGGCTATTTTTCCGAGGCGCGCGGCTTTCTGAACGAGGGATACCGCGTGCTCCTCTACGACGCCACGGGCAGCGGCGCCTCGTCGGGCAGGAGCCAGCGCGGGCTGCCGCAGTCGGCGATCGACCTTCATCGCATCCTTTCGTGGGCGGAACAACAGCCCTGTTTTGAGGGGCTCGGCGTTTACCTTTACGGTCACAGCTGGGGCGGGTACGCCGTCTGCGCCGTGTTCTGCAAGGGGGAGCATCCGCGCGTGAAGGCGGTGTGCTCGCTTTCGGGCTTTTCCGACCCTTCTAAGATGCTCTTTGAGAGCGGTTCAACGCTTACCGTGCATTTCGGGCGGTTCATGTACCCCGCCCTGCTCTTCATGCAGGGGATGCGCTTCGGCCGCGCCATGTACGACACGGCGGAAAAGGGCATCCGTAAGGCGAAGGGAACGCGCTTTTTGATCCTGCACGCCGAACACGATCAGGCGGTCAGACTCAACGGGGCGTCCGTCTACGCCCGCCGCGCCGAGCTCGGGAGCGAGGGCAGCCGCGTGAAGTTCGAAGTCGTGAAGGGCAGGCATCATCTCAACGCCTGGTTCTCGCCTGCCGCCTGCGAAAGGGACGAAGCCTTCGAGGAACGCTATCGGAAGATGACGGGTAAGTTCGGGTTTCGGCTCACGGAGGCGCAGGAGGAGCAGTTTTACGCGGACATCGGAAGAGAGGAGCGCATCGCGCTCTCCGAGCCCGATCCCGCCTTCTTCCGGCGCATCGATATGTTTTTCAGGGAGGGGATATGATCTCGAAACTCGATCTCATGAAACTATTTTCGCAGTACGAAGGGGAGATCTCGATGTCCGACTTCACGCCCGAGGAACTTGAAGAATATCTGCGGGAGGCGGAAGGCGCGGAGGCGCCGCTCTCCCCTGCCGAGTGGAAGGCGCGCTACTTCGAATACTACGACGACGTCAAAGATAAGTCTTTGAAAAAACAGGATTGGTAAAGCCGTTCCCGGAACGGGAGGACAACATGGGCATTCGGGAGTTTTTCACGCGCCTTTCGGGGCGCATCGGCGAGTACGACGCGTCGCACAACTTCACCTGCGACCTGTGCGGGCGGGAGGTGTTCGAAAACGAGCGCCTCTGCAAGGCCTGCCGCGCCGAACTCCCGAAGATCGAACTTTGCTGCCCCTTCTGCGGCCGCCGCGTTTTGGAAGAGGGCGTCTGCCTCGAATGCAAGAAGCGGCCGCTCGGCGTCGCAAAGGCGCGCTCGGTATATTGCCACGAGGGCGGCGCCGCGGCGCTCGTTCTGCGCTTCAAGCGGGGCGAAAAGTATCTCGTCTGCACGCTTGCGGAGGAGCTCGCGCCCCTTCTTGACCGTGAATTTGCGGACTGCGACGCCCTTGCGTTCGTCCCCATGACGAAGCGGGCGGAACGCGCCCGCGGCTACAACCAGGCGAAGCTGCTTTCCGAGGAACTTGCCCGCCGTACGGGGAAGGCGCTTTTGGACGTCGCCGAAAAGCGCAAGGAGACAAAGGCGCAGAAATCGCTCGGCCGAGCCGCCCGCGAAGAAAATCTCAAGGGCGCCTTTCATCTCGTTCACAGGAAGGAAGTCAAAGGCCGCCGCATCCTCATCGTCGACGACACGATGACGACGGGCGCAACGGCGGGCGAACTTGCTGCGCTCTTTTATCGCGCGGGCGCCGAATGCGTCTCTCTTCTCACATTCACGAGCGTGGAGGACCGCACGCTGCATCCGCAAAGCAAAAACACAAGGAGAAGGCCATGATCGAATATCGCGACGAAAAGGAGCTCCCGCCGCAGGAGCTCGAAAAACTCTTTCTTTCCATCGGCTGGGAGTCGGGCAGGCAGCCCGTCCTCCTTTCGAAGGCGCTCAAAAACTACGGCACCGTGCTCACGGCGTGGGAAGGGGAGGAACTTGTCGGCCTCATCGCGGCGATGGACGACGGCTTCCTCACCGCCTATGTACACTATCTTCTGGTGCGGGCGGACAGGCAGAGCGCGGGCATCGGCGGCGTGCTTTTGGAACAGCTCAAAGCGCGCTACGCTTCCTTCCGCAAGATCGCGCTCATCGGCGAGCACCCCGCCAAAGTTTTTTACGAGCGGCACGGCTTTGAGGAAGAGACGCACGCCTCGCCCATGTACTTTTTCCCGCCGAAGGCGTAAAAGCGCGCCGTTATGGCCGTTTGCCTTTCTTTGCCCGGATCGGCGGTTTTTTCTTGCTTTTTCAGCCAGAACGTGCTATACTGAACACGGCACAAAATTCTATAGACGCGTAGGCAGATGCGAATGGCATTTCGTATCTCTGATTTCTGCTTGCGCGGGAATTTTGTGCCAACATTTGGAGATACCGATGCAGCGTGTCTCCTCGGAGGCACGCTTTTCTCTTATTCGGGAGAGCGCTGCCGCTCCCGTTCACGGGAAGTGTTTTTTCTTGCTTTTTCGGGTCAGATGTGCTATACTATGAATGCTCTCTAACAAAATAGTTCATTCTATAGGATACATCGGCATAGATGTACCCTTCTTATTCCTATGGGATGAACGTTAGAGAGCAACGGATCTGGGGTGCAATATGCGGGCGTCCCGATCGGGACGCTCTTATTTTTTATTTCAAAGGAGGAAAAAATAATGCAGAACAAGATCGAATGGGAAGAAGGCGCAGTCGTGACGGCGGAGGACATCATCGCCTCGCTCAAGCCGCTTGTCGACGAGTACTTCGTGGGCTCGTGCCAGGAGGCGGGCGAAAAGCTCATTTATAAGCTCCCCGACGGCAGGACGTTCTCCCTGACCGCAAAACAGGAAAGCTGAACCGAGGAGCCGAGGGTCCAAGCCCTCTCGGCCTTCCGCTGCGGAGAACGGAACGCGGCGGGCGCTTTTCTATGCACAAAATCCTTCAAAAGCATTTGACAATCGCATGGAAAGCGGCTATAATGGGGGCATACAGGCGTTGAACGGAAGAGACGCGACTATCATTTCGGGTACAGAGAGGCGGGTCCTCAGGCTGAAAGACCGCCGCCGGGAAGGTCGCGGTATTCCCCCGTGAGCCGCTCCCCCGAACAGAACTTTAAGGGGAGCCGTTTCCCGCGTGAAGGGGCAATGAGGCGCGGCAAAAGCCGCGTGAAGACAGGTGGTACCGCGAATGCTTTCGCCCTGTCGGCCAAAAGGCCGGCGGGGCGTTTATTTTTTGCACAAGGAGGCAGACATGGAAGAACAGATCGTGCAGGAAGACATCGTAAAGGCGGCGCAGGAGGAAGCGGAAAAAGCCGAAGGCAGCCGCGCGCTCTACGAAGTCAAGATGAAGTTTTTGGGCCGTGCGGGCATTGTCACGGCAATGCTGAAGAAGATGAAGGAGATCGCTCCCGAAGAGCGCCCTTCCTTCGGCAAGAAGGTGAACGCCATCCGCGAAAAGCTCGAACAGGGCTTTGCGGCGGCGGAAGCGCGCGTCAAACAGCGCGAACTTGCGGCAAAGCTTGAAAGCGAATCGCTCGATGTCACCATGCCCGGCAAGCGGCAGAAAAGGGGTGCGCTCCACCCCGTGACGCGCGTCAAAAACGAGCTCGTCGACATCTTCGCGGGCATGGGCTTCGAGATCTTCGAAGGCCCCGAGATCGAGAACGATTACTATAACTTCACGGCGCTCAACACGCCCGCCGATCACCCTGCCCGCGATATGCAGGATACCTTCTATTTAAGCGAGGAATACCTTCTCCGCACGCAGACGAGCGCGGGGCAGATCCGCTTCATGGAAGAGCACCGCCCGCCCATCAAGATGCTCTCGCCCGGCCGCGTGTTCCGCTCGGACGACGACGCGACGCACTCGCCCATGTTCCATCAGATGGAGGGGCTCGTCGTCGACAAAAACGTCACGCTGTGCGATCTTCAGGGGATGCTCGACGAATTCGCGCGCACCATGTTCTCCTCATCTTCGAAGACGCGCCTGCGCCCCTCCTACTTCCCCTTCACGGAGCCTTCCGTCGAAGTGGACGTCTCGTGCGCAGCGTGCGGCGGCAAGGGCTGCTCTCTCTGCAAGGGGACGGGCTGGATCGAAGTGTTGGGCGCGGGCATGGTGAACAGGCGGGTGCTTGAAAACTGCCATATCGACCCCGACGAATACACGGGCTTTGCCTTCGGCATGGGCATCGAGCGCATCGCCATGCTCAAATACGGCATCAACAACATCAAGCTGCTCACGGAAAACGACGTGCGCTTCTTGGAACAGTTCAAAGATTGAGGAGGAAGCAAGATGATCGCACCCTTCAGCTGGTTAAAAGATTATGTGGATATCGATATTTCCGCCGAGCAATTGCAGGAAAAGCTCTTCTCGTGCGGGTTTGAGGTAGAGGAGCTCACTTACCTTGGCAAAGACGTCACGAACGTCGTCGTCGGCAAGATCCTCTCCACCGAAAAGCACCCCGATGCGGACAGGCTCACCGTCTGCAAGGTGGACTGCGGCGATCACGGCGTCAAGCAGATCTGCACGGCGGCGACCAACGTCTTCGCGGGGGCAAAGGTGCCCTGCGCGCTCGACGGCGCCACCGTCCTGCATGAGGGCGGCGTGCAGAAGATCAAGAACGGCAAACTGCGCGGCGTTGCTTCCGAGGGCATGATGTGCTCGGGCGAGGAGCTGGGCATCACCGACGATTATTACGAGGGCGCCGAGGTCAACGGCATCCTCATCCTCGATGAAAGCGAGCCCGTCGGCGCGGACATCCGCCCTATCGTCGGCATCGACGACTATCTCTTCGATATCGCCGTCACCGCCAACCGCCCCGACTGCCAGTGCATCCTCGGCATCGCGCGCGAAGTCGCCGCCGTCCTCAAAAAGCCCCTCAAACTGCCTGCCCTTACCTATACGGCGGCGCAGACGGACGTGAAGATCCCCGTCGAGGTGAAGGAGCCTTCCCTCTGCCCGCGCTATGTGGGGCATTTCGTGAAGGACGTGAAGATCGGCACCTCTCCCCGCTGGATGCGCCGCCGACTGGCGCTCTCAGGCCTTCGCTCGGTCTCCGACATCGTCGACATCACCAACTTCGTGCTGCTCGAAATGGGGCAGCCCATGCACGCCTTCGACCGCAACTTCCTGCGCGGCGGGAAGATCGTCGTGCGCCGCGCCGAGGAGGGCGAGAGCATCGTCACCCTCGACGAAAAACAATTCGGCCTGCATCCCGACAACCTCCTCATCTGCGACGGCGAGGGCGGTGTGGCGCTCGCGGGCATCATGGGCGGGCTCAACAGTGAAATTAAGCCCGAAACGAAGGAAGTCTTCTTCGAAGCCGCCAAGTTCGCGCGCGACAGCGTGAGAAAGACCTCCCGCGCCTTGGGTCAGCGCAGCGATTCTTCTTCCCGCTTTGAAAAGGGCGTGGATGCCTACACCTGCCCCGTCGCGATGGACAGGGCTTTGCACCTCGTCGAAGAGCTCGGCTGCGGCGTGCCCACCTGCTACCGCGCCGACGTCAACGCGCAGGACCTCACCCCCAAGACGCTCTCCGTCACGATGGAGAAGATCGACTCCCTCCTCGGCATCGAAGTGCCCAAGGAAGAGGCGGTCGCCATCTTAAAGCGCCTCTTCTTCGACGTGAAAGAGGAAGGGGATTCGCTCCTCGTCACCGTACCGCTGTGGCGCGAGGACGTGGACGGCTGGCCCGACCTTGCCGAAGAGATCATCCGTATGTACGGGTATGAGCACATCGAGCCCACCTTTTTGACGCGCGCGTCCGTCACCCACGGCGGCTGGACGCCCGCTCAGCAGCAGGAGCTCAAATTCAAGCGCGTTTTGGCGGGCGAGGGCTTCTTCGAGGCGTGCAACTATTCCTTCTATTCGCCCAAAGATTTCGACCTCTTCCGCCTGCCCGAAGACGCGCCCGAACGCCGCGCCATCCGCATTCTCAATCCCATCGGCGAAGATCTTTCCGTCATGCGCACCTTCCTTGCGCCCGCGATGCTTCAGAACGTCGTGCGCAACGTGCGCCGCGGCAACGCGGAAGGGCGGCTCTTCGAGCTTGCCAACGCCTATCTTGCCGAGGAGCTCCCCTTGAAGGCGCTCCCCAAAGAAAATAAGCGCGTGACGCTCGCCGTCTGGGGAGAGGGCGACTTCTTCGACTTAAAGGGCGCCGTTGAGGCGATCGCCGAAAGCTTTTCGCTCCGCCTCACTTTCGAGCGCGGCGAAAAGCCCTTCCTGCACCCCGGGAAGACGGCTCTCATCCGCATGGGCGAGCGCGAAGTGGGCTGGATGGGTGAGCTGCACCCTTCGATCGCCGAAGAACTTGCCCTCGAAAAGCCCGTGTATCTTGCCGAGCTCGACTACGACGTCCTTTCGAGGAAGTTCGCAAAGGACATCGTCTATCATAACCTGCCCAAGTTTGAGAGCGTGCAGCGCGATCTTGCCGTCGTCGTCGACGAGAAGGTGACGTGCGCCGAGCTCGAAAACGCCATCCTGCGCGCCTGCAAGGCGGCGAAGAAGGCAGAGCTCTTCGACGTCTACCGCTCCGCACAGGTGGGCGCGGGCAAGAAGAGCATGGCGTTCCGCATCACATTCTCCCCCGAAGAGACGGCGGAAAAACCGCTCTCGCCCGAGGCGGTGGACGGCTTCTTCCATAAGATCGTGGGGAATTTGGCGCATAACTTCGGCGCAGAATTAAGGTGAGTGCGATGATACTCAAAAACGGAAAAAAAGAGATCTTCGTCTACGAATGGCCTGTGGAAAGCCCCAAAGCCATCGTGCAGATCGTGCACGGCATGGCGGAGCACGCGGGGCGGTACGATGCATTCGCGCGCTTTCTCAGCGAGCACGGCTATTATGTCGTCGCGGACGATCACCGCGGCCACGGCAAGACGGACGAAAAGTCGCTCGGCTATGCCCCCAAGGATATGTTCGAGCACACCCTTTCCGACGAGGCGCTCGTCCTCGAGACCTTTCAGAAGAAGTATGCCGATACGCCCGTCATCGTGCTGGGCTTTTCCTACGGCTCCTTCCTGACGCAGCACTTCATCGCCCGCCACGGCGAACAGCTCGCGGGGGCGATCGTTGCGGGCAGCTCCTATAAAAAGGACGCCGAGGTGTACCTGGGCAGCGTCGTCGCGGCGCTCGGGAGCGCGTTTTTCGGCGAAAAGAAGCCCGCGAAGCTCATCGAAAAGCTCTCTTTCGGCGCATATGCCAAAGGGTTCGAGGACGGGGAGTGGCTCTCGACGGACGGCGGGAACAACCGCGCCTACCGGAGCGATCCCTTCTGCGGGTTCACCTGCTCCTTCCGCTTCTATTCCGACTTCTTCCGCGGCCTCAGAAGCCTCTATACGGCGGAGTATGCGGAAAAGCTGCGCAAAGATCTGCCCGTCCTCCTCATCTCGGGGGCGGACGATCCCGTGGGCGCGAGGGGCAAGGGCGTCAGAAAGCTCTATGACTTTTACACCAAGAAGGCGGGCATGAAGAACGTGCAGCTCAAGCTGTTTGAAAATTCCCGTCATGAGTTTCTCAACGAGCGGGAGGGCCGCGCCGAAAAGTGGGGCGCCGTGCTTGCCTTTTTGGATGAGACGGCGGGTTCGCCTTCCGAAGAGCCCGCAGCGGAGTAAGGCAGTTTTCTTTTGAAGAAAAACGCGCGGCGGCGCGGGGCTTTCGCCCCGCGCCGCCGCGCGTTTCTTGCTGCATCATATTGTATTTTGGCGTCTCCGCCCAAAAGGAGCGGCCGCAGCCGCCCCCTTTATAACACTTTTTCGAGATAGGTCTTCAAGGGCTTCATGCCCAAATTGTCGTAAAAGGCGCGGGCGGCGTCGTTGCCCTCCCACACGTTGAGGGTAAGGTCGTAGCAGTTCAGCTCCCTTGCAAGCGCCTCTGCGGCGGCAAACAGCCTTCGTCCCACGCCCCGTTTGCGGAATGCTTCGTCTACGCACAGATCGTCTAAATACAGCGTTTTATGCGCCGCCATCGAGCCGCCCTTCGTCCCCTCCAAAAAGCAGACGGCATAGCCCAATACTTCGCCCGCTTCTTCGGCGACGAGCACGGGCGTTCGATCGATGAGCGCTTTCACTTCCCCTTCGTCATACTTGCGTTTGCCCTCTAAAAAGAGGTCGGGGCGGATGGCATGATGCACGGCGTGTACTTCAAAGAGGATGCGTCCGATCGCTTCTGCGTCCTCTTCCTTTGCGCGGCGGATACAAATTGCCATAGCGATTCCTCCTCAAAACAAAGAGCCCGCTTCCTGCAGGCTCCTGAAAGTTCAGTTGACGACCTTGGGGTCGAAGTTGAGCGTGTATTGGTTGGGGCCCCTGTCTTCGGGGAAGAGGGTGGAGCCGGGGACGACGGGCAGCGTCAGCGGATTGATGAGGGCGTCTGCCGTCAGGTTGGTGACTGCGGCGCGAAGGTAAGGGAACATCGTCTCCGTCGCGTTGATGGCGAAGATGCGCTTGTCCTCGTCCGTCGTCATGTTGTTGACCTCGAATATGCCCACGAAGCGCACTTTGAGGTTGAAGGGCTTGGGAGATTCCTCCGTGCTCTCGATCTTGCATTCGAGGATGACGGTGTTCACCTTGTTGTTTTCGTTGGCCTGGCGGATCTGGCGGGTGAACATGGGCTTGATCTCGAACTTGGTATCGGGCGTCGCCTTGATGGGGTTGACCTTGAAGGAAAGCTCGTCTGCCGTGAGAGCCTTCAGGGAATAATCGATCATAGTGTACCTCTCTTATCATCGGGCGGTGGGTCTGCCGCACGCGCCTCTGTATTTTTTATACCCCTCTATCATACGCTCCAAACGCAGATTTGTCAAGTTTTTGAAGAAAGCTGCGGGAACTTCCGAAAGGATCGCTCCTTTCCGCGGGGAGCGCGGGGGCGCGCGGGTTTGGGCGCGGGCGGGAAAAATTGTGCAAGCCGTTGACATTTTCCCCCGTGTTTTGTATAATGAGGGAAAGATCATACGGGAGAATTTTGCGAAATGCTCGTCAACGAAACGAAAAACGATGTCGAAACCAACCTTGCCGCCACGCTGCACACGGGCGGGTCCGTGATGGCGGGTGCGTGCATCGGCTTTGCGGCGTTCTTTGCCCTTCTCGGCGCGGTGCTTCTGGCGCTGAAAGCGGACGTGTTCTTCTATGCCTTCTGTTTTGCGGCGGCGGCACTTCTCCTTCTCTTCCTGCTCTTCGGCTACAAGCCCATGCTCAAAGCGGTGCTCCGAAAGTCGCTCGCAGGGAAGGAGACCGTGCATCGCTTTGTCTTTTTGGAGGATAACCTCGAGTTCCGCACCGAGCGCGGGGAACAGATCACGGGCAAGAGCGTCGTCGCCTATCAGGACATCCGCAAGGTCACGGAGTACGCCGATATGTGGATCGTCTGGCTGGACCGTTCTACCGTGCTCGCCGTCTCGCGCAGCGGGATGACGCAGGGAAGGGCGGAAGACCTGTCCGTCCTCTTCGGCGTCAAGCTCGGCGAACGCTTCAAGAGCCATGTCAGGGCGCGCTGAAAAGCTTTTTATTCCGCCTCAAACGCTTTCGCCCGCAGGAGCCGCCCGCTTTTTGCGCCCCTTCGGCGCGGGCGTGCCCGAAGAGACGGAAACGCTGCTTACTTATACTGTAAGGGAATAATAGGAACCCGATCAAAAGCGCGTGTTTTGCCCCGATACTGCGTTAAGGCCCTTGACCGTGCGCTCGGCACGGCCTGCGGCCCTTGCCTTGTCTGGGGGCAAAACCGCAGCTTTTGATTGCTTCGCGCTTTTGGCGAGTAGATTTTGAGATGCTTTGCCGTGAAGAGGATGCGGCAATACCACAGTATTGCAAAGACGATGAACGGCAAGGCGTCCAATTCATACCACAGCCCTCGCAAAATTTTACAATGTAAAATTTTGCGAAGAGGAGCGGCAGACGAAAAAGGCGCGGCGGTCGGCTTTGCCGAATGCCGGCAAGACGCGTCTTGCCGCGACGAAAAAGCGTGGTTCGTACTGTTCCCTTACAGTATACTTGGGAGGATGGATACTTCCGCCGCATCGTCCGCTGCCGTGTCGGGGCGGGCGATCTTGTTTTGAAGGTGCGCCGCGAGGAAGAGGTTTCCCTTGCGCGGCTTTCTTCGCAGTGCGCTTTTTCCGAATATCTTGCAGAGCACGGCATCCGAACGGCGCGCTTTCTGTCCGTTTGTCCGAGCGGTGAGGGCGCGTGGAAAAAGGAGGGCTTTGCGGCGGCGCTTCCTGCGGCGAGCGGGCCCGTTCTCGTGACCCTCGAACACTTCTGCGAAGGGCAGCTCACCGAGATCACGCCCGAGCTTGCCGAGGCGGCGGGGCGCAGACCTTCGGGTCTGCGCCCCGCCGCTTTTTTTCTGCCCCGTCTTATCGTTGGGCGGGCAGGGCAAAGCGATCCGGCGCTGTTTCTGCGCCGCTGCGCTCCCTATTCGGCGCGCTTTACTTTGACGCTGCCGCAGAGCACTTCCGCATAGGAATAGCTCGTCTTGCCTAAGAATCGCTCGTCGTCGGGGCGTACGGTGAAGAGGGCGGGGTACACCCCCGAAAGCTCTCCGCGGTAGGAGAGCACTTTGTTTCGCCCCAGATTGACGGTCACGTCCACTTTGGAACGCAGGCACGTCTCGATCGCCCGCTTGACGGCGGCTAAGTTCCGGCTCTGTCGTATCATGCCCCGTTTTTTCCCCATTTTGCCGCAGAATATACTTCTTTCGCCGCGCATAACCGTCCGCAAGCCCTCATACAATAGAGGGAACACAAGGAGGGCCATCATGCAGATCGAGACGCAGCGCTATCGGGGATATACGAGGACGGGGACGCTTTTTGCAGAGACGACGGCGGAATGCCGCTTCGGCGGCGAGGTAGAGACGGTGCTTGCGGCGTATGCCGAGCTTTCGCCCGTGCGTGCGGAGGCGGAGGACGGCGGCGTGCGCATTTTAGGCAGGGCGCGCTTTTCGCTCGTCTACGAAAATGCGGAACACGGCGTGTGCCGTGCGGAAAAGGGCGCGGAATTTACGCTGAAGGCGCAGGGGGAGTGCTGTTCCGCCTCCCTTCCGCGCGTAAGGCTTCGGGCAGAGAACATTTCGGTGCGCCGCGAGGGGGCGAGCGTCTATCTTGCCGTCCTCGTATCGGCGCAGGCCGATCTCTTCGAAGAGCGGGAGTTCGAATATCTGACGGGCGGCGAGCTCGTTACAAAGCGCGAAGATCTCACGGTTTGGAGCGCGCATCTGCTGAGCGGGGAGACGGAGATCGCCGACGAATTCGAGACGGAGTTTCTGGGCGACATCCTGCTGCACACGTCGGCGGCGCTCGTGCGTTCCGCGCGCTGCGAGGCGGGCAGCCTCGTGCTCGAAGGGGAGGTCAATCTCTGCCTTCTGGCGCTCAGGGAAGGAGAGCCGCTTTCGCTTGAACGGCTCATCCCCTTCCGCATCGAGATCGCGTCGGAGGACGCGGCGGCGGGGAACCCCGCCGAGGGGCGGGTGAGCGTGAAGGAGGTCTATCTCCATGCCGATGCCGACGAGGAGGCGGGCAAGTGCAGCCTGCACGCCGAACTCACGCTCTCTGCGGAGGGGTGTGTCTGTTCGGAAGAGCGGGTGGACGCCGTTACCGACGCCTATTCGCTGACGCATGCCGTCAGTCTCACCTATTCCGAGCTGCAGACGAGCTGCGCGGGGGAGGGCATCTCTCTGACCGAGCGCATCGCAGGCAGGGCGGCGCTCTCCTCGCCCATCGACTATTCGGATACGCTGCTCGCCGTCACGCTGCAGCGGGCGGAGGGGAGCATCGTCTGCTCGCCGGAGGGGCGGTGCGCGGAGGGGGTGGCTTCGGCGACGCTGCTCGTGAAGGGGGCGGACGGCGCGCGCCGCGGGGTCGAGATGAGTTTCCCCTTCTCCGTTCCCGTCTCGTTCGAAGGGGAGTGCTCTCTTTCCGCGCTCGTCTGCGGGATGTCCGCGCGGCAGAGACAGGAGGGGGAGATCGATGCGGAGGCGACGCTCAAGCTCACCCTCACCCCCTGCCGCAGGAGCGCGCTGCGCGCCGTATGCGCCGCAGAGGAGGGCGAGCCCGTCTCGGAGCGCGACTGCGCCGTGAGCGTCTGCATCCCGCGCGCGGGCGACGGGCTGTGGGAACTTTCCAAGCGCCTCAAAAAGCCGCCCGAAGACGTCCTGAAGAGCAATCCGGAACTCGAGTTTCCCATTCGGGAGGGGCAGCGCGTCGTGATCTACCGCAAAAAGAGCCTGCCTGCGAGCTGAGCGGGCGGCGCGCGGGGCAAGACAGGCGCAAAATTTGTTGATTTCGTGAAATCTCTGCCCCGCGGGGCGGAGATTTTCGCGCGCCTCTTGCAAAACGGGGCGATTTGTGTTACAATACCGATATGGAACAGGTCACGATCCTTGCCCGCGCCAAACTCAACCTCACGCTCGAGGTCACGGGGCGCGCGGGCGGGTATCACACGCTCGATTCCCTCGTCGCCGCGCTCGACCTTTCGGATACCGTCACCGTACGCGGGCGGACGGACGGAAAGATCGGCATCACGATGCGCGGCATGGGGAGCGAACTTCTCCCGCCCGAAAAAAACAACGCCGTGCGCGCGGCGAAGGCCTATTTTGCCGCCTTCCCCGAATGTCCCCGCGGCCTGCGGGGCGCAGACATCTCGGTCGAAAAGCGCATCCCCGTCGGCGGGGGCCTGGGCGGCTCTTCGGCGGATGCGGCGGGCGTCCTGCTGGCGCTCGGCGCGCTCTGCGGGACGGAAAAGGAGGCGCTCTTCCCGCTTGCCGTTTCGCTCGGCAGCGATGCGGCGGCGCAGCTCTCCGCGGGCTGTCAGCGGATGCGGGGCAGGGGGGAGGAGCTCACCCCCGTCCCGGGGATGCCCAAGCTGTATTTCGTGCTGCTCTGCCCCGGGGAGGGCGTCTCGTCGTCGGCGTGCTTTTCCGCATTCGATGCCGCGGGCGGCAGATCCTCCTGCCCGGGGACGACGGAGCGCGCCGTCGCGCACTTCCGGGCGGGCGAGCTCAAGGCGGCGGCGGAGGCGTGCAAAAACGACCTTACGGCTGCGGCGTGCGCCCTCAACCGGGAAGTGAAGGAGGCGCTCGATGCGGCGCGGTCGCTCTCTCCGCTCACGGCGGGCATGACGGGCTCGGGCAGCACCGTCTTTGCGCTGTTCGGGGAACGCGAACCGCGCGACAGGGCGCTTGAACGCATCGGACAGGGAAAATTCACGGCGCTTGCCGCCGAGACCATATCAAACGAAGAATAAGGAGAACTTATGGAAGAAAGGATCATCGAGGACGAAGGCAGGACCATCAAGGTCAAGCGCAATGCTTTGGGCGGCATCGAGGATGCGACGGACGCGGCCGTGCCTGCCGACGGGACAGACGGCGGGGCGGAAGGCGCCGAGGCGGCCGAGGGCGCGGCAGAAGCAGCTGCCGAAAACGCGGAAGACGATGTGGAGATCGCCGTCGACTTCCCCGAGGAAGAATACGACGAAGACATGGTGGGGCTCACCCCTTCGCAGCTCAAAAAATTACAGGAAGAGCGCGAGCGCGCCCGCAAAGAGGCGGAAAGAGAGCGGGACAAGCTCGTTTCAAGGGGGCAGAAGGCGCTCTCCGACCGCGATTTTTCGTCGGCGGAGGAGCTCTTTTCGCAGGCGCTCACCTACGATGAGGAGAGCGAGGCGGCGCTCAAAGGGGTGTGGGAGAGCCGCACGCAGGATTTTCAGGACGATTCCCCCTTCTATATCGCCGAGAATGCGGAAAAATTCGCGCAGATGCCCGAGGAGGTGCGCGCATACATCCTGGAGCGCGTGGGCGAACGCCTGCGCAGCGAGCGGGAGAGCGCCCTCGAAGAGATGAGGCCCTTAAAAGCCGCCGTCGAGGAGGCGCGCGAGGCGCGCCGCGGCGCACTTGGCGACAACAAGCGCTATTATCTCGTGCGCACGACTATCTTTTTGGTCGCGTCCGTGCTCTTTCTGGCGCTCGTCGGCATCTTTTCTTCCTTCCTGCTGCGCACGCGCGGGAGCTGGCCCGTTGTGGGTATGGCCGTCTGCGGCGCGTTGGCGCTCATCTCCCTCATCTGCCTCATCGTCTTTCTGCGCGGGCTCGTCTTTGCGCTCAGGCTGTGTGCCGACAACGAGCGCAACGAGGGCACCGAGGACGGGCGGCGGCTTGCCGTGCTCGAGGGAGAGCTGCAGTGCCTTTCGCTCATTCTCGGCGACGACGAGGCGCCCGCGTTTGACGACGAATCGTGATCGCTGCAAAATTTCTGCAAAATAAGAGAAGTTTTTTCAAAACAGGTCTTTACATTTGCGAAAAGATAGGTTATAATACTATCGCCGAAGGGGCCCCTGGTCGGGCTTTTGCGGCGCGCGGCGGCCGCCGCTCATCTCATGAAAATTTTGCGGGATAACTCCCCGCTCTTTAGGAGGAAGATTATGGAACTCATTTACGAAGGCGTAGGCAAAAAAGTCTACCGTGACGGCGATCGGCTCATCAAGTCGTTCGACGAGAGCTACTCGAAGGCGGACATCCTCAACGAAGCGCTCAATCAGGCGCGCGTCGAGCAGACGTCTTTGAACATCCCCAAAATTTTGGGGGTCTCCGTCGTTGACGGCAAGTGGTCGGTCATCTGGGAATTCATCGAGGGCGAAACGCTCGAAAAGATGATGAAGGATCATCCTGAGAAGGAGGACGATTATCTCGACTTCTTCGTCGACCTTCAGGTCAAGATGAGCAAGGAAAAGGTGCCGCTTCTGGGGCACCTGCGCGACAAGATGCACGCCAAGATCTCCGCAAGCTCTTATCCCGCTTCCGTGAGATACGACCTTCATGTCCGTCTCGACGGTCTGCCCCGTCACACCAAGCTGTGCCACGGCGACTTCCAGCCCAGCAACATCATCATCACGAAGGACGGCACGCCCTACATCATCGACTGGTCGCACGCCACGCAGGGCAACGGCTCGGCGGATGCGGCGCGCACCTACCTTCTCTTCAAGCTGCATAAGCAGGACGAGCTTGCCGAAAAGTATCTCAGGCTCTTCTGCACCAAGACGGATACGGCGATCCAGTACGTCCAGCGCGTGCTGCCCATCGTCGCGGCGTCGCAGTCGGTCAAGCACAAGCCCGAAGAGGCAGATTTCCTCGCCAAGTGGGTCAACGTCTGCGATTGGCAGTAAGTTTCTGAAGTCCTTCCGCCCCGCGGCATCTGCTGCGGGGCGATTTTTGAGCCTGCACCGCGCCGCATAAGGGCGGGCCGCTGCGTGCAGACGCAAAGGAGGTGTTTATGAACGTCTATCTCGACTATGCGGCGACGTCGCCGCTGCGGGCGGAAGTGCTCGAACGTATGCTCCCCTGCCTCAAAGAAAATTTCGGCAACCCCGATTCCCTTCACGCGTACGGGCGGCGGGCGGCATTTCTCGTCACCGAGGCGCGCGACCGCATCGCCGAAGTCCTGGGGGTGCGCCCCAACGAGATCTATTTTACCTCCGGCGGCACCGAGGCGGACAATTGGGCGGTATGCGGCCTTTCGCAGGACGGGGGCGTGCTTGCTTCGTCCATCGAGCACGCGGCGGTGCTCACGCCTCTTTCGCGGCTGCCCCGGTGTGCCGTCTGCCGCACGGGGGAGGACGGCGTCCTCTCTCCCGCAGCCCTCGCCGAAGCGCTTTCTGGCAGGGAGATCTCGCTCGTCGCGGTGATGGCGGTCAACAACGAGACGGGCGTCATCCAGCCCGTTCCCGAACTCGCCGCGGCGGCGCACGAACAGGGCGCGCTCTTCTTTTCCGACTGCGTGCAGGCGCGATGCTGCGATCTGAAGGCGCTGACGGCGGTATGCGACGCCGTCTCCCTCTCCGCCCACAAGCTGGGCGGGCCGAAGGGAGTCGGGCTCCTGTGGGTCAGGAAGGGCGTCAGGCTCTCTCCGCTCATCGCGGGGGGAGAGCAGGAGCGCGCCCTTCGCGGCGGCACGCTCAACGTGGCGGGCATCGTGGGGATGGCCGAGGCGCTCTCTCTTGCCCGGAGCGAACGCGAGGCGTTTATCTCGCATACGCGTTCGCTGCGCGATGCGTTTGAGGCGCACATCCTCTCGGCGCTCAACGGGGAGGCGCGCATCGACGGCGTGGAGGCGGAACGTGCGCCCAACCTTTCGCACATCACCTTTGCCCGCGGCGGCGAGTGGCTTTTGAGCGCGCTCGACCTTCGCGGCATCGCCTGCTCGGGCGGGGCGGCGTGTTCGGCGCACGCAGCGCGCCCTTCGCACGTCATGCTCGCGATGGGCAGGACGGAGGAAGAGGCAAAGAGGGGCGTTCGCTTTTCCTTCGGGCAGGAGACGACCGCAGAGGAGATGCGCTTCGCCGCAGAGACGGTCGCAGAGATCCTGCGGGAGCGAAGATGACCGGGAACAGACCAAAAAAGTGCAAAGCCGCCCGCCGTCGAGCAGATTCGACGGCGGGCGGCGCTTCTATTTGTCCCCTTCGCCTCATATATTATCCCTGTAACTTTTGAAAGAGGGGTAATTGCCATGAACGACGAACTCAACTATGCCGAAATGCTCGAGATCCCCGTGGAGACCGTCAAGGTCAGCAAGCGGGAAAAGCGCAAGCGGACGGACGATCTCAAGGAACAGCTCATCCGCGACGTCAACGAGCGCGTGAATGCCGCGCAGGAAGATCCCGCCTATGCCGAGAGCACGCCCATCGCGCGCGCCCCCGAAGAGACGCACCGCGAGAGAACGCAGCGGCACATCCTCATGGCGGAGTTCATCGCCGCCTGCGCGCTGTGTGCGGTCATCTTCTTTACCAACATCTTTTTGCCGGGGAGCGCCGTCAACACCTTTCTGCGCGGGCTGTTCACGGGCGGAGAGGCGGAGGCAGCCGATACGCGCGTCTACACCGATTTTGCGCTCTCGCCCCTCGTCAACGACAGCGTGGATGCGGAGATCGCCGTCTCGGATACGGGCGTCCTCTCCTTCACGGCTCAGGCGAGCGTCTATCCCCCTGCGGACGGCACTCTTTTGTCCGTCAACGGCGATGCAGAGACGGGCTACACCGTGGAAGTGGGGCATTCCGACTCCTTCTCCACCGTCGTGAGCGGGCTCGACACCGTGTATTTCGCGGCGGGCGACGAGCTGAAGGCGACCATCCCCATGGGGTTTTCGGACGGCGAAGGGGAGGTGCGCGTCATGTTCTATTCGGACGGCTCGCTCATCAGCGGCTGCACCGTGAGTGAAGATGGGCTTGCCTGGAGCTGACCCCGCTTCCCTTCGGCAGGCAGCGCTCTCGGGCGGACGTGCGGCCTCTTCCGCGCTCTTTTCTGCGTCCTCGGCGGCGGACGGGAGGCATGCGGGCGGCGAAACGGGGAGGCGCATCGGAGCCTTCCGCGTCCGCGTACACCCGCTCTTTCTGGCAGCGGGGGTGCTGTCCGCCTTTACGGGGCAGCTCCTTTTGTTCCTCTCGGCGGTGCTGGCGGCGCTCGAGCACGAATTTGCCCATTCCATCGCCGCGCGGAGCGAAGGGTACTGCCTCGATAAGATCTTGCTCATGCCGTACGGGGCGGTCATCTCGGGCGACCTTTCGGGCATCCCGCCCAAAGCGGAAGCGAAGGTGCTGCTCGCGGGGCCGCTTGCGAACGCCTTCACGGCGCTCGGGTTTGCGGCGCTGTGGTGGCTGTTCCCCGAAACGTACCCCTACACCGAGGCGGCGGCAGAGGTCTCACTCTCGCTCTTTCTCGTCAACCTGCTGCCCGCCTATCCCTTAGACGGCGGACGGCTGCTGCTCCTTCTGCTGCGGCCGCTGGGGGGATCCCGCGCGCGGCTCTTCGCGCGCATCGCCGCTTATTTGACGGCGGGCGGCATCCTTGCGCTCTTTATCGCGAGCTGTTTTTCCTCTCCCAATTTTTCGGCGCTCCTGTTTGCGCTCCTGCTCTTTGCGGGCAGCTTCGGCGGCGGGAGCTATCGGCGCATCGCCCTTTCGCGCGGGCGCACGTTCGCGCGCGGCGTGGAAGAAAAGCGCGTGGTGCTCTCTTCCGAGCGCACGGCGGGCGAATGCGTGAGGTATCTGCGCGAAGACAGGTATCTCGTGCTCATCGTCTATGAGGAGGGCGAGTATCTCGGCGAGCTGACGGAGGGGGAGCTCTTTGCCGTTTTAGAAGGAGGCGGGTATTCTGTGACGCTCAAAGAGGCGCTCGAAAGGCCGCCCGCCGTGCAGGCGGGAGGGGATGCCGCAGATCCCGATGCGTTTCAAACGTATGTGAAAGAGTGAAAAATCATTGTTTTCCGCTTGAATATTATAAGAAAATGTGATAAAATAGGGCAAATACGCTTGAAAAAAGGGAATTTGCTCTCGGGAAAGATGAGCGGAAGTACAGTGAAGAAGGAATGGTTTTTTGACCGCGTCTGCGGAGAACAGATCGTCGTCTATACCGAGGACGGCAAGCTCGTAGAGCTCGAGGGCGAGAACGAAGAGAGCGGCGCGGTGCTCGGCAATATCTATAAGGGCAAGGTCGCCAACGTAGTGCCGGGGATGCAGGCGGCGTTCATCAGCTGCGGCATGGCGCGCAACTGCTACCTCCCGCTCGACGAAGGGGCGGCGCGTTTTGCAAGCTACGACGGCTCTTTCAGCAGTTCGGTGCGCGACCTCAAAGAGGGCGACGAAGTTTTGGTGCAGGTCGTCAAGGCGCCGCGCGGGAACAAGGGCGCCAAAGTGTCGCTCGATCTCTCCATCGTCGGCAAGACGCTCATCTATCTTCCGAGGACGGACTTTTTGGGCATCTCCCGCAAGATCGAAGACCCCGATATCCGCACCGCGCTCTTAAAGGAGGCGGAGCGTCAGCGCCTGCCCGGGGAGGGGTTCATCCTGCGCACGGCGGCTGCCAATGCGACGCGGCGGCACTTAAAGACGGAGTGCGAATTTCTGCGCCGCATCTATCGTTCGGCGATGGAGACGGCGCTCACGGCTCCCGTCGGCACGGCCGTCTACCGCGAGGCAGACCTTCCCTTCAAGGTGCTGCGCGATTCTTTGGGCGACGGCGTCAACAAGCTGTATGTGGCGGACAAGGAACTTTACGAGCGCATCTTAACGATCGCGCGCATGCGGCCCGACCTCGGCGAAAAGCGCGTTGTCTTTTATACGGGGGAAACGAGCATCTATAAGCACTTCGGCCTCTCCGAGCAGATCCGCGCCCTCGCACAGCCTATGATACGCCTTGAAAACGGCGCGTATCTCATCTTCGACAGGACGGAGGCGATGACGGTCATCGACGTCAATACGGGGAAATTTACGGGCGAGAACGACTTAGAGAGCACCGTCTTTGAGACCAACCTTTTGGCGGCGCGCGAGATCGCCCGTCAGGTGCGGCTGCGCAACGCGGGCGGCATCGTCGCCGTCGACTTCATCGATATGGCGGAGGAGGCGCACCGCACGGCGGTGACGGAGGAGCTCGAACGGGCGCTTTCCTCCGACCGCTCCAACTGCCGCGTGCTGCCCATGAACGACCTGTGCGTGACCCTGTTTACGCGCAAGCGCACGAACCGCGAGATCTCTTCCATGCTGCTGCAGCCCTGCCGGCATTGCGGCGGGCGGGGAGAGGAGCTCTCCGATCTTTACATGGCGCTGCTCATCCGGAGCGCCCTTTTAGACTGCTTTGCGGAAGGGTACCGCTCGGCGATCGTCGAGCTCAACGACGAGCTCATGAAGAGCATTTTGTTCGGCCGTTATTTCCGCGCCGACGTCGCGGGCATCTGGAAGGACAAGCGCATCTACCTCATCCCGAACAAAGAACTTCAGCAGGAAAATTTCACCGTCCGCGGCGACAATTCCAACGCCCTGACGTTGCCCGATACGGCGCAGATCCTCTACTGAGTTCACACTTTTTTGTGCAGGCACAAAAAAGTCGTGAGGAGAATTCGCCGCAAATCTTTCCCTTCGGGAAATCTTCGCGGCGAGGGGTGAAGTTATAACATCTAAATTGTTTTATCGCCCGCGGGCTTTAATGTCCTTATTGGACAATAAGTGCCAAGTATGGCACAAATTGAGTCCCGCAGCGCAAAAGCGTGGTTTTGCTCGCGGAAATAATATTGGAAAGATTCTTTATTATAGCCTCCTCTACGGGGAGGTGGCGCGGCATCCGAAGCTTGCTTCGGTGTCGCGACGGAGGGAGTAAAAGGGCTTCCGAAAAAAACGCGCCAGCGAGTTTTTCGGGAAGAGGGCGAGAAAGCGTGGTTTTGCTCGCGGAAAGGAATTTAGTTCACGCATTTCTTTTGCTTCGCAAAACAAATGCCGTGAAGGGTGAGCTGCCGTGATTTTAAGTCGTGTTATCGCCCACGCACTTTGCAGTCATTCTAAGGACAATAAGCCTCAAGTATGAGGCAAATTGGGGGAGCCAGCGCAGGGGAACCCTGCTCGGCTCAGTGATTTTTAATTCGCGAAAATCTTTTTGCTTCGCAAAAATCTTTCCGCGAGTTTAAGTGCCCTGCGGGTACAAATTGAGTGCGCGGGCGCAGGGGAACCCTGCTTGCGCCATGATTTGGGAAGCAGAGGGGAATCCTTCTCGCGGAAAGGAATTTAGTTCACGCATTTCTTTTGCTTCGCAAAACAAATGCCGTGAGGGGTGAGCTGCCGTGATTTTAAGTCGTGTTATCGCCCACGCACCTTTTCGTCATTCTAAGGACAGTAAGCCCTAAGCATAGGGCAAATTGGGGGAGCCAGCGCAGGGGAACCCTGCTCGGCTCAGTAATTTAAGAAACAAAGGGCTCCCGAAAAAGTCGCGAAGCGAGTTTTTCGGGAAGAGGCGCAAAAGCGTGGTTTTGCTCGCGGAAATTATTTGAGGAAGCAAAGGAAGAAGAGATGAGAAAATACGGCGCAAAAGAGAGGGCTTTCATGGCGGCAGCTTTCCTTGCGTTTGCCGTGCTCGGGGCGATGAAGGCGCGCTCGCTGGGGGAGGCCGTCTTTTTTCTCGCCGTGTTTGCGCTCCTCTTTTCTGCCGCCCTCTTCGACGAGGCGCGCGGCGTCATCCCCGCCGTTGTTCCCGTCGCGCTTTCGGCGCTGTCCTTCGGGGCGGCGCTTTTCGCCTTTTTGCCGTCGCCCTCGGAGCGGTTCTTCGGCTTCTGCTTCGGTTTTTTCCTGCCCCTTCTCGTGCGGGCGCTCTGGCTGCATTCCCGCCGCGAAGAGGGGCTGGGGATGGGAGACGTCAAATTGCTTGCCGCTCTCGGATTGCTGTGCGGCGTGCGGGTGGTCGCCGTGCTCATCTTGGGCAGCGTCTTTCTTGCCGCCGAGAGCCTCGTTTTGCGCAAAAGAGAGCTCCCCTTTGCGCCTGCGCTCTGCCTTGCGGCGGCGGGCGCGCTGCTCCTTTGAATGGGGCGCTCAAATTTATTGACGGGGATAAGGCGCACGATGAAATTTGTTGACCGTTTCGGGCGAAGGTGATATAATTAGTTTCGCGAAAAGCTTTTTGCAGGGCAAAAATCTTTCCGCGAGGAGAGGATCTACTCCCTCAGTCATCCCGCCGCAGCAGGCTGCGGACGGAATGACAGCGTCTCGCGCGGTAGAGTCCGCGCTTCGGTCAGGAAATTTCCCCACAATGGGAAACTTCCAAGTTCGCAGGCGGCAAAGAGCCCGCCGGGCTCTTCGCAAGAATGCGCCTGCTCACCCCCGAAGAGGCGCCCATAATAAGGAATTTTGCCATGCTCGGGAAGCACTTGCTCGCTCTCAAAAAGGAAGGCAAGACAGGCTTCCCACGATATTCATCAGAATTTCCACTCCCAAGGAGGATATGATATGAACAACGAACGTTTCGAACTCAACAAGGGCCTTGCCCAGATGCTCAAGGGCGGCGTCATCATGGACGTCACCACGCCCGAACAGGCGAAGATCGCAGAGGAAGCGGGCGCGTGCGCCGTCATGGCGCTCGAGCGCATCCCCGCCGACATCCGCGCGGCGGGCGGCGTTTCCCGTATGTCCGACCCCAAGATGATCAAGGGCATCCAGGAGGCCGTCTCCATCCCCGTCATGGCAAAGTGCCGCATCGGGCACTTCGTCGAGGCGCAGATCTTGCAGGCCATCGAGATCGACTACATCGACGAGAGCGAAGTGCTCTCTCCTGCCGACGACAAGTATCACATCGATAAGACCAAGTTCTCCGTTCCCTTTGTCTGCGGGGCGAGAGACCTCGGCGAGGCGCTCCGCCGCATTGCTGAGGGCGCTTCCATGATCCGAACCAAAGGTGAGCCCGGCACGGGCGACGTCGTGCAGGCGGTGCGCCATATGCGCATGATGATGAGTGAAATCAGGAAGGTCGTCTCCATGTCCGAAGATGAGCTCTACGAGGAAGCCAAGCAGCTCCAGGTGCCTTACGAGCTTGTGAAGTACGTTCACGAGAACGGCAAGCTCCCCGTCGTCAACTTCGCGGCGGGCGGCGTGGCGACCCCTGCGGACGCAGCTTTGATGATGCAGCTGGGCGCCGAGGGCGTGTTCGTCGGCAGCGGCATCTTCAAGAGCGGGAATCCTGCAAAGCGTGCGCGCGCCATCGTGCAGGCGGTCACCAACTACGAGAACCCTGCGATCCTTGCAGAGCTTTCCGAAGACCTCGGCGAGGCGATGGTGGGCATCAACGAGCAGGAGATCGCGCTTTTGATGGCAGAGCGCGGCAAATAAGTTCTCGCGCCGAATTTGTCGGCCGAATGCTTTGTCGCCTTAGTGGATAAAAGGGCTCCCGCAAAGATTTTGCGAAGCAAAAGATTTGTGGGAAGAGGAGGCATCGCGCAGAGAACAGCGCCTTTGACTTGTCAACAGGCGCTGAAGACTGAGGCGAATGCCGACGAGCCGATGAAGGTTGTTCACGCCCGATCAAAACAGTTACTTTTTTATGAGAATTGGTGTATTTGCGCTTCAAGGCGCCTTCATCGAACACGAGCACGCGTTCCAAAAGCTGGGCGCGGAGGTCGTGGAGATCCGCCGCCTTGCGCATTTTTCAGAACAGTTCGACGGCCTGGTGCTCCCCGGCGGGGAGTCCACCGTACAGGGCAAGCTCCTGCGCGAAGAGGGGCTGTTTGCTCCGCTCAAAAGCGCCATCGAGGGCGGGATGCCCGTACTTGCGACGTGCGCGGGGCTCATTTTGCTTGCGAACAAGATCGAGGGCGGCGAAGCGCCCCATCTTCAGACGCTCAACGTCACCGTGCGCCGCAACGCCTACGGGCGGCAGCTGGGCTCCTTCACGGCGAATACAGAAGTGAAGGGCATCGGCGAATATCCCGCCGTCTTCATCCGCGCGCCCTATGTGGCAGAGGCGGGCGAGGGTGTTGACGTCCTCTCCGTCGTCGGAGGAAAGACGGTCGCCGTACGGCAAGGGAACATGCTGGCGCTCGCCTTCCACCCCGAGCTTACCGACGATCTGAGGGTGCATGAGTATTTCTTGAAGATCGTCAAAGGCGAGGCATGAAAAGCATTCATCGGCTGAATACTTTGCCGCCTTTGCGGATGAAGAGGGCTGACCTATGAACGCCGTCAATTACGACAAACTGATGCAGGAAGAGCTCAAGGGGGCGCGGGATAAGCGCCTCCTTTTGCACAGTTGCTGCGCGCCCTGCTCTTCGCACTGTCTGAGCGAGCTCTCCCCGCAGATCGGGGTCACCGTCCTTTACTACAACCCCAACCTCGACTGCGCCGAGGAATACGAAAAGAGAAAGCGCGAGCAGATCCGCTTTCTTCGGGAGACGGGCCTTGCGGACTTTCTGGACTGCGGCTATGCGCCCGAAGATTTTCTTTCCGCAGTATGCGGGTTGGAGGAGGAGAAGGAGGGCGGCGCGCGGTGCGCCGTGTGCTTCTGCCTGCGCCTTGAAAGGACGGCGCGGGAGGCAAAGGCGCGCGGGTTCGACTATTTCGCGACCACGCTCACCGTCTCCCCGCTCAAAAACGCCAAGCTCATCAACACGATCGGCTTTGCCGTCGCGGAGGAAGCCGGTGTAAAGTATCTTCCCTCCGATTTCAAGAAGCGGGGCGGCTATCTGCATTCGGTGCAGCTTTCCGAAGAGTACGGGCTGTATCGTCAGGACTACTGCGGCTGCGCCTTCTCGAAGGCCGAGCGCGAAAAGCAGAAACAAAACAAATCGTGATCTTTTCGGGTCTCGGCAAAACGCCGCGCCGCCGCACATTGTGCGGCGGCGCGGCGCTTTCGTTCAGGCTATGGCAAGCAGCGTTAAGATGGGCGCGTAGAGCGCGGCAAACAGGAGCACGATCTCCGCTGCGGCGAGGCAGAGGAGCAGGGTGCGCAGGAGGTTTGCTCTGAGGCGCAGGGCGGCGGTGCGTTCGCGTTCCAGCGCGGGCAGGGCGCTCTTTGTGAGTGCTCCGAGGCTGTCCGTCTCCTCACCCGCCGCAATGAGGGCGAGGAGAAAGGCGGGGAAGATCTTTTCCCGTCTGAGGGCGCGGGCGAGGGGCTCTCCCGCCGAGAAGGCGTCTGCCGCCCGTTTCACGCCCTGTGCCGCGCGGGCATTGGGCAAAAGTTCGGCCGCCGCGGCGACCGCCTGCGGGAGCTGCGCGCCGCCCTCGGCAAGAAGGGAGAGGCTGCGGCAGAAGAGCAGGGCGTTTTGGCACCGCTCGGCGCGAAAGCGCAGCCGGAAAGCATCGAGATGCAGCCGAACGGCAGAGATGCGGCTCACGGAAAGGAGCAGCAGGGCGAGGGCAGCCGCGACGGCAAGCAGCAGGGCGAGGTTTTCAAGCAGCCATTCTCCCGCGGACAGGAGGGCGGCGGTCAAGGGCGGCAGCGCGAGCCCGAGCGAGGCGAACGCCTCCGCAAAGGCAGGGAACACGAACGCCGCAAAGAGGAGAAAGAACACCAACAGCCCGACGCAGAGCAAGATGGGATAGAGCAATATCCCGCGCGTGTTTTCTCTGAGCCGCAGGCGCGTCTCCAGCTCTTCCGCGGCGAGGGCGAGGCAATTCGGATAGCTTCCCGTCTCTTCTGCGAGCAGAAGAAAGCTCACCGCGGTGCGCGGGAATTTTTCCGCGGCAAACGCCTGCGAGAGGAGCTCCCCTGCAAGGACGCGCCTTCTGAGGCGTTCCGCCCTTTGCATGACGCGCTGCGGCGCTCCTTCTGCAGCCGAGAGCAGCGCCTCGGGGAGAGCCCCCGAGGCGAGAAAGACCGACAGCCTGCGGCAATATCCTGCCGCTTCTGCAAGGGAAACGTTCGGATAGAGCGCGCCGCCGCGCAGGGCGTCTGCGCGGCGGGAAGAGCTGCGGCGCATCGCTTATTCCGCGGGCTTCGCGGTGAGGAAGCTCAAAGAAAATTCCTCCGCCGGAAGCGCTTCGCCCTTGCGGACGCATTCGCAGAAGAGGACGGCGAGCCTTGCGCTCTCATCGCGGGCGCGGACAAACAGCTCGTCCGCGCTCCCGCCCCTGCCTTCGGAGAGCGCGGAAAAGTCGTCCCGCTCCAGATATTCGCGGTCGGGGTGCCTGCGCGGGTAGAGGCAGGAGAGATAGGGCTTTGTCCGAAAGAAGCGCTCCGTCTTGGCCCATCTGCGCTGTGCGGAATAGCACTTTCCGTGGAAGAAGACGAGATAGCGCCAGAAGTTCCTGAGCCCTGCGTTGAATTTGCTCTTTTTCACTTCCTCCCGCCCGAGTTCCTCTGCAAGGCAGGCGTAGAGGCGGGCGACGGCGCCGCTTGCCGCCACTTTTTTGGGCGAGAAGGCGCAGCGGAACTTTTCCGCCTCACGGCCGCGGAATTTGTGCAGGAAGTGGACGTCCCAATCGTTTTCGATGAGCTGATGGATGCGCTTTGCGCTTCCCTCCTTTGCCATATAGTTGTAGACGAAGGGGTGGAAGGTGCTGTCCGCCGCATAGTGGGCGAGATAGCCGAGGATATAGGCAAAGATGCGCGTCCTGTCTTCCTCCGAAAAGCGGGGGAGATCGGCGTTCTGCTCGCCCGAGAGGAGCCTTGCAAACAGGCGGAACACCTCATAGACTTTATGGCGATGCAGAAATTTCCCGAGGTTATATTCGCTGCGGCAGCCGATGCGGTAGAAGAAGAACATATCGGGCCCCTGGCAGCCGAGGTAGTATTCGTCGGGGGCGCGTTCGATGATGTGCTGCAGCCCGTCGGGGAGGAGCCGTACGGCCTCCTCTGCGATCAGTTGATGGGTGATGGCGGATGGCATAGCATTCTCCTTATGGTTTGATATAATTTCGGGGGCGCAAGGTGCTATCAGAGCCCCCTGTTGGCGAGAACGGATGTGCGGGAGTTTTTCCCGAAAGTAGCGTAAATTCCTACTGCCCCACCGGCGAGGTGCGGGAGCCGAAGATGGCGGTGCCGAGGCGGATCATATTGGAGCCGTGAGCAAGGCACAGCCGCCAATCCCCGCTCATGCCCATCGAAAGATGCTCGATGTTCGTATCGTGCGCCTTTGCGCGGTCGTAGAGGGCGCGCATCCTGTCGACAAGGCCGCCGAGATACGCCTCGTCGCCCGCAAGGGGGAGCATCGCCATGAACCCCTTGACGCGGAGACCCTCGAGTGCTTTCAGGCGTTCATAGGCGGAGAACGCTTCTTCGAGGGGATAGCCGCTCTTCGACTCCTCGCAGCCGATGTTGACTTCGATGAGGATGTCGGTGACGATGCCCGCGCGCACAGAGCGTTTCGCAAGTTCCGAAGCGAGCTCGTCGCGGTCGACGGATTCGACAAGATCGGTGCGGCCGATGAGATACTTGACCTTGTTGAGCTGCAAGTGTCCGATGAAGTGGCGGCACGCGCCGTGAACATCGTCGAATTTGGCGGTAAATTCCTGCACCCTGTTCTCGCCGATGTCGGTGATGCCCGCTGCGATCGCTTCGTTGATCTCGGCGGGGGTGCGCGTCTTGGTCGCGGCGACGAGCGTCACCTTTTCATGACAGCAATTGCCGCCCTCCAGCTCTTTGAGGAGGGCGGTCACGTTTTCTTGGATCATATGCGTTCTGCGATGAGGCGGGTCATTTCGCGGCAGCCCACCTTTTTCATGCCTTCGCTCATGATGTCGGGCGTGCGCCAGCCCTCGTTGAGTACTTTGAGGACGGCGTTCTCGACCGCCGCGCACTCTTCGGTGAGCGAGAAGGAGTCGCGCAGCATCATGGCGGCGGAGAGGATGGTCGCGATGGGGTTGGCGATATCTTTTCCCGCGATGTCGGGCGCCGAGCCGTGGATGGGCTCGTACAGCCCGCGCGTGCCGTCGCCCAGAGAGGAGGAGGCGAGCATACCGATGCTGCCCGTCACCTGCGCCGCCTCGTCGGCGAGGATGTCGCCGAACATATTGGAAGTTAAGAGCACGTCGAACTGCGCGGGATTTTTGACGATCTGCATCGCCGCGTTGTCGACGAGCATATCTTCGACTTTGACGTCGGGGTAATTTTGTTCGGCAAAGGCGTGTACGGTGCGCCGCCACAGGCGCGAGCTTTCGAGCACGTTCGCCTTATCGACGGAGATGACGTGCTTTTTGCGCTTTCTCGCAAGCTCGCAGGCGATGCGGGCGATGCGCTCGATCTCGCGGACGGAGTACGTCTCGGTGTCCCAGGCGGTCTCGCCCATTTTTTCGTCGTCGTATCTTCCGCGCTTGCCGAAGTAGATGCCGCCCGTGAGCTCGCGGACGACGACGATCTCGATGCCGTCTTTGACGAGTTCGCGCTTTAAGGGGGAGGCGTCCGCAAGGGGCGCCCACAGCCGCGCGGGGCGGATGTTGGAGTACAGCCCCATCGCCTTGCGGATGCCGAGAAGCCCCGCTTCGGGGCGCTTGTCGCCCGGCAGGTTATCCCAGCGGGGGTCGCCCACCATGCCGCCGACGGCGCCTAAGAGCACGCTGTCCGAAGCGAGGCAGCGCTCCACTGTATGCGCGGGCAGAGGTTCGCCGCACGCTTCGATGGCGCAGCAGCCCATGAGGAGGGGTTCGAAGGTGAATTCGTGGCCGTATTTTTTGGCAACTGTCTGAAGGACGGCAACGGCGCCGTCCGTGATCTCGGGGCCGATGCCGTCGCCCGCGAGCACTGCAATGTGTTTTTTCATGTTGATCATCTCCGTTCGTTCGGTCGTGGGGTCATTGTTTCAGCGAGTTGATGAGCCCGCCCGCGTCGATGATGCGCTGAATAAAGGGCGGGAAGGGCTGCGCTTTGAACTGCTCGCCCGTCGTCTCGTCGCGGATGACGCCGAGGGCAAGATCGCAGGAGACCGTGTCGCCTTCCTTGATCGCCTTGACGGCTTCGGGGCATTCGAGGATGGGCAGCCCGATGTTGATGGAATTGCGGTAGAAGATGCGCGCGAAGGTGTTGGCGATGACGAGGGAGACGCCGCTCGCCTTGATGGCGATGGGCGCGTGCTCGCGCGAAGAACCGCAGCCGAAGTTGTCTTCGGCGACGATGATGTCGCCCTTTTTCACTTTCTTCACGAAGTCCTTGTCGATGTCCTCCATGCAGTGGAGGGCGAGCTCTTCGGGGGAAGAGGTGTTAAGATAGCGCGCGGGGATGATGACGTCGGTATCGACGTTGCTGCCGAATTTATGCACGGTGCCTTGCACTTTCATGTTATTTTACCTCCTGAGGGGTCGCGAGACGGCCTAAAACGGCGCTCGCCGCGGCGACGTAGGGCGACGCGAGATAAATTTCGCTCGTGATATGCCCCATGCGGCCGACAAAGTTGCGGTTGGTGGTGGAGACGCAGCGCTCGCCGTCGGCGAGGATGCCCATGTGTCCGCCAAGACAGGGCCCGCAGGTGGGGGTGGAGACGACGGCGCCCGCTCTCACCATGTCGGCGACGAGCCCTTCTTCAAGAGCTTGAAGATAGATCTCCTGCGTCGCAGGGATGACGATGCAGCGCACGCCGTCCGCGACCTTCCTGCCGCGCAAAATTTCGGCTGCCTGGCGGAGATCGGAGATGCGCCCGTTCGTGCAGGAGCCGATGACTGCCTGCTGGATGGGAAGCTCTTCCCACTCCGTGCGCGTGTTTTCGGGGAGATGGGGGAAGGCGACGGTGGGTTTCAGCGCGGAAAGGTCGATCGTATACGTCTTTTCGTATTCCGCGTCCGCGTCCGCCTCGAAAATTTTGGGGGTGCGCTTGAAGCGGCCTTCCATGTAGGCAAGCGTCTTATCGTCGACGGGGAAGATGCCGTTCTTCGCGCCCGCCTCGATCGCCATGTTGCAGACGGTGAAGCGATCGTCCATCGAGAGGGAGGCAACGCCTTCGCCCGTAAATTCCATGCTCTTGTAGAGCGCGCCGTCCACGCCGATCGTGCCGATGATGTGGAGGATGAGGTCTTTGCCCGTGACGTAAGGGGGGAGGCTGCCTTTGAGCTCGAAACGGAGCGCCGCGGGGACTTTGAACCACGCCTTGTTCGTCATCATGGCGGCGGCGAGGTCGGTGCTGCCCACGCCCGTCGAGAAGGCGCCGAGCGCGCCGTAGGTGCAGGTGTGGCTGTCTGCGCCGATCACGCAGTCGCCCGCGCCCACGAGCCCCTGTTCGGGCAGAAGGGCGTGTTCGATGCCCATTTTGCCCACGTCGTAAAAGTGCGTCACCTGCTCCTTTTTCGCGAATTCGCGCGTCTTTTTCACCTGGCAGGCGGCCTTGATGTCCTTATTCGGGGTAAAGTGATCCATCACGAGCGCAACCTTATCGCGGCACTTCACGCATCCGCCCGCCTTTTCCACCTCGTTGATGGCGACGGGGGCGGTGATGTCGTTGGCAAGCGCAAGATCGAGCTCCGCTTCGATGAGCTGACCCGCTTCCACGCAAGGGAGCCCCGCGTGCGCGGCGAGGATCTTCTGCGTCATCGTCATTCCCATAGCGATTATCTCCTTGTTTGTGTTTGACAAAATTATAGCACATATGCTATACTCTCGTCAATCATACAAAAAACGAATTATTAAATCGGAGCAATCGATTATTCGCATTTATGGATACCGAGAATTTGCGCACTTATTTATCGGTGGTGCGCTTTTGCAACTTTACGCGCGCGGCGGAACAGCTCTTCGTTGCGCAGTCCACGGTGACCAACCGCATTTTAGAGCTCGAGCGCGAGGCGGGCGTCAGGCTTTTGCGGCGGGATACGCGCAATTTTTCCCTCACCGAGGAGGGCAAGCTGTTCGCGGAGTACGCGCGGCGCATCGTCGAGCTTGAGGACGCGCTGAAAAGCGCCGTGCGGGGCGGCGAGCGGCAGCAGCGGCTGGGAGCGACCAACGCCGTTTACGAGGGGATGCTCAAAGAGCGCATCTTCGGGGGCATCGCCGCGGGCGGGCATTTCCGCGTGACGCTCGGGCATTCGGCGGAGCTTTTAGAACAGCTGTGGAGCGGTTCGCTCGACGCCGTGTACGGCTATCAGGCGGTGAAGCGGGCGGGGTACACCTCAACGCCCTTCTTCGAGGATGAGCTCGTCCTTCTGGTGCGGCGGGATAAAAACGCCTTCCCCCGCGGCGTGACGAAGGCGGAGCTGAGAAAGCTCCCCTGCGCCATGTGCAACTTTTCCCTCGAGGAGATCGGCTCCTATCTTCGCGAACTCTTCCCCGCGGGGCAGGTGTTCCCCTTTGAAGTGGATAACTCCAATAAGGTCAAAGATTTCCTGGCGGCGGGGCTCGGCTATGCCTTTCTGCCGCGCGGCATCGTCAAAAAGGAGCTTGAAGAGGGGCTCCTGGCGGAGGTCGCGCCCGTCGGGTTTTCGCGCATGAAGCTCAAGAGCTACCGCGTCTGCCGTGCGGGCGAAGAAGAGCGGTTCTTCTGAGCCGGGCGAAAATACAATGCAGCCCGGGGCGTTTGCCTCGGGCTGCATCGGGAAAATGCTTTGGCGGGGGATATGTCGTCGGGATCCCCGCCATGGGGCGCTTCGGATGCGCCTCTTTGCTGTATTATATCAGGTTTTTAGACCTACGTCAATTCTTTTGACCTGAAATTCCATATAATTTTGATATGGAACAGAAGGAAACGGCGGCGTATATTGAGCTTATCCGCTCCGTTATGGCGGAGCGGCATCTTTCGCAGGAGAAGTTTGCTTCGGCGATCGGCGTCAATCAGACGACGGTCAGCCAATGGCTGTTGGGGCGCAAAAAGCCGGGGTATGACAGCATCCTCTCCATCTGCACGAAGTTCGGGGTGACGCCCAACGAATTTTTCGGGATGTAATGCGCGGCCGAAAGCGGCATCATGTGAAGCGCGGCGCGAGGCTTTTGACCCCGCGCCGCGCGCGTTTCTTTATGCTCGCCGCCCTTTTGGGGCGGCGCCCTTATTTAGAATTTTTGAAAGACTGCGCCGTCGGAAGCGGAGGTGACGAGGGCGCGGTAGCGCTTCAAGTATCCTTCGACGGGCTTTTCCTTGGGCACAAAGGCTGCAAGGCGGGCCCGGATGACCTCTTCGGGCACTTTCAGGTCGATGGTGCCCTTTTCGATGTCGATCTCGATGGTGTCGCCCTCTTCGACGACGCCGATGACGCCGCCCGCCGCCGCTTCGGGGCAGACGTGGCCGATCGCGGCGCCTCGTGTCGCGCCCGAGAAGCGTCCGTCCGTGATGAGCGCCACGGTGTCGCCGAGGCCTGCGCCCACGATGGACGAGGTGGGGGAGAGCATCTCGCGCATCCCGGGGCCGCCCTTGGGGCCCTCATAGCGGATGACGACGACGTCGCCCTTTTGGATCTTGTTCGTGGAGATGGCCTCCATCGCCTCCTCTTCGGAATCGAACACGCGCGCAGGGCCCGAATGGTGGTACATCTTGGGGTCGACGGCGCTCTTCTTGACGACGCTGCCCTCGGGGGCGAGGTTGCCTTTCAGAATGGCGAGTCCGCCGTAGCTCGAATAGGGGTTGGAAACGGGGCGGATGATCTCCTCGTCGAGGACGCGGGCGTCCTTCGTGCGCTCTTCCTGCGTCATGAGCGAGCAGGTGAGCGCCTCGCCTTCGAAGAGCCCCGCCTCGATGAGGGAGCGGATGACGGCGGAGATGCCGCCCACTTCGTTGAGCTCTTCGATGTAATATTCGCCCGCGGGCGCCAGACGGCACAGATTGGGCGTCGTCTTGGAGATCTCGTTCATCGTGTCGATGGAGAGCTGCTCTTTGGAAAAGCCCAGCTCGCTCGCGAGCGCTAAAAGGTGCAGCACCGAGTTGGAGCTTGCGCCGATCGCCATGTCCACGCGTTCGGCGTTCTTGACGGCGGTCGGGGTGAGGATGTCGCGCGGGCAGACATTCTTTTCGATGAGCCCCATCACCGCTTCACCCGCTTGTTTTGCAAGGGCGAGGCGTGCCGAGTACACCATGGGAATAGTGCCGTTGCCGGGGAGCGCCATGCCGAGCGCTTCCAGAAGACAGTTCATGGAGTTTGCCGTGAACATGCCCGAGCACGAGCCGCAGGTGGGGCAGGCGGTGCATTCGAAGGAATGCAGCTCCTTCTCGTCGATGTGCCCCGAAGTGTAGGCGCCCACCGCCTCGAACATGGAGGAGAGGGAGAGCTTTTTCTTGTTCTTGCGCCCCGCGAGCATGGGGCCGCCCGAAACGAAGAGGGCGGGCTTGTTGACGCGCACCGCGCCCATCAGCATCCCGGGGATGATCTTGTCGCAGTTGCCTACGAGGATGATGCCGTCAAAGGCGTGGGCGTTCGACAAAATTTCCACACTGTCGGCGATGACCTCGCGGGAAGGAAGGGAATAGCGCATCCCCTTGTGGCCCATCGCGATGCCGTCGCACACGCCGATGCAGGGCACGACGACGGGCTTGCCGCCCGCCGCAATGACGCCCTCCGCCGCCGCCCGTGCGACGTGGTCGAGATACATATGCCCGGGGATGATGTCGCTCTGCGCCGAGATGATGCCCACGATGGGTTTTTTCATCTCGCTGTCCGTCCAGCCGAGGGCGCGCAGGAGCGAACGCTGCGATGCCATATTGTTGCCGTTTGTAAAGGTGTTTGCCATAAAAATGCCTCCGAAGATTCACATTGTGAGGGTGCGCGCCCCGCGTGGGACGCGCACGCCGCTTTATTTTTGCCCGTCAAAAATAAGATCGTGAACGTTAGATCTGTTCTTTTTGTTTTGCAAAGATCTGCCTTGTAAATCTTTTCCGCGAGCAAAACCACGCTTTTGCTTCTCAATACTTTCCGCGAGGAGGGTTTCCCTCCGCTTCGTCGCAGCGGAGCAAATTTCGCAAGCCGCTTCGTTCCTCGCGGCTATGCTCCGATGCTCGCTGCTCCTCTTCCCAAAAAACTCGCTGCGCGACTTTTTCGGGAGTCCTTTCTTATAAATCTTTTCCGCGAGCAAAACCACGCTTTTGCGCTGCGGGACCCAATTTGCGCCATACTTGGCGCTTAGTGACTTTGAGGACAGATACGGTCGCGGGCGACGGGGCGAGGAGATGTTGATGCTCCACCCCTCACGGAATTTATTTTGCGCAGCAAAAGAAATTCGTGAACTTTATGCACTACCGCGAGCAAAACCACGCTTTTGCGCTGCGGGACCCAATTTGCGCCATACTTGGCGCTTAGTGACTTTGAGGACAGATACGGTCGCGGGCGACGGGGTGAGGAGATGTTGATGCTTCACCCCTCACGAAATTTATTTTTGCTTGGCAAAAATAAATTTGTGAACTCTATATCTGCTCCTTATAGTCGGGCACGTCGCGCAGGCAGGAAGCCCCTCTTCCGATGGAGGTGACGCCCGTGCGCGCGAGCTCCAAAATGCCGTAGGGCATGAGCATATTGATGAAGCCGTCGAGCTTGGAAGGCTTGCCCGTCAGTTCCATGATGGTCGCCTCCGTCGAAACGTCGACGATCTTCGCGCGGAAGATCTGGCTGATCTCGAGCACCTGGCTGCGCGTCGTCGCGTCCGTCCTGACCTTGCAAAGGAGCAGCTCGCGCGAGACGGCGTCCTCTTCCACTTTGGTGATCTTCCTCACGTCGATGAGCTTGTCCATCTGCTTCATCATCTGGCCGAGGATGTAGTCGTCGCCGCATAAAACGATGGTCATGCGCGAGAGGGCAGGGTCTTCCGTCGTGCAGACGGAGAGCGATTCGATGTTGTATCCCCTGCGGGCAAACAGCGCCGCCACGCGGGTCAGAACACCGCTCTTGTTGTCTACGAGTGCAGAGATGGTATAGCGGTTCATTTATCTGTCCTCCCAATCGGTGATGATGGTGTCGTAGGTGGCGCCCGGCCTTATCATGGGCAGCACGTTCTCGTCGTTGCTGATGCGGCAGTCCACGACGACGGGCGAAGGGGTCGAAAGCGCCTCTTTGAGGACGGGCATGATGTCCTCCTCCTTCTCGATCTTCATGCCCTTGGCGCCGAAGCTTTCCGCGAACTTCACATAATCCGTCTTCTTGCGGATGTCCGTCTGCGAGAAGCGGTTATTGTAGAAGAGCTTCTGCCACTGGCGCACCATGCCGAGCGCGCGGTTGTTCATGAGGAGGATGGTGATGGGCAGGTTTTCCGTCACCGCCGTCGAAAGCTCGTTGAGGTTCATGTTGAAGCAGCCGTCGCCCGTGACGAGGATGACGTGCTTATGGCTCCCGAACGCCGCGCCGATGGCAGCGCCGAGGCCGTAGCCCATCGTGCCGAGGCCGCCGCTCGAACAGAAGGTGCGGGGCTTTTTGACGGGGTAGTACTGCGCCGTCCACATCTGATGCTGGCCGACGTCGGTAACGACGATGTCGTCGTCTTTTGCGATCTCGGAAGCGCCGATGATGACCTTATGCCCGAGCTCCAGGTTGGGGCGCTTTGCCTTTTCCGCCTTTTTGAGCTCCGCTGCCTCCTGCATGAAGGGGCGGTCTTTGACCGTCTCGATGAGGGGGAGCATGGTCTTTAAGGCTTCTTTCACGTCGCCGAGGACGGAATAGGTGACGTTGACGTTCTTGTCGATCTCCGCGTTGTCGATCTCCACCTGCACGACGACCTTGTTGGCGGCGAATTTGTCGCGGTTGAGGGCGACGCGGTCGGAAAAGCGGGTGCCGAGGGCGATGATGCAGTCGCTCTCGAGGGCGAGGCGGGCGCTCGTCGCGGTGCCGTGCATGCCCATCATGCCCATGAAGCGGGCGTTCCCCGCGGGGTAAGCGCCGAGGCCCATCAGCGTGCAGGCAACGGGCGCGTCAAGTTTTTCGGCGAGGGAGGCGATCTCTTCCTCCGCTTCCGAGGCGATGCAGCCGCCGCCCAGCATGATGAGGGGCTTCTTCGCGGCGTTGATCGCCCTGACGGCGTCTTCGACGGCGCTCTTTTGAACGGGCTTTTTCGTCAGCTTTTCGGGGGCGTACGGCTCGTAGTCCGTCTCCGCGATCTGCACGTTTTTGAGGATATCGATGAGGACGGGGCCCTTTCTGCCCGAGTTCGCGATCTTGAATGCCTGGCGGATGGCGGGGGCGAGGTCTTTGACGTCCTTGATGATGAAATTGTGTTTGGTGATGGGCATCGTGATGCCGGTGATGTCGATCTCCTGGAAGGAGTCGCGCCCGAGCATATTGAGGCCGACGTTCCCCGTGATGGCGACGAGGGGGACGGAATCCATGAAGGCGGTCGCAATGCCCGTCACAAGGTTGGTGGCGCCGGGGCCGCTCGTTGCGAGGCATACGCCGACGCGCCCCGTGACGCGCGCATAGCCGTCTGCCGCGTGCGCCGCGCCCTGCTCGTGCGAGGTGATGACGTGGCGGATGGTGCCGTCGCGGTAGAGTGCGTCGTAAATATCGAGCACGGTCCCGCCCGGATAGCCGAATATCGTGTCAACGCCCTGTTCTTTAAGGCAGTTGATGAGGATCTCTGCTCCGTTGCATTTCATGATAAGACCTCCTTGAAGAAAGTGTGCTTCCTATTATTGTAATGGGAATATTCGTTTTTGTCAAGTCTTTGTGAGAGATTTTCGCTGCGCCCGCTCGGTTTTTGTATATTTATGCAGAAAAAATGGTGAGTCTATAAAAAACGGGCGCCCGAAGGCGCCCGGAAGAGGTTTAGCCGAAGTGTTTGAGGCGGTTGCGGATGCGGATGAGCGCCTTCCTTGCCGCCGTCTGCGAGGAGCCGCCGACGGAATTCCTTGCCTCTGCCGAAGTGCGCGCGAGCACCACGCCCGTGACGTCGCGTTCGAAGACGTCGCTCACCGCCTTGAACTCTTTCAAAGAGAGGTCTCTCAGCGTCTTGTTGTGCTCGATGCAGTATCTTACGATCTTGCCCGTAATGGCGTGCGCGTCGCGGAAGGGGACGCCCTTCTTGGAAAGATAGTCGGCAACGTCGGTCGCCGTCGAAAAGCCGCCCTCTGCCGCGTTGTACATCGCCTCGGAGTTGAATTTCATCTCCTTGAACATGGCGTGGAAGACGGTGATGCAGTCAAAGACCGTCTTTTCGGCATCGAAGAGGGCTTCCTTGTCCTCCTGGAGGTCTTTATCGTAGGCGAGGGGCAGCGCCTTGAGCGTCGCGAGAAAGCCCGTGAGGTCGCCGATGACCCGCCCGCACTTGCCGCGGATGAGTTCGGGGATGTCGGGGTTCTTCTTCTGGGGCATGATGGAAGAGCCCGTGGAGTAGGCGTCGGAAATTTCCCAATAGCCGAATTCGTCCGAGGTGTAGAAGATGGTATCCTCGCAGAAGCGCGAAAGATGCAGCATGATCTCGGTGAGGCAGAAGAGGTATTCCGCCACGAAGTCGCGGTCGGAGACGGCATCGATGGAGCAATTGGAGATGTCGTCGAATTTGAGGAGTTTTTTGGTCAGTTCGCGGTCGATGGGGAAGGAAGTGCCCGCGAGCGCCGCGCTGCCGAGGGGCATGACGTTGACGCGCTTGCGGCAGTCTTCGAGCCGGTCCATATCGCGCAGGAACATCTCCGAATAAGCGTTGAGGTACTGTGCGAAGTTGACGGGCTGGGCCTTGCGCAGGTGGGTGTATCCCGGAAGGATGCACTTGATATTGTCGTGCGCGACCGTCGCGAGGGTAGAGACGAAGTCGTGCAGCAGGGCGATGAGCCGGTCGATGGAGCCGCGCGCATACAGCCTCAGGTCGGTCGCGACCTGGTCGTTGCGCGAGCGCGCCGTGTGCAGCTTTTTGCCCACTTCGCCGATGCGCTTCACGAGCTCGTTTTCGACGAAGGAGTGGATGTCCTCCGCGCCTTCGACGGCAAGCGTTCCCCCGTCGATGTCCTTGAGGATGCCTTTGAGCCCTTCGCAGATGAGGGCAGACTCTTCGGGGGGGATGATGTTCGTCTCTCCGAGCATGGTCGCGTGGGCGATGCTGGCGGTGATGTCAACGCGGTAAAGTTTCTTGTCAAAGGAGAGCGATTCGTTGAAGGCGTCGGCGTCCGCCGCGGTGGGAGCGTCGAACCTTCCTTCCCAAAGTTTCATTATATTACCTCTCAAATGATTGTTTGTATCCTTGATTTTACATGGTTTTCGGGCAAAAGGCAAGCGTTTTGAAGGCGCGGGGCAAAATTACCGCCGAGCGGTTGACAAGGGCGCTCCCTTTGCATTATAATATGCAGAGAATATCTTCCCCTGCGGGCGGGGGACGGGAGGCGGCGCGCATGATCATTTTGGGGCTCGACCCCGGCTTCGGGACGATGGGCTACGGCGTCATCGAAAAGGATGCCCGCGGGAACTGCCGCGCCGTCGATTACGGCGTCGTCAAGACGCCTCCGAGCGAGAACTTTGCCGTGCGGCTGTGTATGCTCGAACAGGGCGTGAACGCCCTCTTCGATAAGTTCTCCCCCGTAGAGGCGGCGATGGAGGAGCTCTTTTTCTCCAAAAACGTGACGACGGGCATCGCCGTCGCCCACGCGCGCGGCGTCATCCTGATGACGTGCTGCAAGCGCTGCGGGCGCATCTTCGAGTATAAGCCCAACCAGATCAAGCAGGCGCTCACGGGGTACGGCAGGGCAGACAAGGGGCAGATGCAGCGCTGCGTCGCTTCCCACCTGCGCCTTCCTTCGGCGCCTCGCCCCGACGACGCGGCGGACGCCCTCGGCGTGGCGCTCTGCCATGCCTTTACGAGCCGTTTTTCGGGATTATTCGGCATCAAATAGACAGGTCTTTATCATGATCGGATACTTAAAAGGAAAAGTTTTGGATCTCACGCCGGACGGCGCGCTCATCGAAGTGAACGGCGTCGGCTACGAGGTGAACTGCTCGGGGGCGGCGTTTTCCCGCCTCGCGCGCGGCGGCGAAGGGGAAGTTTACACCTGTATGCAGGTCAAAGAGGACGGCGTCTCTCTATACGGTTTTGCCGATCTCAAAGAAAAGGAGTTCTTTTTGAAGCTCACGTCCGTGCAGGGCGTGGGGGCAAAGATGGCGCTTTCGCTCCTTTCCGCCATGCGCCCCGAGGAGCTCTACGACTGCATCGCGGCGGCGGATGCGAAGCGGCTCTCCGCCGTCAAAGGGGTGGGCAAAAAGACGGCCGACCGCATCATTTTGGAACTGCACGGCCAGATTTCCGCGACCGCCATTCTGAGCCATGAAGGCGCGCTTTCGCCGAGCGTCAAGGTCTCTTCCGAGGATGAGGACGCCGTCGGGGCGCTCATGAACCTCGGCTTTACCCGCCAGGAGAGCACCCGCGCCGTCGACCGCGCCCGCAAGGAGGGCGCGAGGAGCATCGAAGAAGTCATCGCTTCCGCTTTGAGGGGAATGTAAAGGAGGGCGCCCGTGTTTGACGATCTTGACGAATTGGAAGGGCTCGGGGGCGACCGCCTCATTTCGAGCACGAAGGGCGAATACGACTTAGAAGAAAACGTCCTCCGCCCCAAGACGATGGAGGACTACGTCGGGCAGGACAAGGTGAAGGAAAACCTCTCCGTCTATATGTCCGCCGCAAAGGCGCGCGGGGAGGCACTCGATCATGTCCTTTTATACGGCCCGCCCGGGCTCGGCAAGACGACGCTCGCCCATATCATCGCAAACACGATGGGCGCGCAGATCAGGGTGACGTCGGGCCCCGCCATCGAGCGTTCGGGCGATCTTGCCGCCATCCTCACCAACCTCGCCGACGGCGACGTCCTCTTTATCGACGAGATCCATCGCCTCAACCATACGGTGGAAGAAATTTTATATTCCGCGATGGAGGACTATGCGCTCGACATCATCGTGGGCAAGGGCCCTTCGGCGCGCAGCATCCGCTTCCCCATCAAGCGCTTTACCCTCGTAGGCGCGACGACGCGGGCGGGGCTGCTCTCGGCGCCTCTTCGCGACCGCTTCGGCATCCTGTGCCGCCTCGATATGTACCTCCCCTCCGAATTGCAGCGCATCGTGGCGCGGTCGGCAAAGACGCTGGGTATCGCCATCGAGGAGGAGGGGAGTCTGGAGATCGCCCGCCGTTCCCGCGGCACGCCGCGCATCGCCAACCGCCTTCTAAAGCGCGTGCGCGACTTTACGGCGGTCTCGGGCGGGGCTGCGATCACGCGCGAGTCGGCGCGCGCCGCTCTCAAAAAGATGGAAATAGACGAACTCGGCCTCGACGAGACGGACAGAGGCTATCTTCGGGCGCTCATCGAAAAGTTCCGCGGCGGCCCCGCGGGGCTCGAAACGCTCGCCGCCACCGTCAACGAGGACGTCAACACCATCGAAGACGTCTACGAGCCCTACCTTTTGCAGCTCGGGTTTATCGCCCGCACGCCGCGCGGCCGCATCTGCCTCAAAGGCGGCTACGAGCACATGGGCGTCACGCCCCCCGAGGGGACGGAGGGGAAGCAGATCTCCATTTTCCCGAACGATTAGTTCTCGCTCCGTATCTGCCGGAGGGGCGGTGCAAACGGTCAAGTCTCAGGTAAAACACTATGTCGGAAGCATTGAAAACCAGCGATTTTTATTACGATCTTCCCGAGGAGCTCATCGCGCAGACGCCCGCAGAGCCGCGCGACTCTTCCCGCCTCCTCGTCTATCACCGCGAAAACAAGAGCATCGAGCACCGCATCTTCCGCGATATTACGGACTATCTGAAAGCGGGCGACGTGCTCGTTTTGAACCGCACGCGCGTGCTGCCCGCCCGTCTCTATGCCCGCACCGAGCACGGCGGCGCCGCCGAAGTGCTGCTTTTGAAGCGTCTCGATCTCAACGAGTGGGAAGTGCTCGTGCGCCCCGGCAGGAAGTGCCGCCCGGGGGCAAAGCTTTTCGTCAACGACGAGCTCTCCCTCGAAGTTGTTTCCGTCACCGAGACGGGCGAGCGCATCGTCCGCTTTTTCTATGAAGGGACGTTCGAAGACGTCCTCTCCCGCGCGGGTACCATGCCCCTGCCGCCCTACATCCACGAAAAGCTCAAAGACCCCGACCGCTATCAGACGGTGTACAGCAAAGAGACGGGCTCGGCGGCGGCGCCCACGGCGGGGCTGCACTTCACGCCCGAGCTTCTCGAGCGTATCCGCGCGATGGGCGTGGAGATCGTCGAAGTGCTGCTCCATGTGGGCTTAGGCACCTTCCGCCCCGTCAAAGAGGAGAACGTGCTCGACCACAAGATGCACTCCGAACATTACGAAGTGAGCGAGGAGGCGGCGGAGAAGATCAATGCCGCCAAGCGCGAAGGGCGGCGCGTCGTCGCCGTGGGCACGACTTCCGTGCGCACGTTGGAGACGGTCGCGGACGAAAAGGGGATGCTGCACGCCTGCACGGGCGATACGAGCATCTTTTTGTACCCGCCCTACAAGATGAAGTGCGTCGACGCCCTCATCACCAACTTCCACCTGCCCGAAAGCACGCTCATCATGCTCGTCTCCTGCCTGTGCTCCCGCGAGGAAATATTGGACGTTTACAAGACGGCGGTGGAAGAGAAGTACCGCTTCTTCTCCTTCGGCGACGCGATGATGATCGTTTGAGGGGAATATGGATGACCTCCTCGGTTCAGGAGCGAGGAAGACAAGGAGCGCGAGGAAAACTTGAAGGAGTTTACTAAAACGTAAGTGACTGAAAGTTGCCGCAGCGCGGCACAGTATTCCGATGCTCATGGACCGAGCGCAATTTATGAACATGAACAACAATTACTTTTCCTTTGAATTACAGAAGGTCGATCCCGAGACGGGTGCGCGGGCGGGCGTCTTTCATACCCCGCACGGCGATATTTTAACGCCCGTCTATATGCCCGTCGGCACGCAGGCGTCCGTCAAGGGCGTGCTCCCGCGCGACCTCAAAGAGATCGGCTCGCAGATCATCCTCTCCAACACCTATCACCTCTATATGCGTCCCGGCGACGAACTCATCGCGCGCGCAGGAGGGCTGCATAAGTTCATGAATTGGGACCGCCCCATCCTCACGGACAGCGGCGGCTTCCAGGTTTTTTCGCTCGCCTCGCTCAACAACATCACCGACGACGGCGTGCGCTTTTCCTCGCACGTCGACGGCAGCCACCACTTCTTCACGCCCGAAAAGGCGATGGATATCCAGCACAATCTGGGGTCGGACATCATCATGGCGTTCGATCAGTGCTCGGAGTACGGCTACACGCATGAGCAGGCGAAAAAGGCGATGGAGCGCACCTCCGCCTGGCTGGAGCGCTGCTGCAAGGCGCACGAGGCATTCGGCGCTCCGCAGCAGGCGCTCTTCCCCATCATCCAGGGCAATCTGTATGCCGATCTTCGCCTCGAGAGCCTGGAACGCTGCAAGCCCTTCGTCAAGCACGGCATCGCCATCGGCGGGCTGTCGGTGGGGGAGCCCAAGCCCCTCATGTACGAAATGCTCGACGTCCTCAAAGACAAGATGCCCACGGACGTGCCGCGGTACCTCATGGGCGTGGGTTCGCCCGACTGCCTCATCGAAGGCACGCTCCGCGGCGTGGATATGTTCGACTGCGTGCTCGCCACCCGCGTTGCGCGCAATGGCACGGCGCTCACCTCGCGCGGCAAGATCGTCGTGCGCAACGGGAAGTATAAAGAGGACTTCACCCCCCTCGACCCTGAATGCGACTGCTACTGCTGCCGCAATTATACGAAGGCGTATTTAAGGCACATGGTCAACGTGGGCGAGATGGCGGGCGGCATGCTCCTCTCTTTGCACAACATCCGCTATCTGCACCGCCTGATGGCGGGCCTTCGCGAGAGCATCCTCGGCGGCTATGTGCGCGACTATGTGAAGGAGTTCTACGAAAAGCAGGAGATGCAGGCATAGCGCGTTTTCGGGCGGCTTCGCGCTGTTTCGCGCCCCTTCGCGCATGAAATCTGAGTGAAAAGGCAAATGCGCTTTGAAATCGCTTGCCAAAATTCCTCAAAACGGGTAAAATCTGAAAGGAAATTTTAATCATAAGGAGTGTAACGGCTTATGTTTTGGAGCCTTTTAGCAGATGCGGCAACGGGCAGCGACGGGACTGCGGCAACGGGCAGCTCTCTGCCGATGTATATCGTCCTCGGCGCCGTCATCGTCATTTTCGTCGTCTGGATGGTATTTTCGGGCAGGAAGAACAAGCAGCGTCAGAAGGAGTACACCGAACAGCTCGAGGCGATCCGCCCCGGCCATAAGGTGAAGACGGCGGGCGGCATCTGCGGCATCGTCGTGGAAGTGTGCGACGACAACACCGTCATTCTGGAGACGGGCAGCGAGACGGCGGGCAAGTCCTATATCAAGATGGACAAGGAGCTCATCGCGCAGACGGACGCCAAGGGTCCCACGCAGATCGCGCGCGAAGAGGCCGAGGCAAGAAGAAAGGCGGAAGAAGCCGAAAAGAAGGCAAAGAAGTCGGGCGAAGTCCCCGCTCCCGTTCCCGCCCGCGAGGAGCCCGTGGAAGAAAAGAGCGAGCCCGCGGAAGCAAAGAGCGAACCCGCCGAAGAAAAGGAAGAAAAGTAAATTCATAGAACGTTTTGCCTCCGCATACCTTAGAACAAGGGTGCGGAGGTTTTTTCTCCGCAAAAGGGGCATAGCTTTGCCCGCGGAGGATGGGATGCACGAAAACTTTTGGAAGACGGCTGCAAAAGAGGCGGGGCTTGCCGCAGCGCTTGCGACGGTGTTCTGCCTTTTGTCGGAGGCGCTTCTTGCCGTCTTCGTCAGGGCGTATGCGCTCTCGGAGGCGACCATCATCGTCTCCAACCTTGTTCTGAAGACGGCGGCAGCGTTCGTCTTCCCGCTCCTTACGGTGCGCGGGGAGCGCGCGCTCTTCAAGGGCATGGCGGCGGGGCTTTTGTTCCTGATCCTCACGACGCTCCTCTTCGGGCTCATCGGGGGCTTCCGCTTTTCGCCGCTCTTCTGCTTAGACGTCCTTTTGTGCGTGCTCGCGGGCGGCGGCGGGGCGGCGTTCGGCAGGAAATTGCGGAAAGAATAAAAAAAAGGTTGCAAAATTTCTTGCCATCCGCTATAATAGAGAAAAAATCACCTCGGGAGATGACACTATGATCAAGACCATCGCAAGACCTCAGGAAAGAAAGGTGACGGGCTGCGGCGAGTGCAGGAGCACCTGCCAGTCCGCCTGCAAGACGAGCTGCACGGTCGGCAACCAGTCGTGCGAGCGCGTGACGAGAGAAAGCAAGATCGAGAAGAGATAATCTTTCGCTTTGTTTTCAAACGAGCAAAAAACGGGGAGCAGCGGCAGCGTTGCTCCTTTGTTTCCATGTCAAAAACATGCCGCCCTTGCGGCGGAACGTACAGGCGCGGCTGTGCCGCAGAAGAACAACATGATCCACATTTTTTCCTATCACGACCATTATTATATCTACGACGTCGGCAGCGGCTCCCTTCACGAGTGCGACGAAAAGACGGCGCGCGTTTTAGAGGGCGATAAGACGGACGTTTCGGACGAAGAACTCAAAGCCATCCTCGAGGATGCGGAAGCGCTCAAAGAGCAGGGCTTATTATATAAGGAAGAAGTCAAGGCATACCCCATGAAGAGCCATGAGGTCAAGGCGCTGTGTTTGCACGTCTCGCACGACTGCAACCTGCGCTGCAAGTACTGCTTTGCCGACGAAGGCGCGTATCACTCCAAGCGCGAAGTGATGAACCGCGAGACGGCGTTTGCCGCCATCGACTTTCTGCTCAGAGAGAGCGGACAGAGGAAGGTGCTCGAAGTCGACTTCTTCGGCGGCGAGCCCTTGATGAATCTCGGCGTCGTCAAGGATACCGTTTATTACGCCAAAGAGCAGGCTGCAAAGCTCGGCAAGCGCTTCCTCTTCACGACGACGACCAACGGCCTCCTTCTCGACGACGAGACCATTGAGTTCTTCAACGAGGAGATGGAGAACGTCGTCCTCTCGCTGGACGGCCGCCCCGAAGTGCACGATGCCGTGAGAAAGACGGTGAACGGCAAGGGGAGCTTCGACCTCGTCATCGAAAAGATCAAAAAGTTCGTGCGTTCGCGCGGGGACAAGCACTACTACGTCCGCGGCACGTTCACCGCGAAAAACCTCGACTTTGCAAAAGACGTTTTGTTCCTTGCCGACCAGGGGTTCGATTCCATCTCGATGGAGCCCGTCGTCACCGACATCCCCGAACTGCAGATCAAGGAAGAACATCTTCCCCGTATCGAGAAGGAGTACGAAAACCTCTGCGAGGCGTATCTCGAACGCGAAGAGAAGGGGGAGGGCTTCAACTTCTTCCACTTCAACATCGACCTCGAGGGCGGGCCCTGCCTTTCTAAGCGCGTCTCCGCCTGCGGCGCGGGGAACGAGTACTTCTCCGTCGTCCCGAACGGCGACATCTACCCCTGCCACCAGTTCGCGGGGGACAGTAAATGGAAGATGGGCAGCGTCTTTGAAGGCACGCTCGACGAAAAGATCCGCTCCAAGTTCGCGGAGAGCTGCCTCTTCACGCGCAAGAAGTGCGAAAACTGCTTTGCGAAGTTCATCTGCTCGGGCGGGTGCAGCGCCAACAACTACCACTACAACGGCGATATCGAGGAGCCTTACGCCATGACGTGCGCCATGATGAAGAAGCGCATCGAGTGCGCGATGCACATTCTGGCGGCTCGGAAATGTCGTGAAAAATAACAAAAATACGAAAAAGCGGCGCATTTCGGCTTGACGGCGAAAGGCAAAACTTATATAATGAACAAGACGGGGTTTTTCCGCACTTGCGGGAAGACCTTCACACATGACAGGAGGCAACAATGGGCAAGGTAAAATCGGCGATCGTACTGACTCTGATCACCATCGTGATCGCCGTTTTATGCGTGGTATGCTTCGTGCCCTTTCCTTGCGACGGCAACGGATTAAATTATTTTAATTCTATTCTGGGCATTGCGGAGAAGGACGCCGAACTCGGCGGATACCTCATCGGGGAGACGGAGTACGTCGGCGGCGGTTACAGCGCCGTCTATTATCCCGAGGGGGTCATCTCCGGGAGAGATTACGAGAACAACCTCGCGGCGGCAGCCGAAGACGAGAAGGAAGAGTACGAGTCCGAGTATCAGGCTTATGCGGACGGCGCCATCTACCTCGAAAAGGAGACGGTGCTCGACGGCGAGAACGTGAGCGAGAGCTTCAAGGAAGGCTTCGCGCGTTCGGTGGCGATCTTAGAAGATCGCTTCGAGCGTCTGCACCTTTCGGGCGCGAGCGTGCGCGTGGTCGATGACTATACGGTGAAGGTCTCCCTTCCCGCATCGTACGAGATGGCGGGCGCGGCGTTCGAGTATCTCGGCCGCATGGGCGAGCTTTCGGTGAGTTTCGGTTCGGACGAGGCGAGCGCGGAGACCGTCATCCCCGTGCAGCGCGGCACCGAACACCCCGCAAGCTACTATATCAAGAAGGTCACGAGCCGTACGGCGAGCGGCGTTTCCTACGTCATCCTCGATATGACGGATGAGGGCAGGGAAGCCATTGCCGACGCGACTTCCGCCGTTTCGAGCTCTTCGAGCTCCTACCTTTACTTCAACATCGGCGGGGAGGCGCTCATCACGCTCACCGTCAGCGAACAGATCGATCAGAGCTCGCTCTATATCAGCGGCTCTTACGACGAGGAGTCTGCCGCGCTCGTGGCGACCATCCTCGATACGACGCTCAAAGGCGGCACGGAGGACGACATCGCGCTCTCCGTGGGCGAGATGCACCGCGAACAGGCTGCCTACGGCAACAACGCCCTCATGATGCTCTACATCGGGCTCGGCGTGCTGCTTCTTTGCTCCGCGGTATTCTTCTTCGTCCGTTACGGCCGTCTCGGGTTTGCGCACCTTTATACGCTGCTCATCTATCTCATCGCGATGACGCTGTGCATTTGGGCGATCGACTTTTTGACGCTCGGCCTCGGTTCGGTGCTCGCCCTTCTCTTCGGGGCGATCGTCTTGAGCGTTTCGGATGCGATGGCATACGAATATGCGCGCAGGGAGTTTGCGACGGGCAAGACGATGACCTTTGCCGTCAAGTCGGGCTATAAGAAGTGCTTCTGGCACATCTTCGATATGCACATCGTGCTCGCCGCCCTCGGCTTCATCACTTACTTCATTGCTTTGACCGAGCTTTCGGTGTTTGCCTTCACGCTCGGCATCGGAATGTTCTTCTCGGGGCTGTGCTCGCTGGCGATCGGCCGCTTCTGCTGGTACATCATGATGCCCTTCGCGAAGGACAAGGCCAAGTTCTGCCGCTTCAAGAGAGAGGAGGTAGAAGAAGATGACTAAACATTTTTATACCTTAAAGAAACTTCCCTTATTTGCGGCAATTTCGGCCGTCATCCTCATTGCGGGCATCGTGCTCTTCGCCCTCTTCGGGTTCAGCTACGATGCCGGGGCCGGCAAGAGCTTCTCCGTCACCTACGACGCGGTCGTCACCATTGCGGACGGCGGCGACAGGGTGGAGGAAGTGTGCGAAGATACCTTCTCTTCCCTCGGCATCCGCTATGAGAAGAAGACGGAGGCCGCTCCCGACATCGACAACAACTCGCTTTCCGAGACGGGCGACTACACGGTGAGCTATCTCTTTTCGGAGGAGACTTCCGCCGAAAAGCTCTCCGAGGCAAAGGAGACCGTCGCCTCTGCTCTCGCGGGCGAATTTGAGGGCGCCGACGTCTATATCGTCGTCCGCACGCAGGAAGCGGCGCATTCCTTCGCGGAGCCCGCATGGCGCGGCGCCGTGGCGCTCCTGGTGGCGGTCATCGTCGTGCTCGTCTATATCGGGTTCCGGTTCGGCTGGGGCCGTGCGCTGACGGGGCTTTGCCTCACCGTCCACGACGTCCTTCTGACGCTCGCCCTGCTTGCGATCACCCGCATCCCCGTGGCGTTCGCATCGCCCCTCCTGTTTGCGGCGGCCGCGGCGGTCATCTCCCTGCTCCTCTGGATGGTGCAGTGCATGAAGATGCGCGAGACCTTCAAAGATCCCGCCTTCCGCACGATGGACGCGGAGGAAGCCGTGAACGAATGCGGCAGGAGCTCGTATAAAACGGTGCTCTATGTCGCGGCGGCGCTTGCAGTCGTGTTCATCGTTCTGGGTGCGGTGGCAGTTGCGGGAACGAGGGCGTTCTTCCTCCCTCTGCTTCTCCCCCTTGCGGTCGGCGCATATTCCTCGCTGGTGCTCGGGCCCACGCTCTACCTTTCCATGAAGAAGATGGACGATCGCAGCAATGCCAAGAAAGGCCGTTACGTCGGAAAGAAAAAGGCGGAAAAAGCCGAAGAATAACTCGTAAGACTAAGAAGACGGCGGGATTTTTCCCCGCCGTTTTTTGTCCATAAAAACGGGCGGAAAGAACGCCGCCCGGGGTGCGGCGGACGGGATGCGCCCGGGCCGCAAAGGAGAGAGCATGAAACGCATCGTGCGCGAATTTACATTTTCCCCCGACGAAAAGCGGCGCGTCGGGGAGCTTGCGCGTGCGGTGGGCATCACCGGGACGACGGCGGGCATCCTCTTTGCCCGCGGCATGGACAGCGAGGAGAAGATGCGCCGCTTCCTCTCCCCGGGCAAGCAGAACTTCCTCTCCCCCTTCCTCATGAAGGGCATGAAGGAGGCGGTGCTGCTTTTGGAGCGGGCAAAGCGCGAAGAGTGGCGGGTCGCCATCTTCGGCGACTACGATGCGGACGGCATCGGCGCCGTCTCCATCCTCTCGCGGGCGCTCAAAGAATACGGCATCGAGCCCTATCTCTACGTCCCCGAGCGGGCGGAAGGCTACGGGCTCACGACGCGCGCCATCGACCGCATCTTCGATGAATTTCTGCCCGATCTCATCGTTACGGTGGACTGCGGCATCTCCAACGCCGCGGAAGTCGAATATATCAAGGAGCAGGGCTGCTACGTCATCGTCACCGACCATCACGAGCTGCCCGAAGAACTCCCCGACTGCATCTGCATCAACCCCAAATTCAAGGACGATTATCCCTACGACAATCTTTGCGGCGCGGGCGTTGCCTACAAGCTTTCCCGCGCGCTCATCGGCGAGAAGGCGGATGCGCTCCTCGATTTCTGCGCTCTTTCGACGGTGGCGGACAGCGTGCCGCTCCTCGGTGAGAACCGCGACATCGTGGCGGCGGGCTTAGAGCTCATCAAGAGCCGCCCTCGCCCCGCCTTTTTAGCGCTTCTGAATAAGGCGCAGGAAGTGACGGCGCAGACGCTTGCCTTCACGCTCGCGCCCCGCGTCAACGCGGCGGGCAGGATGGGGGACGCCAACGCGGCGCTCCGCCTCTTCACTTCGGAGGACGAGGAGGAGACGCGCGTCCTTGCAGAACTTCTCAACAACTACAATTCGGAGCGCCAGCGGCTGTGCGACGAGCTCTACGAGCGGGCGCGCGCGCAGATCGCGGCGGAGGGCGCCTATCAGAGCGTCGTCATGGCGGAGGGCGAGGACTGGCATCCCGGGCTCATCGGCATCGTGGCGGCGCGCATCGTGGAAGAATTTTCCCGCCCCGCGCTCCTCTTCGTCCGTCGCGGCGATATGCTGCGGGGCTCTGCTAGGAGCATCGAGGCGGTCAACATCTTCGAGGCTCTCAAGAGCTGTTCGGACGAGATCGAAGAATTCGGCGGCCATGCGCAGGCGGCGGGCGTCAACGTGCGTGCCGACCGCTTCGAGGCCTTGAAGAGCGATCTCGACAGCTATATCAAGACGCACTATACGCGCGAAGATTTCATCCCTTCCCTCGTCGTCAGCGGGGAGATCGAAGGGGAATTCCCCAAACAGCTCGCTCACGAGATCGAATCTTTGGAGCCCTTCGGCGTGGGCAACCGCCGCCCGCTCTTTTTGTTCCGCGCGGGCAGATTGCAGGCCGCGCCCGTCAAGCCCGCCTCGCCGCACATCTCCGTTTCGGGCGAAGCGCTCGATCTCATGTATTTCTGGGGCGAGAAGGATCTTGCGGTCCTCAGGAGCGACATCCCCAAATCGCTCGTCTTTGAATGCAACGTTTCCAAGTTCCGCGGCAGGGAGTATGTCAAGGGCTTCGTGCGCGCGGTCATCTACGACGGCGCGAAGGGGGAGGACGTCCCCGCCGAGGGCTTCTATCAGGGGCTCCTCGCGCTCAGAGAGGGCGCAGAGCGCCCCGTGGAGCGGATGGGGGAGCAAGAACTCAACGCGCATATCGCAAAGGAGCGCAAGAACTGCGCTTACGGGCTCGCCGCCGTCGCGTATGACAGGCGGACGCTTGCCCGCTTCCCCGCGCTCAAAGGGCTGCCTGCGGAGGTGTTCCGCCTCTCGTCGGGGAACGCCGCCAACGTGGTGCTCTTGTCTCCCGCGCCCGACTGCGACCTTTCCGCCTACCGCGAGGTGGTGTTTTTGGAATCGCCCGCCGTCGTCGCGCAGCCTACGGGCAGGGCAAAGCTGCTTGCAAACGCCGATTTGTGCGGCTGGGAGCGGCTCGCTTCGCTCCCGCATACGCGGGAGGATATGGCGGAGGTCTTTTCCGCCCTCCGTGCCGCCGAAGGGACGCTCAGGGGCGCGGACGCCGCAGAGGCGGGGCGCAGCTGTGCCTGCCTCGGGTTCGGCGCCGAACGCTTCCTCTTCGCGTTCGCGGTGTTCGAGGAGCTGGGGCTCATCGAGCTCAAAGAGGGGCGCGTCCGCATCATCCGCGGCAGGAAGACGCAGCTCGAAAAGTCGAAGATCTATACTGCGGTCGTAAGGCTCGCAGAAGAGTAAGGTAAATTTGCAAAGGAGGGGGGAACGATGGAAGCCATCCTGATGAAGATCTACGAATACTACACGGGGGAGGAGCGCAATATGCTGCTCCATGCCTATGACTATGCCAAGGCGGCGCACGCCAACCAGAAGCGCGCCTCGGGCGAGCCCTACTTCATCCACCCCTGTGCCGTGGCGGAGATCTTGGTCGATCTCGGGCTCGATCCCGCGACCATCGCGGCGGCGCTTTTGCACGACGTCATCGAAGATACGCCCGTCACCGAAGAGGATCTCCGCCGCGAATTCGGCGAGGAGGTCTTATCCCTCGTCGCGGGCGTCACCAAGCTCGATAAGATCGTCTTCAAGTCGCAGGAAGAGGAAGAGGCGGAAAACTTCCGCAAGCTCTTCATCGCCATGGCGAAGGACATCCGCGTCATCATCATCAAACTTGCCGACCGCCTGCACAATATGCGCTCCTTAAACTTCCTTTCCCAAGAGCGGCAGCAGCGCATGGCGCGCGAGACGCTGGATATCTACACCCCCATCGCGGGCAGGCTGGGTATTTCGCAGGTCAAGTGCGAGCTCGAAGATCTCTGCCTCAAATATCTCGATCCCGAGGCGTTCGAATACCTCGTCGAGAACATCCATCAGAAACTCGAAGAGCGCAACCGCTTCGTCGATTACGTCGTCGAAGAGATCAAGAAGATCCTCGTCGAATGCAACATCCACGGCGAGGTGTTCGGCCGCCCCAAGCACTTCTATTCCATCTATAAAAAGATGACGACGAAGAACAAGACGCTCGATCAGATCTACGATCTCACCGCAGTGCGCGTCATCGTCGGCACGGTGGACGAGTGCTACGAAGTGTTCGGCAAGATCCACAAGGAGTGGAAGCCCGTGCCGGGGCGCATCAAGGACTATATCGCAACGCCCAAGCCCAACTTGTATCAGTCGCTGCACACGACGGTCGTCACCAACTTCGGTCAGCCTTTCGAGATCCAGATCCGCACCGAAGAGATGCACCGCACGGCGGAGTACGGTATCGCGGCGCATTGGAAGTATAAGGAACAGACGACGGAGGAGACGACGCTCGATCAGCGCATCTCGTGGATCCGCGAGATGATGGAGCTGCAGGGCGGCCTCAAAGATTCGAAGGAGTTCATGGATACCGTCAAGGGGTCGCTGTTCAGCTCCGAGCTCCTCGTCTTCACGCCGCAGGGCAAGGTCATCTCCCTTCCCAACGACGCGACGCCCGTCGACTTTGCCTATGCCATCCACTCGGAAGTGGGCAACCACTGCACGGGCGCCAAAGTCAACGGCAAGATCGTGCCGCTCAACTCGACGCTGGAGCTCGGCGACGTCGTCGAGATCATCACCTCGCCCAACTCCAAGGGGCCTTCGCGCGACTGGCTCAAATTCATCAAATCCACTTCGGCGAAGGCGAAAATAAAGTCCTTCTACAAGCGCGAGATGAAGGACGAGAACATCCGCTTAGGGCGCGATATGCTCGAAGACGCCGCCAAGCGGAAAGGCTATGCGCTTTCCGACCTTCTCACCGACGAGAGCTTCAAAAAAGTCTCCGAAAAGCTCGCCTTCAATTCGCAGGACGAAATGTTCGCCTCCATCGGCTATGGGGCGGTCACCATCAACCAGGTCCTGTATAAGCTCATCGACTTTTTCCGCAAGGAAGTGCCGCAGCCGCTCGTGACGGCGAGCGAGCCCGCCTATCACGGCAGGCTCGCAAAGGGGACCGTCACCATCAACGGGCAGACGGGGCTTCTCGTCTCCTTTGCGGGCTGCTGTTCGCCCGTGCCCGGCGACGAGATCGTTGGCTTTGTGACGCGGGGGCGCGGCGTCGTCGTACACCGCAAGGACTGCCCCAACTTAAAGGGCGCCGATCCCGCCCGTCTGCAGGCGGCGGCGTGGGTCGCCGAAGAGGGCGGCGTGCGCTTCAAGGCCGCCATCGTTGTGACGGCGGACGACCAGGGCGCCGCCATCGGCGCGATCAGTGCGAGCGTCGCCGAGATGCACCTTGAGATCACTTCTATCAACGGCCGCTACGATAAGAACGGCAGTGCCATCGTCGACGTCACCGTCTCGCTCACCAACCGTCAGGACGTCGATCTCCTCATCAAGAAGATCGCCGGCCATCAGAAAATTATTGATGTGAGAAGAGCAAGCTAATGGATTTCGCGAAAATCTTTTTCCTTCGGAAAAATCTTTCCGCGAGGGGTGAGGTAGGCGGATTTTAACTTGCCTTATCGCCCGCGCGCTGGTTTGTCATTCTAAGTACAATAAGCCTCAAGTATGAGGCAAATTGAGTCCCGCAGCGCAAAAGCGTGGTTTTGCTCGCGGAAATGATTTTGGGAAGATCCTTATGATAGCCTCCTCTTCGGGGAGGTGGCGCGCTGTCCGACGCATTTCGGCAGCGTGACGGAAGGAGTTTTATCGGGCGGCGAGAAGGAGTTTTTTCAAGGAGGCGGTATGGTCATCCAACTGATCGAACCTGTGGGGTTCGCGGCAAATTGTTATCTTGTTTCGGCGGACGGAAAACACGCCGTCGCCGTCGATCCGGGCGAAGCGCGCGTGCTTGCCGAGGCGCAGAAGCGCGGGCTTTCTGTCACGCACGTCCTTCTGACGCACGGGCATTTCGACCATATCGGCGGGTGCGCCGCGCTCCAGGCGGCGGGCGTCAAGATCGGCTGCCCGAAGGATGATCTTTGGCAGGTGCAGTATGCAAACGAGGGCGCGCGCCTCTTCGGGATGCCGCCCGTTCCCTCCTTCACGCCCGACTTTACTTACGAGGGCGGCGATATGTTGGAGCTTGACGGCATCACCTTCCAAGTCATCGCGACCCCGGGGCATACGCAGGGCAGCGTCTGCCTGCGCGCAGATGACGTCATCTTTTCGGGGGATACCCTCTTTCAGGGCAGCGTGGGAAGGACCGATCTCCCGGGCGGCGATTTCCGCGCGCTCAAAAAAAGCGTCAAGGCGCTCTACGCCCTCGAGGGCGACTATACGGTGTATCCCGGCCACGGGGATAAGACGGCGCTCTCCTTTGAGCGAAAGTACAACGGGGTGATACGATGTTAACGGCACAGCCCGCCTTTTTGGAACAGGAACTCAACGAGGTCGTCCGCCTCTTTGCGGGGGCGGAGGAGCTTCAGATCGAACTTTTGCAGGACTACGACGGCGCAGTCTTCCGCGGCGTTCTGCGCCTGAACGGCGAAGAGACGCGCTATTCGCACGAGGGCGCGGCGGAGAACGAACTTGTCTACAAGAGCCTTGCCCGCCGCTATTCCAAGCTCGCCTTATACAACGCCCTTTCCGCGCATTTTTCCCGGCATCTTCCCTGGGGCGCGCTGACGGGCATCCGACCCACCCGCCTCGCGCGCGGGGAGCTCGAAAAGGGGCGCGATTTTTTGCCGCTCTTTCACGAGATGGACGTCGGGGAGGACAACATCGAACTCGTCTCCCGCGTCATCGGGGCGCAGGAGGGCATCTACGAACGCAAGGAGGGCAATTGCGATCTCTACGTCTCGCTGCCCTTCTGCCCGACGCGCTGCGTCTATTGCTCCTTCGTCACCGCGCCCATCGACAAGACGCGGCAGTACATCCCCGCCTATCTCGACGCCGTGAAGCGCGAACTCGAGGGCGCCGAGGGGCTGTGGGAGAACCTTCGCTCCGTCTATATCGGCGGGGGCACCCCCTTTGCATTGGAGACGGAGGAGCTCCGTGCCGTGCTGGAAGCGGTGAAGCCGCTCCGCACCAACGGCTGCGAATATACGGTGGAGGCGGGGCGTCCCGACGTGTTCACCGAAGAAAAGCTCGCCCTCTGCAAGGAGTACGGCGTCACGCGCATCTGCATCAACGCGCAGTCCTTCTCCGACCGCACGCTCGAAGCGATCGGCAGGAAGCACACCGCGAAAGAGGTGGGGGAGGCGTTCGAGCTCGCCCGCCCCTTCGGCTTTGTCACCAACTGCGACCTCATCGCGGGCCTCACGGGGGAGAGCCTCGAAGAATTTCGCGGCAGCATCGATGCTGCCGTCGCGCTCTCGCCCGACAATATCACCGTGCATACGCTGTGTTTGAAGAAGGGCGCGCGCCTCAAAGAGGAAGTTGAGAGCCTCAAAGAGGGGGATATGGGGGAGATGATCGCCTACGCGCGGGAAAAGCTCACCGCGGCGGGGTACGAGCCCTACTACCTCTACCGCCAGAAGTACATGGCGGGCGCGCACGAAAACACGGGCTGGACGAAGCCCGGGCGCGCTTCCGTCTACAACATCGACGTCATGGAAGAGACGGCGGATAACTTCGCCGTGGGCGCAAACGCCGTCACCAAGAAGGTGTTTCTGAAGGAGGGGCGCATCGAGCGCATCGGCTCGCCCAAAGACCTCCCGACTTACCTTGAAAAGACACAAAAGCTCATCGAAGAAAAGAAAAAGCTCTTTTCCCGTACCTGAGCGGGCGCAGGGGCGCGCGAAGGGGGCGCCATAGAAATTTCCCCGAAAAGCCGCCTTAAAAGCTTTGACAGCGGCGCAAAAATGTGGTATCCTAATAGAGACGTGCGCGAGGAGATACGCTCTCCACGTTTCCCTTGGCGCATCGCGAATACTTCCATAGGAGGATAAACGCAAATGGAAAAGGCAGAGATCATTGCGAAATTTGCCGCACACGAGGGTGATACGGGTTCGCCCGAGGTCCAGATCGCACTCCTCACCGAGCGCATCAACCACCTCAACGAACACCTCAAAGTGCACAAGCACGACAACCACTCCCGCCGCGGTCTTTTGAAGATGGTCGGTAAGCGCCGCGGTCTTTTGGACTACCTCAAAGCAAAAGACATCGAGCGCTACAGAGCGGTCATTGCTGCGCTCGAACTCAGAAAGTAAAAAAGAAGCGGCTTTTTGCCGCTCTTTTTTTGCCGTTTTCCCGCTGATTTTCACCGTTTTCGGGGGAAGGGAGGCGGCGCCGCCGTGCGGTCGGGCGGCCGCAGGGCACAAGAACCAAAAAGAATTAAGGAGTTATCATTATGAATTATCACGAGTTCAAACTCACGGTGGGCGGCAGAGAAGTCACCATCGAGACGGGCAAGTATGCCGAACAGACCAACGGCATGTGCGTCGTCCGCTGCGGAGAGACGGCGGTCATGGTCACCGTCTGCATGTCGGCGACCCCCAGAGAGGGCATCGACTTCTTCCCCCTTCAGGTGGACTATGAAGAGAAGATGTTCGCGGTCGGCAAGATCCCGGGCGGCTTCAAGCGCCGCGAGGGCAGGGCGAGCGACAAGGCCATTTTGACGGCGCGCCTCATCGACCGTCCCCTTCGTCCCCTCTTCCCCAAGGGCCTCTTCAACGACGTGGTGGTCGTCGCCTCCGCGCTCTCCGTCGAGCCCGACATCGCACCCGAGCCCCTCGCCATGATCGGCTCTTCCGTCGCGCTCTCCATCTCCGATATCCCCTGGGCGGGCCCCACGGGTTCGGTGGTCGTCGGCCTCGTTGACGGCGAATACGTCATCAACCCCGATGCGGCGCAGCGCGAAAAGAGCACCATCCACCTCAACCTCGCAGGCACGAAGGACGCCATCCTCATGATCGAGGCGGGCGCGGACGAGGTCACCAACGACGAGATGGTGGGCGCCATCATGTTCGGCCACAACGAGATCAAGAAGATATGCGCCTTCATCGAAGACGAGATCGTTCCCGTCGCCGGCAAGGCAAAGCTCCCCATCGAACTTTATCACATCCCCGAAGAGCTGGATGCCGCCGTGCGCGCGTTCGCTGCCGACAAGGTGGAGTGGTCCATCGATACCTTCGACCGCAAGGAGCGCGAGGTGCGCCAGGCCGAGGTCGAGAAGGAGACGCTCGAACACTTCGCCGACATCTATCCCGAAAACACCCGCGAAATTAAGGACAGCCTCTACTATCTCAATAAAGAGAAGGTCCGGTCTAAGATCTTCGACAAGGGCATCCGCCCCGACGGCAGAGGCCTCAAAGACGTCCGTCCCATCTGGTGCGAACGCCACGTCCTGCCCCGCGTACACGGCTCCGCCGTCTTCACGAGAGGTCAGACGCAGACGCTCACGACCTGCACCCTTGCGATGCTCGCGGAGGCGCAGAAGCTCGAGGGCCTCGACGACGAGACGAGCAAGCGCTATATGCACCAGTACAACTTCCCCGGCTACTGCACGGGCGAAGCCAAGGCGCTCAGAAGCCCCGGCCGCCGCGAGATCGGTCACGGCGCGCTTGCAGAGCGTGCGCTCATCCCCGTCATCCCCTCCGAAGAGGAGTTCCCTTACGCCATCCGTGTCGTCAACGACATCCTCTCTTCCAACGGTTCTTCCTCGATGGCGTCCGTCTGCGGCTCCACGATGGCGCTGATGGATGCGGGCGTTCCCATCAAGGCTCCCGTCGCGGGCGTCGCGATGGGCCTCATCAAGGACCAGGCAACGGGCGAATTCCGCGTCCTTACCGACATCCAGGGGCTTGAAGATTTCCTCGGCGATATGGACTTCAAGGTCGCGGGTACCGTCAACGGCATCACCGCCATCCAGATGGACATCAAGATCAAGGGCATCTCCGAAGAGATCATGCACACTGCGATCGAGCAGGCCAACGAGGGCAGGCAGTTCATCCTCTCCAAGATGCTCGAATGCGTGCCCGAGGTCGCGCCCGAACTTAGTAAGTACGCGCCCCGCATCATCTCCTTCAAGATCGACCCCGAAAAGATCGGCGACGTCGTCGGCAAGCAGGGCAAGGTCATCAACTCCATCATCGCAGAGACGGGCACCAAGATCGACATCGAGGACGACGGCACCGTGTGCATCGCTTCCTACGGCGATCCCGAGTCCGCACAGCGCGCGAAGGCGATCATCGAATCCATCGTGCACGAGCCCGAAGTCGGCGATATGTTTATCGGCAACGTCGTGCGCATCCTCTCCAAGGTGGGGGCGTTCGTCGAGTTCGCACCCGGGAAAGACGGCATGATCCACATCTCCAAGATGGCAGACCGCCGCATCGACTCCGTTGAGGACGTGCTCGCGATCGGCGATATGGTCAAAGTGCAGATCATCAAGATCGGCGAGAAGGGCATCGACTTCAAGCTGCTCGAAAAGCTCTCTTAAATTTCAAGACAAAATAAAGGCGCCCCGCACCTTGATATGCACCCCAAAAGTTGGACAGACTTTTGGAGGTGCATAATTTTATGGAAAAAAAGGGAAGTAAGCAGAAAA
>CALVPY010000014.1 GCA_944354535.1 uncultured Clostridia bacterium
CGGATGAGATCGTGCATCACCATGCGCGTTTCGGGATACTTCGTAAGGAGCCATCTCGGCGGCGTTGCCGTGGGCGTGCATAGCACGGTGCCGATGCCGTTTTCATGCAGCTTTTTTACGACGTCTTTCAGCCAGCCGAGCCGAAACTCGCCCTCTTGGGGCTCCATCTTGCCCCAGGCGAACTCCGCGACGCGCACGCAGTTCAAGTCTGCTTCCTTTATCCGCGCGATGTCCTTTTCAATTTCATCCTCTTCCCACAGCTCCGGATAATACGCCGCGCCTAAATATAGTTTGTTCATCTTTCACTCTCCAAAATTCCTCCGCTTCCCCGTTGACAGAAAGAGGATGGGACAACGCTTTGCCCCATCCTCCCGTTCCGTCAAAGGGGGAAGCAAGGACTTGCTTAAATATATGGTTCTTCCCCCTGCGTCCGTCTGTTCCGATCGCCTATTTTGCGGCCCTTTGCGTCAGGCTGCACAATACGCCGAGCGTTCGGCTTTCAGATCTACCGTATCGAGTGCGATCTCCATATCGCGGATGGTGCAGCCGTGCGTATCATCGGCAAAGAACCCTTCGAAATGCGCGATGCGCATCTGATAGACCGCGCCCTCCGAGAACCCCGTGACCGAGAAGGCAAGCTGCGGGGTGCCCTGCGCATCTTCCGCATAGCAGGCAAGGCGGTCGCCCTGACGCTGCAGGAGGAAATACAGCCCGTTCTGCTCCTTCATGAGGGCCGCCCATTCCTCGCCCGTAAAGAGCTTTTCTTCCGTGGCGTTCTTATTGGGCGTGACGACGATCGTCTCTTTGCCCTCCGTCGGATGATACTCCATAATGAACTGCCACCAGTTAGGATCGGCATTCGTGCGGTGGATGTTCATATGCACTTCCACCGCCTGTCCCGTCGTGAGCGTATCGACGTCGTAGGTGAATCCCATGAAGAACCGCAGGACGAAATTCTGCGACGCAATGGGCGCAGCCTGCCCGCCGATCTGCGTGCTCTGGAATACGTCGGGCCCGTTTTCCGTGCCTTTCGCATAAAATTCCCGATCGGAAAACATTTTGATGAGGAGCTGTACGGGCGTATTCCCGCTCTCGTCGGCGAACGCCGCCCCGCAGCGCGAACAGGAGTAATACTCCTTTGCGCCGTTGGAGAGCGACTGCCCTTCTTCGGGCGTCTTCTTGTTCAGATCGTGCCCGAGCGCTTGGATGACGGTATCCTCCAAAACGATCTCCGCCGTCGCCGCCTCATCGGAAAAATACTTGCCGCACTCCTCGCAATGCCAATAGGCGCAGTTTCCCGCCTCGGTACAGGAGGCGTCTTTTGCCGCGATCATCGTAAGGTCATGCGTATGCGAATTGCAGGCGCTCAGAAAGAGCGAACCCGTCAGCATACAGACGCTCAGGATTACCGCAGCACATTTTGTCGATTTTTTCATTCGGACTCCTTTCTCGGAATGCGCGGGGAGGGATGCTCCCCGCTTCCGAACTCATGATCTTACTCCTGCGCGGCAGGCGTGACGGTAACGGAAGTAAACTCCCATTTCACGCCGCAACCGTAGAAGACGATCTCCGTCTCCGCGTCGGCAGCCGCACAGGTGATCGTTCCGATCTCGACCCATGCCTCTTCGGCGTTCTGTACGAACAAGGTAATCTCTGCACCCGAACGAACGATACGCATATTCACGCCGTTCTCGCCGCGCATGAGCGTATCGATCCAAGCGAAGGTGCTGCCGTTTTCGCCGAAGCGCGTCTTGTTTGCATCGCCGAACGTATCGTCCGTCATGTCAAAGACGTTCGCCTCTCCCTTCGGAAGGAAGAACAGGAAGCCTTCGTTCCCCTTCGCCATCTGAATGGCGATACGCTGGGATGCCCACTCGTCCGTCGGCCAGCCCGCCGCGGAATTTGTGATATTCTTCACGGTGAATTCGAGGATGACCGCAGTACTTGCTTTGAGGTCGTCGGAGATCTCGAGCGTCACGGAATCAGACCACTTGTTGTTCGTATAATCGCTGACGGCGCCTGCGATCGTGACCGCTTCTTTGAGCGTCAGCGTGAGATCGCCGCCGTCCTTAGGGACAACGAGGGTCGTCTGCGCGTACCCTTCCGCCGTGACAACATAAGTCCCTGCGAGCATTGCGGCGGGGGCCGCTTCGCCCGCTTTGAAGGAATAGCTGCCGTATTCGCCCGTAAGGGTGATGAGCGTGCCGTCCGCGACTGCCGCCGCCGTACCGTCGAGCGCCGTGCCGTTTACGGTGAGTTTTACCTCAACGGCGGAGAGAACGACGTCCTCTGCCGTCGCCGGGGTACCGTCCGTGAGCCAATAATTCTCGCCGTCCGTGTAGTAGGCAACGTTGCCGTCCGAACCGCCCACGACGGGAGACTTTTCTGCCACAAAGGAAATTTCCTCAAAGTGAATATTCGACCACTCATAGGTGCCGACGCCCGCGTACACTTCCATATCGAGCTTGTCGCCATCCGCACAGGTGACGGAGCCGAGCTTGACCCATTCGCTGCCGTTCAGCGCATAGAGATAGAAGGTGTTGCCCGCACGCAGGATGCGCAGCTGCAGGCCGTCCGCATCCAGAAGCTCGTTGGTGATAAAGCCGATGCCCGCTTCGTCTCCGTTGACGTCTGCATTTTCCTTCGCCGCATTGGTACGATTTTCTTCGCTGAACTGACGGATACGCGTCTTTGCCGTGCCGTCGTTCCACGACCAGAAGTAGAAACCGGCATTACCTTCCGTCAGACGGATCGCATAGCGCTGCCATGCACCCAGGTCGTTGAAGCCCTCAGTGAAATCGCTCATCTTCAGCGTCGTTTCAAGCAGGAAATCGCCCGTGACCGTCTCGGGAACAGCGATCGTCTGCTGTCCGTTCCACGCATTATTGACAAGCACTTCGGCGCCCTTGCCGATCGTGACGACCTTTTGAAGGATGAGTTCGATCTTACCGCCCTCTTCGGGAACGGTGATCGACACGGAGGCATAGCCTTCCGCCGTTACGGTGTAAGTGTCGGGCGACATCTTGACGGACTGCGTCTCACCCACTGTATAAGTATAGGTCGATTTGCTGCTCGTGAAGGTGAGAACGGTACCCTCTGCGACCGTCTCGGCCGTCATGCCGTCCAATGCGACTCCTTCGACGGCAAATGTGACATCGATGGGCACATAGAGCATGACGTCCTCTTTCGTCGCCGAGCTGCCGTCCGCAAGCCAATAATTCTCGCCGTCCGTGTAGTAAGCGACGTTGCCGTGTGCGTCTGCTTCGGGCTGCTTTTCTGCGACATAGTCAAGCGAGCCGACCGTCACGGAAGAGAACTCCCATTCCACGCCGCAGCCGTAGAAGACGATCTCCGTCTCCGCTTCGCCGCAGGCGACGGTGCCGATCTTCACCCATTCGCCCTCGCCGTTCTGCACGAACAGGGTGACATTCGCGCCCGTACGGACGATGCGCATGTTCACGCCGTTTTCGCCGCGCATGAGCGTATCGATCCAAGCGAAGGTGCTGCCGTTTTCGCCGAAGCGCGTCTTGTTTGCATCGCCGAACGTATCGTCCGTCATGTCAAAGACGTTCGCCTCTCCCTTCGGAAGGAAGAACAGGAAGCCTTCGTTCCCCTTCGCCATCTGAATGGCGATACGCTGGGATGCCCACTCGTCCGTCGGCCAGCCCGCCGCGGAATTTGTGATATTCTTCACGGTGAATTCGAGGATGACCGCAGTACTTGCTTTGAGGTCGTCGGAGATCTCGAGCGTCGCGGAACCAGACCACTTGTTGTTCGTATAATCGCTGACGGCGCCTGCGATCGTAATGACCTTTTGAAGCGTAAGTTCGATCTTACCGCCCTCTTCGGGAACGGTGATCTCCACAGTGCGGCAGCCGTCTGCCGTTACGGTGTAAGTGTCGGGCGACATTCTGAACGCCTGCGTCTCGCCCACCGTATAAGTATAGGACGTCTTGCTGCTCGTGAAGGTGATGACGGTACCCTCTGCGACCGTCTCCGCCGTCGTGCCGTCCAATGCGACCCCTTCGACGGTAACTTCGACCGCCACTTCGTACAGGAGAACTACGCCGTCTTCCGTCGTCATGGTGCCGTCTGCAAGCCAATAATTTTCGCCGTCCGTATAGTAAGCGACGTTGCCGTCCTCCGTCGTCGGCGCCTTTTCGGGCACATAGTCAAGCGTGCCGACCGTCACGGAAGAGAACTCCCATTCCACGCCGCAGCCGTAGAAGACGATCTCCGTCTCCACGTCGTCGCAGGCGACGGTGCCGATCTTCACCCATTCGCTCTCGCCATTCTGCACGAACAGGGTGACATTCGCGCCCGTACGGACGATGCGCATGTTCGCGCCGCTTTCGCCGCGCATGAGCGTATCGATCCAAGCGAAGTCGCCGTCGAACTTCGTTTTCCCTTCGTCGCGGATAGTGCCGTCCGTCATATCGAAGATGTTCGCCTCTCCCTTCGGAAGGAAGAACAGGAAGCCTTCGTTCCCTTTCGCCATCTGGATAGCGAAGCGCTGAGATGCCCACTCGTCCGTCGGCCAGCCTGCCGCGGAATTTGTGATGTTCTTCACGGTGAATTCGAGGATGACCGCCGTACTTGCTTTGAGGTCGTCGGAGATGTCGAACGTCACGGAATCAGACCACTTGTTGTTCGTATAATCGCTGACGGCGCCTGCGATCGTAATGACCTTTTGAAGCGTAAGTTCGATCTTACCGCCCTCATGGGGAACGGTGAGCGCTGCGGGGGCGTATCCTTCCGCCGTTACGGTGTAATCGCCCGCGATCATCTCGGAAATGGCTTCGCCGCCGACCGTATAGGTGTAAGTTTTCGCGCGGCCCGTCAAGGTGATGACAGTGCCTTCGGGAATGGCCGCTGCCGTCACGCCGTCAAGGGCGATGCCGTTCACCGTGAGCGTAACGCTGGCGGGCGCATAGATCTTGACGCCCTCCGCCGTCGTCTCCTCGCCGTCTTCGAACCAGAAGCGGGTGCCGTCGGTATAGTAAGCGTAATTGCCGGGTTCTGCCGCCGTCGCTTCCGATGCGGGAACGAATTCCAGCTCGGAAATGCCGAATCCCGACCAGGTATAGGAAGCCTCTAAGCCGTAGAGCACGATCTTGGCGGGAGAATCGGGATCGACTTCCATTCTGCCCACTTCGTTCCATGCGCCCTCCTTCATGACGAGCAAAACGAACTCGCCGTCCAGGCGCAGGATGCGGATGGGAAGGCCGCTGTCGCTGCGGAGCGCATCCGTCATGTAGCCGTTTGCCGCCTCGTCGCCGTTGACGGCAATATTCTCCGCCATGGCGTTGTTGAGGTTGTTCACCGCAAACCTGCGGACGAACGTCTTGCTCACGCCGTCTGCGGTCCACGACCAGAAATAGAAGCCCGTGTTCTGCTCGGTCAGCTGGATGGCATAGCGCTGCTGCGTGCCGCCCGTCGTCCAGCCGTCTTCGAAATCGCCCATCTTGAGGGTTGTCTCGAACACGAAGAAGTTGTTATCGATCCCTGCGGGAAGGATGAGCTCCGCGCTTCCCGTCCACATATTCGCGCTCATATCCTGCGCGGCGATGGAGACGGAACCCTCCGCATCGTTCACCGTCACCTTGTCATTGGAGCCGTAAGCGATGGTCATCGAGAGTTTGAGCGTGTATTCGCTTGTGCCCTCCTCCACGGTAAACACGCTGCGCGCATAGCCGTAGAGGTCGACTTCGTACTTGCCGACGACGGCAGAGGTGAGCGAGAGCGTGCCGTCGCTGTCGATCTCGAGGTCGTTGTACTGATTGCTCGAATATTCGCCCTTTAAGACGAGCTCTCTGCCGAGGGCGGCATAGTCGGGCGATGCCACCAAATTGCCCGCCGTATCATACACTTCCACCTTGACGGAAATGTCCTGCGAGACGAGCTTTGCAAGAACGAGCTCTTTCGGGTCGAGTTCCTTTTCGCCGTAGGCGTCCTCGAAGCAGGTGTGGCACACGCTGCATTCGTAGTGGGCGAGCATCCCTTCCGCCGAAGCGGTCGGTTCGACGAGCTCTACCCAACCGATGTCGTGCCCTGCGGGGATGGCGACGGAAGCGATCTCCTTCGTGCCCTCCGCATCCGAAAAGTTGAGCTCGCAGCGGCTGCACGACCAGTATTCGAGGTTGCCTTCCTCGGTGCAGGTCGCTGCGGCCGCCTCGTGGTGGGTCATCTCATGCCCGAGCGCCGCGATGGTGACGTCCGCATCCGAAACTTCCGTCTCGGCATTTTCGTCCGCAAACAGTTTCCCGCAGTGCGAGCAGAGGTAGTACGCCTCGTGCCCTGCATTGGTGCAGGTCGCCGGCACTGCTTCAACGTAAGAGAGCGAATGCTCTTCATCGGCACACGCCGCGAAAACGCCGAGCGACAGTGCAAGCATTGCCGCTGTAAAAAGAACGGCAAGTTTCTTTTTTCCCTTCATAGTTTTCCTCCTGATAAATTGTTTTACAGAATGTACCATAGCGGATCTTTTATTTTTCCTCTATTTTACACTCTGCCGCTTCCAATGCAGGAACATAAACATTGGTATATGTTTCATTTTTCGGATGTACTCCGTCCTTCAAATCGCTTGCAGAGATTTGATCTTCCACATTCACAAACGTGATCCAATCTTTATATTCGCACCACTGTTCCATTGCATCATTGACCGCACTCACCTGAGCAGCATATTTCGTATCAGCGCGCTGCGCAATAGAAAAGTAATAGATATTTGCATCCGGCATCCTATCGTGCAGCAGTGTAAACAGACGCTGCAAATCGCGGACAGTCTCCGGTGCGGCACGGTTATCATCATAGATGTTGTTTGTACCTATATTGACGACAACATTCTTCGGCTGCATTCCCGAAAGGATCGTATCGCCTGCGAGCAGGAAACTCTCCCAGTCAAATGTTGTGGAGCTGCTGATACCGAGCCCCAGAGCATCTTTACCGGCATAATCCGAATAGAAGTTCTGCCATCCCCAATCGGCAACATCAAAGAAGGAATCGCCGATAAATACTGTCGTTTTTCCGTCCGTGCCGTTTGCGGAATACTCCCCTTTCAGATTGTTTGCATCTGCAAGATAATCGCTGTTGTTCCATTCCGTTCCGTTTTTATCTACGTTCGAGCAGATCACGGAGAAACTTGTCGTATCGCTGCCGCTCGTTACTTTTACTTCAAACGTTCCCTCGGCAAGAGCCTTCACGGTCTTTGCGTCCTTGTCGATCGTCAGTTAGGAAGTATCGTAGTCGAGTGTATAGTCACTCTCGCCGTTGTTGAGTTCCAGCGTGAATTCCGACGCGGGGTAGCCGATCCAGGCATATACGTCGCTGACAACGATATTGCCCTCTGGCGCAAACTCGGGTACGACCGTCACATTGCCCTGTGCCATAAAAGAGTAGGTGCCTGCTACGACATCATCGACGCATTCTTCCCCGTTCACATAGAGGTGCGTCAAACGGTAGCCCTCGTCGGGCGTGACGTTGAGATTGACCATATCGCCCGTGATCGTCCAATCGTACCCCCATTCTTCGGTGACGGAGCCGCCCTCCGCTTCTTTGATCGTGAGGCTGTTGGAGACGAACCCGTTGCGGTCGAAGACATATCCCGAATTGGGCTTGCTCCAGCCGTAGAGGGAACTCTGATGTTCGCCGAAGTTATACCAGGTGCGAAGATCGGAGATGGCGCTGCCGTAGTCGTCGAGCGTCGCGGAGATCATCGTGGGGTTGAAATACACCGTGACGGGGCGCGACGTCCTTCCGAACAGGGCATAGGGCATGAAGTACTCGACGTAATATTCGTAGCACTCTCCCTTGGTGATGTCGCCCACGCGCCTGACGGCGTGCACGGGAGTGACGTCCTCCGACGTATACATGACTTGCAGGCCGCCCGAGACGAACTCGGAGATCTTGAACATATTGGCGGCCGTATTTTCGACCTCGTACACGTCATCGCCCGACGTAGTCGTATCGCCGAAGGCAAAATAGCCGCTGAAACACGTCTGGTTGCCCGTCGCGACGGACGAACTGTATACGGCGGCGCGGCTGTCCGTGATGTGCGCCGCGACGACGATGCCCGTTTCCGAGAAATACGTCGTCATTTCCAGCGTGCCCGTCTCCGTCTGTCCGCTCTGCTGCAAAATTTTGTTGGCTTTCAGCCACTTTCTGTTCGTGTAGAAGGCCTCGTCGAACACGCCGTCGATAACGATGCCCTGATCGACCGTGACGCTCGAACCCGTCGTGTTGACGACGTACTCCTCCGTCTTGTCCGTCAGGCGGTACTCGTATTTGGGGCCGTTGACAAAATTCTTACCTTCGGAACACCCCGCAAGGCCGAGGCTCGCCATGACGGCGGCACCCGCGATGCAGGTCACATATTTGATCGTCTTTTTCATGGGTTCCCCTCCTTATCCCTGCGCATCTGCAAATCTGCCGACGAGCGCCACTTCCGCGACGCCGACGCTCTCCTTCCCCTCCGGCACTTCTACCGTAAAGCGGATGGCTTTGACGTTTGAAAGGCTCGCAAATTCCGCATAGCAGCCGCCGCCGAAGATGATATAGTAATTCTCGCTCACCTCGTTGAAGATGTGGTTGCAGTCGTAACTATATTTGAGTTCGGGGATGACATACACCTTCTCCTTCCCGTTCTCTTCGCAGAGGAAGGCGATGTTTTTGACGGATTCGAACGCCGTCTCGTCGGAATTGGAGTTATAGAACATGATACCGCGCAGTTCCCTCGGGCTTTCAAGCGTCACTTCAAAGGTGGAAGTCTGAACGATGCTCGTCTCGCGGACATACTTTTCCTCAAACTCCCTGCTGGAGCGGATAAACGCAGAGAACAGGCCGTCGATCATGCTGTCTGCCGAGCTGCCCTCGGCAAGTTCGCCGCGGACGAGCTCGATGCTCTCCATCGCGCCCGAGACGTCGCCGTACTCCTTACCGATGCCGAACGCGGGCTGCGTGGTGACGGTAGGACCGTTGACGTGCATGACGTCGAGCTGTTCGCCGTCTTCTCCCTCCACCGTGACCCACTTCACTTCGTCGAAGCGGACCGCTCTGTCGGCATAAGTGTAGAGGTTGGTATGCGCGTGATAGGCGATCATGAGCTTCTCTTCGCCGTCGATGTTCACCGTAAAGAAGGAGTGATGCCCGGGGCCGCCCACCGCGTGGTTTTCGCCGAGGTCGTTGCTGAGGATCATCCCGTTCTCCCCGTCGGAGAGCTTGCGGAAGGGACCCATGGGGCTGTCTGCGACCGCCTGCATGACGCCGTAGGAAGATTCCGTATAGTTGCCGATGGAGAAGGTGAGGTAATATTTGCCGTTGTGCTTATACATGAAGGGTCCTTCGTTGCAGTAGGACGCCATCTCTTCATAGAGCACTTTTTCTACCTTCTCGCCGCTTTGCGCCTTCTGATAGTCCTCCACGGTGTAATAGCCGCAGGCGGTGAGCGTTTTATAGGTCGACCAGTCGGGCGTGAGCCAGTTGATCATCTTCACGCCGGCAATGGCGCCGGGCGTCTGCGACCAATAGAGATACTTTTCCCCCGTATCGGGATCGACGAAGGGCGAAAAGTCGATGGTCGCGACATATCCGCCGTCTACGCCGCTCGATGAGATCGTGATGATGCGTTCGTTGTCGGAATACCCCTCCCGTTCGAACGCTTCCTGATAGGCGGCGTTGTCCAACAGCGCATACCGCGCATACTTTTGCGGGTACTCATCGGACATCGTGCGCACATACGCCTCGGACCCTTCGCCGAGCGCCCCTTCCACTTCCTCCGCGTTGGTGAGGTCGACGGGCTTGAAGGGCCCGCGGGGCGAACTGCTGACGGCGACGACGGGCATATAGGCAGGCGCCGTGACGCCTTCGAATTCCGTATCGGGCTGCGGCGTGAGGGAGAAGAAGGCATAGTAGAGCCCGGTGTCCTCGTCGTAAATGACTTCGGGCGCCCACTGCGACCCCGCACCGGCCAGCGCGTCGGGAAGTTCCACAAAACTTCCGCCCGACTTCCAGTCGACAAGGTCGTCGGAATAGGAATAGGTGAGCCCCGTCACATAGGCGTAATAGTAGCCCGTGCGCGCCGTGTCGTCGAGGACGAGCGGGTCGGCTCCCCCGAGGTCGGAGCCGTTCCTGCGCCAGAGCTCCTTGTTATAGTAGGGTTTGTTGGGATCGGACAGCTCCTCGTAGTAGGTGCCGTCGTAATAGGAGAGTTCGGTCGCCGCCTGATAGATGGTCTCCGCATCCTCTCCGCAAGCCGCAAGCAGCGGGACGCACATCAATGCCGAGAGCCCGACTGCCGCAATTTTAATTGCTTTCATATCTTTCCTCCTCTTTTTTTACTCTTTTCCGCCGCCGATGTTGATGCCCTCGATGAAGTACTTCTGCATACTGATATACAGAATGATGAGCGGGAGCATGGAGATGAAGGAGGCGGCACACCTTGCATTGTTGTAGCCGTTTCCTTCGGACAGCATGCCCGTGAGCTCCGAGAGCGCGAGCTGCAGGTTCCAGAGCGACTTATCGTTGTAAAGGTACATGAGCTGTGCGGAATAGCTGTTGTAGCCGCCCACGAAAGCGAACAGGAACTGCGCAAGGATAGCGGGTTTGACGAGCGGAAGCGCAATGGACAGGAAGAGCTGCACCGTGTTGGCGCCGTCCAGCTTGGCGGCTTCGATGACCTCGTTGGAAAGCCCGCTGTCGAAGTAGGTGCGCAGGAAGAAGATGGTGCCTGCGCTGCCGAACAGCCCGGGGATGATGAGGGGCAGGAGCCCGCGCGCTCCCCCGACCCAGCCGATGTTCACATAGAATAAGTATCCGACGAAGCCGAACGCCCCGAGGGGAAGCATCATCGTGAATACGTTGGCAAGGAAGAACGCCTTTCTGCCCGGGAAGCGGAACTTGGAATAAACGAACGCGACCAGTGCCGACACGAACAGCGAAACGCAGGTAGGCACGAGCGTCTGCCACATCGTATTGAAAAACCCGATGAGCAGCGACGGCACCCCGTTCACGGCATTGGGATCGAGCGTGAAGATGAGCTCGTACCCCTCCCCCGACCATTCGTAAGGGAACAGGTGGAAATCGTATGCTCCCAGCTCGTAATCGGACGTGAAGGACGTACAGATGATGACGAGGAAGGGAACAAACAGGACGAGCGTGTACAAGATCATCACGAGATAGGTGACGATCTTCGCTACGGGGATCCTGCGGTTTGCCTTAGCTTTGACGATCTCTTCCATATCACAGATCCTCCAAAGAAAGAATACGCTTGCGGATGAGGTACACGGACGGGATCATCATGACGATGAACAGGATCCAGCTCAGGATGGAAGCATAGCCCATGTTGCCGAACTGCACGCCCTCGATGTAGATATAGTACATGAGCGCAAGTCCCGCGTTTTCCGGCCCTGCATACCCGTCCCAGCTCAAAGGCGCCATGATGCGCGCCGCGTCGAAGGTCGTAAGACCCGCCGTGATGCCCGCAAGGACCAGGAAGAAGGTGATGGTGGAAATGCCGGGGAGCGTGATGTACCAGAATTTCTGGAAGGCATTCGCGCCGTCCAGCTCCGCCGCCTCATAGAGGGCGGGATTGATGGACTTGAACGCCGAGCAGTACATGACGATACCGTAGCCGGGCGCCTGCCAGATGACGGAGATGAAGATCGCCCACGTCAGCGTGGAAGGGTTTTCCATGTTGTTCAGCCAGTCGATATCGGTGCCGAGCAGCGAATTGAGCCCCCCGTTCCAACCGAAGATGACCATCCACATGATGGAGACGGCAACGGAGGAACAGACGTAAGGGATAAAGTAGAGCGTCTGGAAAAAGCGCGTCCCCTTCACGTCCTGGCTCAGAAACGCCGCAATGATGATGGCGATCATGAGGGAGGTGAACTGCGCCAGCGTCAGCACGAGCGTCACCTTGATGGACTGCCAGATGGTGCCGATGTCCTCTCCGATGCGGAGGAAGTTGGCGAAGTTGTTCCATTTGAGCGTATCGAGCCGATTGGCCTCCATATCGCCGAACATCGACAGGATCGAGAAAATGATCGTGAACCCGTTGAACACGAGGAAGGCGAGCAGCGGAACGGAGACGATGATCCAGCAGATCACGTTCTGCTTGGTGAAGATCTTGTTTTTCGGGAGCGGCGAGCGCCCCGAAACTGCCTTCCCCTCCTCGGGGACCGCAGCCGTTTTCGCAAGTTCCATATCAGAACCTCCCGTTGAGGTAGATATTGACTTTGGAGATCGCCTCGTCCGCAGCGGCGCCGTCGCTTGCAGTAAACTGCGCGATCGTCATATAGCCCGTACGCAGCTGGCCGTTGAAGGAGCCCGACCAGTCGTTGACCCATTCACCGTTTTCAAAGTAAGCCCAGTCGCCGATCTCTGCCGTCTGCGCCTGGGAAGCGAGCGCCCAGTAGTTCCTGCCGCCGCCCACTTCGTAATATTCCTCGGACATGGCAAGGGAGGTCTGGTTGGGAACATCGCCAAGCTTCATGACATAGCGCTGACCCTCCTCGCTTGCTGCCCAGCGGATGAACTTCCATGCCGCATCCTTTAAGGAAGCGTCCGAATTGGCGGGGATAACGAGGGAAGTAAAGGTCGCAAAGGCAGAGGCGCGCCCAACAAGCTCGGTACCCGTCTCTTCGTCCACGGCAAGTTCGCCCGTGTAAACCCCGTCGTCATACGTTTCGCCGATGACCTTCAGATATTCGTTTTCGAACGTCTCTGCGCCGTCATAATACACGCTGCCGCCCACATACTCTCTCCACTGCTGTGCGGGAGCGAGGTCGTACTTGCCCTTGTAGGAAGTTTCCAGCGAAGTGATCGCCGATTCGCCGCTCGCAAGCAGAGCGACATTGCCGTTCACAAGGCTGCCCGCCGCATTGTCTTGGGAAAAGAGACCGATGCCGTAGCCTGCTTCGCCCTTGCCGCCGTTCCCGTCCGCGGGGGAAGAGAGACGGACGAATTCATAGAGCGCGTCGTACGTCGAAGGAAGTTCGTGCACGCTGCCCGACGCCTTCGACGCGGCTTCGCGGTCTGCATAGGAAACGACGTCCCCCGCCGTATAAGTTTTGCCGTTGAGTTCCAGCGTGTCGGAAAGCACGAGATAGTTCGCGCCCTCGTCCGCCACCGAGAAGTCATAATTCTCGCCGTTCCAGCCGATGCAGTCGCCGCCCACCGACCAGCCGTAAGAGAACCACCAGTGGGTGCCCGTCCCGAGCGTAGTGGGAGAACTTTCGTTGTAGCTCTTCGTGAACATCTTGGAAAGATAGCGGAACTCCTCCCAGTTCATCGCGATGCGGTTGTTGAACACCTTGTAGACGGTCTCTCCCGCAAGATTCGTGGAGGAGACGGCGCCCTCATAGGGAGCTTCCTTGTACTCCGCATAGCCGTGCGGCTGTACGTTCGGGTATTCCGCCGCAAGCGCCTCTTCCTCGCAGGAGATGATGTTGATCTTCTGGTTTTCAAAGGCGGGAAGGCTGTAATAATAGACCATCGGATCCGCGCCGAAGGGAATGCCCTGGATATCGGCTCCCTCGCCCGCCATGCGGATGCCGTTTTCGCCGACCTCGGTATCGAGACGGAAGGTCTGCGTGAACGCTTCGGGGATGCCCTCCTCGGTATAATCGCCCGGGTCGTTCGCATAATAGTCGCTCAGATCGGTAAACAGATCTTCGAGCGCCCACGACTTGAAGTTTTCGTCCGTCACCGTGAGGACGTCGGGCGTATCGACATAGAGTGCGGTACGTTCGATGTTCTGGCGGTTGTCGCCCCTGACATACACGCCGTCCTCGAGCCCCTGTCCCTTGTTGTAGGCATCGATCATCTCGTTCACGATCCTGTTTTCCGAGATAGACGCCGTATACCAGAAGCGGATGGTCGTCTGTCCCTCCTGCGGACCGCCGCACCCGGCCATAGCCCCGAGCGCGCCGGCAGTCAAGACAGCGCTGAGCGCCAATGCCGCCAGTTTTGTCTTCTTCATAACTTTGCCTCCTTTCAAAATAAATTTTTTATCTGTTTCACAGCCGGGCGGCAAACGCCGCCGCGGCCGTGCAAACGATCTGCTTCCATAAAAAGAACATTTCCGAAAGACGCCGTTTTCTGCATTATATCATTAAGCACCCCCCCCCATGTCAAGGATTTGACACCGCTTTTTTTGCAAAAAACCGACAGAAATCGTGACAAAATTTCGTCATTTTCATGAGACCCTGCCGAAAAGGATGCGTTCCGCTCCATTTCCCTTCGATCTCACTTCATCACCTCGTTCTCCTTCTGCTTGATCAATGCAAAGGCATCCTCTTTGGGTTTCAGCCTTTTGTATTCCTGCGGGGTCATGCCTTTCTCTCTCTTGAACACCCGCGAAAAATACTTTTCATCGTAAAATCCCGACCACTTCGCCACTTCCGCCACGCTCATGTCCGTCTCCTGGAAGCGTTCCGCCGCGACTGCGATCCGGTACGCCGTCAAATACTGCACGGGCGTCATCCCCACCATCTCCGCAAACAGCGAAGTCAGCGACCGCACCGACAGGTTGTTCTCCGCCGCGATCTCTTCGTTCGTCAGGTCAAGATTGAAATTGTTGTTGACGTAGATCAAGATATCCCGCATCAGCCTCCGCCGCCGATACACCCGCTGATCGGTGCGCCCTTCCCGCACGCGCTCGATGCAGTTGCTGATGATGAGGAGCAGATACGCCGACACCCGCACCAGCTGCACGTCGCTCTCGTCAAACGCGTCCTTCATGCTCTTGAGCAGCTCGACGTATGCGTCGAAATGTTTGAGAGAGAGCCGCACTTCCTTCTTCGAAAACCCGCACTCGGAAAACATCGCATCCAGGTTCTCTCCCGTGAGCTCTACCCAGAAATACGTCCACGGATCCTGCGGATCGGGATAGTAGTCGTAATACTCCCCCTGGTACAGAAGAAAGGACTCCCCCTTCTTGATCTTGTACAGCTTTCCGTCGCCGTCGATGAGCGTTCCGCGGCCGAACAGGACGAAATGCCAGGAGTAGTTGGGGCGCACGCGCGCCACCGGGCCCTTCTCGGGAGAGCAGTGTTCGTACCCGACCTTTCCGACATGGAAGCCGTATTCGTCGTGCTCCTGTCCGATGGAAAATCTCATTCTCAACACCTCCGTCCTCTTTCTCTTCTAAAGCCATGAAAAAGAAAAATTATCTACAATTTATGTTTCTATTTTACACCCCCCCCCCCGCGGTGTCAACAATCAGGCGGAAAATTTGCCGAAATGTCCACCTAATCATAGTATTTCGCTGTAATTTATATCAATATTTTAGATTTTTGCGACAAAAAAAGAGCTGCGCGTCGGCAGCTCTTTTCCACAAAAACGTGAAGCGGATGTGATTTTATTTCAGGTTCCAGATGAGATTTGCATAGTCGGTGACCGAACGGTCGGCGGAGAACTTGCCCGCCGCCGCCATGTTGCGAAGGCACTTCCTGTCGAAGTCCTCCGTGCCGTAGTCATAGAGAAGCTCGAGCTTGGCGCGGACGTAGTCGGCAAAGTCGAAGAGGACGAGATAGCGGTCGGCGCCGTAATCGGTGACGATGCTCTCGTAAAGCTTTTTGAGCATCCCCCTCTCGTCGGGGAAGGTGCCGTCGCGCAGCGTTTCGACCACGCGGCGCAGCTTTGGATCGTTGCCGAGCATCTCCGTCGGGCAATAGTACTGCTTGACTGCCGCCACTTCTTCGACGGTCGCGCCGAAGATGTAGTTGTTCTCCCTGCCTGCCTCTTCGCAGATCTCAACGTTGGCGCCGTCCATCGTGCCGAGCGTCACCGTGCCGTTGAGCATGAACTTCATGTTGCTCGTGCCCGAAGCTTCCATGCCCGCCATGCTGATCTGTTCGCTCACGTCCGCCGCGCAGACGATCTTTTCCGCATAGGAGACGTTGTAGTTCTGCACGAACACCACCTTCATCACCTTGCTGACATCGGGATCGCCGTTGACGAGCTTTGCGATCTCGTTGATATACTTGATGATGGCCTTCGCGTTGTAGTAGCCGGGAGCCGCCTTTGCACCGAAGATGAACGCCGTGGGCGGGAAGTCGGTGATCTCGCCGTCCTTGATGGCGTAATAGAAATAGAGGATGGCGAAGGCGTTGAGAAGCTGGCGCTTGTATTCGTGAAGGCGCTTCACCTGCACGTCGAAGATAAAGTCGGGCGAAAGCTCGATTCCCTCGTGCTTTGCGATGTAGGCGGCGAGCTTTTCCTTGTTGGCGCGCTTGACAGAGCGGAAGGCGGGCAGCATCTTTTCGATGTGCGGCTCCATCTTCCTCAGCTGCGCAAGGTCGGTGTGCCAGCCCGTGCCGATGTATTTATCGATCTCCTTCGCCATGTCGGGATTGTTGAGGAGCATCCAGCGGCGGGGCGTGATGCCGTTCGTGACGTTGACGAACTTTTCGGGGAAGCGCTCGTACCAATTCCTGAAGGTATCCGTCTTTAAGATGTTGGTGTGGATCTCCGCAACGCCGTTGACGTGCGAGGAGACGTAGATCGCAAGGTGCGCCATGTGGATGACGTTATCGCGGATGATATAGAACTTGCTGCCGTCAAGGCCGTCCGCCTCGAGGCGGCGCTGGCAGTTGACGATCTCCTGATAGACGTCGGGGAGAAGGTCGGAAAGGGCGAGGACGTCCCACTTTTCGAGCGCCTCCGCCATGATGGTGTGGTTGGTGAAGTTGAAGGTCTCCGCGCAGACTTTGAACGCCTCGTCGAAGGAGAAGCCCTCGTTCTTCAGAAGGCGCAAAAGTTCGGGAATGGCGATGACGGGGTGGGTGTCGTTGAGCTGGAAGCAGTAGTAGCGGGAAAGCTCGTGAAGATCGTGCCCCGCCGCCTTCTGCTTTCTCACGATGTCTTGAAGCGAAGCGCTGACGAGGAAGTACTGCTGGCGCAGGCGCAGGATCTTGCCCACCATCGTGTTGTCGTTGGGATAGAGGACGTCGGTGATCTTGGTCGCGTTGAAGTTCTCCGTCGCCGTGTGCTCGCCCTTCATGTCGTTGAAGGTCGCAAAGTCGAACGCCTGCACGGGCTCTGCCTGCCACAGGCGCAGCGTGTTGACGACGCCGTTCTTATAGCCGAAGATGGGCATATCGTAAGGGACGGCGCGCACGTCCTGATCGGCGAAGTGCACGGTGACGGCGTCGCGCTCGGCGCGCACGCTCCAGGGATCCCCCCATTTGAGCCAATCGTCGCCCTCTTCATGCTGATAGCCGTCCACAAAGGTCTGGGCAAAGAGGCCGTAGCGGTAGCGGATGCCGTAGCCGTCGAGGGGGATGTCCATCGTCGCCGCGCTTTCCAAATAGCAGGCGGCAAGACGGCCGAGACCGCCGTTGCCGAGCGCCGCGTCCTCCACCTCTTCGAATTTACTAAGATCTTCGCCGATGCTCTTGAAAGCTTCGTCCGCCTCTTCGAGGATGCCGAGGTTGAGAAGGTTGGAGAAAATGGCGCGGCCCATGAGGAATTCTGCCGAAAAATAGCCGCAGCGGCGCTTGTTCTGCACCTTTTCCGCCTTCCAATCGGGATAGACTTCCTGCATGACGGCGCGGGAGAGCGCATTATACAGTTCCTTTCTGTTCGCCGAAGCAAGATCGCAGCCGTATTCGGCGTGCAGAATGCCGTCGGTCTCCGCTAAAAACTTCTTCTTATCAAATTTCATGTTGTCCTCTTTATGCCGCCCGGGATGCCCGCGCGCACTTTTGTATTTTTTGACTGACCTTTTCATTTTACACAACACCACCGGAAAAGTCAATACAAAATTCTTAGAAAGCAGGATTTTTTCTCCGCTTTTTCATGCAAAAGAATGCTCGATTTTACATTGATTCGCTGCCCCGAACGTTTTTCGTAATTTTTCCCCGTCAATCTCGGGAAAGTTCTTGAAATATCCTTTCCGTTGTGATATAATGTATGTAATTATGCGCTATTTTGCTATTATCATGTCTATTTGCGTCAAAAGAAGCGCGATCAGGAGGTAACGGATGGAAAATTGTGAAGCGTGCGGAACGCCCGAACAGGCCGAAAAGTTAAAGGCCGTCATCGAGGAGTCCAAGAGCACGCCGGGCTGCCTCATGCACATCCTGCAGGAGGCTCAGGGGATCTACGGGTTCCTGCCTATGAGCGTTCAGAAGACGATCGCAGAAGGCTTGGGGATCTCGCTCTCCGAAGTATACGGCGTAGTGACGTTCTACTCGCAGTTCTCGCTCAAACCCAAGGGCAAACACCGCATCAGCGTGTGCCTCGGCACCGCTTGTTATGTGAAGGGATCGGATAAGATCCTTGCCGAGATCGAAAAGGAACTCGGCATAAAGTGCGGCGAATGCACCGAGGACGGGCTGTTCTCGATCGACAGCTGCCGCTGCGTCGGCGCCTGCGGCCTTGCGCCCGTCATGATGATCGGCGACGAAGTGTACGGCAAGCTCACGCCCGAATCGGTCAAGGGCATCCTCGACAAATACCGCAAGGAGGAAAACGTATGAGCAAGCACGAGCATATCACCACCGCGCAGCTGGACGAGATCCGCGCGCGCAAGCACGACCTCATCGCCATCCGCCGCGCCGTGCACGAACAGGCGGAAAAGATCGCAGAACATACGAAGTACCGCAAGCAGGTGCTCGTCTGCGGCGGTACGGGCTGCACCTCCTCGCACTCGATGAAGGTCATCGAGCAGCTCGAAACTTCCCTCAAAGAGAACCACATCGACGACGTCATCGTCGTCAAGACGGGCTGCTTCGGCCTCTGCGCCCTCGGCCCCATCATGATCGTCTACCCCGAAGGCGCCTTCTATGCGCAGATGACGCCCGAACATGCCAAGACCGTCGTCGAACAGCACCTTGTCAAAGGCGGGCATATCGTCAAGGAGCTCCTCTATCAGGGCACCGTGCACGAAGACGGCAGCATCATCCCCTTCGGCGAGACCCCCTTCTATAAGAAGCAGATGCGTATCGCGCTCAGAAACTGCGGTCTCATCGCGGCGGAAGACATCGAAGAAGCCATCGCGGCGGGCGACTATGCGGCGCTCGAAAAGGTGTTGACTTCCATGACGCCCGACGACGTCATCAACGAGATGCTTGCCTCCGGGCTGCGCGGCAGGGGCGGCGCGGGCTTCCCCACGGGCAGAAAGTGGGCGTTTGCAAAGGCTTCGCAGGGCGACATCAAGTACGTCTGCTGCAACGCCGACGAAGGCGACCCCGGCGCGTTCATGGACCGTTCCGTTTTGGAAGGCGACCCCCACTGCGTGCTCGAAGCGATGACCATCGCGGGCTATGCGATCGGTGCGCATCAGGGCTACATCTATGTGCGTGCGGAGTACCCCGTCGCCGTCCAGCGCCTTCGCATCGCCATCGACCAGGCGCACGAATACGGGCTGCTCGGCAAGGACATCTTAGGCCTCGGCTTTGACTTCGATATCGAAATAAGGCTCGGCGCGGGCGCGTTCGTCTGCGGCGAAGAGACGGCGCTCATGACGAGCATCGAAGGCCACCGCGGCGAACCCAGGCCCCGTCCCCCCTTCCCCGCCGTCAAGGGGCTCTTCGGAAAGCCCACCATCCTCAATAACGTCGAAACGTGGGCGAACGTCAACCCCATCATTTTGAAAGGCGCCAAGTGGTTCTCCTCCATCGGCACGGAGACTTCGCCCGGCACCAAGGTGTTTGCGCTCGGCGGCAAGATCACCAACGTCGGCCTTGTGGAAGTGCCCATGGGCACGACGCTTCGCGAGATCGTCGAAGAGATCGGCGGCGGCATCCCCGGCGGCAAGAAGTTCAAGGCAGCCCAGACGGGCGGTCCTTCGGGCGGCTGTATCCCCGCAGAGTGCATCGACACCCCCATCGACTACGATTCCCTGCTCGCCATCGGCTCCATGATGGGCAGCGGCGGCATGATCATCCTCGATGAGGACACCTGCATGGTGGATATCGCGAAGTTCTACCTCGAATTCACCGCAGACGAGAGCTGCGGCAAGTGCACCCCCTGCCGTATCGGCACCAAGCGCCTTTTGCAGCTCCTCACCAAGATCACGGAAGGCAAGGGCGAGCCCGAAGACCTCGACAAGATCGAAGAACTTGCCTCTCACATGAAGCAGTCTTCCCTCTGCGCCCTCGGCCAAAGCGCGCCCAACCCCGTCCTTTCGACGCTGCGCTACTTCCGCAAGGAGTATGAAGAGCACATCCTCGAAAAGCGGTGCGCGGCGGGCGTGTGCAAGGCGCTCATGACCTACTACGTCATCCCCGAAAAGTGCAAGGGCTGCACGCTGTGCGCGCGCAACTGCCCCGTCAAGGCGATCTCGGGCTCCGTCAAGCAGCCGCACGTCATCGATACGAGCAAGTGCGTCAAGTGCGGGCTGTGCATGGCCAACTGTAAGTTCGGCGCCATCGTGAGAAAGTGAGGTGCAAGATGCAAGCGAAAATGGTAAACTTAAAGATCAATAATATCTCCGTCAGCGTGCCCGAGGGGACGACCATCCTCGAAGCGGCGCGCAAGGCGCACATCGAGATCCCCACCCTCTGCTACCTCAAAGACGTCAGCTGCGTGGGCTCCTGCCGTATGTGCCTTGTCGAGGCAACGGGCGCGAGAGGGCTCGTCGCCGCGTGCGTCTATCCCGTCTCCGAAGGCATGGAGGTGCGCACCAACACCGAAAAATGCCGCCAGAGCCGCAAGATGACGCTCGAACTCATTTTGAGCAAGCACAAGAAGAAGTGCCTCTCCTGCGAACGCAACCACAACTGCGAATTGCAGAAGCTCTCTTTGGGTTACAGCGTCGATGAAGACCGCTTCAAGGGCGAGGACTTCGTGCTCCCCATCGACACCTCCACCCCTTACGTCGTCAGAGACAACGACAAGTGCATCAACTGCATGCGCTGCGTCGCCGCCTGCCGCAAGCAGAACGTCAACGCCATCGGCCCCATCGGCAGAGGCTTCCACGTCCACATCGGTTCGGCGTTCGATATGCCCCTTTCCGAATCCGTCTGCGTGGGCTGCGGCCAGTGCATCGTCGCCTGCCCCGTCGGCGCACTCTCCGAGAATTCCACCATCGAGAACGTGTGGAAGGCGCTCTCCGACCCCACCAAGCAGGTCGTATTCTTCACGGCGCCCTCCGTCCGCGCGACGTTGGGCGAGGCGTTCGATATGCCCGTCGGCACCAACGTCGAAGGCAAGATGGTGGCAGCCATCCGCCGCCTCGGCCCCGACCATGTGTTCAACATGGACGTCACCGCCGACCTCACCATCATGGAGGAAGCGAGCGAGCTCATCAACCGCATCAAGACGGGCAAGCCCATGCCCATGTTCACCTCGTGCTGCCCCGCGTGGATCAAGTTCGTCGAGCAGCGCCATCCCGAGATGATCCCCCACCTTTCCTCCTGCAAGTCGCCTCAGCAAATGTTCGGCGCGCTCTTAAAGAGCTATTGGTGCGAAAAGAACGGCGTCGATCCCAAGAATCTGTACGTCGTCAGCGTCATCCCCTGCACCGCAAAGAAGTACGAGTGTACGCGCGAGGAGATGAAGGACGACGTGGATGCAGCCATCACGACGCGCGAACTTGCGCGCATGATCAAGACGGCGGGCATCAAGTTCACCGAGCTTCCCGACGAGGAATTCGACAACCCCTTCGCGACGGCAACGGGCGGCGGCGCCATCTTCGGCGCGACGGGCGGCGTCATGGAAGCGGCTCTGCGCACGGCGGCGCACATGATGGACGGCAGCTTCGAAGTGCTCGACTTCTTCGCGGTGCGCGGCACCAACCCCATCAAGGAAGCGACCTATCTTGTGGCGGGCAACACCATCCGCGTGGCGGTCGCGAGCGGCCTTGCAAATGCCGAGACCATCATCAAGCAGATCGAGTCGGGCGAGAAGAAGTACGACTTCATCGAGATCATGGCATGCCCGGGCGGCTGCGTCAACGGCGGCGGCCAGCCCACCCTTTCGGACAGCGTCCGCAACAACACGGAGCTCAAGGAGTCGCGCGCCAGGGCGCTCTATACCTCGGATACCAAGAACGAACTGCGCAGAAGTTCGGATTCGCCCGTGATGGACGTCATCTACAACGACTACTTCGGCTTCCCCAACAGCCACAAGGCGCACGAGATCCTGCATACCACCTATCACGCAGACAAGCGCATTTGAAGGCGAAGTCCAAACAACAGCAAAAGAGCACGGAAGTTCCGTGCTCTTTTCTTTTGCCCGCCGCGGCGCGGCCTTTCCCCCGGGCGCCGCGCAGACAGAGTGCGATCAGACGACCGTCTTCCAACTTCCCCAACTGTTATTGGTGCGGTTGCGGATGCGGATGGCGCAGTCGCTCTTTTCGGAGATCGCGAGCTGCGTGACATACTGCCCTGCGTCGACGTGCGAAAACGTCATCACGAACCACTGACAGTTGGTAGAGCTGTTCTGTTCGGAGGTCGGCGCATTGGAACAGGGCAGCGCCGACGAACCCTGTACGAAATAACACCCGGTATCGTCGAGCGTATTGAAATTCGCTCCGTAGTGGACGAGATCGCTGATCGCAAGCTGTCTCTCGTTCTCTACGAGCCCGAGTCCGAGATCGTTCTTGGAGATGGTGACGGCGCCCGTCTGCCCGTTGACCGACGTCACGCCGCCCCCGCCGCCCGCCGAAGTCGGCTTATCCAGAAGGTCGTTGTAGGAACCCGTGAGCGCGACTGCCGCAAGGCCGAGATCATCTTTGGAGATCACGACATCGCCCGTCTGTCCGTTGACAGAGCTCACCGCGCCTCCGCCTACCGCCGTCGGCTTGTCGAGAAGGTCGTTATACGACCCCGAAATGGCAACATCGGCAAGGCCTAAGTCATATTTGGAAATGGTGACGGCGCCCGTCTGTCCGTTGACAGAGCTCACCGCGCCTCCGCCTACCGCCGTCGGCTTATCGAGAAGGTCGTTGTACGACCCCGAAATCGCGACATCGGCAAGCCCTAAATCGTTCTTGGAGATCGTGACCGCACCCGTCTGCCCGTTGACGGAAGTGACCGCAGCCGGCGCGGGAAGATCTTCGAGGTCGTTATAAGAGCCCGAGAGCGCGACCTCCGCAAGCCCTAAATCGTTCTTGGAGATCGTGACCGCACCCGTCTGCCCGTTGACGGAAGTGACCGCAGCCGGCGCAGGAAGGTCTTCAAGGTCGTTGTAAGAGCCCGAAATGGCAACATCCGCGAGACCTAAATCATATTTGGAAATGGTGACGGCGCCCGTCTGTCCGTTGACCGAACTCACCGCGCCCCCGCCCACCGCTGTCGGCTTGTCGAGAAGGTCGTTATACGAGCCTGAAATGGCGACATCCGCAAGACCGAGATCGTTCTTGGAAATGGTAACGGCGCCCGTCTGCCCGTTGACGGAAGTGACCGCAGCCGGCGCGGGGAGGTCTTCAAGGTCGTTGTAGGAGCCCGAAAGAGCGACATCGGCAAGCCCTAAATCGTTCTTGGAAATGGTAACGGCGCCCGTCTGCCCGTTGACGGAAGTGACCGCAGCCGGCGCGGGGAGATCTTCGAGGTCGTTGTAGGAGCCCGAAATGGCGACATCCGCAAGGCCCAAATCATATTTGGAAATGGTGACCGCGCCCGTCTGCCCGTTGACCGAGCTCACCGCACCCCCTTCTCCGCCGCCGATCCCCGTAATGGGGACGAGGGAACCGTCCTCGTAGTAGCAAAGCGTAAAGCCGTCCTCCTCTTTGCGGAAGAAGATACCCCCGTCTGCAAGAGAAGCGCTCGGCTGCGTCTGCCCCACGCCGCCCACCTCAACGATCTGCTTGCCGCCCGTGACAAAGCCATAGGCATTGACGTCTACCGCAGAATAACTGCCCGGCGTCACCTTTTCTTCCAGCGCAGAAAAATCATACTCATTGAGGAGATCCAGGATCTGTTCGTGGAGCGTCTTCTGCGGAGCCTCCTCCGGTTCGCAGTAAGCCCCCGCAAGGCAGCGAAGGCGCACGAAAGAGCTTGCGATGCGCTTCCCGGCTCCGTCCGCGCTGTACACGCCGACAAGCGCCGTGTCGCAGTCGGTCGACGAAACGGCGGGCATATCGCATTCGGTGCCCGTAAAAAGTTTTTCGCGGCAGCCGCCCGCCCAAAGGACGACCGCCACGCGATTGGAATAGCTATCCCACTCGCTGTCGAATTCAAAGTGAAGGCGGTAACTGTTTTCGTTGAATGAAACGAGATCGCCGAAATCGGTCTCGGCGCGCTTCCCGTTCACTCTGATCGTAATGGTTTGCTGAGCCATAAAATATCCTCCCGTATCTTTGCCTCCATGATAGCACAACTTCATAAAAACCTTCTGCTTACATGACAAAAACCGCGGAAATTTCCGCGGTTTTGGCTGTGATATGAAGACAAAACGGGCGCTCATTGCCTCCCGATGAGTGAAACGCGGCTCAGACGCGCACTTCGCCCGTGGCGCCGAGGACGGCGCGGTGCTGTTCGAGGATGGGGTCGATCTCGTTCTTGATAAATTCCACCGTCTGATGAGGAGCGCGGCCGACGAACTTCTTGGGCTCCAGGATCTCTTCGAGCTTATCGTGCGCGGCTTCGAACATGGGATCTTGGCGGATGCGGTCGAGAAGGTCGTTCTCGCCCCCGTTGACTTTGACGTTGGCGCCCGCCTCCTGCGAAAGCTCGCGGATGCGTTCGTGCACCTCCTGCCTGTCCTTTCCAGCTTTGACGCACTCCATCATGATGTTTTCCGTCGCCATGAAGGGAAGTTCCTGTGCGATGTGCTTTGTAATGACCTTGTCGTAGACGACGAGGTTTTCCGCAACGTTCATGTAGATGGTGAGGATGGCGTCCGCCGTGAGGAAGGCCTGCGCGTTGACGATGCGGCGGTTTGCCGAGTCGTCGAGGGTGCGCTCGAACCACTGCGTGGAAGCCGTGATCGCCGAGTTCATGGGAAGGGACACAAGATAGCGGGCGAGCGAGCCCATGCGTTCGCAGCGCATCGGGTTGCGCTTATATGCCATCGCCGAAGAGCCGACCTGCGTCTTTTCGAAGGGCTCCTCCACTTCCTTCATGTGCTGCAGAAGGCGGATGTCGTTGGAGAACTTGTAGGCGCTCTGCGCGATCTGAGAGAGCACGCAAAGGACGTTGTAGTCGAACTTGCGGGGGTACGTCTGCCCGGTCACGCCGTACACCTTCTCATAGCCCATCTTAGAAACGACGCGCTTTTCAAGTTCTTTGACCTTCTCTTCGTCGCCGTCGAAAAGTTCCAAAAAGCTTGCCTGCGTGCCCGTAGTACCCTTGACGCCGCGGAGCTTGAAGTGCTCCTTCAAATTTTGCAGGCTCTCGTAGTCGAGCATGAGGTCTTGGAGCCAAAGCGTCGCGCGTTTTCCCACCGTCGTGAGCTGGGCGGGCTGCAAGTGCGTAAAGCCGAGCGTCGGAAGATCCTTATATTTAAGCGCGAAGGAGCGCAGCTTATCCATGACGTTGACAAGCTTTTGTTCGATGATGTCGAGCGCGTCGCGCATGATGATGAGTTCCGAGTTGCAGTCGACAAAGCAGCTCGTCGCCCCCAAATGGATGATGCCCTTTGCGGAAGGAGCGACATCGCCGAATGCCGCGACGTGCGCCATGACGTCGTGCCGCTTCTGGCGTTCGTACTCTTCGGCACGCTCGTAGTCGATGTCGTCGATGTGCGCCTTAAGCTCGTCCACCTGCTCCCGCGTGATGGGAAGGCCGAGCTCCATCTCGCTCTCGGCAAGCGCGACCCAAAGCCGTCTCCACAGGCGGAAACGCTTTTCGTCGCCGAAGTTGATGAGCATCTCGCGGCTCGCATAGCGGGTCGTCAAAGGGTTTTCGTACAGTAGTTTGTCTGACATAATACTCTCCTAACAGTTCAAAAACAAAAGTTTCGCTATAATTATGCCACGCATAATCATGATATTGCGATATTTCAGACGTTTTTTTCGGGTTCTGGATAGCTTTCGCCGAAGGTTTCCGCCGTGACCTTCTTCATCCTCTGTTCTTTCAGGGGCTTATCGCGGAAGTCGGTCGGCGTTGCGGCGATCGCGTCCACCGTCTCCATCCCCTCGATGACCTTGCCGAAGGCAGCGTACTGCCCGTCGAGATAGGGCGCAGCCGCGTGCATCACGAAGAACTGCGACCCCGCGGAATCGGGGTGCTGTGCGCGTGCCATCGAAAGGACGCCGCGCTCGTGTTTGACGGGGTTTTCCACGCCGTTACTTTTGAACTCCCCTTTGATGTGGTAGCCGGGGCCGCCCGTGCCGACGCCCTTAGGATCCCCTCCCTGGATCATGAAGCCTTCGATGACGCGATGGAAGATGATGCCGTCGTAAAAGCCCTTCTGAACGAGAGACAAAAAGTTGTTGACGGTGTTGGGCGCGAGCTCGGGAAATAGTTCGGCGCGGAAGACGGAGCCGTCCTCCATTTCAAAGGTGACGATGGGATGCATGTTATTTCTCCTTGCGATCTAAAAGATCGGAATATTTTTCGATGACGGTCCCCGCTTCGCGGAAGAGCTGCATGGAGAACTCGTCGGGATAGCCTTCGTCGTAGACGACGCGTTTGATCCCCGCATTGATGATCATCTTCGCGCAGATGACGCAGGGCTGATGGGTACAGTAGAGGGTCGCCCCCGTGATATTGATGCCGTATTTCGCCGCCTGGATGATGGCGTTTTGTTCGGCATGGACGCCGTAGCACAGCTCCGCGCGCGTGCCGCTTGCGATGTTGAGCTTTTCGCGCAGGCACTCGCCCTTCTCAACGCAGGAGGGGATGCCCGAAGGCGCGCCGTTGTAGCCAGTCGTCATGACGCGTTTATCGCGCACGATGACCGCCCCCACCTTGCGGCGGAAACAGCTCGCCCAGCCGCCGACGTGGCGCGTCAGTTCCATGAAGCGTTCATCCCATTTATCCATAGAAGACCCCCTTTTGTTTTCAGTATAACAATTTTTTCTGCAAAAGTCAACTCGGCTTATGCCCGCTCGAGGCGCCCATATCAAAAAACAGGAAATTTGCGCCAAAAAAATGACACTTTTCCGTTTGAGCGCACATTTTAAGCGTTTATAATAGAGGGGAAAAGGCAGAAGCCGATAACGGCTCCATGATCGCGGCCGTTCAAGTTTTTAGGAGGTAGATATGAATATCAAACCATTGTTCGACAAGGTCGTCGTCGAAGCGGCGAACGTCGAAGAGAAGACGAAGAGCGGGTTCATCCTCCCCGCCTCTGCTCAGGAAAAGCCCCAGACGTGCGTCGTCGTTGCAGTCGGCCCCGGCGGGGTCATCGACGGCAAGGAAGTCACCATGCAGGTGAAGGTGGGCGACAAGGTGCTCTGCTCCAAGTATGCAGGCACGGACTTTAAGGTGGACGGCAAGGAGTTCACCATCATCAAACAGAGCGATATCCTCGCCGTGGTCGAGGACTGAGCAAGCGGCTGCGATCCAACGGCAGCGGCACCCGAAAATAATAAAATAAGGAGTTTTGTGTTATGGCAAAGCAGATCAAATACGGAGATGACGCAAGAAAGGCCCTTGAAAAGGGCGTGAACACGCTTGCAGATACGGTGAAGATCACCCTCGGCCCCAAGGGCCGCAACGTAGTGCTCGACAAGAAGTTCGGCGCACCCCTCATCACCAACGACGGTGTGACCATCGCAAAGGAGATCGAACTTCCCGATCCCTTCGAGAACATGGGCGCACAGATCGTCAAAGAAGTTTCGACGAAGACCAACGACGTCGCGGGCGACGGCACGACGACCGCCGTGCTCCTCGCGCAGGCCATCATCAGAGAGGGCCTGAAAAACCTCGCGGCGGGCGCCAACCCCATCATTTTGAGAAAGGGCATCGAAAAGGCAGTGGACGCCGCCGTCAAGCAGCTTCAGTCCATCTCGAAGAAGGTCGAGGGCAAGAAGGCGATCTCGCAGGTCGCATCCATTTCGGCGGGCGACGAGACGGTCGGCGAACTCATCGCGAACGCGATGGAGATCGTCGGCAAGGACGGCGTCATCACCGTCGAAGAGGGCAAGACCACTTCGACCGAGCTCACCACCGTCGAAGGCATGCAGTTCGACAGAGGGTATGCTTCCGCCTACATGGTGACCAACACCGAGAAGATGGAAGCGGTGCTCGATAACCCCTACATCCTCATCACCGACAAGAAGATCAGCAATTTGCAGGAGATCCTGCCCATCGTCGAGCCCCTTGCTCAGCAGGGCGCACGTCTCCTCATCATTGCAGAAGACGTCGAAGGCGACGCGCTGGCTGCGCTCATCGTCAACAAGCTCAAGGGCGTGTTCAACTGCGTTGCCGTCAAGGCGCCCGGCTTCGGCGACAGGAGAAAGGCGATGCTCGAAGATATCGCGGTCCTCACGGGCGGCACGGTCATCTCGTCCGACCTTGGCTATGAGTTCAAGGATGTGACGACGGATATGCTCGGCAGAGCCAACCAGGTGAAGGTCGACAAGGACAACACCACCATCATCGACGGCGCGGGCGACAAGGAAAGCATCAAGGCGCGCGTTGCCTCCATCAAGGCGCAGATCGAAGTCACGACCTCCGATTACGACAGAGAGAAGCTGCAGGAACGCCTCGCAAAGCTCGCGGGCGGCGTGGCAGTCATCAACGTCGGCGCGGCGACCGAGGTCGAGATGAAGGAGAAGAAGCTGCGCATCGACGACGCCCTCGCAGCAACGAGAGCGGCGGTCGAGGAAGGCTTCGTGCCCGGCGGCGGCAGCGCGCTGCTTTCCTGCGTGCCCGTCATCAGGGAGCTTGTCGCTACGCTCGAAGGCGACGAAAAGACGGGTGCTTCCATCATCCTCAAAGCGTGCGAGGAGCCCGTCCGTCAGATCGCGGCGAACGCAGGGCTGGACGGTTCGGTCATCGTCGAGAAGATCCTCGCAAAGGGCGACGCAAACTTCGGGTTCGATGCTCTGAAGAACGTCTATACCGATATGGAAGAGAGCGGCATCATCGACCCTACCAAGGTCACGCGCTCGGTGCTCCAGAATGCGGCTTCCGTCGCTTCGACGCTGTTGACGACGGAGTCCATCGTCACCGATATCCCCACCCCTCCCGCAGCGCCCGCACCTGCAGGCGGCGGCATGGACGGGATGTATTGAGCCGAGTAAATATTGATTCTCTGATATAAAATATGGGATCAGGGGCTTGCCGAAACGGCAAGCCCCCTTTTTTAGAGCGCCGCCCGCGGCAAAGCCGCGGGCGGCGCTCTATTTTCTCTTCCCGCAAATCTTTTGCTATCGCAAAATCTTTGCGGGAGATATGAAGAGCTGTAAGGATAGACGGCAGCGGGATCAACAACCCCTCCGACTTGCCTTCGGCAAGTCACCTCCCCTTACACAGGGGAGGCTAAAATGAGGTACGGCTCATCGACGCGGAGGAGATGCAAGCAAGATAAGAAGCGCGCAGATTTGCGCTCTTTCTCGACAACAAAGCTCATCGTTTGGGCAAGAGTCGCGGCTGAGACGAGGAGCCTGCGTAAGCGACGAAGGGAGCTTACTGAGACGTAAGTGACCGAGGAGTGCGCAAAGGCGACAAAGTATTCAGCCGATGAATATTGCCCAAACTCATTTGCCGAACATGATGCGCTCGCTGCCCAGCATCTTTGCCACCAACAGGATGAAGAGCGCCGTGAAGACGAGGTTGATGCCGATCGAGACGAGCCCGACAAGAAGCGCGGATCCCCCTTCCAGCACCGTCTGGATGGCGACCACCGTGCCGAGCACGGGGATGACGGCGACCCAATCGCCGATGCCCGAGAGGAACGCCGAGACAAGCGAGAGCACCATGACGACGATCATGATGACGCCCGTATAGGAAGACGCCTCCTTCACCGACTTTGCGTACGTCGAGATGGCGGTCATTGCCGAGACGATGAGCGGCACGATCGAGACGATGAGCGCAAGGAGCAGGATATAATCGCCAAAGGTGTACACAAACATGCCGCCAAGCTCGAGCCCCATGAGTTTTGGCATACTGAGGGCGATGCCCAAAAAGCTCGAGAGCGCGCCGAGCGCCGCGATGCAGGAAAGCGGCAGTACTTTGCCGAGGGCGATGTCCGTGCGCTTGACGGACGTGACGAGGATGGTCGCGAGCGTCCCCCGCTCCTTCTCCCCCGCCACCGATTCGAGCGTGATGCTCATGCAGCTCGAGAAGATGAGGGTGACGACGAGGAAGGGAAGGAGCCCCCCTAAGATGGTCATCACGACTTCGGAGGTCGACGAGAAGTCGTACTGCTCGCCGCCGAGGTTGACGTCGAAGGCGTTGGAGATCTCCCCCTCATACGCGGAAAGCAACGACGTCGCCGCCGTGTAGAACGCAGAGCTCGCGTCGTCCGCCGAGCGGTAGAAGATCTCGATCTCGGGCGCCTTCTCCCCGCTCATGGGGTCGTATTCGGAGACGGCGTTATCGAAATCTTCGGAAAAGGTGACAAGCGCCGTAATGCTTCCAGCCTTGACCTGCGCCTTGGCGCTCTCTTGATCCTCGGTGCGGGTGAGCGTGAGGCTTTCCCCGAAGGAGGCTTCGAAGAGCGCCTCGACTTTCGGCGAAGAGCCGCAGACGAGGACGTCGTAAGAATAGTTCTTCTCGCCGTCCCAGATGGCGCTGCCGAGGAGCGAATAGATGAAATAGATGAGGACGCCCGGGAGAACGAGCGTGGCGATGAGTTTGGGATCGCGGAAGAACCGCTGAAATTCCTTTTGGATGAGCGCTCTGAGTTTCATACGATCTCCCCCTTGATGCTGCGGTAAATTTCAAAGAACTTATCTTCGAGGCTGCATCCGCCGCAAAGTTCTTCAAGCGTTCCTTCGGCAGCCATCCTGCCGTCGATGATGACGCCCACCCTGTCGCACAGTTTTTCGACGAGGGAGAAGATGTGCGTGGAAAGAAGGATGCTCTTGCCCATGTTTTTGAGCTCGATCAAAAAGTCGGTGACGACCTTTGCCGTGAGCACGTCGAGGCCGTTCGTCGGCTCGTCGAAAATGACGACTTCGGGATCGTGTACGATAGAGACGACGAGCGAGACCTTTTGCAGCATGCCCGTCGAAAGATCGCTCACCTTGACTTCGGCGAAGCGGTCGATGCCGAAGCGGGAAAAGAGCTCCTGTTTGCGGGCGGCGAGCGCTTCTTTTCCCACGCCGTGCATGGCGCCGAAAAAGTCAAAGAGATAGCTCGGGGTAAAGAAGCCCTCGAGCTTTAATTCGCTGGTCATGAAGCCGATCTTATCGCGCACCTTCTCCCCTTCGCGAAGGACGGAGCAGCCGCCCACGAAGGCGTCGCCTTCATCGGGGCGGATGAGCGTGGAGAGGATGCGGAGCGTCGTCGTCTTGCCCGCGCCGTTGGGACCAAGAAGCCCGTAGATCTCGCCGCGGTAGGCGGAGAAGGAGAGCCCGTCGACGGCGACTTTGCGCTTTTCGGCGGTCTTTTCGAGCTTCTGCTGTTTCTGCGAGAGCGTGAAGGTCTTTCTGAGCCCTTCCGCCCGCACGATGGCATTTTCTTCCATATTGACTCCTTACTTAGTTTCTTGTGTATTGTCCGCATCTTCGGGCATGCGCTTTGCGATACGATACGCATGGATGAGCGAGATGACGGTGACGATGAGGATGAGCGCGACCGTCACGATGAGCGCGACAAAGTCGAGCCCGAGGACGGAAAAGAGGATGGAGGCGGCGGCGCTCAGCGCCCCTGCCGCGAACAGGAGCACGCCCGAAAAGCGGTTGGCTTTCTCCCAGACATAGTCGCTTGCAAGCGTCTCCTTCGTGCGGAGACCAAACCACTTGTTGCGCCCCGCAACGGGCATATAGTTGCCCAGCACCATGATGAGGATGGCAAGGGGAAGCAGGATGGCGGCGGCAAAGGGAAAGTTCAGCTTTTCGCCGAGCTGCGTTCCCTGCGCCCCGAGCGCGAAGAGCACCCAGCCGAGGACGGTCAAGACTGCTCCCACCACGACGAGGCAGATGTTGAGGATGCGGGCGTTTTTATTCTCCTTCAAAGCGGCGGCAAACAACCCGCCCGAAACGAGCGCTGCGGCGGCGGGAAGCGAGATATACACCCACGGGGAGCCCATGCGGTCGCACACGCCCTCGTAGTTGAAGTGGACGGCGACCTCCTCGGGAAGAAAGAGGATGCCGACCGTAAACGCCAAAAGGCTCAAAAGCGAAAGTACGGTATAGAGGATGGCGGTCTTGAAATGCTGCATCAAGTTCCTCCTTGTTCTTTTTCGTTTTTGTTCCGCGCGAAGCGGGACGGGCGGGGCGGAGCGCAAATTCGAAAGCCCGCTAAGTCGCGAAGTGCGCGGTCAGTCTAAGAGCCCTGCAAGCGCGCGCATCATCTCCTTCACGACCGTCGTGTTGAGATGATAGACGATGGTCTGGGCGCGGCGCTCGCCCGTGATGAGCCCGCTCTCTTTGAGGACGGAGATGTGATGCGAAACGGTCGCAGGCGAGAGCGAGAACTGGTCGCAGATCTCTCCCGCCGTATGCGGACGAAACTTCAAAAGTTTTAATATCTCTCGCCGCGTGCTGTCCGATAACGCCTCCCATACGTTCTTCTTCATCTACCCCCCCCCCGTGCTTCTTTCGATTTTCTTCGAAATAATGATAGCACATGATTTGATGTTTGTCAATGATTTGGCGGCATTTTATTTCGACAATTTTCGAAACAATATCCCCTCCCCCACCGCGGCCGCTGCGAAGCAAAAAAAGCGCGGCACAAGGCCGCGCCGAATTCAAACCGTCACATCCGGGGCTTGATCATGGCGGTATGCAGCCAATCGTTGAAGAGGATGGGCCGCCCCTCGAGCTTTCCGTAAAACGCCTCGAATGGAAGGATCTCCTCTTCGAGTTCAGGGATCGCCCCGCGCTTCCCCGCAAGGTATTCCGAAAGCACTCTGCGGCAATGCGCCACGCGCTGCATGAGCCCGCCGAGGCGGATGTCGTGCTTTTCAAACCCGTTGGGCTTGCATTCCCGCTCCCATTGCACCGAAAACAGCCGATAAAATTTCTTCAGCCGCTTTTCAAGCTCCCCGAAGCGGGCGGCGGTCTCTTCCAGCGCCGCACGGTCCCCCTCCCGATACGCCCTGCGCACCCTGACGCCGAGATCGTACTTGATCGCAAGCACGTCGCAGAGCGCGATGAGCGTTCGGAAGATATAGCCGAAGCGTGCGCTCTTTGCTCCCGCCCGCAGCCGCTGTGCAATAGCCAAAAAGCGATCCCCGCTGCCGTCCGCCGTCCTGTCGAAAATGCCGAGGAAGGGATCGGAATACAGCATATACTTAGAGGGGTCAACGGGATACCGCGTGTCAAGATCGACTTCGTCGAGCGCGAAGAAATCTTCCCAAGATATGCCCGCATAGCGGGAAAACTTCTCGGCGATGTCCTCTTCATCAAAGTTTCCGCGCGCAAATTCTGCCGCATAGAAGAGCGCGGGAAGCGTCGCGAACAGGGAGCACTCCGCGCCATCGTCCTTCCAGCAGGTGAGAAGGACGTCTTCAACGCCGTGTTCCAAACACGAGGCAATGGCCGCCTCGCTCGCACGGATGGCAAAGCGGTTATGCGGCGCAAACCCGTACCAGCCCGAATCTCCGCCCGCAAAGACGAGCGGAGATGAGAACTGCTTATGCGATGCGATCATGCCGTCGTAGTGCGCCTTCTCCGTACTGTAATAGTCCCAATAGACGAGCGTGATATTCTTGGGAACGAGCTTTTTGACCCCTTCGGGAATATCTGCCGCACGGTAATACTCCCCGTGATTGGCAAGGCGGAAGAACATATCCGACCACATCATGGGAGAAAATCCGTACTTTTCCGCGATCTCAACAACGCGCGTCAGATGCTTCAGAAGAACGGAAAAGCGATCCTCATAGCCGTGCTTTGTAAGATACTTCCCGAGCCCCACCATGTGCGCTTCGTCCATGCCGATATGGATGCGGCGGGAGGTAAAGCACTCGGCGCAGGCGGCAAACATCCTGTCGATGAGCTCGTAGGTGCGCTCCTCGCCGATGAGGAGGATATCCTCGCAGTCGATGCACGCGTTCGAATATTCGTACCAGCGGGCGATGCCGCCGAGATGGGCGAGCGTCTGGATGCAAGGAACGAGTTCCAGCCCGTTTTCCGCCGCCGCCCTAACAAGCTCTTTGAGCTCCGCCTTCGTGTAGCGCCCGCGGAGATACCCGAAGTACGGCTCCCCTTCCACCTCGTATACGTCCTCGGTATAGAGCTGCACATAGGTATAGCCCATGCCGGCAAGCAGCGCAAAATAGCGCTTCAAGGCATCGACAGTGTACACCGCATCGCGCGAACAGTCGATCATCACGCCGAGCGAACGGATGCCGCTCACGATCTTTTCTCCTTCCGATCGTCTTCGTGGAGAGCGACTACTCTGCCGCTTTTTCTCGACTGCTCTGCGGCAAGCGCGATAAGGTGGCTCTCCACCGACCGCTCGAGCGCGGTATCCGCCTGCGCGCTCCCCGTCAGCACCTCGTAGAATGCGCGGATGAGCCCGTAGTCGCCGCCGCCGTGGCCGAAGGAGGACGCTTCCTCAATGAGCTCCGAGATCTTATATTCCTGCGCCTGCCTTCCGAAGGGCAGCACGCTCACGGTATCGGCATCTTCGTCCAGCCTGATCTCGCCCGTCGTTCCGTGGAAGGTGTACTTTCTTCCGCCGTTCGCGGTGAAAGCGGTCATGACAAGGGTCGCCTGCACGCCGTTTTGGAACACGATGTCCACAGACTGATGATCGACGACGTCGTTGTCACACGCAAACACGCATCTGCCGTACGGGCCGCACTCATAGGCACGGCGCAGCTTCTCCTCCGTGAGGGGCGCCGCCGCGATGACGTTGTACGGCCAGGCATCCGCAGGGCAGCCCCTTTCCTTCCACCGCTTCAGATAGATCTGCTCGGCGCTGTAGGGGCAGCTTTCCGGATACGGGCAGTCCTTGCAGCGCGACGCAGCGCCCTCGGGCTTATTTTCGGGCGTAAAGAAGGTGAGCCCGCCCGCGGAATACACCGTCTCTGCGGCGGAATCTGCATAATATTGCAGAAGATCGAGGTCGTGGCAGCACTTCTGCATGATCATGGGAGAAGTCTCCCCCTCGTTGCGCCAATTTCCCCGCACAAAGCTGTGCGCCTGATGCCAATAGGCGACCTGCTCCAGAGCGTCGATCATGACGAGCCGCCCGATGGCCCCGCTTTGCAGCAGTTCTTTGACTTTGCGGAACGCGGGCGCATACCGAAGGACGTGGCAGACGACGACGTTATGCGGATGTTCCCTGTACGCCGCCAGAAGCTCGTCCAATTCCTCCTTCAAGGGAGAAATGGGTTTTTCCAATAAAATTTCATATCCGAGTTCCAACGCCCGCCTGCACATACGGACGTGGTCGCGGTCCTGCGTGGCGATCACGAGGACGTCGCTCCGCTTTTCGGCAAAGAACGCCTCTTCGCTGTCAAAGAGCAGGCCGTCCTCCACCCCGAAGATCGCACCGTAGCGCGTCAGATGTTCGCGATCGGTATCGCACAGAGAGAGGATGCGGAAATGTTCCTTCTCCTTATACATGAGCTGCCCGTAGGCGTCGCAGCCGCGCGAGCCGCAGCCGATGATGGAGACCGTAAATTGTTTTTTCATAGCTACCTCTTTTCAGGCTTCTCTGCGCTCTTCCCCCTGCAATACCCGCCAGACGGCACGGGCAATGAGCATGGCGCCGTATTCGTTGGGATGCACCCTGTCCCACGAGACGGACTGCCCCGACCGGTAACGCATATACGCGTCGAATTCCTGCTGCAGATCGACGATCCGATATGCGTGCCGCGCTGCGACCCGCTTCATGGCAGAGGCATACTGCTCCGCAAGGAGGCGCATCTCGTCGGCCCGATTGCGCTCCATGTAATAGGGCGTCATAAAGACGAACTCGCGCGCCGCCTGCCCCTTTTTTGCGATCTCTTCGAGATTTTTCTCGTATTCTTCGCAGGAGATGAGCGGCTTTTCGGGGTCGAGCAGATCGAAATGCCGCCATACGTCGTTGATGCCGATCATACAGAAGACGATGTCGGGGCGATATGCCGCAACGTCCTTTTCCCAGCGCGCCAGAAGCTCCTGCGAATTGTTCCCGCTGATGCCCGCATTGACGAGCGTCGGCCTCAGCTCGGGGCGGAATGCGTTGAGCATCCCGTGCAGGAGTTTGACGTACCCCATGCCGAGACGATCGCCCGTCTCATTCTTGCCCGCGTCCGTCGTGGAATCGCCGGCAAATACGATGATGTCCTTTTCCTTTAATTGCATATGATTTCCTCTCAGATCAGATTTGATCGATCTTTTTCTTTTGGCTGCCCGTGCAGATGCCCGCGCACAACAGGCTGCTCCGCAGAACGGAGACAGCCCGCACGCGGCGAACGCTTCCGCCTCTTCCGGGGATCAAACCGCCCGATCCGCGGCCTCCCCTTCGATGACGGTATTATTTTCCGCAATGACTTCCCGGACATTGGCAAAAGCGAACGCGCGCTGCCCCTTTGCGCAGAGGACGACGTTGTCTCTTACGACCACTTTCCGGTGCTGTTTGCCCGTTCCCTCTTTGGAACCCGTATAGACGGTGACGGCGCACGGCACGTTCCCGCGCGTTCCGCATCCGATAAAGACGTTGCTAAGGATCTCGACATGTTCCGAAGATGTCCCCTCGCCCCAATTTTCCTCCGCGGCGACGACGACCGCCGTCAGGTCAACGTGCTCAAAGATGCAGTGTTCCACGAGCGCCCGATGCGTCTTGATGAGCACAGAGCGCGCGAAATGACTGCGGGCACGGCAATGGGAAAACACGAATTCCGGGCAGGCGGAAGAATTTTCAAGATAAACCTTTTCCTCTGCGCCCGCAGGAAGGGGCCGACACAAAGTGACGTCGCACGTTCCGTCCGCATTGGCACGGGCCGCCGTGACAAGAAATTTCTCCCCCTTGTCGAGCGTGCCGCGGGCGATGAGCTGCATCTCGTCCCCGACGGCGGGAAGGTCGGGCGCCTGCGTGTGCGTGCCGTCCGCGGCAAGACAGGTGAGGCGGTAAGTACTGCCGCCTATGGGCGCAAAGGCGTGGTCGTAGTTCTGAACGTTGACCGCATCGTCGCCCTGCCCGTCAAAAACGCAGTTTTGCAGAACGAGCTTCCCGTAACAGGAAGAAAAGTGCGTCGCATCCGTATTGGTGGACATCCTCTCCCCCGAAGAGGGGATGACGGACAGGCCCTCGATGCGGATGTTCCGCGAGAGATGCCCCACGACGCCCATGCCGGGCTGCGCGTGGATCGTCACATTCTCGAGGGTGATGTCCTCCGCATTCTGAATGCACACGGCGGGACGGGAATGATAGGAATGCCAGATATACAGCTCCGCGCCGACATATGCCCGGGAAGCACCGTCCGTTTCGACAGAAAACGTATTGCCGCCGAGCCTCCGCCATTTCCCGAGCGAAAAGAGCGAATAGCGCAGCACGCCCGTATGCGGATCTGAGACTGCGGAACGCAGGCAGGGAAAGCAGTCGGGCATATCCGCCGTGAAATGCACGGTGAGTTCGCCGTCCTTTGAAACGCGCTCGATGAGCCCGCGGGAATAGGGCTTGCGCTTGTAGTCGATGGTCAGCCCGCGCACCGTGACTTTTTTGCAATTCCGCAGGGAGACGGGTTCAAAAAAGCCGTCCAGAAGCAGCGTGACGCCCTCCGCAATGAGGCGCGTCCCCTCCTGCCCCTCAAGATCCAGAACGCGCGTATAGGGAAAATCGGGCCGGAACATGACGTCCTGCGGATTGCCGCCCAGCCTTCCCGAGATCATATCATAATAGACGGCGCGGGCGCGGCTCTCCGTCACTTCATATACCCCGGGCGGGATGACGAGCTCTTCCCCCGGGTGTTCTTTCAGCCACGCCATCGCCGCAGCAAACCGTTCCAAATGATCGTTTCCGCCAAATTCCGAATAATCCATCTTCTCTTCGCGGCGTCCTTATGCCGCCCCCTCAGATCTTCCGCGCAGCAAAACCGTCGGCCGCCCGAAAAGATCTTTTCAAAAGACCGCAGCCGAAGGCGCAGCTTTGCCCCGCCTTTTTCGCCCTTGCTTTTCCACGAAAAGTATACCTTGCCGCGCAGATTTTGTCAATAGCTGAAGCGCTCAAAAATGCAGCGGCCGCATATAATCTTCTTGTTCCGCAACGAAAGGCCGCCCGCCGCGCGGATGCGCGGCGGGCGGCCTTTCGTTGATTTGGAAAAACGCCCCTTATGCTTCGAACTTGTAGGCGGCGGTGAAGGAATACACCTCGCCGGGAGAAAGGAAGGAGCTGCCCTTTGCGGCATACTCGGGCACATTGACGTTGTTGGGGATGCACTGCGTCTCGAGGCAGAAGCCCGCACGGTTGCCGTAGAAGATGCTCTTGCCCTGCTGATTCAGCCCGTTGCCGGCATAGAACTGCACGGCGGGCATATCGGTATAGCATGTCATGGAGATCCCCGTCTTGGGGCTCTTTACAACGGCGTACTTGACATACTCCCCGCACTTGTTTTTGAGGACGTGGCAGTGGTCGTACCCGTTGCCCTGCTTTAAGTCGACGTCATCCGCCCCGATGTCGCGGCCGATGGGCTTTGCTTCGTTGAAGTCGAAAGGCGTGCCCTTGACGGCGCGGAAGCCGCCCACGGGGATCATCGTGGGGTTGGTGGGCGTGATCTCGTCGCAGTCGATCCAAAGCTCGTTGTCGAGGATGGTGCCGTCGCTTTCGCCGTTCAAATTGAAATAGGCGTGGTTGGTGAGATTGAGCGCCGTCTTCTTGTCCGTTTCAGCGCGATAAGCGATCTTAAATTCGCCGTCCTTAAAGGTGTAGGTGACGGTGACGGACAAATTGCCGGGATAATTCTCCTCGCCGTCGGGGGAGAGGATGGAGAGTTTCAGCTTATCGCCGTCCACTTCATGCGCCCAGATCTTCTTGTTGAACCCCTCTTTGCCGCCGTGGAGGTGGTTGCCGCGGTCGTTGCAGTAAAGATCGTACGTCGTGCCGTCGATGGTGAGCTTGCCCTCGCCGATGCGGTTGCCGAAACGGCCGATGAGCGCGCCCAGATACCCGCCGTTGTTCTCGTAACCCGCCACGTCGTTGTAGCCGAGGATGACGTCGGTCGGCTTGCCGTCCTTATCGGGCACGACAATGCTCTGCACGATGCCGCCGTAGTTGAGGACGGTAGCGCGGCGCGCGCCGTCCTCGAAGGTGAAGGCAAGGACTTCCCTGCCATCCGCCGTTTTGCCGAATACTCTTGTTGTGATCATAATAAGACCCTCCGATCAATGATTTTCGTTTGAAACGCTGAGTGCGCAGGCGCCCTCGGCGCGGAGATCGGTCACAAAGACGTTCTCCTTCCCGAAGACACGCGCCATCTCGCGGCTGTAGCGCTCCTCTCCTCCCGCGGGGCAGAAGGCGAGCACCGTACCCGTGAATCCCCCGCCCATCATGCGGTAAGCGCCGCCCCTGAGCACCTTTTCGCTGAGCTTCAGAGCGATGACGACGGGCTCGAAAGTGTCGCCGGGGATAAAGCAGTTCTGAAGGTATTTCAAGCTGCTCTCGCCGCTTGAAAGCACCTGTTCGAAAAAGAGCGCGGTATCCCCTTCCCGAAGCGCGCGGGCGGCGAGCTCCACCCTTTTATTTTCTTCGAAGAAATGGAAGGCGCGCAAAACAGCCCTGTCGCTCACCTTTTGGCGAAGCTCGGGGAGCGCTTCCAAAAGATCGCGCTCCGAAAGCTCGAAGAGGTATTTTTTATGGAAGAAAGCGGCGACTTCACCCATCTCGCGGCGGATATCCGCATAATGATTGGTGAGTTTTGCGTGCGAGCCGCCCGTATTGGTGAGCACGAGGCGGTATCCTTCGGGCGCGGGAACGGGAGCAACGAGGGGCTCCCGCGAGGAAAAGTCGATCTCACTCAGCCCGCCGAGCGCGATGCCCGCCTGGTCGAGAAGGCCGCAGGGCTTACCGAAGTAATCGTTCTCCGCATACATCCCCGCACGCGCCTTGTCCATTGCGGGGAGTCTCCCCCCGAGATAGAGCTCGTTGACGATCTCGGCGATGAGCACCTCGAACGCCGCCGAGGAGGAAACGCCCGCCCCGCGGAAGATATTGCTGTGCGTGACGCAGGAAAAGCCGCCGAACGAATAACCGAGGCCGGAAAGATAGCGGAGGATGCCCCGCACGAGAGAGATCGACCTGCCCCGTTCGCGCTCGCGTACGGAAAGATCGTGAACGGAAAAACGAATGGGATAGTATGCCCCCGAGGCGATGACGACATTGCCGTCGCTGCGCGGCGAGACCGCCGCCATGACATCGCAGGAGATCGCCGAGACCAAGACCTTGCCGCCGTTGTGGTCGGTATGGTTGCCCACGATCTCCGCCCTTCCCGGGGAGGAAAAGAAATAGGCGGGCGCTTCGCCGAACTGCTCCTTGAACTCGGCGGCGAGCCGTCCCTTGCGGGAGCGCGCCCCTTCCCCGCCGTAAAGCTCAGAATATCCTTGCATATCGCCATTATATCACATCGCGCGCAAAAAGTAAATAAAATGGCGAAAAACAAGGCACACTTTTGGTATGCAGAAACGATTTCTCCCCGCAATGCTCCTTCTTTCGGTGCTGCTTGCGATGTTCATTGCCTGCGGGCTGCAATTGGAACGCACGAAGGCGGCGTTCTCCTTTGCGGCGGCAGAGAACGCGCGGCGGGTGTACCTCACCTTCGACGACGGACCTTCGACCGTCGTAACGGGCCGCGTTTTAGACATTTTGAAAGAAGAAAATATCAAGGCGACCTTCTTCATCGTCAGCGATATGGCAAAGTCGAGACAAGAGACCCTCCTCCGCATTGCGGAAGAGGGCCACTCCCTGGGCGTGCATTCGGCTTCGCACGACTATAAACGCATCTATTCTTCGGACGAGGCGCTGCTTTCCGATATCGACGAGTGCGCCGCATACATCTTTCATACGACGGGCGTGACGCCGCGGCTGTATCGCTTCCCGGGCGGCGGGCACGAGCGGCAGAGAGAGCTCATCCGCGAGCGAGGATATGAGATCGTCGGCTGGAACGCCGTGTGCGGGGACGAGGAGATCCCCCATGCGAGCGCGGAACGCCTCGTCAAAGAGGCCGTGCGCACGAGCAGGGGCAAGGACCCCGTCATCCTCCTTCTCCACGACTCCGCCCGCCACAAAGAGACTGCGAAGGCGCTGCCCGAGATCATCGCGCGCTTCCGGGAAGAAGGGTGCGTCTTCTGCGCCTTCTGAGCGGACGCCCTGCCGTTCGACGCCCTCGCAGCCTGCGCCAAAGCCATCCCGCAGGCAAAATGAGAAGGGATGCGCACGCCACGAGCGCCCATGCGGGGAGCGGAAGTGCGGCGAGCCCGAACAAAGCGGCAAGGGGCGGGAGCGCGGCAAGAAGGACGGTGGAGACAACGCCCAGAAGCTCCGTTGCGATGAGGGCGCGGTTGAAGGCACCGCCGCGCACGTTGAAGGCGTGAAAAAGTTCCAAAAGGGAAAGTGTCAGAAAGGCGCAGGAAGAGGCGACGGCGTTCCCCCAAAGAACGATGCCGATCGTAAAGACCAAAAGGACGAGCGCCGTCTGCACGCCGCCGTAAAAGGCGATGGAAATGAGGGAGCGGCGGGAGAGAATATCGTCCGCGCGGACGGGCGGGCGCTCCATGACGCCGACGGTGCGTTCGACGCCGAGGGCGAGGACGGGCAGCGAGTCCGTGATGAGGTTGATCCAGAGTAGCTGCGTCGAGGTGAGAAATTCGAACTTCCACAAAAAGAGCGTCGCAAGGAGCACGGCAAGCACTTCCGCAAGGTTGGTGGCGAGGAAAAAATCGATGGTGCGGCGCACGTTGAAAAAGACGCCCCGCCCCTCTTCCACCGCGCGGACGATGGCTGTAAAATCGTCGTCGCCCAGCACCATGTCGGCGGCGTTCTTGGTGACGTCGGTGCCCGAGCCCATCGCAACGCCGATGTCCGCCGCTTTCACCGAAGGCGCGTCGTTGACGCCGTCCCCCGTCATGGCGACGACCTCGCCCTTCTTTTGCAGCGCCTTGACGATGGCGAGCTTATGCTTGGGGCTGACGCGCGCAAACACGCGGCAGCGCCCGATCGCTTCGGCATTTTCCCCCGAAGCGTCGAGTTCTTCCCCCGTCATGACCTCCTCGCGGGACGTGGCGATGGAGAGCTCTCTTGCGACGGCGAGCGCCGTTGCGGGGCTGTCGCCCGTGATCATCACCGTGCGCACGCCCGCCCGCCTGCACGCTTGGACCGCCTCTTTGGCGCCCTCGCGCGGCGGGTCGAAGAGCGCGGCAATGCCCAGAAAGTCGAGTTTCGTCTCATCCGCGCCCTCGGCAAACGCGAGAACGCGCATCGCCCGCTCCTCGTAAGCGGCGGCTTCCTTTCGGATGCGGGCAGCAAGTTCCTGCGTCAAAGCCCTTCCGTCCGCCGTGCGGCAGTGGGAAAGGACGACGTCGAGCGCGCCCTTTTCGAGAAAGAGCGCTCCCCCTTCCGCCTCGGCGCGCACGCGCATAAAGCGCGCTTCGGATGTGAAGGGGCATCCCCCGGGGAGCAGCCGCCCGCCCCGTTCGCCGCGGGCTTCCGCGTATTCGACGAGCGCCACTTCGGTGGGATCGCCTACATAGGAGCCCGTGCTCCCCTTGACGCTCCCGCACAGGCGCATACAGCGCAGGAGCCGTTTTTCGCCCCCATAGGGAAGGGCGGCGCCCACCGTCATGCGGTTTTTTGTGAGCGTGCCCGTTTTATCCGAACAGATACAGGTGCAGCTGCCCAGCGTTTCGACGGCGGCGAGGCGGCGGACGACGGCGCGGAAGGCGCTCATGCGCTGTACGCCCATCGCGAGGATGACGGTGACGACGGCGCCCATGCCCTCCGGGATGGCGGCGACCGCGACGGCGATCGCGGACATCAGGTTTTGCAGAATGCCCGCCCGCTGCGACAGGATGCCCACCAAAAAGAGCACCGCCGCGACGGAGAGCACGGTGTAGGAGATGATCTTCGCAAGGCGGGCAAGGACCTTGTCTAAGGGGGAGAGGACGGGCTGCGCTTTTTCGAGAAGGTCGGCAATGGCGCCCATCTCCGTGTGCATGCCCGTGCCCGTCACAACGCAGCGCGCCCTGCCCGAAAGGCAGAACGTGCCCGAAAAGAGGGTGTTTTCCCGCTCGGCAAGGGCGGGCTTTTTCACGGTGCAGTCGCGCTTTTTGACGGGGCGAGATTCCCCCGTGAGCGGCGCTTCGTCGCATTTCAGCCCTTCCGAGGAGAGGATGCGGCAGTCGGCGGGGATACGGTCGCCCTCTTCCACTTCGACGATGTCCCCCGGCACGAGCAGGACGGCGGGCAGGACGCACACCCTTCCCCCGCGCACCGCCTTCGCCGTCGCCGTGGAGAGCTTTTTCAGCTTTTCGATGGCGCTGTCGGCACGGTACTGCTGCACCACCCCCACCGCCGCGTTGAGCACGATGATGAAGAGCAGGATGGCGGTGTCGGTGAGTTCGGACCTGTCCCCCGTGATATAGGCAAGCACGCCCGAAAGGACTGCCGCCGCCACGAGGATGAGCGTCATGAGGTCTTTGAACTGGGCAAAGAAGAGGGCGGGGATGCTCCGCCGCTTGCCCTCTTTGAGCTCGTTTCTGCCGAATGTAGCAAGGCGGCGCTCGGCCTCCTCCTGCGTGAGCCCTCCCTCCGAACTTTTGAGCGCCTTGAGCGCATCCTGTTTGCTTTGAGCGTAGAGTTCCATATGCTCAGCGTATGAGCGCAGCAGGAAAATTAGAACAAAAAAACCGGGCGGCAGAAGCCGCCCGAAACTACGTTATGCTGCCTCGGCATACCGCCGCAGGCGCCCAATCTATCGCCGTTACTCTTCCTGTTTGGGAAGGGTCATATCCAGCTTCTTCTTGTGCTTGAAGTACCAGACGAGGAGCACCGCGCCGCCGACGCACAGGACGCCGAAGACGATGGTGAGCGCAAGATACACCCCGAAGCCCGCATTATATGCAACGCAGAACTGCGTCTGCACGGAGGAAGTCGTAAAGATGAGGTAATCCCCGTCGCGCGTACTTTCGACGGCGATGTGTCCGCCGTCGGTCAGGCGGAACAGCGTCACATCCTTGTTCGAGAAGAAGCCGTCGATGCGGATGCGCACGGTGATGGGCGCATCGAGCTCGGTGACGATGCGGCCGCCGTCGCGCAGGGAAACGGAGAAGATCTGCCTTGACTCCATGCCGCCCTCCAGCTTCGGGGAGGAGACTTCCTCGGTCACGTCTTTGATGACGAGCTCCCACGAGAGCGGGATGCCCCCCTCGCGCTCCACGGTATAGAAGATCGTGCCGTCCTCGTTCGTTGCCGTGAGCGAGGAATAATAGACGGTGAGCGTTGCCGTGCGCGGCCCGCCGACAAGTTCGTAATTTTTCTCGTCCGTCACATAAAACGTGATCTGCACCGTGTAGGTACCTGCGGAAAGATTGCCCACCGTCCCGCCGCCCGAAAGCGACACTTCGGAAAGAACGCCCGCGGGAAGGGAGGGCGTGAACGCCTCGGGAGAGACCGCCCACGCCCCCTTGCGCTCCACTTCCACCGCGTCCTCGACAAGGATGTCCGCGGTGTCGATGACGTGCCGGGAGATAGCGACAACGATATTCGCCGAGCTGCCGCCCGCCGTCGCCGTGACGCTGACCGTGCCGTTCTCATGTGCGGCAAGATCGCCCGAGAGCGTATAATATGCCGTGATGTAGTCCTCGCCCGAGAGCGCCTGCGTCTCTTCGGGGGTGCGCCCGAGGGTGCGGTCGTATCCGTCGTTGAAATGCCCCGTCACCGTAAGATCGTCGACGAGCACATCGAGGGAAGAGTCGAAATAGACGGTCTCCGTCTGCAAGAACGCCGCCTCGATGGAAGTGAGCGAAGGCGCGACGACTTCGACCGAGAAGGAAGTTTCGGCGCGTTCTCCCCCTTCGCCCGTCGCCGTCACGACGATCTCGTTGCTGCCCACCGTAAGGCGTTCGATCCCTTCGGGAAGGGAAAGTTTATAACTTAATGCCGAGGAAAGATACTGTGCGCCGTTCGCATTCGTCCCCGTGACCGTCAGTCCGCCGCGAAGGACTTCGAGATCGGTCGTCGGATAGATATTCTCCGTCGGAAGATAGCGCGCCTCGACGCTTTCGAGCGGGCTTAACACGAGAGAAAAGGTCACTTCAGACGAGGAATTGGGCGGGGAAACATCGTAGGCGGGGGAATCGGAAACAAAGCCCGTAGCCGTGCCCGAGGCAAATGCGCCCGCCTCGGGCATCGTGATGCCCACCTGCCCGGAAAGGCCGCTTGCATCGATGCGCTGCCCTGCGTCGAGATAGAGATTTTCCGCCGCGCCGTCCACCGTATTGTCAGAGATGCGCGCGCCGCCCGAAAGGGAGACGCTGCCTGCGGCAAACACGCCGCCGCCGATCTCGGAAGCCTTGTTGTCAACGATCCTGCCGCCCGTCATCGTAAAAGAGGAGCCGCCCAAAAGGCACACGCCGCCGCCCGTACCCGTCGCGGTATTGTCCATGATCGTGCCGCCCGTCATCGTAAAGAAACCGCCGACGCTGACAAAGACGCCCGCGCCGTCCTCTGCGGTATTATCCGTGATATAACCGCCCTCTAAGATGAAAGCGCCGCCCCCTTCTACGCGCACGCCGCCGCCCGCGATCTCCCCGCTCTGCGGGTTGGTCGAATCGGTCACGGTGAGCGTACCCGCCGTCACGCGGAGCGTCCTTCCCGACCTGCCTTCGAGGGTATGACCGTTGAGATCGAGCGTCTTATCCCCCGAAACGGTAATGGTCTCGGAAGAAGCAACATCTTGATTGAGTATAAGCGTTGAACCGTCCTCCCATGCTTTCAGCGCATAGGAAAGCGTTGCGTACTCGGCCAAAGAGCCGTCTGCTTTTTCCACGGTCGCCTCGCCGACGGCGCGGGGCGCAGGAAGTGCATCGTCCTCCGCTTCGGAAACGGTCTCCCCCTCCGCCGCGGCAGGCTGCGCCGCGGGGAACAACAGCAAAACAAACGCCGCAATGAGCGCCATCGATAACAGGATGAAAATGATGAGCCTTTTCCGCTCCGTCCTCATATGCAATCCTCCGTTTTTCACGGCCTTTTCGGGCATCCTCCGCAGGGGAGAGCACCACATATAGTATACTGTTTTCAGTATAACACAACGCAGCGAAAAACGCAAGCAATTCGAGAAAAGTTACGGCAACATCAGCGGATGTCGGTATATTTCAGCCGCAGAAGGGCGGCAAGCAGCAGCGCGCCGCAGAATGCTGCCGAGAGGAGAACATTTGCCCAAACGGGCAGAGCGGTGACGCTCAGAAAGGCGCCATCTAAAAAGAACGCGCAGACGGGCAGGAATTTGGAGACGGACGCTTCCCCCAAAAGAAGTTCGACGGGCAGCACGAGCCTGCCCGCAGCCGCCGCGAGCCCCGTGAAAAGGAGGGCGGGCAGCGGACGGCGGCAAAGCTGCGCCAGCGAAAAGGCGAATATCCCGAAAGCGGCGAGAGTAAAGAGATAAAGCGCCGTCATGAGGAGCGCCGTCTCCGCAAAGCCGAGGGCGAGGGCGGAATGCGCGGAAGCCGCGATGAGCCTGCCGCCCGTTCCCGACACGCACGCAAGAAAGAGCGCCGAAAGCACGGCATAACCCGCCAGAAGGCATACGCCCGTGACGAGACGGGCAAAAAGACGGGCGAGCGTATAGACGATGCGCCCGTGCGGCAGCAGCATGGTGAGCCGCGCCTGCCCTTCCCGGTATTCGGAAGCCGCAGCGACGGCGATGTGTGCCGAAAAATACAATACGATGACGCAAAAGCCTGCAAGCAGCACAAGAGAGAGGACGCTCACCGAAAGCTTGGTCTGCACCGCCGTCCCGAATGCTCCGAGATAGGCGCAGCAGTCCTCATAAGCGATGTGTTTTTCATAGAGAACGCTCATCACCGAGAGCGTCTGCCGCTCTTGGGCGAGTTCGGTCTCCATATCCTTCCTCACCCCCGAGGAGACGGTCAGATCGTCCTCGGAAAGGCGCAGCCACTCCTCGAGCGCCGCGATGCGCTCTTTGCCCGCCTCGATGTGTTCAATAAGCTCTTCGCGCGAAGAATACGCCTCCACGCCGTAAACTTCCCCCGCGCCGTCCTCTTCGGAGAAGCGGCATCCGAGCGTGACGCCGACGAGCAGGACAAGGAGCACCGCCGCCAGGACATAAAAGCCCTTGGAGCGGAAATAACTTCTGCATTCAAACGAGAGTACTCTGCCGAACATCTTATCCCTCCTCAAACAGCGCCTCTAAAGGGTTGCAGACGGTCAGATCGGAAAGTTCGAAGCGGTATTCCGTGAGGAGATCGCTCAGCTCCCGCCCCGTGCCCCTGAAATAGAGAGACTCCCCTTCCTGCCTCAGGTTTGCATTCCCGGTACGCGCCAGGGCTGCCGCCGCCTGCGCTCTGTCTGCAAACTTCAGCCGGTACACCCGTTCGGGGCTGTGAGAAAGATCGAACTCCGAGACGATCTTCCCCGCCTTCATCTTAAGCACGCGGCCGCAGAGGGTCTCGATCTCCGAAAGATCGTGCCCGGAGATGAGGATCGTCGTATGATAGCTTTGATGATATTCCCGGATGAGGCTTCTCAACTCCAGCGAGATCTTGGGATCGAGCATGGCAGTCGGCTCGTCTAAGATCAGAAGGCGCGGGCTCCTCATCAGCACGGCGACAAGGCATGCCTTCTGTTTCATGCCCGAAGAGAACGTTCCGACCTTCCTCCTCATCCCTTCCTCGAGCCCCAGGCGCGAGACCAGGCGGGCGGCTCGTTCCTTTCCGCCCGGGCAGAAGGCAGAAAACAGTTCGATGTTTTCCGCCAGAGTGTACTCACCAAAGAGCGCGGGATACTCGATGAGCGCGCCCGTCTCTTCAAGATACCCGCACCCCGCCGCGATCTCGCGGCCGAACACGGCAACTCTTCCCGCATCGGGCCGCCAGAGCCCCGTCAGGCATTTGAGGAGGGAAGACTTCCCCGCGCCGTTTTCCCCCACGAGGCCGACGATCTCCCCCTCTTGCACCGCAAAGGACACGCCGTCGAGGATGCGCCTTCCCCCGATGGCCTTTGTAAGCCCTTCGACGCAGATCGCTTCCTTCATGACAGCGCCTCAATGGAAGCGAGCACGCTGCCTTCCGAGAACGTGAACACGATGCGGCAGGACGCCGTGCCGCCTTTCGGCGCAGTTTGCGGCTCAACGGAAAGGGTATCCCCTTCCGCCGACATCTTCACCTCCTCCAGCCCTTCATAAAAGGCGGAAAACTCCGAAATGCCGTATTCCGTCGCGTATTCCCCGTTGTTGAGATACAGCCCGTATTGCCACGCTTCCTGCTCCTCTTCGGCAAAGAGGTGGAAGGGAACGGCGACGCCGAAATTTTCCGCATTGGAGAGGAAAAAGGTGCTGCCGCTTTGCAGGATGCAGTAGTAGTGCAGCCTCCCCGTCCCGTCCGTCTTGAAGATCGCCAAAAGCTCCCCTACGGCCTCCGTTTTCAGCTGCGCCGAGCCCGCATCCGTGCCGTCGATCAGCGTCTTCAATTGCGAAAGGCTCATGTCTGCTTCAAAGGAAATGCCGTTGCTGCCGCCGTCCGAAGTTCCTTTCTGTTCGAGCGGGAGGGTATAGTAGTCCTCCCCGCAGGCACAGCGGACGGTAAGTTCCTCTTCCCTGCCGCCGCAGCCGCTGAGAAGTACGAACGCAAGCAGCAGGCAAACGCCCGTCACAAATGTTCTTTTCATCATCCAGCCTCCTTTTTCCGTCATTTTGCCGACGACGGGGCGTCTCTGCCCCGTACAGCCCCTTCTACCCATAAAACAACTTTCGGGCGCAAAACCTTTCATGCCCCCGAAGCAAAGCCGTGCGGGAAATGCTCCCCTTACATATTTTTCCATACGCTCCGCATACTCCTTGCATGAAAATCACAGGCGATCTGAAACGAGATTTTTCGGCACTCAAGGAGCTGCTGCCCGCCGAGGACATCCTATCCTTCGACTTTGCGGCGGAGGGCGGCATCACGTTCCGCATTCTCTTCTGCGACCCCGTCACCGATAAGGAGCTTTTGGGTACGCTCGTGGTGCGGCCGCTCATGCACTATCGCGGCGGAACGAGGGCGGAAGACGTGGGAGAAGGGCTCGCCTCGCCCGAGATGCGCTCCTTTTCCAACCTTGAAGAACTTGCGGGCGAAGTGCTTGCGGGAAACCCCGTCCTCCTTTGGGACGGGATGGACGAGGGGCTTGTCGTCGGCACCAAAAAGGTATTCCTGCGCGCCGTCATGGAGCCGCCCACGGGCGTCACCGTCAAAGGCCCGCGCGAGGGATTCATCGAGGATATCAAGGTAAACACCTCGCTCATCAGGCGAAGGCTGAAGACGGGGGAACTCAAGATCGTGTTCTCCAAGATCGGCAGGCGTTCGCAGACCTTCGTCGCCCTCTGCTATCTGGAAGGAACGGCGAACGAAGCCGTCGTAAAGGGGGTGGAAAAGCGCCTCAAAGCCATCGACATCGACGGGATCCCCGACTCCTCCTATCTTGCCGATTTCCTCTGTTCGCGCCCGCACGCCCTCATCAAACAGGTGGGAACGACGGAAAAACCCGATGTCTTCTGCGCAAAACTCCTGGAAGGGCGGGTGGGCGTCCTCGCAGACGGCTCGCCCATCGCGCTCACGCTCCCCTATCTCTTTGTGGAAGACCTGCAGGCGGGAGAGGACTACTTCGTGCCGCCCCTCAGGGCAACGCTGACGCGCGTTCTGCGCCTGCTTGCCATGCTGGCGGCGATGTATCTTCCCGCCTTCTATGTGGCGGCCGAGCTGTTCAAGCTGCAGCTCTTTCCCGTCAAACTGCTCCTCACCATTGCGGGGAGCATCCGCGATATCCCCCTCTCCCCCTCTTTGGAGATGCTCCTCGTCCTCCTCATGCTGGAAGTGCTGAACGAGGCGAGCATCCGTATGCCGAAATATGTGGGGATGGCGCTCTCCGTGGTGGGCGCCCTCGTCCTGGGCGAGACGGCGGTGCGCGCGGGCTTCTTTTCCACGCCCGCCATCATCATCGTCGCGTTCAGCGCCATCGGGCTGTATGCCGTGCCCGACCTCATCGAAGTGACGAGCATGGTCCGCCTTCTTCTGCTGCTTGCCGCGGGGAGCCTCGGCACCTACGGCATCATACTTGCGACGGCGTTCCTCTTATTGGAACTCACGGCAACGGAAAACTACGGCGTGCCATTGCTCTCTCCCTTCGCCCCTGCCCGCCCCCGCGACATGAAGGACAGCATCGTCAAATTCGGCCTGCGTTCGCTGAAACTGCGCCCGAAAACGCTCATGAGCCCCAACAAGAGGAGGATGAACGGATGACCGCACCCGCAAAGATCGCCCCGCGGCAGCTCCTCTTCTTCCTCGCCTGCCTTGCCCCTCTTTCCAAGCTCATCCTGCTGCCCGCCCAGCTCGCAGCGGAGGCAAAGAACGATCTTTGGCTCTCCGCGCTCTGTTCGCTTGCCGTGGAAACGGCAGCCGTCTTTGCGGCGGTGCTCCTCTCCAAACGCTCGCTCTCCTTCTTCGCCCTTTTGGAGCGCGCATTCGGGCGGCTCGCGGCCGTCTGCGGCTGCATCGTCCTCTCGCTCTTCTTCCTCTTCGCCGCCTATGTGCCGCTGTTCGAACAGAAGCTGATGGTGCAGAGCGTCTTTTACGACACCCTGCCCTCCGACCTCCTGTTTGCGCCCTTCTTTCTCATCTCGGTGTACTTCTGCCTGAAACCGCTCGGCTGCTTCGGCCGCATCTTCGACCTCCTGGGGCCGCTCACCGCGATCGCCTTCTTCTTCCTGATCCTCTTCTCTGCGGGGGAAGCCGATCTCTCCGCCCTTGCGCCCGTCGGCATCACGGGGGCGAGGGGCGTATTTTCGGGCGTGCTCCGCACGACGGCATGGTTCTTTGACGGAGCGCTCCTTCTTCCCCTCCTCGGAAAGATCGAATATAAAAAAGGCCTCGCATGGAAGTCTGCCGCGGCGTACGGAGCGGGCGGAGCTGCGGTGCTCCTGTTCCTCGCCCTCTTTTACGGCATCTTTCAGGACATCGCCCCCGTACAGTTTTTCGCCTTTTCCAAGACCGCCAAGTACTTCCCCGCCATCCATTTGCTCGGACGCATCGACTATATCTTTATCTATGCAATGGCACTTGCAATGGTGTTCGTCTCCCTGTTCCCCATGCTCTCGGCAGCGGAGCTTCTGAAACAGGCCTTCGGGGAGAGCAAGCCGCGCTGCCTCCTCTATTCCCTGCTCCTGAACGGGGCGATCGCAGCCGTCTCCACCGTCCTGAGCTTTTCCTTCCCCGCGGCAGAGCGCTTCATCACGCGCACGCTCTTTTGGATCTTTCCCCTCTTCGGCGCCGCTCTGCCCGCCCTGCTGCTCCTGCTGCGGGAGCGCCTTCCCCGAAGGAGGAGCCGATGAACCCTATCCTGAAACGCACCGTCCCCAAATTCGCCCTGTTCCTGGGCGGCATCCTGCTGTTCGCCTTCTTCTCCAACGACTTCGGCCTCATAGACATCCAGAAGGCGGCCATCATCCTGGCGGCGGGCATCGATAAGACCCCGTCCGGATACGAGCTGACCGCGCAGATCTCCGTGCCGAAGGGCGGCGAAACGGCGGGCGGCACGGCGAGCGTGGAACTTTCGGGACGCGGAGAGACGGTAGCAGACTGCCTCATGATGATGTATGCAGATTCGGGCTGGGTCCCCAAGTTCGATTTCTGTTCCCTCGTCCTGCTCGGCGAAGAGACGGCAAGAGAGGGCGCCATGCCCGCGCTCAACTACTTTTTGCACAACGAATATATGTCGGACGACTGCGCCGTTGCCGTCTGCGAAGGGAGCGCCGCCGATGTCCTGAAGCAGACGAGCTCCATTGACGACACGTCCTCCCTTGCCATCGGCAAACTCTTCTCGGGCGCGGCGGAAAAGTCGGGCGCGACCGTCAAGAATACGCTCCGCAAGTTCGCCGTAGACACGCTGGGCGTCTCAAAGAGCTCCTTCATGCCCTATATCCGCACCCTGGCTCTCGAACAGGACAACCCCTCCGAAGGCGGCAAAGAAGCCCCCGGGGGAGGCGCAGGAGAAAGCAGCGCGGACAAAAGCGAGAAAAGCTCGCAGCAGGAGAGCGTGCTCTTCCGCGCCGAGGAGACCGCCCTCTTTGCGGAAGGGAAGATGACGGGGCTGCTCTCCGCCGAAGAGACCTTCGCCTACAACCTGCTCATGGGCGGCGTAAGTGCGGGCAGCCTCACCGTCCGGGGCGAAAACGGGCTGCCCGTCTCCCTCAGCATCAAGCGGGATCGGGGTAAAGTGACGCTTTCGAACGACGCCCTGCCGCAGGCGCAGCTCGAGATCGGGCTGAAGGTACTCGTCAATGACCGCACCGCGGAAGATTTCATGGCGGGGACGGAGACCAACGTCGCAACGCCCGTAGACGAACGCTGCGCCGAGGAGCTGATCGCCTCCCATGCCGCCTCGCTTTGGGAAACGTGCAGAAAAAGCGGGTGCGATCTCTTTCTGCTTTCGCGCGATCTGTGGCGGAGCGATCCCAAACGGCACGCCGGGCTCAAAGACAGCATCCCCTCTGCGGTCGAAGCAAAGATCGTTGTCCGCGTGCGCGGGGCAAAATAGCTTTCCTGCCGGGCATCGAATAAAAAATCGGGAAACAGCCAAAAAATTTTTCCCGAAACGCTTGACAAAATACAAATCTGTGTTATAATGTAGACAAGAAAGAGAAAGAAACACACAAACAAAGTTTCTTTCTCACAAATAACCGCAAGGGGACTACTCCAATGTGCACGTAAATCGATGCAACTTTAGGGCAATCTCACAAGGAAGGAAAGACCAATGCACAATTAACGCAATAACTTCAGAGGCGGAAATTGAAATAGCGAGGGCTACTCCAATGACCATGTGACCCAAGTGGCAAAGGCTGGCGGGGAAAGCAGGCTGACCCCGCAAAACGGAGATTCTGCTCCGAGAAAATCTCATATCGGGAGGTACGCTTGATATGACTAACTTCATTCCCCGTGAGGCGAGGAAGATCTCGGATAAGGAGGACAGACCAACGTACAATTTCACCGAAGGGGCGCAAAGCTGATCGGATGAACGGGACTTGAAACGATCGACCTGACTGATCGTACCGGAAGTTTGATTCCACATTGAGTTCAAGCCGAGAAGCGCCATACATGGCCCGCCCCGGTAACAACTGAATTTTGGCAAATGATTTCTCCTCCGTGCTTCTGCACGGAGGAGCTGTTTTTGTCGTTTCGCGGGGGCGGGGGCTTTACCCCCCCCTTTTTCGCTTGGCGGCGGGGAGATGTTTTTTGTTGTTTTCGAGGCGAGGGCTTTGCCGCCCCTTTTTCGCTTGGCGGCAGGGAAAAAATTTTTCGCGCTCCCCTATTTTTCCTTCTTTGGGCGAAGAGCGAACGATTTGCCTCCCCTTTTCGAGGCGAGGAGCGAGCGATTTGTCTCCCCTTCTGTCCGGCGGCTGGGGGATATTTGGTGTTTTGTCCCCCTCCCCTTTTCGGGGAAGGGAGAAGCGTTTTCCGGAGACGAAGAAAAGGAGTTGGAGTTTTGGGCAAAACAAGAGACCTGCTTCAAGCGGAAACGAACCCGAAAAAATCAAGGCGACTCCTTCCGCCGCGCGCCCGCGAGAGCGGGCGCGCGGCACCTCCCTCAGAGAGGGAGGCACGGGGGTGCTTGCCCGCCCCTCAGATCAGATGCGCTCGGAAGTAAGAAGATCGCTGCCGCGTTCTAAGATATTGGCGAGTTTTTCCTCCGTCTCATCGATGACGGGCAGCAGAGCCTTCGTTTTTTTGGCGGCGAGTCTCTTGTAGATCGGATAGTTGACGCTGCAGAGGACGATCCCTATGAGCCCCAGCACGATGCCGCCGGCAAACGCGGGAACGCTGCCCTCGACGAGCATACAAAGACACATCCCGCCGCCCAGCACGAGCGCCGCGATACACCCGAAGATATAGGAGAACACGCTTGCCCCCAGCGTCTTGGAACGCTCGAGCCCGCCAATACAGGCGAACGTATCCTCCGCCTGGCGCTCAAGCTTCACAAGCTCCTGCTTATGGGGAATGTGCCGGTCACGCTTCAGGGAGAGCGTAACGCCGTCGAGCGCGGACGACGTACCCGTCACTTCCCAGCCGAACGCCTCGTACATATCCATCGCTTTCGCCTGATCCTTCTCTTTTACCGACACCGTCCTGTATTCATAGGATACAAAATCTTTTTCCTGCATAAAAGTTACCTCTCTTTGTGGAATTTTCCCGCGGAAAAATGCCGACGCGCGTTTCGGTTGACTTTTCCGTAAGACAGGTGTATCATACCATCATCGGCGATAAAATAGCAATCGTCCGAACGGGCGATAAGACAGTAACGTCCATTCTGTCGCCGCAAATGAAACATACAGGGGGAATTTGTCTCATGCAATACGCACAGCCTGCACCCGAAGACTACACGCGGCACTACATCGTAACGGCGCTTTTCAAGCTGATGCACGAATATGAATACGAAAAGATCGCCGTCACCGACATCGTCCGAAAAGCAGGGGTGGGACGGGCGACCTTCTACCGCTACTTCAGAAGCAAAGAGGACGTCATTATCTATTATTTCGAGCACAATACGCGCGAATTCGTCTTTGCCCGCCGCATCTATCCCCGCTGCAGAGAGGACTACGTTCAGATAGTGACCGATGTTCTCGCCATGTTCCAAAAACAGAAAGAGCCGTTCAAGCTGATAAAACAGGCGCATCTGAGCGATCTCTATCTCGATTTCCTCAATCAGAATTTTGTACGCACCTTTGAAGAGGAACACCCCGGAGAAAACCCCTATCTTCCCTATCTTTATGCAGGGATGCTGTATAATGTCTCGATGAAATGGTTAGAGGGCGACTGCCGCGAGAAGATCGGCTTGCTTGCGGAGCTCATTGTCGATGCCATCTATACGCGGGAAGTGTAAACAAAATTCGGCGCGGCGGCGGGCATTTGCCCGCCGCCGCGCCGCAGTTCTGTTTCGCTTACCCCCGTGCGGGGGTTTTTGCTTTTTCCGACAAACAAAGACGCAACTTGCGCACGTTTCCCACCTCATCGCCCTTATAATGAAGGAAATATCGCCCGAGGTGGTTTATGAAAGGACCCGTCTTCACGACCCCGCTCACTCTGAAAACGGCGGGAAAATACTGCGCGCTGCTCGCCTCCATGGTGCTTCTCAACTTTGCGCTGCCGCGGAGAGAGCCGCTCTCCGCATCCCTCCTCTTTGCCGCGCTCGCCTGCGGGATCGACCCGCTCCTGCTTGCCGCGGGGCATCTTCTTTCATCGGCGGCCGCGCTCTCGTGGATGGCGACCCTCTCCGCATTTTTACAAGCGCTCATCCTCGCGGGCGGATATTGGCTGTTCAAGCATTTCAAGCGCAGGATGACCTGGGAAAAGTATGCCCTCCTCCTGCTTGCCCAGATCCCCTTCCTTTTCCTCTTTCCGCATACGGGATACGCGCTCCCCATCCCGCCGATCTGGCAAAAAGTCCTCCTGGCGGCCTTTATGATCATGCTCTCCCTTCTGTTTGAAGGAGGGCTCAATGCCCTGCTCCAACGCGCCTTCCGCTGTCGGCTGACGGCAGCCCAGCTTGCCGAAGTCTCCCTTCTGTGGCTGTTTTTCGGGGCGGGACTGTGCTCGGCGCTCGGCGAACCCGTCTTTTATGCCGTCTCGCTCACGGCGCTCCTCCTTGCGGCGCAGCTCCTGAAAAACGCGGCCGCGGTACCGTTTGCAGTCGTGCTCTCGCTGCCGCTGTGCCTGGCCCATGCAGAGCTCCTGCCGATGGCGACCTATTCCGCCTGCGCGTGCATTGCCCTCCTCCTCACGCCGTACGGGCGCATCGCCTCGGCGCTCTCCCTGCTCCTGTGCTTCCCCGCCGCGATGGCGCTCGAGGGGCTGTATGCGGAGAGCACGGCACACATCGTCTTCACGCTTTCCGCCTGCCTTCTCGCCGTCATCCTCACGATCGCCCTGCCCGAAAAGCTCTACCGCCGCGCCAAGCACACGCTGCTGTTTTACCGCGAACGCTCGCTCCCGCGCATCGCCATCAACCGCAACCGCCGCGCTGTGGGAGAACGCCTCTATGAAGTCTCCTCCCTCTTCCGTGAGATCGAAACGGCATTCCGGGAGGACGGACGGCAATACAGCACGGCGGCAGCCCTTTCGGAAGAACTGCGCTATACCCTCTGCAGCGATTGCGCGGGCAGACAGCGCTGCGAGAAGGAGGGGCTGTTCGCCTCGATGGACCGCCTCGTCTCGGTGGGCGCCGTCAAGGGGCAGGTCAGCCTCGTCGATCTTCCCGCCGACCTCGGTGCAAAATGCGGCAATGCCGCGGGGCTGCTGTTTGCCTGCAACCGCCTGCTCGCCCAATATCAGGGTACGGTGCGGGAGGAAGAGAGCGCGCGCGAAAGCCGCAGGCTCCTTGCCGAGCAGGCGCACGGCGTGAGCGAAATTTTGCGCGACATCGCCCTCGAGCAGAGCGAGGAGTGCGTCTTTGCCGAGGGCGAAAACGCCCTTGCGGGAGCGCTTGCCCAGGCGGGCATCCTGAGTTCGGAGATCTTTGTCTACGGCGAAGGAAACTCCATCACCGTGAGCCTCACCCTCCCGCAGACGGTGAACGCCAAAAAATTGTGTTCGGTCGCGAGCGCAGCCCTCGGAGTACCGCTCGCGCTCGCCGAAAAGATCGGGCTCAATGAAGGGAGCGCCTGCTTCGTCCTCAAACGGCGGCCGGAATTTGATGCGGCATTCGGCGTTGCCACGAGGCCCAAAGAGGGCGAGAACCGCAGCGGCGACACCTACTCCGTCTTGAAGATCGACGAGAGACGATTCCTCGTCGCCCTCTCGGACGGAATGGGCAGCGGACCGGAGGCACGCGACGTTTCCGACCGCACGCTGACCCTCCTCGAAAGCTTTTATAAGGCGAAAATGCCCTCCGAAACGGTGCTCTCTACAGTCAACCGCCTCATCTCCTATTCGGGGGAGGAGAGCTTCTCCTGCCTGGATCTTGCCGCCGTCGATCTCGACACGGGGGATGCGGACATCGTCAAGATCGGCTCGCCTGTGGGATTTATCCTGACGCCCGAAGAGATGCGGGTACTCGAAGGAGAGTCTCTCCCCATGGGGATGCTGGATGCCGTACACCCCGCGACGCTCCGCGCGACGCTCCAGGCGGGAGACTTCATGCTCTTCATGAGCGACGGCGTGACGCAGGCGTTCGGCTCCTCGGCAGAACTTTACGCTTACTTAAGCGCACTCCGCCCCCTCAACCCGCAGTCGCTCGCCGAAGAAGTGCTCAAAAAAGCGCTCAACTGCTATCGGGGGAAGGCGGAGGACGACATGACGGTGCTCGCCGTCAAACTCATGAAGACGGCATGAAGGAAATAGGGAAGGCCGCCGCGCGACGAAAGGCGCGCGGCGGCCCCAATAAAGAGCGCCCGCGGGCGGCTCAAAGCCGCCCGCGGGCGCATACTTTTCAGCATTTAACTGCGGATGAGGTCGCAAAGTTCGGCGGGGATGGCGCTTCGGACGGCCTCAAACGTCGTCTCGAGCTGCACGCCCACCTTGCCCGCGCTCACCATGAGGGGGCCGTCTTTTGCCGTCTCGTGGAAGAAGGTCGGGAAGAGCTTCTTCATGCCGAGGGGCGAACAGCCGCCGTGGACGTAGCCCGTGAGCGGAAAGAGTTCCTTCTGCGGCAGCATCTCGACGGACTTCTCCCCCGCCGCTTTCGCCGCCTTTTTGAGGTCGAGCTCTGCCGCCACGGGGATGACGAACACATAGTATTTGCGCGGGCTGCCCACGGTGACGAGCGTCTTGAAGGCGCGCTCGGGATCCTGCCCCAGAGCCGCCGCGACCTCTTTGCCCGAAAGCGCGCCGCCCTCGTAAGTATGCACCTTGTATTCTGCGCCCGCCCGTTCTAAAATGCGCATGGCGTTGGTCTTTTCCATAAATTTGCTCCCTTTTGCTCTGTGAAAAGCGGGAGGTCTCCCCTCCCGCCGTGATGTTGTCGTGACGCCGCGCCGGCCTCAGCCGAGATCCTTTCTCAGCTCCTTGATGACGAGGTCTGCAATATAGCGGCAGCCGCGGTGCGTGGGATGTACGCCGTCCGTCGAAAACTGCCTCGGGTCGATATCCTGCGTCACGCCCGTAAAGATCTCGTCTACGGGGATGAGCGTCAGCTTCTGTTCCTCTGCAATGGCGCGGATGATGTCGTTAAACTTATTGAGAAATGGACGGAACCTCTGCTTATCGCCGATGGGCAGCACATAGGGCTCGATCAGAATGAGTTTTGCGCCCGTCGCTTTCAGCTCTTTGACAAGCTCGCGGTAGTTGCTTTCAAACTGTTCGGGCGTGACGGCTTCGCCCAGCGAAAAACGGCACCAGACGTCGTTGACCCCTACTTGCAGGACAATATAATCGGGATGCTCGCCGATGACGTCCTCACGGACGCGGAGAAGAAGATCGGCGGTACGGTTGCCGCCCACGCCGCGGTTGACGACCTCGATCTTTCTGTCCGGATAGAGGAGGCGGAGCTTGCCCGCCGCGATCTTGACATATCCTACGCCGAGATCGTTCGGCTCAAGCAGGTTGCGGCCCGATTCGGTAATGGAATCTCCAAAAAATAAGATCTTCATGCATTCCCTCACTTTTCGTACTTATCGTTATATGCCTTGATGCACTTTTTGATGATCTCCACGGCATCGTCGCGGTGGGCGATCTCGCGGACGGTCGTCTTCTTATGCTCGAGCGACTTATACACCTCAAAGAAGTGCATCATCTCCTCAAAGATGTGTTTGGGCAGTTCGTGGATGTCGTAATATCCGTTATAGGTGGGATCTTTGAAGGGGATCGCGATGATCTTCTCGTCAAGGGCGCCGCTGTCGATCATCTTGATGACCCCGATGGGAAAACAGTTGATGAGGGTCATCGGATAGATGGACTCGTTGCAGAGGATGAGGACGTCCAAAGGGTCGCCGTCATCTGCAAGCGTACGGGGGATGAACCCGTAGTTGGCGGGATAGACGGTAGACGTGTAGAGCACGCGGTCGAGCTTTAAGATGCCCGTCTCCTTATCGAGCTCATACTTCGCCTTACAGCCTTTGGGGATCTCGACGAGCGCTTCGAAATTGCTCGGAGCAATGCGGGAGGGATCGATATCGTGCCAAATGTTCATCGCAGATTCTCCTTAAAACGATCGCTTGTTCTCTTATCCCGTTTATTTTATCATAATTTTACGCATATCGCAAGGGCGGAAAGAAATTTTTTCGGATTTTTTTACTTTCTCGGGAAAAAACTTTGACTTTCACGGCAAAGTATGATATATTGTTGTAGTGCCTCGGGAGCTTCTCTTCCGGGCAGCGACAACAAAATATATTTATAAACTTGACAAGCGGTGATACCCAAGAGGCTCAAGGGGCGCCCCTGCTAAGGGCGTAGACGTGTTACAGCGTGCGAGGGTTCAAATCCCTCTCACCGCGCCAAGACCCCGAGATGGCATTTTTGCCGTCTCGGGGTCTTTGCTGTTGTGAGAGGTTTGAACCACAGCCGCCGAAAC
>CALVPY010000015.1 GCA_944354535.1 uncultured Clostridia bacterium
GGCACGCCCACCATGGGCGGGCTGGGCTTTACGCTCGCCGCGGCGGGCGCTTCCCTTCTCCTCTTCAAGGGAGACGGCCGCCTCTTTCCCGCCCTCGCGGTGGGGGGAGGGTACCTTCTCGTCGGGCTTTTGGACGACCTATTGAAAAAGCGGCGGAAGGACAACCTCGGCCTCCGTCCCTATCAGAAGATCTGCTTTCAGCTCGCTGTCGCGCTCATCGCGGCGTTTTACAGCCTGTACGCGGGGGCGAACAAAGTGTATCTCCCCTTCACAAAGCAGATGGTAGACCTTTCCTGGGGCATCGTGCCGCTCGGCGTCTTTGTCTTTCTTGCGACGGTCAACTGCGTCAACTTAACGGACGGGCTGGACGGGCTCGCGGGCTCCGTTTCGGCGGTGTTTTTCCTCTTTCTGGGGGTGCTGTTATCGCTCGAAGGGCAGGGCGGCGGGCTCGAAGTGCTCTCCTTCTGCCTTGCGGGGGCGCTCGCCGCCTTCCTTGTCTTCAACGTCGACCGCGCCCGCGTCTTCATGGGGGATACGGGCTCGCTCGCCCTCGGCGGTTTTGCGGCGGCTATTTCCCTCTTTTCGGGGAACGTCCTTCTTCTGCCCTTTTTGGGGGCGATGTTCGTCCTATCCGGCATATCCGTCATCCTTCAGGTCATATCCTATCAAGCGAGGGGCAAGCGCATCTTTTTAATGGCGCCCATCCATCATCATTTTCAGGAGAAGGGTTTTTCGGAGGGCAAGATCGCCTACTGCTATGCGGCGGTCACGGCGTTTTTCGGGCTTTTGCTGCTCCTTCCCTATCTTTAAGGAGGCATCATGCTGTTCTCTCAACAGGTCTTTCTGGTGGCGGGGCTCTCCCGCTCGGGTGTTTCGGCGGCGGAATTTCTCCTCTCCCGCGGCGCCAAAGTGTATGCTTATGACGACGCAGAGGAGGGGAGCGCGCAAAAAGCGATGGCTTCGCTTGCGGAAAAGGGCTGCCGCATCGTACATAGAGAAGAACTTTCCGAATGCGCCAAAGAGTGCGATATCCTCGTCTTGAGCCCCGGCATCCCCATCGACCACCCGCTCGCGCGCTTTTTTCGCGGCCTCGGGAAGCGGGTGACGGGGGAGATGGAGCTGGGCGCTTTGGCGCTTTCCTGCCCCGCCGTCGCCGTCACGGGCACCAACGGCAAGACGACCACCGTCACCATGCTCGAGCGCATCTTCCGCGCGGCGGGCAAGGAGTGTTTCGCCTGCGGGAACAACGGGCTCCCGCTCACCACGGCGGCGGAAAAACTCAAAAGCAGCGGCGTTGCCGCCGTCGAAGTCTCCTCCTTTCAGCTCGAGACGCTTTCCTCCCTGCGCCCGCACGTCGCCGTCGTCCTCAACATCGCGGAGGATCATCTCGACCGCCACTACAACATGGAAAACTACATCTATCTGAAGCGCAAACTGCTCAAAAACTGCACGGAGAGCGAGTACGCCGTCCTCAACCGCGACGACCCTGTCGTGCGTTCGTTCGCCGAGCACACCAAGGCGCACGTCGTGTGGTTTTCCTCCAAAGAGCGCGTCGAAGGTGCGTATTTGGAGGACGATCATCTCTGTTTCAAGGGGGAGAAGGTGCTCTCCACGGACGATCTTTCGGTGCGCGGGGAACACAATGTGCAGAACGCCCTTGCCGCGATTGCCGCGGCAAAACTCATGGGCGTGGGGAGCGAGGCGATCGAAGGCGCGCTCTCTTCCTTCAAGGGGGTCTCGCACCGCCTTGAAAAGGTGCTCGAAAAGAATGGCGTTATCTACATCGACGATTCCAAGGCGACCAACGTCGATTCCTGTCTGAAAGCGGTCGCGGGGCTGGACAGGGAGACGGTGCTTCTTGTCGGCGGGAAGGACAAGGGAGAGCAGTTCGGGCCGCTCTTTTCTGCACTCAAACGCTCGCGCGTCGTACACGCGGTGCTCTTCGGCGAGTGCGCCTTCCGCCTCATGAACGCCGCGATGGAGGAAAACTTCACCGCCGTCACTCTCTGCCGTCCCTTCGAGGTCGCCGTGCGCGTCGCCTGCCTCACGGCGCGGCCGGGGCAGAACGTGCTCCTCTCGCCCGCCGCGGCGAGTTTCGACGATTTCCGCAGCTTCGAGGAGCGGGGCGAAAAGTTTGCTTCTCTCGTTAAGGCGTATGCGGAGTGCGCTGCCGAGGCGGCGGGGGACGGGGAGAGGGGAGAAACGGGCAAAGAGGATAAAGCGCTTGACTGAAAAGAGCCGCGCGCTTATGTTCAGATTTCCCCGTGCAGCGTCCGGGCGGCGGGGGAGGGGGGATGTGCTCTTTTTGGGCGGCGTCGTTGCGATCGCGGCGATCGGCGTGCTCTTCGTGTATTCGGCGAGCTGCTACACGGCGAAGGTACAGTACGGCGATGAGTTTTATTTCCTCAAAAAGCAGCTTTTGGGGTTTTTCTTGGGGCTTTTCGCGATCGCCTTTCTCTCCCGTGCGGACGCCGCGCGCTGGAGAAAAGCGGGCGTTCCCGCGCTCGCCGCGGCCGTTCTCCTGCTTGCGGCGGTGTTCATTCCGGGGCTCGGGAAGACGAGCTACGGCGCCACCCGCTGGCTGGGGCTGGGGCCCGTCACCCTGCAGCCTTCCGAGCTTGCCAAGTTTGCCTTCGTGCTCTTTTCGGCAGGGCATTTCGCTTCCGATCCCTCCCGTCCGCGCCGCTTTTGGGGCATCCTTCCCGTCCTCGGGGCGGGCGTCTCCCTCTGCGTCCTCATCCTGCTGGAGCCCAATCTCTCCGTCACCATGGTCATGGGCGCGCTCATGCTGGGGATGCTCTTCCTTGCAGGCACGCCGATAAAGACGCTCCTTCTCATCCTCCTTCCCATCCTTTTGGCAATACCCGTGCTCATCTTTGCGGAGCCATACCGCCTTCGCCGCCTCATGGCGTTCCTCGATCCGTGGTCGTCCCCGCAGGATGAGGGCTATCAGCTCATCCAGTCGCTCTATGCGCTCGCAAACGGCGATCTGTTCGGCGTCGGATTGTTCTCTTCGCGGCAGAAATACCGCTTTCTGCCCTTTGCCGAGAGCGATTTCATCCTCTCCGTCATCGCCGAGGAGACGGGCTTTTTCGGCGTTCTGTGCCTGTTTCTCCTCATCGGGTTCGTCGTGTGGCGGGGATTCCGCATCGCGGCGAACGCGCGCACGTTTTACGAATATCTGCTCGTTTCGGGCATCATGTTCGCCTTTGCGGTGCAGGCGGCGCTCAACGCGCTCGTCGTCAGCGGCTGCGTGCCGCCCACGGGGCTGCCTCTCCCCCTCGTGAGCGCGGGCAATACCTCGCTTCTCGTCACGATGGCGGGCATGGGGGTCGTGTTCGGCGTGTCACGGCGGCGCGGCCCGTCATAAGATGGTAGTACGGAACGCGGGGCGCGCGCGGCCATCGGCCGGGCGGAGCTTCGCTGTTTTCGTCACGGGGAGAACAATATGGACAAATTACTCATTACGGGCGGCAGGCGGCTCTTCGGCAGCGTGAACGTCTCGGCAGCCAAGAATGCCGTCCTGCCGCTGTTCGCCGCCTCCGTGCTCACGGAGGAAGCCGTCACCATCCGCGGTGTCCCCGCCATCTCCGATGCTCTCTGTATGGCTCAGATCCTGCGCGAGCTGGGTGCGGAAGTGACTTTTTCGGGCGGCGACGTTACCATCGACAGCGCCTCCTCCTGTTCGCACGAGATCCCGCCCTCCCTCACGCGGGAGCTCAGGTCTTCCGTCTTTATGCTCGGCTCCCTCCTCACCCGCTTCCGCCGTGCCGTCATCGCATACCCCGGCGGCTGCGACATCGGCCTCAGGCCCATCGATATGCATCTCGGGGCTTTGAGAAGATTGGGCGTGCGCATCGACGAAGAGGACGGATACATCTTCTGCCGGTGCGAAAAACTCAAGGGCGCGGAGATCTCCCTCGATTTTCCCAGCGTGGGGGCGACGGAGAACGTGCTCCTTGCCGCCGTCATGGCGGAAGGGGAGACGGTTTTAAGGGGCGCCGCCCGCGAGCCTGAGATCGTCGATCTTCAAAACTTCCTCAACGCGATGGGGGCGAAGGTCGCGGGGGCGGGTACCGACGTCATCACGATCGAGGGAGTAAAAAAGCTCAGAGGCGTCTCGTATACCCCCATGAAAGACCGTATTGAGGCGGGCACCTATCTCATCATGGCCGCCGTCTGCGGGGGAGAAGTGGAGACGGTGGGGGCGGAGCCCGAGAATATCGGCCTCCTTTTACATAAATTGCGTGAAAACGGTTGCAAGATCGGGGCAAAAAATGATAAAATAAGAATAGAAAGTACGGGGAAGCTTCGGTGCAACCGCCGCATCGAGACGATGCCCTTCCCGGGGTTCCCCACCGACCTGCAGGCGCAGGCCGCCGCCCTCAACAGCAGTGCGGAGGGGTGTGCGCTCATCGTCGAAAATCTGTTCGAAACGCGGTTCAAGTATGTGCCCGAGCTCATCAAGATGGGCGCAGACATCGAAGTCAAGGGAAGGACGGCGCTCATCCGCGGTGTTCCCCGCCTGCACGGGGCGGCTCTCGTTGCGGGAGATCTGAGGGGAGCCGCAGCGCTCGTCGTCGCGGCGCTCGGCGCGGAGGGGGAGAGCGAAGTTTTGGATCTTTCCCACCTCGACCGCGGCTATGAAGACCTGCCGCACAAACTCAAAAAGCTCGGGGCGAAGATCGCGCGCGTGCGCGTCTGAATCGTCTTTTTCTGCAAGGAGATACGAATGAAGAAAAAAGTCCTCATCCTCACGGGCGTCGCCGTGGCGCTCCTCATCGCCGTCGTCGCGGCGGCGCTCAACGCCGTCTTTACGGTGGCGCGCGTCGATGTGCATTTTTCCGTCTGTTCGTCGCAGGGGGAGGAAGAGGCGGTGCGCTTGCAGGGCGATCTCGATGAGGCCTGCATCGGCAAGAGCACGACCTTTTTGAAGCTCGAAGAAGTGCAGGCGAAGGTGGAGGAAAGCTATCCCGCTTTCCGCGTCGTTTCGGCGGAGAAAAACTTCCCCCGCACGGTGGTGCTCACCGTGGAGGAGCGGAAGGAAGCCTATGCCTTCCGCCGCGAGGACGGCCTTTATGCCATCCTCGATGAGGAGGGGGTGTATCTTTACGACAGCGAGCGCAACGTCAACCGCCGCGGCGGGGAGAACATCCTCCTCGAAGGCTTTGAACTGCACGCGGAGCGGGCGGGCGAGAAGGTCACGGGCGAAGAGGCGGAGGCGCTTCTTCTGATGTGCGGCGCGTTCTTCGAAGAGCTCGGCGACGCCCGTGCCAACCTCGTTTCGGTGACGCTCTCTTCCGAATATGAGATGGGAGATTACTTCCTCCTCGAAATGCGCGAAGGAGTGATCATACAGATCTTCACTCCCGAAAACCATACCGAGGAGAAGGCGCAGGCGGTGATCGAAAAGTATCTTTCCCTTTCGGAGACGGAAAAGACGTACGGCTTCTTCGACGTCATCGATACCGTCGACGGCGACTTTACCGTGAGCAACCACCGCCCTTCGCTGTGAGCCGCCCTTAAATTGCATATTCTGCCAAAAAGCGCCCCGAGGAGGAGCGCTTTTTTTAGTGGTCGAAAGGAAATCTCACCACAATCTCTTGACAATATGGGCCGCCTTTGCTATAATTTATGACAGAATACTATTGTATCGTAGAATACTGCAGAGGAAGGCGCAATGGCGGGCAAGAGCATTGCTGTGTTGGATATCCGTTCTTCGGAAGTGGCTGTATTTGTCGGCGAGAGGGGCGTGAACAACACATTCGTCTTTAAGGCGAGCAAAACGGAATCGTACGGCGGATATCAGGACGGGGAGTTTTACGATGTCTCCGAGCTGTCCCAGGCCGTGCTCCGTGCGCTCGACGCCGTCCAGCAGGTCTGCGGGGAAAGGATCCGCACCCTCTATGTGGGGGTACCCGGGGAGTTCACCAAGGTGGATCCGCGCGAGCAGGATCTCGGGTTCCCCAAGAAGGTCAAGATCGGCGGCAAAGAGCTCGATCAGCTCTTTGCGATGGGCAGAAAACAGCTCAAAGGCTGGCGTTTCATCCGCGTGACGAGCATGATCTATGTCACGGCAGACAACCGCCGCGTCGCCGATCCCGTAGGGCTGTATTCGACGGGGCTTTCGGGCGTTCTCTCTTACTTCTATGTGAGCGAATATTTTGCGGGCACGCTCGAGCATATCTTTTCCCGCCGTCACGTCGATCTCAAATTCCTGCCCACGCAGTTTGCGATGGCGGCGTACCTTATCCCGCCCGAAACGCGCGACGAATATGCGCTCTTTCTCGATATCGGCTATCTTTCTTCCTCGTTTTTGGTGCTGCTCGGCAACGGCGTGCTCGCCCAGCGCACCTTCTGGGCGGGGGAGGGGCAGATCGCCGTGCGCCTCATGAAGCGCTTCTCCCTCCCTTACGAGGTTGCGACGGCGCTGCTTGCTAAGGCGAACCTCTATCTGAAGCGGGATGCCAAGAACCGCGAAGTCGTCTATGGCGGCAGGAGCTACGAGATCCCCACCAAGGAGTTCATTGAAGAGGTCAAGGCGGGGCTCGACGAACTGTGCGAGCTCGTGAGCCGCTTTTTGGAAGAGTGTTCGGGCAGGGAGCTCGATAGTAAACCCATCTATGTCTCGGGCGAGGGCTTCTGCGGCATCCGCGGGGCGCTCGAGCACATGAGCAAGCGGCTGAGCTGCGTGTGCGAGCAGGTCGCGCCCGACCTTCCCTACTACAACAAACCCTCGATGAGTTCGCGTATCGCTCTCATCGATATGGCGACGGAAGATTCCCGCCGGAGCGGATCTATAAATCGATTTTTGAATATTTTCGGAGGTTAACCACTGATGTATAACGATAACGTGCCCTTCCTGGGGAGAGAAGATATGGGAGATCGCCAGCCTCAGCCCATGCCCGCAGAGCCTGAGCTCAGCGGACGTGCGCGCATCAAGGTCATCGGCGTCGGCGGCGCGGGCAACAATGCCGTCAACCGCATGATCGACGCGGGCATCTCGAGTGCGGAATATATCGCCGTCAATACGGATGCGCAGATCCTTTCGTGCAGCAAGGCAAAGACGAAGATCCAGATCGGCGCACATTTGACGAAGGGCCTCGGCGCGGGCGCCGACCCCGAGATCGGCCGCGCTGCCGCCGAAGAGAGCAAGGAAGAGCTCGTCAAGGCGGTGGAAAAGACCGACCTTTTGTTCATCACGGCAGGCATGGGCGGCGGCACGGGTACGGGCGCCGCACCCGTCATCGCCAAGATCGCCAAGGATATGAAGATCCTCACCGTGGCGGTCGTCACCGAACCCTTCTCCTTCGAAGGCAAGCGCCGTATGGACAATACGATGAAGGGCATCGATAACCTTCGCAAGTATGTCGATACGCTCATCATCATCCCCAACGAAAAGATCGGGGACGTCGTTCCCCGCAACGCTCCCATGGCGGAAGCGCTCCGCGTTGCGGACGAGGTGCTGAAGCAGGGTATCCGCGGCATTGCCGATCTCATCGTCACGCCCGCCCTCATCAACCTCGACTTCGCCGACGTCAAGACCATCCTGAAAGACCGCGGCCTCGCGCATATGGGCGTGGGCGTCGCCAAGGGCGAGAACCGCATCATGGAGGCGGTGCGCCTTGCCGTCAACTGCCCGCTCCTCGAGACGACCATCGAGGGCGCCACGGGCGTCATCCTCAACGTCGTCGGCGGCAACGATCTCACCTTCGACGAAGTCAAGACGGCGGCAAACCTCATCCACGGCGTCGTGGACTACTCCGCAAACATCATCTTCGGTGCGTGCATCGACGAGAATATCAGCGACGAGGTGGAAGTCACCGTCATCGCGACGGGCTTCCCTGCAGCGGGGAGGGAGAGCAGCAATCAGCTCTCTTCGCGTGCACCCGCCTATCAGCAGCAGCGCCCCGCGGCGCCCCGTCCCGCGATGCCTCAGCAGCCGCAGGCAGCGCAGCAGCCCCGTCCTCAGCAGCAGGCTCCTTCGCGGCCTCTGAGCGCTTTCTCTGCGCCTCAGCAGCAGCGCCAGCCGCAGCCCGCACAGCAGCAGGGCTTTGCGCCCCGTCCTCAGCAGCCGGGCACCTATTACGGCAACCCGCCTCAGGCGCCCACGACGCCCCGCGGCGCGTTCTACGGGAATGAGCCCCGTCAGCCGCAGAATGCGTACTACGGCACGCAGCCTCAGCCCCAGCAGAATTTGTACGATGCGCCTAATGCGGGCGCGCAGCCCTATCCTCAGAACGGGGCGGCATATGCGCAGGAGCCGCAGCATCCCATGCCGCAGGCTCCCGAGGACGATTACACGCCCGAAAGCCCGCAGGATCAGAAACTGCCTCCCTTCGTGCAGAGGCTGCTCGGCAAAAAGAAATAACATTGGATGAAATGAGCCGCCCTCGCCGAGGGCGGCTTTTTCGTGCGAAAAATGAGGCGGCGCGCCCTTTGCAAAGTGCAAAGGGCGCGCCGCCGTATCTTCATGCGTTTTATACTTTTGCCCAGGGGGTATGTGTCCAGGCACCTTCGGGGCCGTCCGAAAGCAGCTTTTCGGCGGCATCCGTCAGCGTGTCGAGGTAGCTTTTCCCGTCATATGCCGCGCATACTTCTTTCCAAAACGCGCCGCCGAACAGGTAGGAGCGCGCAAATTCCCGCCAGCCGGAGAGCCCGTTTGCGGCGACCTGTCCCATGTCGGAGAGAAGCTGCTCCGTCTCCGCCTGCGTCAGCCAGCCCACGAAATAGCCCCAGCGTGTGATCATTGCCGCACGGCCGATATCCCAGCCCAACAGAAAGTCGGCGCCTAATTTGTCTTTGAAGTGCTGCACGAACGCATGGCCGCGGACGATGCCCTCTCTGTCCTCTTCCGCCGTGTCGTCGCCGAAGAGTTCTTCGGGGGATGCGGCCTCGGCGTATGCCGCAAAGCGGGCGCGGTAGCCCGCGCGGGAGAGATAGAGGAGCGTTTCGATGAGATCTTCTCTTCCGCAGATGCCCCAGCTGTTTCTTATCAGGCTCGTGATCTGCTGCACGAAGAGGGGAACGCGTTCTTCGACGTCGAGTTCATCGAGTTTGTGGTCGTTCACGGTGGAGATGATGCCGGAAAGTGCGATGCAGAAGCGCTCCCAGAGCGCGGGGATGCTGTAGGCCTGGGGCTGCGGCTCTTCGAGGGCGTCGATCTCCCCGAGCTTGCGTTCGAGATAGTCATACAGCTCTTCGGGCGGGAGCTCCTGCTCCTCTTCCTCCGCGTCCTCGCCGTCTTCCGTCTGCGCGAGGGTATCCATCGCGGCGGAAAGCAGGGCGGCGTCGTCGCCGAACAGCGCGCCGAGGGCGTCCTGCTGCAATTGCGCCGCCGCGGAAGCTGCCTGCCTTTGGACTTCCTGCGAGACCATTTCCTGCATGGCGGCAGTCTGCCTTGCAAATTCTTCGCCCATCATTTGAGAAAGCACTTCGCGCTGCCTTTGCTCGTTCGCGGCAGCAAGTTCGGCTGCACGCCGAGCGCGCTTTGCTTCGGCGCTGTCGGCAGTTTCGTCCTGAGCGGGCGTTTCAAGTTTGCTTATTGCCTCTTCCGTGCGCTTTTGCATATCTGCCATCAGCTTTGCGTTGCGCGCACGGATCTCGTTGATATCGACCATAGTCTCCTCCGGGTTTTTTCTGCATTATAGCACAGTTTTCTTTCGCCCGCAAGGGGGAGGGGACAAAAAACCAGGCGCAAAAATTTGTTCGTATTTTTTCTTCGCGGTGTTTGAGCGTACAGAAATTGCGGTATAATAGGGGTGGAAATCATCCCACTCTTATAAGGAGGGAAGCAATATGGACGCAAATAAATACACGAAAAAATCGTTGGAAGCGGTGCAGAACGCGCAGAATACCGCGATGGAGTACGGCAATGCCGAGCTCACCTGCACCCATCTTGCCGACGCGCTCCTCGAAAAGGACGGCATGTGCTACCGCATCCTGCGCCGCGCAAATTGCGACGCGGACGGGCTTTCCCGCGCCCTGCATGAGGAGGTCGAGCGGCTCCCGCGCGTTTCTGGCAGCGGTTCGGGGCAGGTATATGCCGCCGCATCCCTTGCCCGTCTTCTGAATGAGGCGGAGCGCCTCGCGCAGGGCATGAAGGACGACTATGTCTCCGTCGAACATCTCTTTTTGTGCCTCTTTGACTGCGGCGAGAGCCGTCTTTTGGACCTTTTCAAGCGCTTCGGGCTCACCAAAGAGAGCTTTTTGAAGGGGCTCAAAGAGGTTCGCGGCAATCAGAACGTCAAGAGCGATAACCCCGAGGATACCTACGAAGCCCTCGAAAAGTACGGCTCCGATTTGACCAAGCTCGCCCGCGAGCACAAGCTCGAGCCCGTCATCGGCAGGGATGAGGAGATCCGGAACGTCATCCGCATCCTCTCGCGCAAGACCAAGAACAACCCCGTGCTCATCGGCGAGCCGGGCGTCGGCAAGACGGCGATCGCCGAAGGGCTCGCCCAGCGTATCGTCAAGGGGGACGTCCCCGAAGGGCTCAAGAACAAGACGCTCTTCTCGCTCGATATGGGTGCGCTCATCGCAGGCGCCAAGTACCGCGGCGAGTTTGAGGAGCGCTTAAAGGCCGTCCTCGAAGAAGTGAAAAAGTCGGAAGGCCGCATTTTGCTCTTCATCGATGAGCTCCACACCGTCGTCGGCGCGGGTAAGTCGGAGGGCGCAATGGACGCGGGCAACCTTTTAAAACCCCTCCTCGCGCGCGGCGAACTGCACTGCATCGGCGCGACGACGCTCGACGAGTACCGCAAGTACATCGAAAAGGACGCCGCTTTGGAGCGCCGTTTCCAGCCCGTGATGGTGGGTGAACCCACGGTGGAGGACACGATCTCCATCCTGCGCGGGCTTAAGGAGCGCTTCGAGATCTTCCACGGCGTGCGCATCCACGACGACGCGCTCGTCGCGGCGGCGACGCTCTCCAACCGCTACATCACCGACCGTTTCCTCCCCGATAAGGCGATCGACCTTGTGGATGAAGCGGCAGCCATGGTGCGCACGGAGATCGACTCCATGCCCGCCGAAATGGATACCTTGAACCGCAAGATCGTGCAGCTCGAAGTGGAAGAAAAGGCGCTCTCCAAGGAGAAGGACAATCTCTCCGTCGCCCGCTACGAACAGCTCAAAAAAGAGCTCTTCGAACTCAAAGAAAAGTTCGCCTCGATGAAGGCGAAGTGGGAAGAGGAGAAGGGTGCCATCCGTTCCGAGAAGGACCTCAAAGAGAAGATCGACGCCGTGCGCGGCGAGATCGAGGCGGCGACCCAGAAGGGCGATTACGAGAAGGCGTCGCGCCTCAAGTACGGCGACCTTGTTACCCTTGAAAAGCAGCTCGACGACGCAAAAAAGAGCGTCAGCGCCCGCGGCGAAGACGCGCTTCTCCAAGACGAAGTCACCGAAGAGCAGATCAATCAGATCGTCGCGCGCTGGACGGGCATCCCCGTCGCCCGCCTCAAAGAGGGCGAGCGCGAGAAAATTCTGCACCTTCCCGAACAGCTCCACCGCCGCGTGGTGGGGCAGGATGAGGCGGTCGAAAAGGTCTCCGAAGCCATCCTGCGTTCGCGGGCGGGCATCTCCGACCCCAACCGTCCCATCGGTTCCTTCCTCTTCTTAGGGCCTACGGGCGTGGGTAAGACCGAGCTTGCAAAATCGCTCGCCGAAAATCTCTTTGACGACGAGAAGAACATCGTGCGTATCGATATGTCGGAGTACATGGAAAAGTTCTCCGTCTCCCGCCTTGTCGGCGCCCCTCCGGGATACGTCGGCTACGAGGAGGGCGGCACTCTGACCGAAGCGGTGCGCCGCAGGCCCTATTCCATCGTCCTCTTCGACGAGATCGAAAAGGCGCATCCGGATGTCTTCAACATCCTGCTGCAGATCCTCGACGACGGCAGGATCACCGATTCGCAGGGCCGTACGGTGGACTTCAAGAACACCATCATCATCTTGACTTCTAACCTCGGCTCCGAGTATATCTCCGAAGGCATCGAAAACGGCGAGATCACGAAGGCGGCGCGCGATAAGGTCAGCGAAGTTTTGAAGCGCTCCTTCCGCCCCGAGTTCTTGAACCGTCTCGACGAGATCATCATGTTCAAGCCGCTCACGCGCGAGAACATCGGCGCGATCGTCGATATCCTCCTTTCCCGCCTTGCAAAGCGGCTTAATAGCGAGCATCTGACCCTCGAAGTGACGAATGCCGCCAAGGAATACATCGCCGACTACGGCTACGACAGCGTGTTCGGCGCCCGCCCGCTGAAGCGCTTCATCCAGGCGCACGTCGAAACGCCCATCGCGCGCTTTATCATCGGCGGCAACCCTGAAGCGGGCAGTACGATCGTCATCGACCGCGGCGAGGACGGGCTGTTCCTGACGAACAGGGCGCCCGAACAGGCATAACGCACACAGGAACCTCTTGATATATTGTAAGCCGCCCCGCGCTTCGTAAGAAGCGCGGGGCGGCTCTCTGTTTGGCGCGCCGTTTTGCTCTCGATACGGCGCGCCGCCTATTGACTTTTTGGCGCAAATGGGCTATAATGAAAGAAAGAGGACGGGGAGGCAGCGATGGCGGAGATCACGGGCATCACGCCGCAGATCAAGGATAAAGAGCGGTGCAACATCGAAGTGGACGGCAGGTTCTTCTGCGGCATGAAGCTGGAGACCGTCGTAAAGCACCGCCTCAAAGTGGGTGTCGCCGTCTCGGAGGAAGAGCTCTCCCGCATGCAGCTCGAGAGCGAGAAACTCACCGCGCTCGACAAGGCGCTCACCTACATCACCGCCTCCATGAAGACGGAAAAAGACATCCGCGCCTATCTCAGGAAGAAGGGGTATCTCGAAGATATTTCCGACTACGTCGTCGAAAAGATGCGCTCCTATGGCTATCTCGACGACGCGGCGTACGCGCGGGCATACTTGGAACACGCGGGCAAGAAAAAGGGGAGCCGCCTCATCGCCATGGAACTGAGGCAAAAGGGCGTTTCGGACGAGGCGATCGAAGAAGCGCTTTCCGGCGTTTCGGGCGAAGCGGATGCGGCGTACTCGGTCCTTACAAGGTACCTGCGCGGCAAAAAAACGGACAAGGCGACGCTCTCCAAGGCGTACCGCCATCTCCTTTCCAAGGGATTTGACTACGATACGGCGCGTGCGGCGCTCGAACGTTTGCGCGGCGAGGCGGAAGAGGGCTGCGGCGAAGACGGCTTGGGCGCGGAAGACGGCGCTTGCGATGCGGACGGGGAGGATACATGAAATACTGCTATTCGGTAGAGGAAATGCGGAGTGCGGACCGTGCGGCGATCGAGGGCGGCACGCCCTCTTTGGAGCTCATGGAGCGCGCGGGGACTGCCCTTGCGGACGCCGTCGAGGCGGCGATGGGGCGCCTCGGCGTTTCGGATGCGCTCTTTGTGTGCGGCGGCGGCAATAACGGCGGCGACGGCTTCGTCGCGGCGCGTGTTCTTTTGGAGCGCGGCAAAGAAGCGGCTGTTTTGTGTCTTGCGGAAAAGTTCTCCCCCGACTGCGCGGCGGAAAAAGCACGCTTTTCGGGCGAAATTTTGAGTGTCATTCCCCGCCGCAGATACGCGCTCGTCGTCGACTGCATTTTAGGTACGGGGCTTTCGCGCGCGCCCGAAGGGGCGGCAAAACAGCTCATTGAGTTCTGCGGGAGCGCCTCTTATGTCATTTCCGCCGATCTTCCGAGCGGGCTTTCCGAAAACGGCATCGCCCTTACCCCCTGCGTGCGCGCCGATGAGACGGTGACGATGGGGCTTACAAAGCGCTGTCTTCTGATGGCGGACGGCCCCGACGTGTGCGGCAGAGTGACGCTTGCAGACATCGGCATCCCGCCCGTCTCCGCGGGCGCGGAGCTTTGGGAAGAGAAGGACGTTTCCGCCTATTTCCCCAAGCGGAAGAGCAACGCGCATAAGGGCGCGTTCGGAAGGGCGTGCTTGTTTGCGGCGGAAGTAAAGTACCCGGGCGCCGTCTTTCTGGCGGCGGAGGCATGCCTTCGTTCGGGGGCGGGTTATACCGAGCTCGTTGCGGAAGATGCGCTCTATTCAGCCGCCGTAGGGAAGCTTTCTTCCTGCGTCTTGCGCCGCTTTGAAGCGCTCGACGGCGACATTCTCTCCGCGGACTGCATCGTCCTCGGTATGGGGGCGGGCGTCAGCGAGCGCCTGTATGCGTATATCGCGGAGCTCATGGAGGCGTACACGGGTACCCTCGTCATCGATGCGGACGGGCTCAACACTCTTGCAAAGTACGGCGTAGAGGTCTTGAAGCACAAGTCCTGCCGCGTCATCCTGACGCCGCACCCTAAAGAATTCTCCCGCCTTTCGGGGCGGAGCGTGGGGGAGGTGCTCTCCTCCGCCGCGGAGGTGGCGATGGGATTTGCAAAGGAGTACGGCGTCGTCGTGGCGCTCAAAAATAATCGTACCCTCATCACCGACGGCGAGCGCCTCGCCCTCAATCTGACGGGCACCCCCGCGCTTGCGAAAGGGGGGAGCGGCGACGTGCTTTCCGGTCTGCTTGCGGGCGCCTGCGCCCGCGGCGTGCCGCCCTTTGAGGCGGCGTGCGCCGCTTCCTATCTCTTCGGGAGGGCGGGCGAACTTGCGGCTGAGGAGTTCGGCGAATATTCCGTTACTGCGGAGGATGTTATCGCACGTTTCGGGAAGATTGTCCTCGGCTTGCAGAAAAATTAAGCATTTACAATTAAATCACAATGAACTATGAAAATATGGTGCCGAATAGGAGAATTTGCGTAGTATTATGTCAGACATAATATAGCCGATCAGGCGGGCGCGAGCAGCCTGAGGACGACGGAAAACAGCAAAAGAACGCTCCCCGTGATTAAGTAATAGGCGGGGAAGAAGGTGAAGAGGCTCATGGTGAGGAGCATAGCTCCGCTCAAAAAGAAGGGGCGGGCGCTGCTCTTTCTGAAGACGGCGCGCAGTTTTTCCCTGTGGCTCTTCTTTGCGCCCGCAGAGCCGAGCAGCTCTTTAGGGATGCTGTCCGTCCGTTTGAGGAGATCGTAAACTTCTTCCCCCCGCACGGCTTCGATGGGGAAGCGTTTGAGAAGGTTCTCCGCAGCGTCGGAAAGTTGGTTGCAGTACAAAATAAAGTCGCCCCCGTGCCGCCCGATGGCGCGCGCGAGCTCGTCTGCGGAGGCGGGCTCCATGCAAAAGAGCAGTTCGGCGGCTTTTCCGTCGACACAAAGTTTGCTCCCATCAAGCTCTGTTTCCCGGCCCTCTTTTGAAAGGGCGGAGGCGAGCAGTTCCGCCCTCTGTTCGGGCGGGGAGAGGGAAAGATGCATAAGGAGTGCGTCGCATTCCGCGCGCTGTTTCGCAGAGAGATATTTCTTGCGGCGGCTGTGCCGTTCGAGAAAAAATACGCCCGTTCCGACGATGAGCGCGAGCAAAATGCAATCGAGCGCCGCAAGCGGAACGGAAACTCCCAAATAGCGCAGAATGCAGAATCCGAGCAGGAAGGCACAGACCGCATAAAAGATGGTGTCGGCAATGACGGGGAAATATTTCATGTTTTCATTGTTGACACATCGGAAAAACGATAAACAAAACGAAGGGCGTTTTGTTGAGAAAAACGCCGATCATACAGGAAAATTTATGAAGATCGCACTTTTTGGGGGGTCGTTCGACCCCGTTCATCGCGAACACGTCAACTATGTCCGCGCCGCTATCCGCACACTGTCGCTCGATCTCGTCGTCGTGATGCCCTCGCGGCTTGCCCCGCACAAGCGCCTCGGCGCGCAGGCGGACGGGGAGGCGCGCCTTCAGATGTGCCGCCTCGCCTTTGAGCATGAGCCGCGCGTCCGTGTGAGCGATTTTGAACTTTCTCAGGACGGCGTGAGCTATTCCTATCTCACCTGCCGTGCCTTTGCGAAATACTATCCCGATGCCGAGCGCTATTTCCTCGTCGGGGCGGACATGCTCGAAGATTTTTTCACCTGGAAGCAGCCCGAAGATATTCTGAAGCATGTGACGCTCGTTGCCTGCGGAAGGGGGGATGAGAAGGCGGAAGCCTTGCGCGCGCGCTTTCGCTCGGTGTTCGGCAAAGATTTTCTCTCCCTTGATTTTTCGGGGGAGGCGGTCTCGTCGACGGACATCCGTGTCTCTCTCGCATTCGGCAAGAAACCCGAAGCGCTCGACGAGCGAGTGTTTGCCTTCATCCGCGAGAAGGGGCTCTATGCCCATCCCGCGATCGCTCCCGCGCTGGCACTTGAAAAACCCGAGCGCCGCGAGCACAGCTTCCGCGTCGCGCAAATGGCGTGCGCCCGCGCCCGTTCTCTCCGTATCCCCGAAGAGAAAGCGCTGCTCGCCGCCGCGCTGCACGACTGCGCCAAGTACGTCCCGCTCTCCTCGCCCTTGCTCGAAGGCTTTTCCTGCCCCGAAAACGTGCCGCCCCCCGTGCTGCATCAGTACACGGGCGCCTATCTTGCCGAGCGGCATTTCGGTATCCGCGATCGAGAGGTGCTCGATGCCATCCGCTATCACACGAGCGGCCGTGCGGGGATGGGGGAGCTCGAAAAGCTCGTCTATCTTTCCGATCTTTTAGAGGCTGGGCGCGATTTTCCCGGGGTCGAAATGCTTCGGACGCTGTTCTGGAAAGACCTCGACGAGTGTCTCTTCGAAAGCCTCCGCCACGAAGTGGAGTATCTGAACAGTACGGGAAAAGAAGTGTATCCTCTCACGCAAGAAGCGTACGATTTCGTCAAATCGCAGGCAAAAAACGCGAAATAATTATTTTAGCATAGTATTATGTCAGGCATAATATCGATAAATCATCAGAAATCAGGAGGAAATTGAATGGAAAGTTACGAACTTGCAAAGGCGTGTGCGAAAGTGCTGTCGGATAAGAAAGCGTCCGACATCGTCATCCTCAACGTGGGCGATCAGACGGTGGTGTGCAGCTATTTCGTCATCGCGACGGGCAAATCGACGACGCAGGTCCACTCTTTGGGCGACAACGTCGATGAGCAGATCAAGAAGCTCTACGGGCTCGATCCCATCCGTCAGGAGGGCTTCCGCGAAGGCAGGTGGGGCGTCCTCGATTACGGCGACGTCATCGTACACGTCTTCAACGAAGAATCCCGCCTCTTCTATTACTTGGAGCGGCTTTGGGATTCGGGTTCCAACATCGAACGTTACGAAGACTGAAGTCGGCGCCCGCATTGGGGCGGGGGTTCGGCTCCCTTTTTTCGGGAACCACTTTTCAGGGCTGCCTTCGCCGTGCAGCGATTTTGGAATGCTCTTTTCTTAGATGTGTTTTCCCGATAAAGTCAAGGCCGCGGCGGCGCATTTCTGCGCCGCCGCGGCCCGTTTTGATGTGTCCCGGACGTTTTAGGGGACGTAATAATAGGTTGGTTTGCCGAGCAGGGCGATGAGATCAACGATGACGCCGATCATAAACAGCCCTGCGGTAAACAGATACAGGATGCCCATACCGATCTTTCCCTCGTAGAACTTGTGGCCGCCGAAATACCCGAGGAGCAGGCACAGGACGATCGCCACCCACTTGTTCTTCTGCCGTCCCATCGGGGCGGGTGCGGCGTTGACATTGGAGTTGATGTTCTTGTTGTCGATGTTGACGATGACGGGAACGGCCTGAGCGGGCGCGGGGGCCGCCGTGACCCTCTCTCCGCAGGCGGGACAGGCGGCTGCGTTTTCGGGGAGCTCTTTGCCGCAGCTGCTACAAAATTTAGCCATAGTTGAAATCCTCCGTTTTGTTTTGCGCACGGACATGGTCCCGTGCGCTTTCCTTGTTTTTCATGATACAAGAAGATTTCTTTTTCAAGAAATTTAAGAATATTTCGGCTAAAATGTAGGCTGAAATGAGTATTGGAGAGAGGATCAAGGAGCTGCGGACAGAGAAAAGGGCTTTCGCAGGAGAGGCTGGCGCGGCAGATCGGCGTGAGTCAGAAGGCGATCGACTACCGGGAGCGCGGGGTCAATGAGCCCAAGGCGAGTTACATCCTTGCGCTCTGTGACTTTTTTGATGTCTCCGCCGATGATCTCTTGGGCAGGAAATTTTAACGGATTTTCCGCGGCGGCGCATTTTTGCGCCGCCGCGGTCGTCTGGCCGTCTAAGCGGAGGCGGCTGCCGGCGGGCAGGCGAACTTTTGCTTTTCGGCCGCTCTCACTCTTTAAGGTCGATGCGCTTGGGCTCCTCGTATTTGGGCTTTTTCTTGACGCGCTTTTTCTCTACGAGAAGATAGACGGGCGCGGGCTGTTTTTCATCTTCCCCGTGTTTTTCATCGCCTTGCGGCGAGGGTTTCTTTTCGGGCTTTTCGTTTTTTTCGGGCTTATCCTCCTGTTTTTCGTAGCTCCCGCCCTGCGATGCGCCCTTGACCGCCCGCCAGCCGAGGAGGGCCAGCCTTCCTGCGTGTACGGCGGAAAAACAGACGAGTAGAAGCACGAGTATCCATAAGAGCCCCTCTTTTGCGGCGCCGTCAGCGGCAAGCAGAAGTTCATTCATGGCAAGAGCATACTGCGTTCGCGCTGTCACATTTTCGGAAAACTGCGTATGATCCTGCGGCTTTCGGGGAAAATAGCGGGTATGAACATCTGGCCGGATCCGCCGCGGCAGACGATGATGCCGCAAACACAAGATCATATTCCTCCAACCGACTGTTCCGAGGCCGCTCCGCCTCAGCCGTGCCCCGTGTCTTTTTCGGAGGCCGAAGTTCCCGCGTATGGCTCTTCAGACCCTCCGCGGGCGCTTCCGAAGGAGTTTTCTCCTGAAGAGCAGGTGCATTCGGGGCTCTCGGGAGAGGTTTCTTCGGGGGCGGCTCAGCCTCCCGTCCGGGTGCTTTCCGAGGCGGAGGAGGCAGATTTTCGGGAATTTCAGCGCACCAAACGCGAGACGGAGATCGCGCTTGTCCTAAGGCGCCTCATCGTCGATCTGACCGCGGAGACCGACCGCGCGGCTCTCAAAGCGGGGATCGGGAGCGCATTCCGTCTGCATACGGCGGGGGTGCTCCTTACGCCCGTACAGCTTCCCTGGGCGCGCAAGGCGATCAGAGAGAGGGGAGATCTTTCCGCGCGTCCGCATCTGATCGCCCTGATCGGCGGCACGGGGGATACGCTTCCCTCCGTAAAAAAGTACGAGGCAAAGAAGGCGGTCAGGCAGGGCGCGGAGGAGCTCATATTGCTTCCGAGCGCTTTTTCCCTGCGCGGCGGCACGGTGCAGAATATAAAGCGGGAACTGCGTTCCGCGCGGCGTGCGGCAGGGCGTGTCCCGCTCACGGCGGCGTTTTCCGACCGTCGTTTCACGCCCGAAGAGGTGCTCCTCGGGGTCAAGGCTGCGGCAGCGGCGGGGCTTTGCGGCGTACTCGTCCGGGGCGAGCCCGAGGAGGCGGAGGCGGCGTCGGCGCGTTCGGGGCTTTCCGTGGGGGTGACGGGGGCAGAGAACGCCGAACAGCTCAAACTGCTCTTTCAGGCGGGCGCCGTGCGCGCCGTTACGGCTTGTCCCGAGCAAATCGCCGAAGAACTCCGCCTGCAGGCCGCCCGTGCTGCGCAGGTAAAATAGGGCGCTCCCCCCGGCCTGTTTCATGCGATACGGGAAGCGCCGCGCGCCGCCCAAAGCGGCGCGCGGCGCTTTGCCGAACTCTGCGGCGACGCGAAAATTGCTGCCCTTGCGGGAAAAAAAATAATTTGACCGCCGAAGGTGGGGGGAAGATCCTTGCCGTCGGCGTATTTTTTTGTTAAAATAGAGCGCAAAGGAAGTGTAACGATATGAAAAGAAAGATCTCGGCAGGGAAACTCATCTCGCTGTTTTTGCAGCTCCTCACCGCTTCGTGTATGACCGCGGGCATCGCGCTCACATTGCAGCTGGGCGAAGGATTCATGGGCGGAGGCAGGGCATTTCTGTATTTTACCGTGCAGTCCAATCTCTGGATCGGCGTTACTTGCGCTCTCTTCTTCGTGTTGAACGCCCTTTCGCTTGCAAAGCCGTCCTTTTTGATCCCGCGCGTCCTGTACATCGTCAAATTTGTCTTTACCGTCTCGATCACCCTGACGGGCATCGTCTTTTGCTGCGTGCTCGCCCCGACGCTTCCCGGAAGCTTCAAGTCGGCAGCCAATGTCTTAACGCACGTCGTCGTGCCGCTCGCGGCGGTCATCGACCTCTTTTTCTGCCGCCCGCAGAAGATCGCCTATAAGGAGTTCGCCTTTGCGCTCATCCCGCCCATCTATTATCTTTGCTTTGCGGGAGTCGGCTATGCGCTCAACTGGGATTTCGGCGGCGGCAACAACTATCCTTATTTCTTCCTCAATTGGGATTCTCCCGCCGGCGCCTTCGGGTTCAGTTCCGAGATGCCCTATTTCATGGGCTGCTTTTATTGGATCGTCGTCATGATCGCCTTCATTTCCCTGCTCTCGCTCGGCTATATCGCGCTCATCGGAGCGCTCAATAAGCGGGCGCAAACGAAAGCCGCGAAAGAGCCTTCTTCGGACGGGCAGTAACGGGAGCGGGAACAAAGCGCCGCGCCTTTCCATGCTTCCTTGCAAACTTCCCCGAATGCGGACGGTTTCGGACGAAAAAATAGGTGTGAAACAATTTTCACGGGGCTTTGGTGGGCAAAAATGCGCGAATGGGGCAAAATCGCTTTGCGTTTTCGGAAAAATATAGTAAAATAATCGGGTGATTTTATGCCCCTTCTGCGGGCGATGCGGAGTAACAGAAATGGGATTACTTAGTTTTATGAAGAACGGCGACAGCCGCAGGAGCCTTAAAAAGCTCGATAAAATGGCGAACGAGGTCGAGCGCCTCGAGCCCAAGTACAAGGCGATGACGGACAGCGAGCTCCAGAGCCAGACCGAGGTCTTGAAGGGCCGCTTGAAGAACGGCGAAACGCTCGACGACATCCTCTACGACGCCTTTGCGGCGCTCAGGGAAGCATCGAGCCGCGTCCTCGGCATGCGCCACTTCCATGTGCAGATCATCGGCGGCATCTGCCTCTTCCAGGGGCGCATCGCCGAGATGAAGACGGGTGAAGGCAAGACGCTCGTCGCGACCCTTCCCGCCTATCTCGAAGCGCTTTCGGGCAGGGGCGTACACATCGTCACGGTCAACGATTATCTTGCCCGCCGCGACGCCGAATGGATGGGTAAAGTACACCGCTTCATGGGGCTTACGGTGGGCGTCGTCGTGCCGGGTATGGACGATGACGCAAAGCGCGCCGCTTATCAGTGCGACATCACCTACGGTACCAACAACGAGTTCGGCTTTGACTATCTGCGCGATAACTTAAAGTCCAGCCTCAAGCTCATGGTGCAGCGCGAGCTCAACTTCGCCATCGTCGACGAGGTGGACTCCATCCTCATCGATGAAGCGAGGACGCCCCTTATCATCTCGGGCAAGGGCGAGCAGTCCTCCGCCCTCTACGAGCAGGTCGACAAATTTGTTCGCACCTTGAAGGGCGGCTTCGACGACGATCTCAAAGACGCCGAAGAGCGCACGGGCAGGAGCCGCAAGGACCGCGAGGCGGCAGGGGAGCGCAAGCTCGCCAAGGCGGAAGAACTCAACTGGGACTACGTCATCCAGCGCAAGGAAAAGCAGGTGCAGCTCACCGAATTCGGCGCGGAGAAGGCAGAAAAGTTCTTTCACGTCGAAAATATCGCCGATATCGCCAACGTCACCTTGAACCATCACATCCAGCAGGCGCTCAAGGCGCACGAGCTCTTCCACCTCAACGAGGAGTATATCGTCAAAGACAACGAGATCATCATCGTCGACGAATTTACGGGCCGCCTCATGATCGGCCGCCGCTATTCGGACGGCCTGCACCAGGCCATCGAAGCGAAGGAAGGCGTCAAGGTGCGCGAAGAGAACAAGACGTTCGCGACCATCACCTTCCAGAACTATTTCCGCCTTTACCGCAAGCTCTCGGGCATGACGGGTACCGCCAAGACGGAGGAGGGCGAATTCCGCACCATCTATTCCCTCGACGTCGTGGAGGTCCCCACCAACCGTCCCGTGGCCCGCGTCGATATGCAGGATAAGATCTTTTCCACCGAAGAGGGCAAGAAGCGCGCCATCGTGCGCGAGATCGTCGCCCGTCACGAGAAGGGTCAGCCCATCCTCGTGGGTACCGTCTCCGTTGAAAAGTCGGAGGAGATCTCCCGCCTGCTGCGCCGCAACGGCATCCAGCATAACATCCTGAACGCCAAGAACCACGAGCGCGAGGCGGAGATCGTCGCTCAGGCGGGCCGCTTTGGCGCCGTCACCATCTCTACCAACATGGCGGGCCGCGGTACCGATATTCTGCTCGGCGGCAACCCCGAATACCTTGCCAAGAAGCGTTTGAGGGAGGAGGGCGTCGAGCACGAGACCATCGAACTTGCGACCTCTTACGCCGAACTTGACGAAAAGACGCAGGCCGTGAGAGAGAGATACGAGCAGCTCTATGCCGCCTACAAGGCGCAGACGGATGAAGAAAAGAAGAAGGTCATCGAAGCGGGCGGGCTTTGCATCATCGGCACCGAGCGCCACGAAGCGCGCCGTATCGACAACCAGCTCAGAGGCCGTGCCGGCCGTCAGGGCGACGTCGGCGTCTCCGTCTTCTTCATCTCCCTCGAAGACGATCTCATGAAGCGTTTCGGCGGCGAGAGGATGAAGTCCATCTATGAGAGAAGCAAGATGGAAGAGGACGAATGCCTGGAAGCCAAAGTGCTCTCCAGCCTCGTCGAATACGCGCAGAAGCAGATCGAGGGCCGCAACTTCGGCACCCGTAAAAACGTCCTCCAATACGACGACGTCATGAACCAGCAGCGCATCATCATGTACGCTCAGCGCATGAAAGTGCTGCGCGGCGAGAACGTACACGAGCAGGTCTTAAAGTACATCCCCGATTATGTGGAAAGCACCGTGCGCGCGGCGGTCAATACCGACGTCGAGCCTTCCAAGTGGAATGTGGACGATCTCAACCGCGCGCTCGAACAGCGGCTGCTCCCCGAAGGCACCAATTATGTGACGCAGGAAAAGCTCGACAAGTGGGATTACGACGTCGCGATCAAGCACATTGCAAAGCGTACCGAAAAGGCGTACGAAGAGAAGATCGAAGAGCTCCAGAAGGAGACGGGCATCAACTTCGGCGATGTCGAGCGCCAGATCCTGCTCCGCAACGTCGACCGCAACTGGATCGACCATATCGACGCCATGGATCAGCTCCGCAAGGGCATCGTGCTGCGCGCCTACGGCCAGACCGATCCCGTCATCGCCTACAAGCAGGAAGGCTCGGCGATGTTTAACGAGATGATCGAGCGCATCCAGACGAATACCGTCGCCATGCTCTTAAAGGTGCGCATCGAGGTAAGGCAGCGCCCCGCAACGCGCGTTTTGCCCACGGCATCCCGTGTCGCGCCCCGTCCCGCAGCGCAGTCCGCGCAGGGCGAAGCTCCCGCGCAGCAGCCCGCACAGAGCGAGACTCAAGAAAATGCGGCTCCCGCGCAGGGCGAAACGGCCGAAAGCGCATCCTCCGCGCAGCAGCCTGCGGCTCCCGGGCTTCCCGGACTTTCGCCTTCGGGGATCCCCGAGATCCCTGCCGCCGTCGACGTCGACAGTTTGAAGACGAGCGGGGAGAGCAAGTTCAATCCCGCTTCCATGCCCAAGCGCAAGAAGGTCGGGCCCAACGATCCCTGCCCCTGCGGCAGCGGGCTCAAGTATAAGAAGTGCCACGGCAAACCGTTCTGATGCCCCGGGGCTGAAATCATGACCATGCATCCCGATCTCCGAGTCCTTCTCGGAGATTTTGGGGTATTTGAGGGCGGCGCGCAGGGCGTTTCCCGCGGCGCCCAAGGAAGGAGAGCATATGTTCAAAGCAGACGATTACAGATTAAAAATAAAGGCGCTCGAAGAGACGCTCGGCGAGGCGAAGTACGCTCTCGATATCGACGCGATCTCCGAAAAGCTCAAAGAACTCAAAGCCGAGCAGGAAAAGCCCGAAGTGTGGCAGGACTTGGAGCGTTCCGCTAAGATCGGGCGGGAAATTTCCTCCATCGAGGGCAAGATCGCCTCTTACATGAAGGGCAGGAAGGCGCTCGACGATGCGAACGAGATCATCGACCTCATCGAAGAGACGGAGGAAGAGGACCTCGTGCCCGAGCTCGACCGCATGATGACGGACGCCGAGAAGGACATCGAAGAGATGCGCATCCGCGCGCTCCTTCGCGGCAAGTACGACGGCAACAACGCGCTCATGTCGCTGCACGCGGGCGCGGGCGGCACGGAGGCGTGCGACTGGTGCCAGATGCTCTATCGTATGTACTGCCGCTATGCCGAAAAGAGCGGCTATAAAGTGACCGAGATCGACCGCCTTGCGGGCGACGGCGCGGGCCTCAAATCGGTGGACTTCAAGGTGGAAGGGGAGAACGCTTACGGCTACTTGAAGGCGGAGATCGGCGTGCACCGTTTGGTGCGCATCTCTCCCTTCGACGCCAACAAGCGCCGCCAGACCTCCTTCGCCTCCGTCGAAGTCATGCCCGAAGTGGACGATGACGGCGAAGTGGAGATCCGTGACGAGGACATCCGCATCGACGTCTACCGCTCCTCGGGCGCGGGCGGGCAGAAGGTCAACAAAACGGAGACCGCCATCCGCATCACGCACTTCCCGACGGGCATCGTCGTCACCTGCCAGAACGAGCGCAGCCAGCTCCAGAACAAGGAGATGGCGTTCAAGTACCTTCGCAGCAAGCTCATCGAAAAGCAGATCGAAGAGCGCATGGCGGCGGAGGCGGCGCTCAAGGGAGAGACCAAGAAGATCGAGTGGGGTTCGCAGATCCGCTCCTACGTCTTCTGCCCTTACACCCTCGTCAAAGACCACCGCACGGGCTACGAAGTGGGCGACGTGCAGGCGGTGATGGATGGGGAGATACAGGGGTTCATCATCGACTATTTGAAGAAATCTTGACCGAACCCGCTTTCCATCTGCGTCGCAATACTTTGTCGAGCTGCGGCAACCCTCAGTCACTTACCTCTAAGTAAGCTCCTTCGGGTTTTCCTCGCTCTCCTCGTCTTGCTCGCTCCTGAAAAGCGAAGCATCCCAAAGCGTGCAGGGAACCCGCTTTCCATCTGCGTCGAACCTTATTTTAGGCGCCCTCTTGAGGGAGCTGTCTCATCATTCGGCAAGTGCCGATGATGAGACTGAGGGAGTAGATGCCCGCCTTTTCTTTCCTCGCTTTCCTCGTTTTGCTCGCACCTGAAAAGCGAAGCATCCCAAAGCGTGCAGGGCGCGTGGTCCTTATTTTAGCCTCCCTCTCCGAGGGAGGTGGCACGGCGTAGCCGTGACGGAAGGAGTCATCCTATCAACATGAACACCATTTTACCGCGCGTGCTGAAAGAACAGCCGCTCATCCTCGGGATCGAATCTTCCTGCGACGAGACCGCCGCCGCCGTCATTTCGGGCAGGCGGCTTTTGTCCGATGAGATCGCTTCCTCCGCCAACATCCAGGCGCTCTACGGGGGCGTCGTGCCCGAGATCGCATCCCGCGCCCACACGGACGCCGTCGATCTCGTCGTCGAACGCGCCCTCAAAACGGCGGGCGTCAAAAAGGAGCAGCTCGACGCCGTCGCCGTTACCTACGGGGCGGGGCTCTTGGGCGCGCTCCTCGTGGGGCTCTCCTTTGCGAAGGGGCTTGCCTACGGGCTCAACATCCCGCTCATCGGGGTCGATCATATCCGCGGGCATCTCTCCGCGGCATATTTAGAGGACGAGACCCTTCGTCCGCCCTTTGTGACGCTGCTTGCAAGCGGCGGACATACGGCGGTCATTTACACAAAGTCCGCGCTCGAATTCGAAGTGCTCGGCGGCACGCTCGACGACGCGGCGGGGGAGGCGTTCGATAAAGTCGCGCGTGTCCTCGGGCTCCCGTATCCCGGCGGCCCGCACATAGAAGCGCTCGCCCGCGAGGGAAGCCCCGTCGTGCATATGCCCAAAATGCTCAAAGGGGAGGGCGGCTACAACTTCTCTTACAGCGGGCTGAAAACTGCGGTCATCAACTACTGCCACACGATGGAACAGCGCGGGGAGACGTGGAGCCGTGCCGACGTCGCCGCCTCCTTCCAGAGCGCCGCGCTCGATATCCTCGTGCAGAAGACCGTCGAGGGCGCGCTTGAAAAAAACGTTACGACGGTGACGGCGGGCGGCGGGGTCATCGCCAACGGGTACCTGCGCGAAAAGCTGACGGAAGCTTGCAGGGCGCACGGGCTCAAACTCGTCCTGCCCGTCAAAAAGCACTGTACGGACAATGCCGCCATGATCGCCGCCGAAGGGCTCATCCAATACGAGGCGGGCAACTTTTCCCCGCTGTCCTTGAACGCCTGCGCCAGCATCCCGCTGAGGTAGTTTGAAAAAAATCTGCTGCTCGTCGAAGCAAGCGCTTTTCTGAATTGGGTTAATTCCTTATTATAGGCGCCTCCTCGGGGGAGCTGTCATGCCATCCGCAGTTTACTGCGGCGGCATGACTGAGGGAGTAAATGCAGGGATCTCGTCCGCGCCGTTTCAACGGGGCGGATTTTTGTTTATATAATAGTAGTATCATCCGGGAGGCAACTTATGAAAGTTCTCATGGTAAACGGCAGCGCAAAGGCTGCGGGCTGTACCTATACGGCGCTCACCGAGGTGGGCAAGGCGCTCAACGAAGAGGGCGTCGACTACGATATTTTTCAGCTCGGCGCAGGGGCTATGCGCGACTGCATCGGCTGCGGGAAGTGTTCGGACAAAGGCTGTATCTTCGACGACGATGCGGTCAACGAATTTCTTCAAAAGGCGCGCGAGGCAGACGGCTTCGTCTTTGGTTCGCCTGTCTACTACGCGCACCCGAGCGGACGCATCCTCTCCTTTTTGGACCGCGCCTTCTATGCGGGCAGCCGCAACAGCGCGGGCAGTCCCTTTGCAGGCAAGCCGGGGGCGGCGGTCGTCTCGGCGCGCCGCGGCGGCACGACGGCTTCCTTAGACGTCCTCAACAAGTATTTCACGATCGCCTCCATGCCCGTCGTGGGCTCTTCTTATTGGAACATGGTGCACGGCAGCAAGCCCGAAGACGTCCTTGAAGACAAAGAGGGCATCCAGACCATGCGCAATCTGGGGCATAACATGGCGTGGATGCTCAAACACCTGCGCGAAGGCTTCCCTTCGCAGGAGAAGGGCGCGCGCACCAACTTCATCCGCTGATATGTTCCGCGCACTCAGAAGAAAAGAGCAGGCGCTCCCGCAAGAGGAGTGCGAGGCGATCTTACAAAGAGGGGAGACGTGCGTTCTCGCGCTCGCGGGAGATGACGGCTATCCCTATGCCGTTCCCGTCAACTACTGCTATGCGGAGGGCAAGGTCTACATCCACTGCGCGAAGGAGGGGCATAAGATAGACGCCGTCCGCCGCGACACGAAGGCGAGCCTCACCGTCATCGACTGCGCGAAGGTGCTGCCCAAGGAGTATTCCACGCACTATCAAAGCGTCATCGCCTTCGGCAGGATGCGCATCCTGGAAGAGGAAGGGGAGATGCGCCGCGTGCTTTCCCTCTTTGCCGCCCGCCTTGCGCCTAAGGAGAGCGAGGTTTCCCGCCTCCGCGAGATCGACCGCTGGTTTTCTTCCGTCAATATTCTTGAATTTACGCCCGAACACATCTCGGGCAAACAGTCCCTCTCTTGCCTCCCTCTCTGAGGGGCGAGCAAATGTTTTCTTGCAAAGAGCCCGGTGGGCTTTTTGCCATTTGCGAGCTTGGAAACGGCGCATTGTGCGCGCCGTTTCCTGACCGAGGCGGCGTTTCCCTTGCGCCGCCGAGACGGTGGCTTGCCAAAAGCAAGGCGGAAGGAGTCACCTCATTATAGGCGCCTCCTCGGGGGAGCTGTCACGGTGTTCGGCTGCAAGCCGACACCGTGACTGAGGGAGTCATCGCCGGGGCATCCCAAAAAAAACACGCCGCCGCGCGCCCATCGGGCGCGCGGCGGCATTTTGTGTAATTATCATTATTTTAGGCGGAGATCATTCGGCCTTTTTCGGCTCGTCATCTTCCTCGCTCTCATCGGACTTTTTCTTCCTGGGCTTTTTGCCCTCGTCGTCATCCTCGTCTTTGGGCCGATCCTTCTTGAAGACGCGCATCTTTTCGATGCGGTGCTCGGCGACGCGGAGCACTTCGACCTTCACATATTCATCCTCGCACTCGGCGGTCGTGCCGTCGTCGGGGACTTCGCCCAGCATCTCGCACACATAGCCGCCAAAGGTCTCGTAGTCGTAGTCCTCTTCCTCGTCTTCGGGGAGCTTGATGCCCATCGCCTCGATCACTTCATCGAAGGGCGCAAGGCCGTTGATCTCCCACTCGTTTTCGCCTATTTTCTTGATCTCGAACTTGGACTCCTCGCCCTTTTCGTTGAGGTCGCCGACGAGGAGCTCGATGAGATCGTGCAGCGTGATGATGCCGTTGATGCCGCCGTATTCGTCGAGGACGATCGCAAAGTATTCGCGCGTCGTCTTCATGCGGTAAAACAAATCGTCCGCCTGCATGGTCTCGGAGATGAACATGGGGTCGACGATCGCCTGTTTTTTGACGTTTTCGGGCGATTTATCGTCGAGGCGGAAGTAAATTTTCGTGTTGAGCACGCCCGTCACGTCGTCGATGTCCTTGCCGCAGACGGGGTAGAAAGTATGATAGCTCTTCTTGATGGTCTCTTCCCAGACGGAGGGATCGTCGCGCTCGAAGAGGAAGTCGACGTCTTTGCGGTGCGTACACACTTCGCCGACGTCGTTTTCCTTGAACTCGAAGATGTTCTGGATGAATTCGTTCTCCTTCTCGTCGATGGAGCCCTTCTCGCTGCCCGCTTCCGCCATGAGCATGATCTCTTCTTCGGTGACTTCTTCGCCCTGATCTTCGGGCTTGATGCCAAACAGGCGCAAAATGCCGTTCGAAGATACCGTCAGAAGCCACACGAGGGGAGCAAACAGCACCGAAACGAAGCGCAGGATGCCCGAAAGCCCGCACGAGACTTTCTCGGGGTTGCGCATCGCGATGCGCTTGGGCACGAGTTCGCCGAACACGATGGAAAAGTAGGAAAGAACCAGCGTGATCAGAATGAGGCAGATGGTCTCGAGCACCTCAAAGCTCATCGAAAGCCCCGCGTTGATAATGGCTTGCGCGAGGGGTTCCGCAAAGTTGTCCGCCGCGAACGCACTGCCAAGGAGCGATGCGAGTGTTATGGCGACCTGGATGGTGGAAAGGAAGCGCGAGGGGTTTTCGGTGAGCCTGACGATGCGTCTTGCTCTGCGGTTCCCGTCTTCGGAAAGCTTTTCCATCTTGGTCTTGTTGGCGGAAACGACTGCGATCTCCGCACACGCGAAGATGGCGTTGAGGGCGATGAGTACGACCTGCAGGATAAGAGATATGGCTATGTCGCCGGCGTTCATGATAAGTTTTGCATAAGAGCATATGCCCGTGGGTGGAAGCGGAAAAGTGGGAATAAATTGCTCTTCCGATTTTTTACAACACAAAAAACATAACCCGCTCCCGCTTTACGCAAGGCAAGTTATGTTCCGAAAAGGCACTGTGAAGTTCCGCGATCGTCGCGGCACGCTGCTTTCGCTGCCGTCCACTATGCTTTGTTCCTCCTATAAAGCTATCATATCATGAATATCTCCGCTTGTCAAGAGTTTTATGAAATTATTTTACAAATTCGGGGGAGAGGGGTTGAAAGACGAGGTAAGAGAGCCTCGTCTTTTTTGATGCGGCGAAAAAGATGTACGCTTTTGCCGATGCGGCCTTCTCGGAACAAGGCGCATTTTGCGGGCATTCATTATCGGGAAAGCATGGGTTTTTTCAAAAAATTTTCCTTTCGGATATGGAAAAATTTGGAAATTTTCTTGCCGATTTTTGAAATTGATATAAGATTTTTCCATGTTGCCATGTTTTGAAGCGATAGAAAGTGTGATTTCGTATGCCTGAATTTTGATAGCTTCGAAAGAAAAGTGTAAATATAAAACACCTTATGGAGAAATTGAATATGGAAGTGCGCAATTTCCGATATAAGATTATTCCATGAATCTGTTTAGACCGCTCCATTTACATGAAAATAGGAAAAGATTTATAATATTCGTGCATTCCGAAGGATGCAGGTCGGTCCTAAGGGCCGAATGCGAACGAAGAGGATATGATATGGGGAAAAGAATGACTGCCCTGATGCTCGCCTGTGCGGGAGGATTGCTTCTGACAGGCTGTGAAGGAGGGGCGGGAACAGGTGAACAAAACGGAGGAGCGTCTGAGATCCAGACGCTTTTACTCGTTACGGCGCAAAATGCGCAGGCATCCGTTGCCGAAAACGAGCGCATGGCAGAAGGCGGCCTGCTCGTCGAAGGGGACGGCGCATCCTATACGGGCGCGTTCAACGCCGTCTTTGAAGGGAATTTGGAATTTTCTTTCGGGTTTTGCACGGGAGATCCCGCCGCATACCGCCGCTTCACGTTCACGTTTGCCTCTGTTTCTGACCCCGAGGAAAGCTTTTCCGTCATTTACGAGTCGACGGTGAGTACCTGGGCGGGCGAAGAAAACGGCCGCGGCCGCTCGGGCGTGTATGTGAAGTGCGGCGACGAGCTCCGCACGACGCGCTATTGGGCGTCCGACGAGGCGGAGGCATGGCAGAACAACGATAATTTCAATGCAGACGACGCGCTCGCTTCGCCCATGTTCGGCGGCGCGGGCGAGAAAGAGAGCGAATTCGGCGTGCAGCACGGGACGCTGCGGCTCTCCTGGACGACGGATAACGTGTTGGAAGTTTACGTCACCGAACGCTTTTTGGAGCATACCCCCCGGCTCATCGCGGCGTTCGACGGCTCGGACGCGGGGCTCGGTTTCGACCCCGCGATCGGGCTCTGGGGGCTCCCGCGCATGACGTTTTCGGAAGGATATACCGTCTCCTTTGAAAGCGAGGTGTTCGGCGGGAACGTGACGGAGCCGAATGCGCCCGACGTCTATTTCAGTAAGATCGTGACGGGAAAACGCGGGCAGGAGCTCACCTATCCGCTTTCGGAAGAAAAAATACAGCAGCCGCCCTTTTATGCGGCAAGCTGATGATATAACCCGAAAATAAAAAACAAGGGCGTTTTGCCCGAATGAGAAAGGAGGAAACAAACGTATGACCAACTCGATGGGTCTGAAAAAGAAGCTGCTGATCGGCGTATTGACGGCTGCCCTGTGCGCGAGCACCTGTGCGGGCGGGCTGCTGATCAAAGCGAACGCGGAGAGCGCGGATGCAGCCGATCTCGTGACGGCGACGAACGGCACAACGGTGACTGCGGCAAAGAGTTATACGACCACGGCGGGCGACTACACGACGCCTGCGGGGCTGTATATCGCTGCGCCCGCGGATAAGTCGCTTTCCTACGGCGTGGAATTCAAAGGCATTTTCACGGGTTCCACAGGCATCAAGGCATATTTCCCCGGGGAAGGATTTTGGGGACCCACTGCCCAAACGACGATAACCGTCACTTCCGTTGCAGACATCGAAGAAAAGTTCCAGGTCCATATCGGCGGAGAGTATCAGCGTTACGGCTATGTGACATACGACTGGAACGGGCAGACGCTGTACCGCACGATCAATTCCTATGCGGACAACAATACCTATTATTATCGGGCAGACAACGTCAAGGACGTAGGCGCTGCGCAGTATCTGCCCATCCAGGGATGGATGGAAAGCGACGGCGGGCGGTCAGAACCCTATATCGGGTTTGAGATGCAGACGGACGGCTCCTTCAACGTCGTGCTCGTCAGCGGACATGCCGCTGGCGTACACAAGACGATCGCCTCCTTCTGTGAAGAAAGGACTTCGTTCGAGCCGACGACGGAAGCGAGCGGCACCGCGCCCAACCTTCCCAAACTCGACCTGAGCGCGGGTTATATGATCTCGATCGAGAACAGCGACGGCGACAATGGAAAGAGCTTCGACCTTCTCATCGAGTCCATTGCGACAAGTGCAACGGGCGACCCGTATGCAGAGGGGAACGGAACGGTCTATACGCTGGATACGGCAACGCTCCAAACAGCGCCCTCGTTCTATACGAAGTGGCAGACGACGCCCATGTTCACCTTCGGCGACTACGAATATCTCAACTCTTCCTATGTCGGCGCGGAAGTAACGCTTCCCGTTCCCTCCGTCGTGCTGGCAGGGCAGCCTTCTACGTTCACGGGAACGATCACCGTGACCGACTCCGAAGGGACGCAGGACGCCTCGAACGGCAAATACACCGTCCGCAGCCGCGGCCTGCACACCGTGCTCTATACGCAGGGGGATGCCGAGGCGAAGATCACCTTCAATGCCTACGATGAGCCGTATGCCATCGGCAACATCATGCAGGACGTGCAGGGCGCGGAGGTCTCCTATGAGAAAGACATCAGAAATCTGCAGGGCATCACGCTGACGGGAACGAACGGCGGATTTTCGGGCAAGCTCGCGGGCAGCTTCTCGGGAAATATGTCCATCGACTTTGAATTCCCGCAGCAGTTCAACGATGCAAACACGGGCAACGGCGTCAAATTCACCTTCACCGTCTACGACCTGAACGGGAACGCCGCTTTTGATATCGTCTATGAAAATTCGGGCGGCTGGTACACTGCCGTCTATGTGAAGATGGGGGACGAGATCCGCACCTTCATCGAGGACGGCTCCTATGACGGCTGGTCGGGCGACAAGGGCACGATGTTCTACGACGTTCCGACGGGCGACCGCTGCCTCATCTACCCCGGCGCGGGGATCATGTATAACGAGGCGGGAAAATTCGGTACGCTGCAGCTCGTCTGGGAGGGCAATATTCTCAACGTGCGCGCAACGGACAGAAACGGCAATCTCTTCACGTTCGCCGAATTTGACGGTTCCGAGCCGTACGGCGGACAGGAATTGGATACGCAGAGCGCCATCGTTCTGGATATGAATGCAGAGCGCCGCTTCGGGCTCCCCATGATGGACGGTTCGGACGGCGAGGGCGTCGATCTCACGCAAGGCTATTCCATCGGCTTCTCTTCGAGCAGCGCGGAACTTCCCGTCACCTTCCTCTCCGTCAACGGCATCTCGCTGGCGAACAGGGACAATCTGACGACGGACTATGTGTTCTCCGCAAACATCGATCCCGACTGCGCATATGTCAGCGGGAAGAACGTCTATGTTGCCGAAAGGCTTCACGCAGGCAGCGTGCGCAGAGTGTATTCGTACGCATTCATGGGCGCGGCGAGCGAGTTCGCGGGCTCGTGGGGTATTTCGCATCAGCTCGTCGAGGCCGACTTTGACAGCTTCCACAATAATACGCAGGTCGGCGATTATACCGTCACCATTCCCGCCGACGGCGGCGAAGAATGGGCGGGCATGGACGCCGAGTTCACCCTGCACATCGAACAGGCTTGGAAGCTTTCCTTCGATCTGACAGGCGGACAGGTCGCAGAGGGCTCGGCGGACGACATCGTCTATTCCGAGCACACCAAGTTCCTTCTCGTCGTTCCCGAAGTCGAGCGGGCATCCTGGGTGTTTGACGGCTGGTCGACGAAGTCCGATCTCAGTGATACGTGGGACGGCTCGTTCGGCAGCTGGGCAGGCGATATGACGCTCTATGCGAAGTGGAAGGACGTGACGCCCGCGACCGTCGTGTTTGCGGACGGCATCAAAGAATATATGGAAGTGCTCGTTTCGGACGGCTCCTTCACGATCTCCAAAGCGGATGTGGTCGCTTCCGATGCGGCGCAGCCCGAAGCGGCGGTGTTGACCGTCCGTTACAAGATGGTCGGCGAAGCGGAATATACCGTGCTCGAAGGGGAAAGCGTTTCCGTTACCGACTTTACTCCCGGCAAGTGGGAGATCGTATATGAAGTCAGCGACGGCGTGAACGGAACGATCGAACTCACGCGTACCGTGGCAGTCATCGGGCGGGAAGCCCCCGTCGTGACGATCGGCGAAGTGCCTTCCGAAGCCTATGCAGGGTTTGCGGTCAGCGTCTCCGCCACGGCACAGGATGCCGACGGCAAGGCGCTCGACGTGAAAGTGACCGTCGTCGACGAAAACGGAACGCAGTACGAGGTCACGGACGGCAAGTTCACCCCCGATAAGGCGGGCGTGTACACCGTCTCCTTCACGGCAGAGGACGGTACGCTCATCGGCTATGCCTCCTGCCGCGTGACGGTCATCGACGATACCGAGGCGCCCGAGCTTTCCGTCGATTTTGAAGATACGACGGTGGAGAAGGGCAGCGACGTGAGCCTTCCCGAAGGTGCGGCTCAGGACAACGCCGATCCCGACGTTACCGTGACCGTGAGCGTCACCTTCGGAACGGAGAACGTGGAACTTTCCGGGAATACCTTCAAGGCAGAGAAAGAGGGGACGTACACCGTCACCTGGACGGCACGCGACCGCGCGGGCAATACTTCGACCGTGACGGCATATGTCACCGTGCGGCCCGCCGAAGTGAGCGGCGGCTGCAGCGGCGGCTGCAGCGGCGGGCTTACGAGCAGTCTCGGCATCGGCAGCGCAGTCGTCATCGCGGCAGCGGCGGCCGCAGCCATCCTGTTCATCAGAAAAAAGAACAATAAGAAAGATTAAGGAGGATAAATATGAGAAAACAGCTTAACAAAATTGCAATGATCGCCCTTGCGGGGGTGATCGCTTCCACGGGGCTTGCCGCGTTTGCCGGCTGCGTCGATCCGTATGCGAACGTGACCACGCTCTCTATCCACTACTTCAACGGCGGTCTGGGCAGAGATTGGATCGACGAGAGCATCGCCGAATTTGAAGAGATGTTCAAGAACACCTCTTTCGAATCGGGCAAGACGGGCGTCAAGATCCTTCTTACCGCCGATAAGTCGTTCGACGAGATCGCGACCTCCCTTTCGACGGGCGCGGACAAGGCGGATATCCTCTATACCGCCGAGGGCAATGCCATCGTCGATATCCTCAACACCGACGGCATCCTCTACGATACGACGGAGATGGCGACCGAGAAGGTGTACAATGCTGACGGCGAAGTCACCCTCAACGCGACGGGCGACGGCTTCGAAGTGATCGAAGACGGGCAGTCCATGTACGACAGGATGCACCCCTACTTCAGGGATACTTACAACCTTGCGGACACCGAGTGGGCGACGAACAGCAGCGAAGTGAGCTTCACCATGCTCCCTTACGAAGATACGCTCGCGGGCTTCATCATCGATTACGACCTTTACGAAGAACTTTATAACAAGTACGAGAGAGCGGGGCTCGTCGGGGAGATGACGGGCTACAAGTACGAGGGCGACAGCGTCGCCATGCCCGGCACCTGGGATGAATTCTTCGACCTGATGACGCTCATCCGCGATAACGAATCGCACAGCGCGGGCGGCTATTCGGGCTTCATGTACAGCGTCGATTACTATACGCCCTCCATCGAGAACGCGGTCATCGCCGACGTTGACGGCACGGACGAAGGGGTCACCGATCCCGCGCAGTACTCGGGCATTAGGATGTACGAGACCTATTCGGGTACGTACGATTTCGGCGGAGAGCTCGGCGTTCAGACCATCACCAAAGACAACGCATATCTCCTCACCCAGACGAGGGGATATCGTCAGATGGTCGAAGTGGCGGCGCGCCTCTTCGAGCACGGCAGCAAGGGCGGCGAGCACTACGACAACGGCATCATGAACAACCTTTCTTACAGCACGGCGCAGGCAAACTTCGTCATGAGTAAGATCAGTACGTCCGCTCCCCGCATCCTCGCCATCATGGAGGGCGACTGGTTCGAAAACGAAGCCCGCGCGACCTTCAATTCGATGGGCGCTGCCAATGAGGAGAACGCCTACGGCAAACGCAGGTTCCGCATGATGCCCATCCCTCACGCGACGGAAGAGGAAGTCGAGGAGGGCAAGACGTACAAAGTGGGCGGATTCTCGGGCGGCTATCCCATCATCCTCAACGCAAAGACGCTCGCGGGCAATGCGGCTAAGGAGAAGATCGCAAAGCTCTGGATCCAGTTTACCCATTCGGACAGCCAGATGAACGTGTTCACCAAGTGGTCGGGCTCTGTGCGTCCTTATATTTACGACATCACCGAAGATACCAAGTCGCAGATGACGCCGTTTGCTCAGAGCATCCTCGAACTGCAGATGGAGGATAGGGCGGAGGACGGCGCGATCGAGATCGTCCGCAAGAACAAGATCAACCAGACGAGCGACGTGCGCAACTCCGCTTCTCCCGTCAACATGGCGACCCAGATCGCATCGGGAACTTACAGCGGATCTTACACGAACGCCGCCGTCATCGCCAACATGGTCTCGATGCGCAAGGCGAACAAATCGTGGACGGGAGAATCGCAGATCGCAGACGTCGTGGAGGCATATATGAACGGCCTTCTGACCTACCGCAATGCTCCGAATGCTCTGAGCCTGGACGCCGAGCTTGCTAACTGATGCGGGGGTGAATTATGACCGATCGTATGCAGGAGCAGCAAGCGGCGCGCATCGACGCCGCTCTGCCCGAGGGGAGCGTCCCTCCGTTCCCCGAAAAGAAGAAAAAGCGCAAGATGCTCGTAACGACGAGGAACGCTCACATCTTCTGTGCGTGCGTGCTTGCGTTCATGCTGGTGCAGTGGGTCATCTTCTTCTTTTACGGGAACATCAACTCCATCTTGCTTGCCTTTCAGCACTTCGACCCCGAGACGGAGACGCAGGTCTACTATCCCATCGGGCAGCTGTTTACCAACTTTGGGAATTTCGTCACCGACCTCTTTTCTACGACCCGTCCGCTCGGCAGATATTTCCTCAATGGTATGGCCTATCATCTGACGGGACTTATCTGCCTTCCCCTGAGCCTCATCTTTGCCTTCGTCATCTATAAAGATATGCTGGCATCCGGCTTCATGAAGGTCGTCCTGTTCATTCCCTCCATCGTTTCGGCGATGGTCATCGCGCTCTTGTTCAAGACGTTCATGACGCAGGGCCTTCTGGGGGTGTGGACCAATCTGCTCGAGAAACCGTACGATCAATTCCTCTCCCCGCTCGGGGACGACGACAAGGTGTTCCTGACGCTCATCCTGTATCAGTTCTTTTTAGGGCTTCCCGGCTCGCTGCTCATCAACATCGGCACGATGAGCCGCACGCCCAAGGAACTCATCGAATTCGGCGAGCTCGAAGGGATGTCCTATTTCCAGGAGTTCCGTTACATCACGCTGCCCCTCATGTTCTCCGTGCTGCAGATCTACTGCCTCGGTATGTTCACGGGCTTCTTCACGGCACAAGGGCCGCTCTACGCCATCTACGGAGACGGCGCCAGCGGGACGTACCTGCCCGACAGCGCGATCTCTTTCGGGTATTACATGATGGTATCCGTCATTTCGGATAATTCCATGAGCGGTGTCGCCGCCGACTTCATGTACGGCTATACCTCTGCGGCGAATCTGCTCATCGGTCTCGTCTCCATTCCTATCGTGTACGGCACCAAGAAGCTGTTCGACAGGTTTGATCCCGAGGCGGAATTTTAAGGAGGTGTCAGATGAACGAAACGATCGGCGGCGCGCCGCAGGAACAGGCCGCGCCCGCCAGCAATACAGAAAACAAAAAGCGCAGGAAACTGCGCATCAAAGGCAACATCTTCCCGACCGTTGCATGGATCGCCGTCGCGCTTTGGTGCCTCATCTTTTTGGGGCTGCTGTTCTGGGCGTCATCAACAGCTTGAAGACGTACATCAACTTTTATGAAGACCCGCTCTTCTTCCCGAAAGGGGGAGAGGGGTATGGCTGGAAGTTCAGCAACTACGCCGCGGCGTTCTCTGCCCTGAAGATCTTTCGCGAGGGCAGGGAGATCATGGCGCCCGAGATGCTGCTCAACAGCTTGCTCTATGCGGGCGGTTCGGGCGTCGTCTCCGTCATCACGGCGTGCCTTGCAAGCTACATCCTTGCAAAGTACAGCTATCTGAAATGGGTGCGCGGTCTGTGGGTCATCGTGCTCATCACCAACTATCTGCCCATCAGCAGCTCTTTGGCGGCAAACATCAAATTGCTGACCGACCTCGGCCTGTACGATTCGCTGCTCGGCGTCATTTTCTGGCAGTGCGGCGCGTTCGGGTACATCTTCCTCATCTATTATGCGACGTGGAAGAGCGTTTCCTGGAGCTATGCAGAGGCGGCGTTCATCGACGGCGCGGGGCATTTCCGCACCATGCTGCTCATCATGTGGCCGATGACGCGCACCATCTTCGGCGTGCTTTTCATCCAGCAGTTCATCACGCTCTGGAACGACTATATGACGCCCATCATCTATTTGCCGAGTTATCCCAATCTCTCGTACGGCGCATATCAGTTCCAATTCTCGGTGGCGGATGTCAACATCGCGACGCCGCCCATCCAGATCGCGGGGCTTCTGATGCTCGCGCTTCCCGTGTTTATTCTATTCCTTATTTTCCGCAACAAACTCATGGGTTCGCTGACGTTGGGCGGACTGAAAGGCTGACAGGAGAACAAGTATGACAAGAACGAAAAAAATAGTATCCCTCTTGCTGGCCGCCGGCTTGCTGGCGGCAGGCGGTGTCGGAGCGGCGCTCACGGGAGTTGCGGCGGAGGATACTTCCGTCCCCGCCGAGGGCTCGCCCGCCGCGCTGTTTACGCTGCCCCAGGGCGTCACGGTGCAGTCGGATGTCCCCGTGCCCGACTATATGCTCTACGGCAAGGAGCTCGATGCGGCCAATGCCGTCACGGAGTACACCCAAGAGTCTTCCGACCTCGGGCTCGAGGCATGGCAGATGAACGGCGTGAAGTTCACGCCCTCCTCCGCCAACCGCTGGGTGGAATTTTCCAACGTGGTGGATATCTCCTCCTTTAGTGCGAACGACATCCTCTTTGCGTTCACGCCCCTTGCAACGGCGCGCGGCAATGCCGACTTCAACGAATTTAACGTGAAGCTCACGGACGCGGAGGATGAGGACAACTATCTCCTCATCAAGATCAAGCCCTCGCAGTGGTTCCCTGCGACGTTCACGGCGGAGACCGCCGAACTGGAGCCCTGCGGCTATCAGTACGGCGACTACCGCCCCGGCTATTCGGAAGGGACGTGGGGCTTCAACGATAAGTATTACGTCGGCTTCGACGGCACGACGAACGAGGCTGCACTCCCTTCCTTAGACGACAATCTTCCCGAATACCTCAAATTCGATAAGATGGAGGCGCGCCACCGTTCCATCATCCTGCACTACGACTTTGCGGACAAGGCGGTCTGGGTCACCGGCCAGCAGGGCTATAAGTACTGCATCATGGATCTTGACTGGAGCGAATCGGTCGGCTACGGCAACGAATGGAAGGGCTTCTCGAGCGGGAAGGTCAAACTCTCCTTCTGCTCCAAGCAGCACCGTTCGGGTTCGCCCTCGTATATGGTCCTCAACGCCTTCAATACGCCTCTGAACGGGGCGGAAGTTTCCGATACGCAGGCGCCCGTCCTCACCTTCGGGGAGGAAGTCTCGGAAGGCACCGCGCCCTCCGCCCTTGTGGGCAGGAGCTATTCTCTTCCCACGTTCACCTGCCTCGACACGGTGGACGGCGAGACGGCGTGCAAGATCGTGCTCACCGATCCCGACGGCAAGGAAGTGACGGTCACGGACAACGCGTTCGTCCCCGAAAAGGCGGGCTTCTACACGATCTCTTATTCGGCGGGCGATAAGGCGGGCAATCTCGTTCAGAAGACGCTGCGCTTCACGGCGCAGAAGGCCGCGCCCGCAGTCTCGGTGTATGCCGAGGCGGAAACGCTCGACGTTTCCGTCGGAGAGGAGGTCTCTCTCCCCGAGGCGCAGTTTACGGCAGGGGAGGGCGCTTACATCGTAAAGACCGATGTGCGCATCGTCCGTGCGGGGTACCCTCAGGAGGTGATCGAAGTAGATCAGGGCGTGTTCATCCCGCTGTTTGAGGGGGAATACCGCGCGATCTATTCCGCTACCGACTGGCTCGGGTTCACGCACAGCACGGAACTCGTTTATAACGTCTCGGCGGCGGACGGCATGATCGTCCACGGCACGGTGCAGCATCTGCGCCGCCTGTTCGACGGCGTCAGGGTCATCCTGCCCGAGCTGAACGCTTACGACTATGAGACGACTTGGGGCACGGGCATCGCGCAGGCGGTCGAAGTCACCCTCTCGGGGAACGGGCAGAGCGAAACGCTGCCTGCGGGAAGCGTATTTACCCCCGACATCGAAAAGTTCGGCACCGAACTTACCGTCACCTATACGGTGGGCGGCGCATCCGTGGAAAGCTACACGGTGGAGATCCGCGAAAAGCCCGATCCCGCGGCGGAGGACTATGTGAACGACGGCTCCTACCAGCTCGACGATTACTTCCTCTTCGGGGAAGGCGTGAACGTCGAATACAATGCGGCGGGCGAGGAACTCGAGTACTACCGCATCCGCACGGAGGAGGGCGCCGCGGGCAGCCGCAGCTTCGGCTTTGCCAACCCTCTTCAGGCAGAGGGCTTTACAGTCACCTTCTTCGTCCCCGCGACGATGAAGAACTTCTCCGCGCTGCGCTTCTCGCTGCGCGACAGCTTCGATGCTTCCGTCGGGTTCGATCTCGTCCTCGAAGACATCACGTCTTCCACCGACCCCGGCATCAAGGATACCTACACTTTCCTGACCACCAACGGCGGGAAGAAATACACGCTTTACGGCTCGTATAACTATTGGCTGTATCAGGACAACGCCTATGCAAGCGAAGTCGCGGGCTCTCTGACCATCACCTACCGCGACGGCAGCATCTACGACGTCAACGGCAACGAGGTGTGCAAGATCGAAGAGAACGTCGACGGCAGAGCGTGGAAGGGCTTTGCTTCGGGCATGGTCTATCTGGACGTGACGTTCGAAGGCGTGGGCTCGCTCTCCGTCGCCGACTATCAGGCGGAAGAATACGGCTCGACCGCGGCGATCGCGCTCACATCTCTTTGCGGGCAGGCGTTCTACGTCACCTACAGGGAGACGGAGAACGAGGCGGGAGAGACGCAGTACAAGCTCATGGACTTCTACGATCTCGCCAACCCCCTGATCGTGCTGGAAGGCACGCTCCCGACCGGGCTTGTTCTCGGGCAGACGGTCTCCGTTCCCGCGGTGCATGCCTACGACGCGCTGTCTCCCTACACGGAAGTGCGCGTCACGGTGCAGTCGCCCGACGGCAGCGTCGTCTTTGCGGATGAGCTCTATCGGGACGGGCTGAGCTTCACGGTGGAAAACTACGGGCTGTATTACATCCGCTATGTGGCGACGGACGCCACGGGGAACACCTCGCAGGCGACGTACACGATCGGTGCGTCCGATACGACGGCGCCCACGATCGCGCTCTCGAGCGAGGAAGAATTGCACGGGAAGGCGGGAAAGATCGTCTCCATCCCCAACGCAGTCGTACAGGATGACCGCGATGAAGCGCCCCGCCTGTTCCTCTATGTCATCGGTCCCGATGCCGCCATGGAAGTGCTCGGCGAAGTGACGGCGGAAAATGCGATCACGGGATTTATGCCCACATCGGCAGGTCGCTATACGCTCGTCTATTATGCGATCGATGCCGACTATAACGCTTCGGTCGTGACGATCTCCGTTACGGTAGAGTGAGGTGAACCATGAATAAGACAGTAAAGACCATATTGGCTTTGGCGCTTGCCGCCTGTTTCTGCATCCCCGCCGCGGCGTGCGTGTCCAAGGAGGAAGGGGAGAAACCCGTCATCTTAGATACCGACATCGTGCTCGCAGAGGGCGGAAGGACGGAGTATTCCGTCGTCGTTCCCGCGCAGGCGGAAGCGAGCGAGACGTATGCCGCCGAACTGCTTGCAGAGCAGTTCGAAGCGGCGACGGGCGCCGTCATCGAAGTGCGCACGGACGGCGGCGCGGCACTCAGCGAGAGCGCGAAGCTGCTCTCCGTCGGGCATACGTCCGTGCTGGAAAGCAGCGGCGTGACGCTCGAACAGGATGAACTCAACGAGGACGGCTTCAAGATCAAGCGCTTCGGCAATACCGTCGTCATGGGCGGCTTCAACGGGCGCGGCACCATCTATTCGGTGCAGGAGTTCCTCAAACAGCAGTTCGGCTACGAAGTATATGCGGTGGGCGAAGTCGCCATCGACAGCGTGGAAAAAGCCATGCTCAAAGATTTCGATATGACCGAAGCCCCCGCCTTCCGCGAACGCGCGTTCGACGGCCTTGCCGCCTACAATGCGGAGTACGCGACGTCGCTGCGCCTCAACCCGAGCACTTCGGCGGCGGAATTCGACTACGGCAACTCCCGCGATTGGATCTTAGCCGCGCACTCTTACTATCAGATCATCCCGAGAACGAACGATCCGACGTACGGGTTGCCCAACTACAACGATCCTTCCGATGAGGAAAACTATCATCCCGAATGGTTCGCTTCGGGTCAGCTCTGCCTCACCGATCCCGACCTTAAGGCGACCTTTGTCGAAAATCTGAAGTCCATCATCAAGCAGACGCCCTACGGCAAGATCGTCTCTCTGGGCGAAAACGACGGCACGGGCTATTGCTCGGGCAGGACGGAGACGGACGAAAACGGCAACTCCGTCAAGGCGTGCAGCTGCGCCGAAGAGCGTTCCGCATACGGTTTGAGCGGCTATATCGTCCGCTTCATGAACGACGTCGTCAACGAGGTGGAAAAGGATCCCGAGATCGCTTCGCGCGGGCTCGTCTACTGCATGTTCGGCTATACGGCGAGCGGCAGTATCATCCCGCCCGTCAACCTCGATACGGGGGAGATCGTCGATGAGAGCTGCCGCCCCTGCGACAAGCTGTACGTCCGTGTGACGCCCCTCAACCCCGTGTGCTACAAGCACGCGTTCTCCGATCCCGACTGCACTTACAATCAGTCCATCTATCAGTACTTCAAGGGTTGGAAGGGCATCACGGACAACATCGCCGTCTGGGACTACAACACCAATTACAGCGCTTACTACTTCTTCTACGACAATTTTGACTCTCTGAAGACCAACCTGAAGTTCTACAAGGATGAGATCGGCGTCGTCTATCTGAACAGAGAGAACACGACGGGTTCGGAACTGCGTTCGCTCGTCGACCTCGACACCTATCTCAATGCGAAGCTCATGTGGGATCCCGATGAAAACGTCGGCGAACTCATGGACGACTTTATGGAGCACTTCTATAAGGCGGGCGCGCCCTATATGCAGCAGTATATCGACCTCATGCGCTCCAACGTCAACATGATGGCTCAGACGAGGACGGAGGGCTATCACCTTCTGTGCTATCAGGGCCCCGGCGACATCGTGCAGTATTGGCCCAAGCGCATCCTCGAACAGGCGCTCGACCTGCTCGAACAGGCGCAGGCGGCATATCTGCCCCTTCAGGAGAGCGATCCCGTCCTCTATGAGACGCTTTACAACCGCGTCCTCAAAGAGAGCGTCTGCGTCCGCTATATGATCCTCTCCAACTTCGATACCTACTATCCCGGGAACAGCGAGCTCAAAATGACGATGCTGGATGCCTTCGAGGCGGATGCGGAGATCGTGCAGGGGACCTGTTACAGAGAAGGAAGCAGTACGAGCGACTTTATCGATTCCATGAGGGGATAAAGGGGGTTTGCCTTGATTTATTATCTCAATTGTCTTCCGGATGAAGCGTGGTGGGGCGGCGTGGTCGCACACGGAATGCAGATGCCCCTCACAAAGTCCAGCGATTATGAGCTGAACGGCACGATCAACCGTACGGACAATCAGTATAACGCGCTCTTCGTGAGCAGCCGCGGCAGGTATATCTATGTGGAGAACGGCTGCATCCTCCGCTTTGAAGCGGGCGGGCAGATCACGCTCTCCGAGGTAAAGGGCACGGCGGACATCTCCGAAGGGCACGGGACGCTCAAAGGCGCGCTCCGCGCCGCTTCCGCAAAGCATTTTGCCCACGGGAAGGCCGTTCCCGAGGAGATGATCCTGCGGCCGCAGTACAGTACCTGGGTGGAGATGCTGCGCAACGTCAGTTCGGAAAAACTCGAACGCTATGCGGGCAGCATCATCGAAAGCGGCATGGATCCCGGCATCATGATCGTGGACGACGGCTGGATGCGCGATTACGGCGACTGGCGCTTCGACGAGAGCAAGATCGCCGATCCCGAAGGGCTCATGAAACATCTCCATGAGCTCGGGTTCAAGTTGGTGCTCTGGGTGTGCCCGTTCGTCAACGAAGCCGTCCCCGATTTTCAGGAGCTTGCAAAGAGCGGCGCGCTCGTGCGCGACCGCACGGGAAAGATCGCCATGCGCCGCTGGTGGAACGGGACGAGTGCCGTCCTCGACATGAGCTCGCCCGCCGCCCAGACGTGGCTGCGTTCTCAGCTCGACGACCTCAAAGCCATGGGAACGGACGGGTTCAAATTCGACGCGGGCGACGCGGGCTATTACGATTCGGACGACCTGACTTACGGGAACGTCACGCCCAACGATCAGAGCAAGCTCTGGGCGCAGTTCGCGGCGGAATATGAGTATTCCGAGCTGCGCGCGTGCGTCGGGCTGGGCGGCTATCCCGTGATGCAGCGCCTTGCAGACAAGAACAGCTGCTGGGAAGGCAAGAGCGGCATCCTCTCCCTGATCCCCAATATGCTCCAGGCGGGGCTTTCGGGGTATCCTTATTGCTGCCCCGATATGGTGGGCGGCGGGCAGGAGGCCGACTTCGGCGACGGAAGGCAGCACGACGACGAACTCATGGTACGTTCCTGCCAGTGCGCCGCGCTCATGCCCAGCATCCAATTTTCCTATGCGGTCTGGAACAGGAGCTCAAAGAACGTGCGTTCCATCGTGCGCAATTGCGTGCGCCTGCGCGGAAAGTACGGCGGGTATCTGCGTTCTCTGCTCGCACAGGCTGCCAAGCTCAACGATCCGATCATGCGGCATATGGAATATGAATTCCCCGCGCAGGGGCTTTCCGATGTCTCCGATCAGTTCATGCTCGGCGATAAACTCCTCGTCGCGCCCGTCCTCTATAAGGGGATGCGGGAGCGCAGCGTCATCCTCCCTTCGGGGTGCCGCTGGAAGTATGTTCCCGACGGGGCGGTATATGAAGGCGGGCAGACGGTCCGCGTCGGCGCGCCGCTCGAAGTTTTGCCGTATTTTGAACGGCTGTGACGCAAAAAGGTTACTATGGGTTACGATTTTAGTTTCTGGAATTATCAGCCCGTCGGCTTCAAAGACGAGAAAGAGGCCGTCGCGGAGTGGAAGGACGCGGGGATCACCCTCCCCATGACGTTCGAGTACGACCCCGCGCGGCACGAGAAAGAGAGGATGCTCCGCCTTTTGGACGAATGCGAAAAGGCGGGCATGCGCGCTATCGTCTGCGATGCGCGCACGCGCTATCATCACCTCCGCGAGGTGGGGGAAGCGCGCTTCCGCGAAGACGTCGCGGCGGCGGCTGCCGATTTCGGAGATCACCCCGCCGTGTTCGGCTTCCATGTCGGCGATGAGCCCGACAGGCACAGTTGGGAATATGCCGTTTCGGCATATCGGATCGTCCGCGAAGCGGCGCCCCGTCTGACCCCGTTCCTCAATATGTTCCCCTATTGGCACGGGTTTGAGGAGACGATGGGGGTGAGCACGCCCGAAGAATATACCGAGCTGCTCGTAGATTTCATCCGCCGCAGCGGAGCGACGCTTCTCTCGTTCGACAGCTACGGCCAGTGCGCCTATTTCGACAGGGAGTACTATCAGGACTGCCATATCCTCAATCTCCGCATCTTCGGTGAAGCGGCGCGCCGCACGGGCGTGAGGCTCTTCGTCTCTCTTCTCTCGGTCGGGCATTGGGGATACCGCGTGCCCACGCAGGACGACATCCGCTGGCAGATCTATACGGCTGCTGCGCACGGGGCGACGGGCTTCCATTGGTTTTCCTTCTATCAGGCGACGCTGGACGGCAACTACCGCGAAAATCCCGTCGATATGTTCGGGAAGCGGACGCGCACGTTCGATGCGATCTCGTATGAAGACCGCGTCTTCTTGCAATTTTTTGCAGGGAAGCTTGCGGCGTGTTCGTGGGAGTGGGTGCGCTATTTCAGCCGTCCCGCGGGCGGGTTCCCGCTCTTCACGAAGGACGATACCCTGCTCTCCGTCTCCGTCGTGGTACACGAGACGCAGGTCGCCGTCACCCGCTGGAAGGACAAGGACGGCGATCCCGTCTTTACCTTCGTCAATATGGACGGGGAACTTCCCACCAAGCTGCGCCTTGTGTTCGGCGGAAAGCTCGCGCCGCGCAGCTGTGACGTGTGGATCGTTCCCGGACAGATGGTGTATATCGACAAGGAGCGCATGATCTGATGATCCGTCACGCAAAGTGTTACATCAAAAATTACCCTCGCCCGCAGTTCGTGCGGGAAGGGTGGGAAAACCTGAACGGCGAATGGTCGTTCGCGTTCGGGGAAGAGGTGAAGGCGCGCGAGGCGCTTTTTGGCAAACTTCCGCGCAAGATCGAAGTGCCGTTCACCTATGAGACGAAAAAGAGCGGCATCGGCGACGAAACGCCGCACGAAACCGTCTGGTACGCGCGCAAAGTCACAAAGCGCGCGGGCAAGCGCAACATTCTCAACGTGGACGGTGCGGACTATCTTGCCACGGTGTATGTGAACGGCAAAGAGGCGGGCAGCCATGAAGGTGCTTATTCGCGCTTTTCGCTGGACATCACCGATCTTCTGCACGCGGGGGAAAACCTGCTCGTCATCCGCTGCGACGACGCGCTCACGCCCTTGCAGGTGCGCGGCAAACAGCGCTGGGTGGATCACAACCACGGCTGCAATTATTTGCAGATGACGGGGCTTTGGAAGAGAGTGTGGATGGAGTATGCGGACGAGGTGCGTTTATCCTCCCTCCGCATGACGCCGTACCCCAACGAAGGGGAATTGGAACTTGTCTTCTCCGTCACGAAGCCCCAAAAGGACGTGACGGTGGAGTACGAAGTAGAATTTCAGGGCGAATCTATCTGTTCGGGGAGCGTCACGGCGGACGCGAGCGAGCAGAAGGTGCGCGTGCGCGTATCTTCCGAACGCGCCGTGGAGCAGGTGAATATCTCCTACATCGACTGGCCGAGCATCTACGATATTACCTTCACGGTAAAAAAGAAGGGGAAGATCACGGACAGAGTGGGCTCCTACTTCGCCATGACCGACTTTTCGGTGCGGGGCGGGCAGTTCACGCACTGCATGATCCCCAAGTATTTGAAAATGGTGCTCGATCAGGGCTGGTGGCCCGAGTCTGGGTTCACGCCGCCCGACGAAGAGGCGATCGTAAAGGACATCGAACTCACCAAAGCGATGGGCTTCAACGCGGTGCGCAAGCACGAAAAGATCGAGGACGAGAGGTACCTCTACTACGCGGACGTCATGGGGTTGGGGGTGTGGTGCGAGATGCCCTCCGCCTATTTCCTCACCGAGGAGAACATGGAAAAACTCACGTCGCAATGGACGGAGATCGTGCGGCAGAATTACAACCACCCGAGCGTCATCGCGTGGGTGTGCTGCAACGAGAGTTGGGGCGTCCGCGCGCTGGCGGAGGACGAACGCACGCAGAACTTCGTCTCCGCATTGTATTGGCAGACGAAGGCGTACGATGCGCGCCGTCCCGTCATCGGCAACGACGGCTGGGCGCATACGTTCACGGATCTCCTTACCGTTCATCAGTACACGCAGGATGGCGATAAGCTGTATTCCATGTATTCGGATATCGAAAAAATAACCGAGGGCGACGCGCGCACGGGCACGCAGTTCGCGCTGGCGAAGGGATGGGAGTATGCGGGGCAGCCCGTTGTTCTTTCCGAGTTCGGCGGCACGGCGTTCCGTGCGGACGAGAAGGGCGAAGCGTGGGGGTACGGCAGCGCCGTCAGGGACGAGGCGGAATACCTTGAACGCCTTCGCAGCCTGTTCACGGCGGCAAAGAGAATGCCGCTTGTCGGCTATTGCTATACGCAGCTCACCGATGTGCAGCAGGAAGTCAACGGACTGTTGAAAGAGGACCGCACGCCCAAAGTGCCCTTAGAAGAGATCAGAAAGATCAACGAGGAAGAAGTATGAAAGGACGGGTGACCATCCCCACGGACGAGAGTTTCGTGGAGGGGACGAAAGAAATAGCAAAACTATGGGGCGCGGACGCCGTAAGAGACTGCGACGGCACCAAGCTTCCCGCCAACGCGGGCGAGATCGCGGGAAAGGTATATGAGACGTACTTCGTCACGCGCGGCGACGTCGCATGGGCGAAGGCGCATCCCGAAGAATTGCAGCACTTCTTTTTGCTGAGCGAGAGAAAGACGGCAGCGGGAGAAACGCTGAAAATATTCCCCGCCGAAGGGTACTATGCGGAGCAGGTCAAGCCCGATCACAGCAAAGACGCATTGCGCTTCTGGCAGGTCATCGACCGCACGACGGGCAAGGAACATACGGAGTGGAAAGCAGACGAGAAGGAGGGCTGCATCGTCATCGAACACGCGCAGCCGTATCACGAATACACCGTTTCTTTCCTCGCGCACAACGTGTGGGATTCCACGCAGATGTATAACTACATCACCAACGGCTGGGATACCGACAAACACAGCCCGTACGACCCGCGCTATCCGCTCACGGCGGCGCATATCAAGGAAGTGTTGGAAGGGTGGTTAAAGACGCATCCCGACGTCACCGTCGTGCGCTTCACGACCTTTTTGTACCACTTCTTCCTCGTGTTCAACGAGGCGGGGAAGGAGAAGATCGTCGATTGGTTCGGCTACAACGCTTCCGTTTCGCCGCGCGCGCTCGACGAGTTTGAAAAGGAATACGGTTACCGACTCACCGCGGAGGACTTCGTGGACGAGGGGTACTACAACTCCCCGCACCGCGTGCCGAACAAACATTTCCGTGACTATATGGACTTCACCATGCGCTATGTGGCAAGAACGGTGAAGGAGCTCGTTTCGCTCGTGCACGCTTACAACAAAGAGGCGATGATGTTCTTGGGCGATTCGTGGATCGGCACCGAGCCGTACGGCAAGTACTTTGCGGACATCGGGCTGGACGCGGTCGTGGGCAGCGTGGGCGGCGGCGTGACCGTCAGGATGCTCTCGGATATGCCCGGCGTCAAATATGTGGAAGGGCGGATGCTGCCGTACTTCTTCCCCGATACCTTCTTTGAAGGGAACGAGGAAGGCGCGGTCGCCGAGCTCAACAAGAATTGGATGACGGCGCGCCGCGCGATGATGCGCGCGCCTCTCGAGCGCATCGGCTTCGGCGGGTATTTGTCTTTGGCGGCAAAGTTCCCCAAGTTTGTAGCGCGGGCGGGCGAAGTGTGCGAGGAGTTCCGCCGTATCTATGCGGGCGTCAAAGGGAAGCAGCCTTTTTGCGCCGTAAAGGTCGCCGTGCTCAACTGCTGGGGGAAACTCCGCAGCTGGCAGTGCTTCATGACGGCGCACGAACTGTGGTATCAGCAGGCTTATTCCTATCAGGGCATTTTAGAAGCGCTCTCGGGCTTGCCCGTCGAGGTGTCGTTCATCGACTTTGACGACGTGAAGGCGGGCGCGCTCGATAAGATCGACGTCCTACTCAACGCAGGCGACGCATACACGGCGTGGTCGGGCGGGGAACATTGGCAGGACGCCGAAGTGCAGGAAAGAGTGCGCGCCTTCGTTGCCCGCGGCGGCGGGTTCGTGGGCGTGGGCGAGCCGACGGCGTATGCAAAGCAGGGCAGGTTCTTCGCCCTTGCCGACATTTTGGGCGTAGACGAAGAGAAGGGGCTCTCCCTCAACACCGATAAATATAACATCACGGCGGAGGAGGGGCATTTCATCTTTGCGGATACGCCCGCGCCCGACTTCGGCGAGGATAAAAAGAATATCTACGCGCTCAGCGGGACAAAGGTCCTGAAGATCGCCTTCTCCGAGCGCTTTACACGCAATGTGAACGTGGGCGAAGTGAAGGCAGCCGTCAATACCTACGGCAAGGGCAGGAGCTTTTACATCACGGGGCTGCCGTACTCCTTTGAAAACGCGCGCCTTCTCTACCGTGCCCTCCTTTGGACGGCGCAGAAGGAAGAGTATGCGGAGAAGAATTTCAGTACGAACGTCGCCGTGGACTGCCACTATTACGCGGCAAGCGGGGAGTACGCGCTCGTCAACAACACGTTCGAAGAGCAAAAGACGACCTTCTTCGACGCTTCGGGCAGCTCCCGCGGGATGACCCTTGCGCCCATGCAGATCGTATGGCTGAAAGCGGAGGACGGGGCAGTATGCAGCGGCTGACGGCAAAGGAGATCTCTCCGCGCGGCTGGCTGAAAGAGCAGCTCGAAATTCAAGCGCGCGGGCTTGCGGGCAATCTCGACAAGGTCTGGCCGGACGTGCGCGACAGCAAATGGGTGGGCGGCAGCCGCGAGGGCTGGGAACGCGTTCCCTATTGGCTGGACGGCTTCATCCCGCTCGCCTTTCTGCTGAGGGATGAAGACATGATCGTCCGCGCCAAACGGTATATCGACAAGATCCTTGCAGGGCAGTGCGAAGACGGCTGGATCTGTCCCTGCTCCGAAGAGGAGCGCAAGAGCTACGACGTCTGGGCGCTCTTCCTCATCCTGAAAGTGCTCGTCGTATGGCAGGAATGTTCGGACGACGGGCGCATCGAAGAGGCGGTCTACCGCGCGCTCTTTCAGTACCGCGATCATATCCGCACCGACGCGCCGCACGGCTGGGCGGCAGCAAGGTGGTACGAATGCCTCATCCCGCTCCTGTGGCTGTATGAACGCCGCCCCGAGCCGTGGATGAAGGAGCTTGCGCACATCCTGAAGATCGAAGGGACCGACTTTTCGGCGGCGGGCCCGCTCTGGAAGAAGACGGACAAGAAGTGGACGATGTATACGCACGTCGTGAACGCCGCCATGAGCCTCAAAGCGGGGCCGCTCTACCGCCGCTTCCTGCAAAAGGAAGGCCGCATTCAGGACAAAGACGCGGAGCGGATGTTCCGATCGCTTGAAAAGTATCACGGCACGGCGGTCGGGCATTTCACGGGGGACGAGTGCCTTTCGGGCACGAGCCCCATCCACGGCACCGAGCTGTGCGGCGTCGTCGAGGCGATGTATTCCTATGAATGGCTGTTCGCCCTGACGGAAAAGAGCGTCTGGGCAGACAGGCTGGAAATGCTCGCCTTCAACGCTCTGCCCGCGGCGGTCTCGCCCGATATGTGGTCGCACCAATACGATCAGCAGAGCAATCAGATCGCCTGTACGGTGCAGAACGAACCGAGCGTCTTCAACACCAACTCTCCCGATGCGAACGTGTTCGGGCTGGAGCCCAACTTCGGGTGCTGTACGGCAAACTTCGGGCAGGGCTTCCCCAAATTCGCGCTCTCGGCGTTTTTCAAACAGGGGGAAGACACCCTCGTCTCGGCGGCGCTCGTGCCTTGCGAAGTGAGAACGACGCTGGGCGAAACGCCCGTGCATGTCGTGCTCGACACCCAATATCCCTTCCGCGGGAAGCTTATTTACACGGTGGAAGGGGAGGGCGAATTCGCGCTCAGACTGCGCATCCCCTCTTCCTGCGTTTCCTTTACGGTGAACGGAAGGGAGGAGAAGGCAGAGGACGGCTTTTACACCGTCCGCAAGCGTTGGAGCGGGCAGGAGACGCTGATCGTCGAACTGCGCTTTGAAGTGCGGCTCATGCCCCGTCCGCGCGGGCTGTATGCCGTCGCGCGCGGCCCCTTGGTGTATGCGCTGCCCATCCCCGAACGCTGGGAACGGCGCGAATACGAAAAAGACGGCGTCGAACGGCGCTATCCTTACTGCGATTACGACGTTCTGCCTGTCGGCGAATGGCAGTTCGCGCTGTGCGGGGAGCAATTCTCCGTGCAGGAGCGGGCGTTCGAAGCTCCCTTCACGCCCGAAGCGCCGCCTGTTTGCCTCGAAACGGACGCCGTGCCCATCGCATGGGGGTATCGGAAGGGGCAGAAGGCGGTCTGCCGCGAAACGCCCCGAAGCCGCACCCCCTTAGGATGCAGGAAAAAAGTCACCCTCATCCCGTACGGCTGCACCAATTTGCGCATGACGGAGCTCCCCCTCGTCCGTGCGGAACAATAAAAAAGCGCCGCTTTGGGCGGCGCGGGAAAACGTTCAAGAATTTAAGTATGGGGGGGGGGTATGCATTTTCTTGAGATGTTCGGACGGCGAGATGTGATTATATCGTTTGAACACTTTGGAAAAGTACAGCGGATCGGAAAACCCGACCGCATAGGCGATCTCGCTTATCGAAGTCATGCCCTTCTCCATCAGGACATAGCTCATGGAGATGCGCTTTTGCGAAAGATATTCGCGGAAGGGCAGCCCCATCTCCTCGCGGAAGGTATGCGAAAGATAGTTTTCGTGGATGTGGATGGCATTTGCGATCTCCTTGACGGAGAGCTCGGGGTCGGAATAGCGGCGGTTGATATATTCGAGCGCCTGCTCCACATATTCCTTGCGCTTGACGCCCGTCTTTTGGGGTTCTTTGTCGCGATGGGCGGCAAGATACATCAGCTGATAAATTTTTAAGAAGTTGGAAAGGAAGACGCTGTCGATGATCTCTCTGAGCGGCCCGTGCACGGCGAAGTTGGCAAAGAACGCCTTTTGCAGTTCCCGCCGCAGCTCCTTCGGCACCGTAACGACGCCGCTCTCTAAGCCGAAGCCCATCTCCGCGAAGTACGTCTTGCACTTCTTCCCGTTCACCGAGACCCAGTAAAAGCTGGCGGGGCGGTTGGGGTTGGTCTGATAGGCGCTGTCGGCGTCCGGGCGGAGCAAAAAGCAGTCTCCCCGTTTGAGTTGGGTGCGCTTTTCCCCCGAGAAGAAGGTGAGGCTCCCGCCGATGATGAAGTGCAGGCGGAAGGCGGGGTAGCTCCCCGCCGAAACGCGCGGCTTATCGGGCAGGGTGTTCTCGAACCCGTAGTGTTCGACGTTGATATCGGTGTTTTCCGAGGCGGCGCCCGTGATCGTCAGCGTGTGCGTCTCCCGTTCGAACTGAGATAACTCCATAATAAGTACCATCCGCAAGATCGGTCGTGTGACTATTATAGGAAAAAACAAAACATTTGTCAAGGGCGGCGGCGTGTTCCGCCGTCGGGCAGAAAGAAAAACGGTCGAAAGGCGGCTCCCCGTCAAGGGCAAAGGGGCGCCCGCCAAGACAAATAAAAGAAAAAAAGATAGGAGGAAACTTTATGAACACAGTTAGCAAGAAGAAGACGATGCTCGCGTGTTTGCTTGCCGCCGCCCTGGGCGCAAGTACTTGTGCGGGTGGGCTTCTGCTCAAAGCGGACGCGGAAAGTGTAGGGATCTCATCGCTTGTTGCCGTAACGGGCGACGCGCAAGTGGAAACCGCCCCGCGGCAGTACAAGTTAAAGAACAATAGCAGTGACGGAAAGCCTGCGGGTACGGCTGTCGGAGATACGGGGCTTTATGTCGCTTCTACCAAAGATGACAGCGCAGACGGCTATACCGTTGCTCTGAACGGCATTTTTACGGGCTCCGTCGGTATGCAGATCGCTTTCCCGGGTGAGGGATTTTGGGATGGTTCCTATCGTGAAGCAGTCATGACGGTCACTTCCATCACCGATCCCGAGGAGACGTTCCAACTGCATTTGGATGATGTTTGGGGTATGTATGCCTATGTAACATTTGAGTACGGGGAGGAGACATTGACCAGAAGCAGGTCAAAATATTATGGAGATAGTTTTGATCAGGTGACAGGCGCCGATAATGCCGATTGGCTTTATTATAAAAATACAAGCGATTATTTTTTCCCCGTCATGGGCGTTTTCCAGGATGCGGGCTCGCAAGCCGACCCTCGGCGTGAAACATCGTATTTCGGGCTTGAAATGACCGCCGACGGTGCGTTGAATGTCATTTTGACTTCGAATACAAACTGGGGAGCTCCGTTTAAGCGTGTGCTTGCTTCCTTTGCCGAAGACCCCGAAACCTTTGAACCCAAGACGGAGGGGCAGGGATCGACGCCCAATCTTCCCAAGCTGGAATCCTTCAAAGACGGCTATACGATCCGCTTTGATATTTCCGACAATGCGAATAACAAAGCCTGCGATTTTCTGCTTGAATCGATCGCCGTCAGCGAAACGGGCGATGCATACAGGTCTGAAAACAACGGCACCGTCTATACGCTGAATACGGAAACGTTGGACGCGATGCCTTCGTTCTATCAGACTTGGTATGACGTTCCGTCCATCACGGTTCCCGAGGAAAAATATGTTGCGGCGGGCGAGGACATTACGCCTCCTGCGGCGACCTATGCCACCAACGGAAACCCTTCGGCGAAAAACCCCGTCACGGATATCGACTACCGCGTGAACGGCGGCGAGTGGACGGAAGCCACGGGCGGCGTCATCTCCGGCCTCGAAGCGGGCGACGAAGTGGATGTCCGCTACAATGTCCCCTGGAACAATACGACGGTCTCCGAGATCATCACCCTCTCCGTGCGCAATATGACGGCGCTTTCGGCACAGGACGTTGTGCGCGTGAAGGACGCCAAGGTGACGGCGAACGGGCAGGGCGCTTCGGGTGAAACGTTGACCGAAAACGGCCTGCTGCTGGAGCCGACCATCGAACCGAGCTACACCTTCGACTTCGTCGGCCGCTTTACGGGCAATACCGAGCTCCGCTGGGGCACGGCGGCAGAGGAAGGCTGGGCTGTCAACGGCAGGGTGGAGTTCACCATTGCCGAGGCGGGCAACCCCGAGAATTACTTCAAAGTCGTATGGCTTGCGCCTTATCAGAGTGCGGCATATGTCGAATATGTCTATAACGGCACGACGCTTTACTGCGCACGCGATTCATGGGGCGGCGATACATTTTATTATGCATATGCAGATGTAACGAACAACGGTAAGGCTCAAGCGAGACCCTTTGTCGGCGATGCAAGTTCTGTCGGTATCTTGGGCCTCGAATGGAACGGCGATGTGCTGAATGTGGTCGTACACAGCGGAAAGTATGATAATACCGAACTGATCCTCGCCTCCTTCGAGAACGACCTCAATGGCTTTGAGACTGTCACGGAGGGCACGGGCAGCAAGTCCAACCTTCCCAAGATCTCGTTTGCAAACGGCTATACCGTCTCCGTCAAGGTGACGGGCGCCATCGACTTCCTGCTCTATGACGTGACGACGGCGGCGGACGAAGTCTCCTTCGATACGGAGAGCTTCTCCTACGAGCCCGTCTGGTACACGCGCGGCAAGGCGATGCCCGTCTTCGACGACATCCCCGTGCTTCCCGGCGTGCAGCTGGGCAGCGATACGCAGCTCAGAGTTCCCGAACTTACCTACACGGCGGGCGAAGATGCCGAGCTTTCTGTTGAGTGGGTCAAGCCCGACGGCTCGAAGTCGACCGTCAGCGTGGGCGACGCGCTTGCGATGACGGATAAGGGAAATCATATCATCCGCTATACCGTGACGGCAGACGGCATTTCCTATAAGAAGGAACTGACCGTTCACGTCTGCGATTATACGAAGGTTGTTTCGGGTACCCCAGCGACCTGCGTTTCGGCGGGCGAAGGGCTGTTCGAATGCGAACACGGAAATACGCTTGAGAAAGTCATCCCCGTCGATGAGAACGCGCACGCAGCCGTGCATCATGAAAAGGTCGATGCGACCTGCGCCGCGGAAGGCACCAGAGAGTATTGGGAGTGCTCTTACTGCGGCAAGATCTTCGCGGATGCCGAATGCAAAGAAGAGCTGGAGAAAGCCGACCTCGTCATCCCGAAGGACGATCATTTCTATGAAGACGAGTGGACTTGGGACGGCGAGACGCCGACCGTCACGCTCACCTGCAAGTACTGCGGCGACGTGCAGAAGCCTGCGAATATCACCGTCGAAGTGGACGAGAACAGGAGCGTTCCCTCCACCTGCGAGACGCAGGGCAAGAAAATGCTGATCGCTTCCGTCATCTACGGCGGAAAGAGACATGTCTCTGCGCAGGAGATCGCGCTTCCTCTTGCGCCCCATACGCTGACGGCGGTCGCCGAAAAGGCTCCGACCTGCACGGCTGCGGGCAACAAGGCTTATTGGAGCTGCTCGGTCTGCGGCAAGCTCTTCCTCGACGCAGAGGGCAAGACGGAGACGACGTTGGAAGAAGTTACCCTTCCCGTCGCGGCGCACACCTACGGCGAGCCCGTATGGACTTGGAACGGCTATGATTCCGCAGAGGCGGCGTTCAAGTGCTCCGTCTGCGGCGACAGCAAGACGCTCACGGCAGAGATCAAGGTCGAAGCGACCCCCGGAAGCTGCACCTCGGACGGCGAGCGCACCTACACGGCGACCGTTACGCTCGGCGACAAGACGTACACCGACGTCAAGACGGAGAGCATCTCCGCATCTCATACTTTGACTGCCGTTGCCGAGAAGGCTTCGACCTGCACGGAAGCGGGCAACAAGGCTTATTGGAGCTGCTCGGTCTGCGGCAAGCTCTTCCTCGACGCAGAGGGCAAGACGGAGACGAC
>CALVPY010000016.1 GCA_944354535.1 uncultured Clostridia bacterium
TCGGAAAATTCGGTCGCCGTCAAGGGGAAAAATTATCGCTGAAAATTTGAAAAGCCGGGCAGGTAACTGCTCGGCTTTTTCTATATGTTTGTAATATATCAATATACGTTATAGAAATCTATATTTTAATGGACTCTTTATAGTAATTTATTAAACACCTCGTACCGCCAATTTTAGCGAGCCTTTTACCCCACGTCCACTACGGGATAACGATCGTCCCGCAACAATAGCGCATATAGCGAAAACCTGCGCAAAAATATGAACACAAAGCGTAATTAAAAAGCTTGAGCCTCCAACAGCAAGGAAGAACCACAGCGTTACAAGGGTGTCAATCGAAAAAATAATTGCGCCAATGATGCTCCACACATAATGTTTTCCCGCAAGTATAGAAAACAGCGCAATACAAGCAATCATAATATATGCGACAGCGTAGCACATTGCCGCAGCCGATGCCTGTGTTGCCCTAACGCCAAGCAACAGTGTAATATGAGAAACCATCATCCCTATTGCCATTTTGCCATCGGAGGTAATATGTAGATATACTACATCTGCAACTGTCAATGCAACCATAATCAACAACACTACGCGACCGAGTGAATATAAAATTGCATTACAACGAAAATTATCTTTTTGTTTTAAGTCCTTTTGGCGCATAATATAACTCCTTTATACAAACCGCCCATCAGTTTAACATAAGCAACTTTAAAATTCAAGCATCTTTTGCCTTATATCGGCAAGATAATTCAATTTCTTATTTGCTATGTTTATATGCGCTCCTATTATATAAATTTAAGATATTACAAGCAGATAAATTGAAATGCTCAGTGTATTATGATTGTAGTTTGCAGAGATTGTTCCATCCATCTGTTCGACGAGTACTTTGGCGATGGAAAGTCCCAGTCCCGTAGATTTACGGGCGTTTTCAACCGTGTAAAAGCGGTCAAACAACCTGCTGACCTGAACTTCCGTCAGCTGCGACGCTGTGTTGGAGAATGTAATTTGCCCGTCGCCGGTAAGCGTTATGTTCAGGTCGCCGTCGCTGTATTTTATGGCATTTCCTATAAGATTGGAGAATATGCGCGACAGCGCCGCTCGGTTCGCCGTACAATAAACCGCCTCTTCCGGTATGTTGATTTCAGGGGCAATGCCCTTTTGCTGTAAAGCGGCGTAGTAAGCGACGATGCTCTCCTCTAAAACGGCGTTGACCGATACTCTCTCTTTCGGCGCGTCATAGTCGGGTGAGGTGATGACGGAGTACTTGAACAGTTCGTCGGCAAGTTGTTTCAATGCCTCCGTCCTGTTTTTGATAATTCCGAGATACCTTTCGACATCTTCGCTCTTCTGTTCTCGTTCGAGCAAGTCCAGATACCCGCTGATTGCGGTGAGAGGCGTTCGCAAGTCGTGTGAGATATTCGTAATTGCGTTTTTCAATTCGGTATCGCCCTGCTCAAATTTCAGCTTTTGTCTGCGCAGCTCTTTGAGCGATTTATTTATATCCGCCGCCAGACGGTGCACACTTTTATCGCTGCCCGAAATGGTAACTAAGGTATTGGTATCGCTGTTCAGCTTTTCATTGAAATCGGTGGCGATAGCGTTAATATCTCTCTTCATCAAAATTATTTTGACGACGAGTATAACAATGATAACGACGCACACCGCACAGACGACAGAAAGCCAAACCACGATACCAACACCTCCTTTTTACTTAATGTTCTTTTTGTTAAACGCTACAATTCCGATTATAGTGCAAACCACAATGACAGCAACGGCGCAAACAACTAATCTCCATATCGGGCTTGCATAATATTCACCGTATTGCATCGCCTGACCAATGGGCAATATATCGACAATAGCCTGATAAATCGCTTTCTCGATACTTGAAGGGTAATAAGGATTTGACACATATTCAATAATATTACCCGCATTATCATAATTGGGAACAAGTTCCGGAGCTGTAAGTTTACCGAATAATACCAACACTACGAACAGCAATGCAAACTCAACCAACAGGTTTATAGCTGTTGCCCCTGCCTTGTTGCTGTAAATCATACTGACCATAGTATGAAGCGCACAGAAGGCAACGAGGGTGAGCAATGATGTAGCTAAATTGCCAATGTATTCCGCTCCACCCATTGTAGGCAGACCAAATACGGGGAAACCTATTACAATTATAGGCAACATATATGCGACAAACATTATAAAAGCTGCCGCAATTGATACAATAAAATTAGAAAGGTAAATATATGACCTTATATGACCAACAATTAGTTTATTTCTTATTGTCCCGTCACTGTATTCTGTACCAAGAAAAATACTTATAAATAATGTTATTGCTATACCAATGACGAGCGGGTAAAAAAACAAAATACTGTCTATCGCAGGGTCGTCAGGAAAAGAGAGTAGATTTATAACTCTAAACAAGGCAAAGGCGAACATTAACCCCACCATACACCAAAAAAGTTTGCTCTTTTTCAAACGTGCGAAGTTTGCAATCAACAACCTACTCATCTTTGTCACCCCCCACAAGATTGATATAGAAGGTTTCCAAGTTTTCATTCCGCTCATTGACCGACTGTACGCTGCAATGTTCGCCAAACAGTTTAAGAGTAAGGTCGGTTACATTAATGTTTCCGTAAATTTCCGCGTGCGTGTCAGACTTTATGGAATAATCCAAGCCCATTTTATCGAGTACGCGGCTTAAAATTTTGGTGTCCGAAACAGTAATTTCCGTGCATTTCCTGCAAGCGACTTCAAGCTCGGCGGCGCTTATTTCCTTTACGAGTTTACCCCTGTCGATAAAACCAAAGTGCGTAGCAAGTTTTGAAAGTTCATCAAGATAATGGCTTGATATAAGCACGGTTATGCCGTGTTCATGATTGAGCTTTAATATGAGTTCGCGTATTTCGACTATGCCCTGCGGGTCAAGTCCGTTGACGGGTTCGTCCAAAATGAGAAAATCGGGATTGCCCGCGAGCGCGATTGCAATACCCAACCTTTGGCGCATACCGAGTGAAAAATTGCGCGCCTTTTTCTTGCCTGTATTTTCCAAGCCCACAAGATGAAGAAGTGCGCCTATGTCGTCAAACGACGGCATACCTAAAATGCGATATTGCTCTTTTAAGTTCTCTTCCGCCGTCATATCGAGATAGATAGACGGCGTTTCTACTACTGCGCCGATTCTGCGGCGAGCCTTATACACAGCCCTGTCCCTATGCCCAACGCCATAAATTTTGATTTCACCTTCCGTCGGCTGTTGCAAACCGCAGGCGAGCCTGATTAGTGTGGTCTTGCCGGAGCCGTTTTTACCGACAAAACCATAAATGCTCCCTTTGGGAACATTCATAGAAAGTCCATTCAACGCCTTGAAGTGCCCGTATTCCTTGCGAACGGCGTTTGTTTGCAGGACATATTCCATAATTTTTGACCTCCTTTACTTATTGTCTGACCTCATTCTACCTTAAAACAGTAAAGAAAACGGTAAAGAAAATAGTAAAGAAATGGTAAAGATTTATTGTTCTTTCATCTTGAAGCCGATGCCCCATACGGCCTCGACATAATCTTTATTGCCTGCGTCCTTCAATTTCTTGCGCAGATTGCTGATATGAATTTTCAAAGAACTCTCGGTACAATCAGGCGTATCGTCGCTGATATGGTCGAGCAGGGCAGACTTGGTAACTACCTGCGTTCCGTCCTGCATAAGCCGTTTCAATATAGCGTACTCCGTACGCGTCAGCTTTACTTCGCTGCCCGCGACGGTTACGGCGTGAGTATGAGTATCTACGGTAATATCTTCAAAGGTCAGTTTGTCCGTCGCCTGCGAATGGCTACCGCGCAGATGAACGGAAATTCTTGCGAGCAACTCCTTTGTGTCGAAGGGCTTTGTGATATAATCTACCGCACCGCCGAGCAGGACGTTTACCTTGTCGTCCACGTCAAGTTTCGCGCTGACAACGATTACGGGGATGCCCTGTATCTTTGCGAGCACTTCTTCGCCGCTCAACCCTGGCAGCATTAAGTCGAGGAGGATGAGGTCGGGCTTATGCTGCGAAAGAAAGAGTACCGCCTCAGTTCCCGAATACGCGCGGGAAACTACATAACCTTCCTTCGTCAAGACCTCCTGCATCATATTCCCAATGTATATATCGTCGTCGATAATGAGTATGCTTTTCAATGATTAAACTTCTCCTTTCAACAGAGCTTAAACAGTTCAAATGGTTTTTTCGTTATAAAATTCATTTAAGATATCCGCCAACACTTCGGGATATTCTTCATTTACAACGTGACCAACACCTTCAAGGATTTTCAGAGAGGCATCTTTAATATTCTGTGCAAAATATTGTGCTGATTTTAAGTTCGCGCTATCTTTTTTGCCACAGATTATCATAGTAGGACAATTTATACTTTGCACTCTGTCCGAAAAATCTAATCCCTTCATCGTGTTGCCCAAGGCAAAAGTATTTTTCTTATCAAAAGCCATCGTATCAAACATAGATTTAGGCAGAAACCTGAAAATAAAGTTCTGGAAAGCAAACGCAGCCTTAGGTACTTTGTGCGGAGTACCTATAAGAACAAGTGAAGCGACCTTTTCTTGATAGTCCAAGGCGTAATTTAATGCCAAGATACCGCCGAGTGAAAGACCGCAAAGATGGACGCGCCCGTCTATCGTGTTACAATAATCAGCAAAACCTGAATACAAATTATCGTAAGTCGCCTGCTTGCCGCCGAGAATTACAGACAGTTCAGGACAAAGTATATTTTCTCTATCGTTTATTAGGCAAATAGCCTTATTCCAACTTGCTGCTTTGTGTCCTGAACCGTGTATAAAAATCTTTTTCATTAAAACACCTATATTTACCATGAGTTCAACAGACTTTGTAACTTCTCCGCAAGTTTGCCGATATGTAACCCATCAACAAAGGAGTGGTGTGCCTGAACTGAAAATGGCAACCATAGCTTGCCGTCCCGTTCATAGAACTTACCCCAATCGAAGAGAGGCGTTGCGTTATCCTTCTTGCCAGAATTTGTGTGAGAGATATGGGTATATGTTACCCACGGCATTGGAGAAAACTGAAACACGTCATTGCCGAGCGGCCCTGTAAAATATACCTTTTGCTCCTCTGCGGCTTGCTTTGCTGTTTGGCAATATTCCTCCATATTGCCAGCAAACGGAACATTTACTACCTTAAACAGCTCCGTCTGCTTATTGAGATATGTAAATGCCGTATCTATTTTATCAAATAATACGACTTGCCCGTCGAGAAAGCGGTATCTGAACTCCTCAATCTGATTGGCGCATTTTGCCACGGCATAAATCATTGCAAAGGTAAAAGAGAGGTTCTTCTGCTTGATTTTGCTGTAAAATGCAGTAATATCAAGGTCAAAGGTCAAGCAAAAAGCAGGCTCAACACAATTCCTGAAAACCGCGCAGTGTGTAGCTCTCTTCCAAGTATCTTGGTCTATTATCTTATAATTGTTCATTCCGTCTCCTGTTTATTCTCTGCGTTTATTACATAACTTCTATTTATTTATAAAGACACTCTTTAGCCATTTACATAAGAAATTTAATTGCTCATCGGTATGAAACCAATGCTCACCATTCTCCATAACAGTTGAATGAGCATTATGCGAAGAAACAAACTGCTCAACGGTATTACGGGATGTTAAGTTATCCTTTTCAGCATACAGTATTTCTGTCGGTACAGTCCAGCATATCGGATTACTTCGCGCGTAACAAAGATATTTATAGGACAGTGTTTCGCCAAATGTAGTTGGAACTTCTCCCTGTTTTTCCAAGGTTTCTTCCGTTACTCCTGCCCACAGCATCATATCACATATCAATCTTTCCATATCAAGAATAGGTGAAATAAGCGCTGCCTTATTAACTTTCCTGTCCTGCAAAGCAAGCATAGCAAAATAAGCCCCAATACTGTTTGCGAGAACAGATATATGTAAATACTGTCCCGCTAATTTATCATAAGCCGCTTGTATATCTCTTTTCGCTGCCGAGGGAAAACTGTCGTCATAATCAATCCCGATAATATCATATTCGGGGAGAATACTTCTAAATCTGTCGGCTTCGGTTGCATTACCGCCTTTGCCATGTATATATAAAATTATCTTATCCATATATCCATCAATGTATTTTTAATAGGAACACTTGTGTATTAGACTACTTGCCCACGTAATTAACATTTCACTTTTTTCTGTAAACTCGCTTTCATTATTGTCCGCAAATGACTGTACACAGACTTCAAGGATGTAACTATCCTCTGCGCTTGCGACTTTAATCAGTTCATTCATTGCGGGGACATAAATACCTGTATCGAGATAATGCTTCATTCGGACGACAAAGCGCGCCGCCTTATAAATATCTTTCAGCGCAACCATATCTCTTGCGTGTAAAAAGTTGTGGGACGCCGCGTGATAGACATTGCAAGCACCCACGCGAACAGCTCTCTTAATATCTTCTTTGTTAAAATATTCTTTCAAAAAGTCCAGACTGCCAAAATATGGCACGGCATCAAGATATAGTTGTAGCAGGTCATACTTTTCCCAAGCAAGCAATTCTGACATACCGGCAACAAATCCGCAAACCAAATCTCTGCTCTCCATTTGATTTATGATTGAGCGGTATGATTGTAAATCGGCGAATTCTACTCTATCAAGAATAACCACTACGTCAATATCGCTTGTCAGGGTTTGCTCACCCCGCCCATAGCTGCCTTGCAAGCCGAGGAATACTATTCTATCTTTAAATACTGATAAAACACGAGCTTGAAAATCTGCCATCCATTTTTTAATATCTATCTTCATTTTTTCCCTGCTATGCCAACTGACAATCAGCATTATCCCATATTTTATGCTTATCTAATCGTCGCTTTTTGCACCATTCGTCGATTTGCGCTTCCAAACGGGCTCTTGCTTCATCAGAATACTCTATTACATCGGAATAAGACTCTTTCCATATTGTAAAGAGCCTTATCTGCCTCATATTTTCGCTGCGCTTGACGTGAGGAGGTGTATAAAATGAAAAATAGTCTTTATATAACTTGTAGAACCACGATTTGCCGTATGCCTTATAACCCTCCCTTTTGGCAACGCGGCAATACTTTTGCCAAGCGCGGTATTTTGTGAAGCCGCGCTTTTTCTTATCTTTATTCAAAAGGTAGAAATCTGGCCTATAATACTCCTTTTTAGGGCCTCTTTTAGGGTAAAGCATAAAATAAAGCTCTTCATCCTTTATCTTATCCGATACCGGAAGAGCCAAATTGATTGCCTTTGCCCTCTTTACGGCACGGATGACCGTAGTACGGGAGCAATCGCAGATAGTGGCTATCTGCGTAGTTGTATTTCCTTTGCTGTAATATAGGAGAATTGCTCTGTAATTGGTCATCTCTGCTACCTTCCTTGTTCTTAATATACCATATTTTTGCGATAAAATCAAGTGTTCAACTTGTATGGAAAATACTTTTTTTGAGCTTTTTTTAAGCCATTTTTGGCATAAAAATAGGGCTTATCCCGCGATGGGATAAGCCCTAATATACTATATATAGTATTGTTCGTGATTTACACCACTATTACTTGGACCTTGGACTGCGGATATTAGCCTGAGCTGCTGCGAGGCGTGCGATCGGCACGCGGAACGGCGAGCAGGAGACGTAGTCGAGGCCGATCTCGTGGCAGAACTCGATGGAGGAAGGATCGCCGCCGTGCTCACCGCAGATACCGCAGTGGAGTTCGGGACGGGTCTTGCGGCCGAGCTCGACCGCCATCTTCATCAGCTTGCCGACGCCCACCGTGTCGAGACGGGAGAAGGGATCGGATTCGTAGATCTTGTTCTCGTAGTATGCGGGCAGGAACTTGCCGGCGTCGTCACGCGAGAAGCCGAACGTCATCTGGGTGAGGTCGTTCGTACCGAAGCAGAAGAATTCCGCTTCCTTGGCGATGTCGTCTGCGGTAAGGGCTGCGCGAGGGATCTCGATCATGGTGCCGACCTCATACTTGAGCTCGACGCCCGCCTTCGCGATGGCCTCGTCCGCCGTCTTGACGACGATATCCTTGACGAACTTCATTTCCTTGACTTCGCCCGTGAGAGGGATCATGATCTCGGGAACGATGTTCCACTCGGGATGACGACCCTTGACGGCGATCGCTGCCTTGATGACGGCGTTGGTCTGCATGACCGCGATCTCGGGATAGGTGACGGTAAGGCGGCAGCCGCGGTGACCCATCATGGGGTTGAACTCGTGGAGGTCGGAGATGATCTGCTTGATCTGAGCGACCGTCTTATTCTGTGCCTTTGCGAGCGCTTCGATGTCTGCCTCGTCCGTGGGAACGAACTCGTGAAGCGGGGGATCAAGGAAGCGGATGGTGACAGGATAGCCGCCGAGCGCCTCGAAGAGGCCCTCAAAGTCAGCCTGCTGCATGGGCTCGATCTTGGCGAGCGCAGCTTCGCGCTCCTCGACCGTCTCGGCGCAGATCATCTCGCGGAAGGGCTCGATGCGGCCTTCGCCGAAGAACATGTGCTCGGTACGGCAGAGGCCGATGCCCTGCGCGCCGAACGCAGCCGCCTGCTTTGCATCCTTGGGCGTATCGGCATTGGTGCGGACGCCGAGCGCCTTGTACTTGTCCGCAAGCTCCATGATGCGGCCGAAGTAACCGCTGTTGGGATCGGCGGGAACGGTCGCGATGAGCGTATCGTAGATCTTACCGGTGGAGCCGTCGAGGGAGAGCGCGTCGCCTTCCTTGAAGACCTTGCCTGCAAGGGTGAACTGCTTGTTCTCCTCGTCCATCTTGATGTCGCCGCAGCCGGAGACGCAGCAGGTGCCCATACCGCGGGCAACGACGGCTGCGTGAGAGGTCTGGCCGCCGCGGACGGTGAGGATGCCCTGTGCGTACTTCATGCCTTCGATGTCCTCGGGAGACGTTTCGAGGCGGACGAGGACGACCTTCTTGCCTGCCTTGCCTTCCTTGACGGCATCTTCCGCCGTGAAGACGATGGTACCTGCGGCAGCGCCGGGGGAAGCTGCGATACCCTTGCCGACGACGTTGTTCTTATCGGCAGCCTTGAGGGCGTTGGGATCGAACTGAGGGTGAAGGAGCATATCGAGCGACTTCGCGTCGATCTGCATGAGCGCTTCCTGCTCGGTGATCATGCCCTCGTCGATGAGGTCGCATGCGATCTTGATGGCGGCAGCGGCCGTGCGCTTGCCGTTACGCGTCTGGAGCATATAGAGCTTCTCGTTCTCGACGGTGAACTCCATATCCTGCATATCGCGGTAGTGGTTTTCGAGGATCTTGCAGACTTCCTGGAACTGCTCGTAGACCTTGGGGAAGACTTCCGCCATCTTGGCGATGGGCATAGGCGTGCGGACGCCTGCGACGACGTCTTCGCCCTGTGCGTTGGTGAGGAACTCGCCCATGAGGCCCTTCTCGCCCGTAGCGGGGTTACGCGTGAAGGCAACGCCCGTACCGCAGTTGTCGCCCATGTTGCCGAACGCCATCATCTGGACGTTGACGGCAGTACCCCAGCTGTAAGGGATGTCGTGGTCCATACGGTAGATGTTCGCACGGGGGTTGTCCCACGAACGGAAGACTGCCTTGATCGCCTCGAAGAGCTGCTCCTTGGGATCGGAGGGGAAGTCCTTGCCGAGCTGGTTCTTGTACTCTGCCTTGAACTGGTTGGCAAGCTCTTTGAGATCGTCGGCCGTGAGCTCGACGTCCTGCGTGACGCCCTTCTTTTCCTTCATCTCGTCGATGAGCTTCTCGAAGTACTTCTTGCCGACTTCCATGACGACGTCGGAGAACATCTGGATGAATCTTCTGTAGCAGTCCCAAGCCCAACGGGGATTGTTCGACTTCTTAGCGATGGTCTCGACGACTTCTTCGTTAAGGCCGAGGTTGAGGATGGTATCCATCATGCCGGGCATGGAAGCGCGTGCGCCCGAACGGACGGAGACGAGGAGAGGGTTCTCCTTATCGCCGAACTTCTTGCCGCATTTCTTCTCCATCTTGTCGACGTACTCCATGATCTCGGCCTGGATCTCGGGATTGATCTGACGGCCGTCCTCATAGTACTGCGTGCATGCTTCGGTGGAGATGGTGAAGCCCTGAGGCACGGGAAGACCGATGTTGGTCATCTCTGCAAGGTTTGCGCCCTTGCCGCCGAGCAGGTTCCTCATCGTTGCGTTACCTTCGGTAAAAAGATAACAATACTTTTTTGCCATGAAACTTCCTCCTAATAAATTTTCAGCTTACGCTCCGCCTTCGCGGAATATCCGCTTATTATTCTACAACATTCTCGTGAAAATTTCAAGCTCTTTCGGAAAAAATTTCCCCGCAAGTCACAAGAAAAACGCACGTTAGCGTGCGAAAGGGCGCCGCATCTGCCGCGGCGCCCCTCTTTTTTGCATTTTCGGGAAAGACGGACATCACGCCTCGTCGTTTTCCCCTTCTTCGCCCGCTTCAACAAGCGCTTCGTCGGAGGCCGTCGTCTCCTCGGGCGCGGTGACTTCCTCCTCCTCGTCGCGCTGGGTGGTGGCGACGGTCGCGACGACGCCCTCTTTGAGCGTCATGAGTTTGACGCCGCGCGTGTTCCTGCCGATGGTGAGAATGTCTTCCGCGTGCATCCGGATGACGATGCCCGCCGACGAGACGAGCAAGACGTCGTCCTCGTCCGAAACGAGCTTCATGCCCGCGAGGCGCCCCGTCTTTTCGTTGAAGACGCCCGCCTTGATGCCCTTGCCGCCGCGCGTCTGGACGCGGTAGTCCTCGGGGAGCGAACGCTTGCCGTAGCCGTTCTCGGTGACGGTCAGAATTTCCGCACCTTCCCGAAGGACGATCATATCCACCGCCTCGTCCCCTTCCGCAAGGGAGATGGCTCTTACGCCCGTCGTATCTCTGCCCATCGGGCGCACGTCCGCCTCCTTGAAGCGGATGCACTTTCCAAAGCGGCTCGCGACGAGGATGTCGTCCTCGCCCGAAGAGAACTGCACGGAGATGAGCTCGTCGTCCTCGTTGATGCGGATGGCGATCTTGCCGCTGCGCAGGATATGATCGAATTCGCTCGTCTTGGTCTTCTTGATGATGCCGCGCTTGGTCGCCATCACAAGGTACCCCGTGCCGTTTTCCAGGACGGGCAGCATGGCGGCGACCTTTTCGCCCGCGGCAAGCGGCAGGATGTTGACGACGGCGCGGCCGCGTGCCGTCTTGTTGGCTTCGGGGATCTCGTAGCCCTTGATCGAATACACCTTCCCGAAATTACTGAAGAAGAGGATGGGAACGTGCGTGGAGCAGACGAACATCTGCTCGACGAAGTCGTCCTCTTTGGGGCGGTGCCCCGTGACGCCCACGCCGCCGCGGTTCTGGGCGCGGTATTCGGCGACGGGGAAGCGCTTGATATAGCCGCCGCCCGTCATGGAGATGACGACGTCTTCCTCGTCGATGAGGTCTTCGTCCTCGATCGCGCCGTAGTCGACGGAGATCTCCGTACGGCGGGGGGAAGGATACTTCTCCCTGATCTGCATGAGGTCGGCGCGGATGATGGCGAGCACGCGCGCCTCGTTGGCGAGAATGTCGCGAAGGTCTGCGATGGTCGCGTGCAGCGCGTCGAGCTCTTCTCTGAGCTTTTCCACTTCGAGGGAGGTGAGGCGCTGCAGCCGCATTTCGAGGATGGCATTCGCCTGCTTTTCGCTGAGCGCGAAGGCTTCGAGGAGCTTCGCGGTCGCGTCGTTCTTATCGCGCGAGCTCTTGATGATGGCGATGACTTCGTCGATGTTGGCGAGCGCCAAAACGAGGCCTTCGACGATATGCGCGCGCTCTTCCGCCCGCGCGAGGTCGAAGCGGGTGCGGCGGGTGATGACTTCCTTCTGATGTTCGAGGTAGTAAACTAAAATTTCGCGCAGGTTGAGGACTTTGGGCTCGGTGCCGTTTTCGACGAGGGCGAGAAGGATGATGCCGTCCGACACCTGCAGATTGGTATGCTTATAGAGGGAGTTGAGCACGACCTGCGCGTTGGCGTCGCGCTTGCAGTCGATGACGATGCGCATGCCGTCGCGGCCCGATTCGTCGCGGATGTCCGCGATGCCCTCGATACGCTTGTCGCGCACCATGTCGGCGATGGTCTTGACGAGCTGCGCCTTGTTGACCTGATAGGGGATCTCCGTGACGACGATGCGGCTCCTCACGTTCGCGCCCGACCCCACTTCCTCGATCTCGCACTTGGAGCGGATGATGATGCTGCCCTGGCCCGTCCGGTACGCCTTGCGGATGCCGCTCCTGCCCATGATGATGCCGCCCGTGGGGAAATCGGGCGCGGGGATATACTGCATGAGCTCGTCGACGGTGATCTCCGGGTTGTCGATGAGGGCGACGGTGCCGTCGATCGCCTCTGCAAGGTTATGGGGCGGGATATTGGTCGCCATGCCCACGGCGATGCCGTCCGACCCGTTGACGAGGAGATTGGGGAAGCGCGCGGGGAGCACGGCAGGCTCCATCTCGTTGCCGTCGAAGTTGGGGAAGAAGTCCACCGTCTCCTTGTCGAGGTCGCGGAGCATCTCGGCGGCGAGCTTAGAAAGGCGCGCCTCGGTGTAACGCATGGCGGCAGCGCCGTCGCCGTCCACCGAGCCGAAGTTGCCGTGGCCGTCCACAAGGGGGAAGTTGATGGAGAAGTCCTGTGCCAGGCGCACGAGGGCGTCGTACACCGAACTGTCGCCGTGGGGATGGAATTTACCCAAGACGTCACCGACGACGCGGGCGCACTTGCGGTAGTCCTTGTCGTTATAAAGGCCCATCTCGTGCATCGCATAGAGGATGCGGCGGTGGACGGGCTTAAGGCCGTCGCGAACATCCGGAATGGCGCGCGACTTGTTGACCGCCATCGCATAGGCAATGAAGGAGCGTTTGAGCTCGTCGTCCACCTCGACATCGAGGATCTTGGTCATTGCCAGCGTTTTCTTAAATTCTTCTGTGAGCTCCGGGCTCGTCTCTTTCTTTGCCATAAATACCTCATTCACACAAATCTTTTGCCGCCGAGATCTCCTCGCGGAAAGATTTTTGCGTCAGCAAAAAGATTTTCGCGAATTAAAAATCACTGAGCCGAGCAGGGTTTCCCTGCGCTGGCTCCCCCAATTTGCCTTTTGCCAAAGGCTTATTGTTCTTAGAATGACATAGGGCTCCCGCAAAGATTTTGCGAAGCAAAAGATTTGTGGGAAAAGGAGGAGCAGGCATCAAAGCCCTGCCCCGACCTAAGGAGGGGCTGGCAAAGTTTGCCTTGCTCCGACGCGTTCGCGGGCGATAACGCCGCTTAAAATCAACCAACCACACCCCTCACGACTTTTTTGTGCCTGCACAAAAAAGTGTGAACACATAAAATCACTCTGCAAGCAAGGTTGCCTTGCGCAGCAGGCCCCAATTTACGCATACCTGCGGCTCGCCGAGGTGAATGCGCGGGCGCTTCCATTGTTGCCATCTGCCCGCGCAGAGGGCGAGCAGCCCTCTGATCGGAAGATTTGTTCTTGTCAGTTCAAGAAAAAATCTCCGAGTTTTTATATGTCAAGGTCCTTCACCAACGTCGCGTTGTCCTCGATGAACTTGCGGCGGAGGGCGGGGCTTTCGCCCATTAAGATCGTGAACATTTTATCCGCCTCGACGGCGTCCTTCATGCTCACCTTGACGAGCGTTCTCGTCGCGGGGTTCATCGTCGTATCCCACAGCTGTTCGGTGCTCATCTCGCCGAGGCCCTTGTAGCGCTGATAGGTGACTTTGTTGTTGTTCGCCGCGTCGTAGGCGGCCTTTTCTTCCTCCGAATAGAGGTAGACGTCCTCCTTCCCTTTGACGCTCGCCTTGTAGAGGGGCGGCATCGCCGAATAGACGTGCCCGTGCTCGATGAGCGGGCGCATATAGCGGAAGAGGAAGGTAAGGAGCAGGATGCGGATATGCGCGCCGTCGACATCGGCATCCGTCATGGAGATGATGCGGTCGTAGCGCAGCTTGCTCTCGTCGAAATCGTCTAAGATGCCGCAGCCGAAGGCGGTGATCATCGCCTTGATCTCCGCGTTTTCGAGCACGCGGTTGAGCCGCACCTTCTCGACGTTGAGGATCTTGCCGCGGAGGGGCAGGATGGCCTGGAAGCGCCTGTCTCTGCCCGATTTTGCGGTACCGCCTGCCGAATCGCCCTCGACGATATAAATTTCGCACAGCTCGGGGCGACGGTCGGAACAGTCGGCAAGCTTGCCGGGAAGCGCGCTCGTTTCCAAAACGCCCTTTCTTCGCGTGAGTTCGCGGGCGGAACGGGCGGCGTCGCGCGCCTTCTGCGCCGTGATGCAGCGAAGAACGAGCTCGCGCGCTTCCTGCGGGTGCTCCTCGATGTAAGTGCCGAAGCGATCGGTCACGCACTTGCTCACGAAGGTGCGCACGAAGCTGTTGTTGAGCTTATCCTTGGTCTGCGATTCGAACTGCGCGTTCTCGAGCTTGACGGAGACGACGGCGGTGATGCCCTCGCGCACGTCCTCGCCCGTGAGGCGGTCGTTCTCCTTTAAGATATTCAGCTTATGCCCCGCGTCGTTGATGACCTTGGTGAGGGCGAGCTTGAGCCCTTCGACGTGCGTGCCGCCGTCGATGGTGTTGACGTTGTTGGCGTAGGAATAGATGACCTCGTTGTAGCTCTCGTTGTATTGAAGGGCGATCTCGCACACCGTGGTGCCGTCGCGCTCCTCAAAGTAGAGCGGCTCGGAAAAGAGCGTCTCCGCGCCGCTGTTGAGCTCTTCGACGAGCTCGCGGATGCCGCCCTCGTAGCAGAAGGTATCCGAGCGGGGCTTTTCGCCGCGCAGGTCGGTCAGCGTGATGGTGAGCCCGCGGTTCAGAAAGGCGAGCTCTTTGAGCCGCACGCGCAGGTGCTCGTACTTGAAGACGGTCGTCTCGAAAATTTCGGCGTCGGGCAGGAAGGTGACTTTGGTGCCCGTCTTTTCCGTCTTGCCGACGACGGCGAGCGCGCGCTGCGGCACACCGCGGTTATAGACCTGGCGGTAGACGTTGCCGTGCTGATAGACCTCCGCTTCCAGCCATTCGGAGAGGGCGTTGACCGCCTTGACGCCGACGCCGTGCAGGCCGCTCGAAACTTTATATCCCGAGTCTCCGCCGAACTTACCGCCCGCGTTGACCTTGGTGAAGACGACTTCCACCGTCGAAACGCCCTCTTTGGGGTGGATCTCGGTGGGGATGCCACGGCCGTTGTCTTCGACGGTGCACGAACCATCCACATTGATGGTGACTTCGATGTGCGTGCAGTAACCCGCGAGCGCTTCGTCGATGGAGTTATCGACGACCTCGCTCACGAGATGATGCAGCCCCCTCTCGTCCGTGGAGCTGATATACATACCGGGGCGCTTGCGGATGTGCTCCAGACCGTCAAGCACCTGGATCTGTTCCGCGCCGTATGCGCCCTCTACCTTTTCGGGCATAGAAACCTCCGTCGGGCCGATCGCCCGTTTTCGCGCGCGTGCGCGCGCATACAAATATATTTCCTTACGATTATACCATACCGCACGAAAAAAGTACAGTATTTGTGCCGCGCTTTCGGGCAAAACTTTTTGAAGACGCGAAAAAAGGCGCGTAAAATGCCTTACACGCCCTTTTCTTATTTTTCGTGAGGGGGGATACGCCGCTCCTTTCTTGCCCCCTCTGCCCCTCCTGCGCCCCTAAGCGGCATAAGCACCATACAAAGAACGTTCAGTCTCTCCCCTTCTCCGTCTTCGGCGGCGCGAGACAGCCTTCTTCGGAAAGCAGCCGCGGCGTCTCTTTCCCTGCGCACGCGTACCACTCCTTCATCCGGGAAAGATATTCCGCGAGCCCTTCCTTTTCCGCCCACTGCATCCTGTAACGGATATTCTGCAGTTCCCGCGCCGTCACGTCTATCCCGCACGGCACGAGATGAGCGATCTTCCCGCCCGCGCCAAACGCGCTTTCGAGCTCCACAACGAAAAACGCCATGTTCTTGGCGTAGTAGGGGTTCGTGCCGTTCGCAATATTGCGGGCGGCGAGCGCCGATATGTCCTTTGCGGACTGACGGGGCAGAACGGCGGTGACCGTCTCTTTCATCGCCATCCTGCGGCGGACGGCAAGCAAGGAAAGCGGCTCTCCCTCTTCCCCGATAAAATAAGCGCCCGTCGTGGGGTCGAGCGCCAGCCACCCGCCCCGCCTGCGGTCGTAGATCTCCGTTACGACGTGATTGTCCGTATCATAGGGCGAAGCGGGGTACATCCACACCCGCCGCGCGGGAATGCCGACGGCAAGGCAGCACTCCGCCAAGATCTTCGCCTTGTTGAGGCAGTTGATGCCCACATCCTTCCGTTCGAAGCAGTAGTCGAGGAGCGCGAGCGCATTGCAGGGGACATGGTTATCGTACATGCTCTCGTGTTTGAGGCGCGGCGCGAGATAGCGGCAAAGGCGCAGGGCGCGCACAAACGCCCCTCCCCTGCCCGCGGCGCGTTCTATGGGATAACGCGTTTTGAGCTCTTCAAACTCGGAGCAGTCAAAGCGGCAGACGGTCGCTTCGTCCTCCCCCTTCCGCCAGACCTGCAAGCCGAATAAGATGCCGCAGTAGACGTCGTAAAATTGTTCCTGAACTTCCGAAAATTCCTTTCTGTTCATCTCCGCCTCCTGCCTTCATTCTATCACCCTGCGCCGCAAAATGCCATCAAGCAGTCGTTGAAAGGCGCTCAGCCAATGGTTGAAGGAGCGGGACCGAACAGTTCTTCGGCGATGAGACAGAGCGTTTCGACGCTGTCTGCGGCAAACAGGCGGCGCTTGTATCCGGCGGCGCCGCGCACGCCCTTGCACCAGAACGCCGCCATCTTGCGAAGAAAGAGAAGGGCGAACCGCTCGCCGTTCAAGCGTATCTCCTCGTCGAGGAGCGGAAAGAAGAGCTCCCTCATCGAAGGGGCGGGCGTTCCTAAAATATCCGAAAAGGTCTGCGGGCGGTAGAGCGCGGCGCGCGCCACCATGACGCCGTCCGCGCCCGTTCTTTGCAGCATCTTTTCGGCGTCCTTTCTGTTCCACACGCCGCCGTTGGCAATGACGGGGATCTTGACCGCGTTCTTCGCTTCGGCAATGGCAGAATAGTCGGGCTCGCCCGCATAGATGCGCTCGCGCACCCGCCCGTGGACGGTAACAAGGCACGCCCCCGCGCCCTCGCACAATTTAGCGAACTCGGCGGCGACGTTATCCCCCTCCTTCACGCCGATGCGGAACTTGACGGAGATGCGCTTGCCGCTCTTTGCGCACGCCGAAATGACTTTCTCGGCCAAAGGCATCTTTTCAAGGAGCGCGCTCCCCTCGCCGTTTTTGACGATCTTGGGCATGGGGCAGCCCATGTTGAGGTCGATAAGGTCGTAGGGCGCAAGGAGCTCGCTCTCACAGGCGGCGCGCAAGATCTCGGGGTCGGAGCCGAACAGCTGCGCCGCTTTGGGGCTCTCCTCCCCGCAGCGCAGCAGCTTCTTGGTCTCGGCGTTGTCGTATAAAAGCCCCTTCGAGCTCACCATCTCGGTGAAGGTGAGCCCCGCCCCGAGCCCCGCGCACATCCTGCGGTAGGCAAGGTCGGTATAGCCCGCCATGGGGGCGAGCAGCACGTTATTGGGAAGGGTCAGCCCCGCGAAGGAGAGGGGGTTGAACAGCCCGCCGCAGTTCCCCGCCGCGCCCTCGGGGGAAGCATTCCCCGCGCAAAGAGCCGCGTCCTCTTGCGCGCTCTCGGGCAAAACACCGCCCGCGCCCTCGGGCGGGAGCGCGCCCGCGCCGTCAAAGGCTCTCATGCGCCCTCCGCTCGTACTCCTTCCTCTCCTCGGGGGAGAGGACGTTGACGTCCTTCCCGTCGGCGAGCACGAGTGCTTCGAAGGCGGTGTACTCTCTCTGCACCGCTTTGACTTTGTCGAGGAGCGCCTGTTCCGCGTCGCCGCCCTTGAGTTTGCCGAGCCGCACGGCGGCAAGCAAAAGCTCGCCGAGCGCTTCGTCCGCATTTTCATCCTCGGCGGCAGACAAGCGCTTTTCGGCGGCAAAGAGCGCCTCTTCCGCCGCCTCGTAAGTATCCTTCCAGCCGCCCTTGCCCGTGCGCTTGACGACTTTCTCGGCGCGAAGGAGCGCAGGGAAACCCTCGGGCACGTCGTTGACGGAATCGGAGAAGGTCTTCTGATGCTTTTCCGTCATCTTGTTCTTCTCCCATACCGAGAGCGCCCCGTCCGCGCCCGCCGCCTTATCCTGCCCGAAGACGTGCGTATGGCGGGTGATGAGCTTTTCGGTGACTTCGGAGATGACGTCCGTCATGTTGAAATTGCCCGCCTCTTCCTCCATGAGGGTATGGAAGACCGCCTGCATCAGCACGTCGCCCGCTTCCTCGCGCATGCGCTCGGGATCCTTTCTGTCGATGGCGTCTACGAGCTCGTACGCCTCCTCGATGAGGTTGATGCGGATGGACTCGTGCGTCTGCACCCTGTCCCACGGGCAGCCGTCGGGCGCGCGCAGGCGGCGCATGACGGCGATGAAATCGTCGAGATCGAACCGCTTCTTTTCAAGCAGCGGGATATCGAAGAGGACGAGCGCCGTCTCGGGCGAATAACTTTCGGCGCGGTCGGCTTCATAGAGCGGGATGCGCTCCGCCTTCTCCCCGTCGAGAAGAAGCGCGGGCGCCTCGTCGCCGAAGCGGTCGGAAAGCAGCAGCTTGACGTCCCCCGCAAGCAACTTGTCGTCGAGATCGTACACAACGAGAGGCAGCGCAAGCCTGCGCTCTGCAACTTCGTAGGCGGAGACCGCCGTATAGCCCCCGAAGAGCCCCGCCCGCGCCGCCGCGGACGCCGCCTTGGAGACGCCTTCGAGGACGGTGACGCCGCCCTGCTTTAAAAGGAGCTGCGCCGCGCGGTCCTCGGTGACGCCGCCGTCCACGCAGTACACAACATCCCCCTCCGCCGCGCGCTTTCTGACTTCCGCGGCGAGGTTCTTTGCAAGCGTATCGAAATTGCGGCTCTTTTCGTAGACAAAGTCGAGGCTTTCAAACGCGACGTCAAGCTCTTTCAGCACCTGCGCCGACGCGAGCGATGCGGCGCGCACCAGCACGCAGCGCGCCTCCTTCAGGCAGTTGACCGCCCGCAGCGAGAGCTCCCCCGCGCGCGTTCCCAGACCGATGATCGTGATCATATTGTGCCCTCCTCCGATGATGACTACGGACAGTATAGAACAAATCGAGAGAAAAAGCAACCCAAAAACAGGCATTGAGCGCGATCGCCCCGCCCATGACCCCCATGCGCGGCACCAATACGGCCTGCAAGACGGCTTTCAGCGCGGCCGCGAGCAGCATAGAGCAGGCGGCGCGGCTCGCCTTCCCCAGCCCCGTGAGAGAGGAGGCGAGGGTGTCCGTCCCCGCAACGGCGAGCGACGTGAACGCCGTCGCGTGGATGAGGGAGACAAGAAGCGCGCGTTCCCCTTCCGCAAGAGCGGGATAGAGGATGTGCGCGATGCGCCCCGCGAAGAAAAAGAGGCAAAGCGCGCAGGGCAGTACGACAAGAAGCGCCGCTCCGAGCGCAAAGAGAGCGCGTTTCTTTGCCGCCCGCGTCTCCCCCCGCGCGGAGAGCGCCGCCAGCGAGGGAACGGCGGCCGCCGCAAGCCCCCGCGCCGCCGAAGCGGGCAGGGCGGCAAGCGCGAACGCTCCCCCCGTGAGCAGCCCGAACGAAAGCACGGCGCCCTCCCCTCCGCCCAACAGGCGGGGCAGGAGCACGCTGTCCAAAGCCTGCGAAAGGGGCAGGATGCAGGCAGAAGCCATCACGGGCAGCACGGCGGGAAGGAGAAAGGAAGCGCTCTGCCGCGGCATGAGGTCGGGAACTTTGCGCTCCCCGCGCAGGGAGAGAGCAAGATACAGGAGCGCCGCGCCCTCGCTCAAAACGACGGCGCCAAGCGCCGCAAGGGCGGAGGCGTGCGCGTCTTTCCGGAAGCAGAGGACGAGGAACACCCCGAGCCCCGCTTTTATCAGCGTTTCGAACACTTCGGAGAGGGCGAACGTCCCCATCCGCCGCGCACCCTGGAAGTAGCCGCGCAGTACGGAGAGCACGCCGCCCAACACGACCGCGGGCGCAAGGATGCGGTATGCGGGCGCAAGAAAGGCCCCCTGCAATGCGCCGAAGGCGGGTGCGAAGACAAAGAGGAGCGCTCCCCCGACGCCCCCGAGCAGCGCGAAGAGGCGCAGCCCCGCCAAGAGCGCGCCCCTGCCGCTCCGCCCCAAAGCCCGCTCCCGCGCGACGGTGCGCGAGAGCGCGTACCCCGCCCCCGACGACGTCAGCGTGAGAAAGAGGCAGAAGAAGGGCCACGCCATCTGATACAGCCCCATGCCGAGGGCGGGAAGGAGCGCCGAAAGGGCGATGCGGTACACGGCGCCGATACCCTTGGAGACGACCGCCCCCAGCGAGACCGCCGCCGCCCCGCGAAGAAAGCGAAGGTGTTTCATATGTAATGGGTTCACGAATTTCTTTTGCTACGCAAAACAAATTCCGTGAGTTTTAAGCAAAAGTATTTGCAAATTGAGTGCGCGGGCGCAGGGGAACCCTGCTTGCGCCATTATTTGAGAAGCAAAAGGGAACGTCAACCTCCTTGGCTCCTCCCGTGGGGGAGCTGTCACCGAAGGTGACTGAGGGAGTCGCCTTATTATAAGAGGTTTGTTATGCAGCGCAGGCAGTTCTCTCCCCGCGTCGCAACGGAAGAAATAAAAACCCCAAAATTTCTCCCCCGCCCCGTAAAGATAGTTGACAACCGCGACAAAGCGTGCTATCATGCGGAGCCGAGAAACGAAAAACAAGGTGACCATCATGCTCGACATCATCATAAAAGTGCTCCTCATCATGGCGGTGCTCTTCGCCTTTGCGCTCCCGGGATTTCTCCTCCGCAAGACCAACCTCGTCCGTTCCGACAGTCTTTACTCCGTCTCGAACATCCTCTTGTGCTTCGCGCAGCCCATGCTCATCATCCAGGCGTTCGCCGTCGACCCCGTCGCCCCCACGAAAGAGACGCTTCTGAACTTTTTATGGGTGCTCCTCTTTTCGTTTGCGGCGCTCTTTCTCACCTTCTTTGCGGCAAAGCTCGTCTTCCTCTATAAGAAGGGCGAAGCGGAGCGCAAGAAGCGCGACATCCTCGTGTTCGTCGGCACCTTCTCCAACTGCGCGTTCGTGGGCATCCCCTTCGTCGATATGTTCACGGGCGGCGACAGCGAGGCGATGATGTACATCACCGTCTTCAACGTCGCCTTCAACCTGCTCATCTGGACGCTCGGCGCCTACCTCATCACGCAGGACAAAAGAGAAGTCTCCCTCAAAAAGGCGCTCCTCAACCCCTGCACGGTGGGCTCCGTCATCGGGTTTCTCCTCTTCCTCATTCCAAAGATCAACATCTTCAACATGGAAGAGGTCGAAGAGCTCCAACAGATCGTCACCTATGCGGGCGGCATGACGGCGCCCCTTTCCATGCTCGTCGTGGGCGTGCGCATGGCGGAACTTTCCCCGAGGCAGCTCTTTGGCGACAAAGATATCTACCTTGCGGCGTTTACAAGGCTCGTCCTTTCGATGGCGCTCACCTATCTCCTCATTCTCCCCTTCAAGCTTGCGGGGCTGTTCGCGGACGCCCCCTATGTGCTGCTCGCGCCCGTCATTGCGATGGCGATGCCGCCCGCAGCGAGCGTCGTCGCCTTTGCCGAAAAGAAGGGCGGGGAAACGGAGCTCGCCGCCGCAGCCTACGCGACGGGAACGCTGCTCTCCATTATCACCCTGCCTGTTGCGATGATGCTGCTCTCGCTCTGACCGCCCCAAGAACCGCATGAAAACGCCTTCGCGGCGCGCCCTGCCCGGAATGAGAGGGGCAGGGCGCGCCGCGTTTTATTCGAACTGCCCCGCGATGATATCGGACGTCAGCCGCGCCATCTTGACGGCGGAGGCCTCCATGACGGCGCCCTCGTCCGTTGCAAGCAGCACGACGGCGCCCAGGCAATCGCCGCCCGCGACGACGGGCACGATGACCTGCGCCGTGACGGGGAGCTCGCTCTCGTTGGCGATGGGCAGGATGTCGCCGCCCTCCGCCTTGCTCGCAAGATAGCTGCGCCGCTCGCGCATGACTTCCGCCATGCGGTCGGAAACGGCCTTGCCGCAGAGCGCCTTTTTGCCCTGCCCGCTCGCCTGCAGCACGCCGTCCGTATCGCAGATGACGGCAAGATAGCCGCTCTGCTCGCTCAGCGATTTGGCGCTGCCGCGCGCGAATTGCTCGATGGAGGCGATGGGCGAATACTTTTTGAGCATGAGCTCGTCGCGCTCGGTAAAGAGTTCGAGGGGGTCGCCCTCGCGGATGCGCAGCGTGCGGCGGATCTCTTTGGGGATGACCACCCGCCCCAATTCATCGATCCTGCGCACGATCCCCGTTGCTTTCATAGTCATTTCCTCCGTATATCGTCAATATGCGGAGGAATTTGTTAAATTATGCAGAAAAGGAAAAGCGGCGCGCCCGTCCCCAAAGGACGGGCTCCCCAAAATTTAAGCGCCCGCGGGGCGGCAATGCCGCCCCGCGGGCGCTCGCTTTTTCTTGTTTATATCCGATGCCTCTTCGCGCGCAAATAGGCGGCGCAGACGAAACAGAGCACAAACAGCAGCGCGACGCCCGCCAGAATGACCGCCGCGCCCCAGCCGGGGAGCTGCACCCCGAAGAAGTCGATGTACACGGAGAACTCACCCGAAAGGGCGTCCGCAAAGGGCTTGCCCGCGATGCGCTCCATCTCCCCCAGCGTCCCCTGCATCAGAAAGCCGCGAAAGAGCCCCGCGGAGTAGCTCCCGGGCACAAAGAGCGTGATGTACTGCACCCACTCGGGGAAGGAACTGATGGGGATATACGCGCCGATGAGAAAGCCCGTCACCGTGCCGGCGATGATGTTGACGCCCGTAAACGCCCCTTCCGAATGCAGAAAGCCCATCAAAAAGACGAGCATCGTCGAGGAGGCCGCAACAGACAAAAGCGCCGTGCCGATCGCGCCGAAGACGTCGGCGGCAGTCAGGAACCAGCTCCCCGAAAGGACGAGATAGGCAAAGCAGACGCCCAGCACGATGAGCGAGATGACCGCCCCCGCGATGAGCACAGATAAAAAGTACGCGGCAGGCGCCGCCCACGAGGGAACGGGAGAGGCGAGAAAGTCGGCGGAAACGCCCTTGATACGGTCTTGGATCATGGTGCCGCAGGCGCAGAGGGGCACGGTGATGCAGGTGGTCGCCATCACGCCCGAGAGCATCCAGCTGTCGCTGAAAGCGCGCACGGCATCGTCCGCCGTCACCCCGAACTCCGCGAGCGCCGCCGCGATGCCGTCCGACTGCATCCGCCCGATAAAGAGCACATACAGTCCGAGCACGATGAGCGGAGAGAGCAGCGAGAAGAAGACATTCGCCTTATCCCGCAAAAATACTTTTAAGTTGCGCATGGTGAGCGCGTAGAGGGCTGTGGTCATACCGTCTCTCCTTTTAACGATCTGCCCGTGACGGTCAGGAACACGTCATCCATGCTCCCCTTGACGTATTCGAAATCTTGGCAGAGTTCGGCATATTCCACAAGAAAGGTGCGCGCCCGTTCGGCGCTCCCGCAGGAGACGGTGAGGCAGTTCTCCCCCTCCCCCGCCGCGATACCCGCCGCCTGCAGCTTACCGCGCAGGGTGGGAAGATCGCCATAGAGCTTTAAGGAGCTCTCCGAATACCTGTTCTTGAGCTCCTGCGGGCTTCCGTCGGCGGCGATGAGGCCGCGGTCCAGGATCATCACGCGGTCGGAGCCGTCCGCCTCTTCCATGTAGTGGGTGGTGAGGAAGACGGTCATCTGCGCTTCCTGCCGCAGCCGCTGCACCGTCTCCCACACCGTGCGGCGCGTCTGCGGATCGAGACCCGTCGTCGGTTCGTCCAGAAAGAGCAGCTCGGGCGTGTGGATGAGCCCGCGCGCGATGTCCGCCCGCCGCCGCTGTCCGCCGCTCAGCTTCCCGAAGGGGCGGTCGAGGATATCGGCAAGGGAAAGCATCTCATCGAGCTCCGCAAGCCGCTTTTTCCACGCTCTGCCGCCCATGCCGTAGAAAGCGGCGCGCGTCAGAAGGTTCTCGCGCACGGTGAGCCTGTCGTCGAGCACCGTCTTCTGGAAGACGACGCCCACCCTCCGCTTGATGTCCAGCGCCCTCTTGTCGAGGTCGAAGCCGCAGATGGTGACTCTTCCTTCGTCCTTGGGCAGAATGGAGCAGAGGATGTTGATGGTCGTGCTCTTGCCCGCGCCGTTGACGCCGAGGAAGGAAAAGAGGCTCCCCCTCTCCACACAAAAGGAGATGCCCTTGACGGCATGCGTCCCTCCGTATGATTTTTTTAGCCCCTCCGCTTGGATGATGTCCATATCCTCTCCTCTTGTCCGCAGCCTTCAAGGCGCGGCGCTCTGTTTTGAGTATATCATATGCCCCTGCGCCCTGTCAACCGCAGGATGTCATAAAGATGTAACATTGATGTAAAACCCATAACGGCGTTCCGCCGCAAGAGAGAGATACGCAACTCCGATCCTGAAACGGGCGCCGCATCATGTCGGGCACGGCCTTATTTTTCGTATTTTATTTCTTGTGCTTTAAGATCTCCACGATCATGCGCTCGGAGAGGAAGGGATACAGCCCGCGCGGGATGCGCTCCCCGCGTTCGAGCGCCCCCATGACGAGCGCTTCAAGCGCTTCCTCGGAAAGGAAGGGCGCGAGGGCTATAAGCTGTCCGCTCTTGACGCCGCTGCGCTCGGCAAGTTTTTTGAGCGTCTCCTGCGACAAGAACGGGGCGAGCGCCGCAAGTTCCCCGCCGTCCGCTTCGGCGAGCTCTGCCAATGCGTCGAGGTCCTCTTCCGAGAGGAAGGGCGCGAGCGGCACGAGCTCGGAGACGGTATAGCCCTCTCCACGCAGCTCTTCGACAAGTTCGCGCAGGCGCGCCGACGAGAGGAAGGGCGCGAGCATCACGAGCTCTTTGAGCCGTTTGCTCTTTGCCTTGTCCTTTCTTTTTTCGCCCGATTTTTCCGCGCCGAAGATGTAGACCGTTTTGCCGTCGCGGATGTGCGCCCGCGCGCCCCGCCCCGTGCGCTTCCAAAAGGCGTGAAAACGGCGCGGCTCTTCCTCGTCTTCCTCGTCTTCCTCGTCTTCGCCCTCTTCGTCTTCTTCATCGATATCCTCGTCGAAGTCTTCGTCGTCGCTCTCCCCCTCGGCTCCCTCTTGGAGGGAGCTGTCGCCGCAGGCGACTGAGGGAGTATCCCCGCGGCGGGCGCTTTCCACCGCCTCGTCCAACACTTCGGGCGTGAGGACGGGGGCGACTTCCGCGATCTCCCCCAGTGAGAGCCCCTGCCCTTCGCCCTTTGCGAGCTTTTCGACATTGCCCGCCGAGGCGCCGCCGCCCAAGAGTTCTTCGATGGAGCAGCCGAAGAGTTCCGCAAGCTCGGGGAGCTTGGAGATATCGGGCATGGAATTGCCGCGCTCCCAATTGCTCACCGCCTGAAAGCTGATGCCGAGGGCGTCCGCGAGCTGCATCTGCGTCATGTTGTGCTCTTTTCGCTTTTGGGAGATGATCCTCCCCACTTTGACCGTATCAAACATGATGTTCCTCCTCTCCCTTTCCGAGTACCGCCTGCCAGACGGCGTTGCCGCTCTGCCATTTCCCGACCTCGTGCACGTCGACGCCGAGCTCTTCGGCAAGTTTTTTCGTCTCTTCCTGCGGGCGCCGAGGCCCCGTGATGCTGCGTTCCTGCATGGTGTTTCTCCTTTTTCGGGAGGCTTTCCGCCCCTCTGCACCCGAATGATAGCACACGGCAGAGCAAAAAACAATCGAGCGGTGCTTGAATCACGCGAACTCAACTACGGGTTGAGCCCGCCCGAACGCGCAGAAAGGCCATAAACGGGCGGCATAAACACATAAGAGCGGCGCGGCTCGCCCGAACGGGCGAGCCGCGCCGCAACACAAATCAGCCGAAATATTCCTTTGCGAGCTGTTCGAAGGCGGGAAGGCTATGCTCGATCGTGCTCCTTGCGACGCAGTAGGAAACGCGCACATAACCCGTAACGCCGAAGCTGTCGGAAGGCACGAGCAGCAGTTCGTACTTCTTTGCCCGCTCTGCAAACGCCTTGGCGTCGGGCTCGGGCGACTTCACGAAGAGATAGAACGCCCCGTCGGGCTCCACGCACTCGAAGCCGTCCTTTTGGAGCGCGTCGTGCAAAAGATCGCGGTTTTTGCGGTACTCCTCGATATCGCTGCTCTTGCCCAAACACTTCGCGCACACGCGCTGAAAGAGGGCGGGCGCGCAGACGAAGCCGAGGCTCCTGCCCGCGCCGCACACGGCGGCAAAAATATCCTTTGCGCCCACGCACGAAGGTCTGACCGCGATATAGCCGATGCGCTCGCCCGCAAGCGAGAGCGACTTCGAGAAGGAATAGCAGAGAACGGTGTTTTTGTACACATTCATGGGATAGGGCACCTGCTTACCGTAGGTGAGTTCGCGGTAGGGCTCGTCGGCGATGAGGAAAATGGATCTATCTTTGCTCTTTTCTTCGAGGAGCTCCCCGAGCGCCCTGAGCTCTTCTTCGTCATACACGACGCCCGTAGGGTTGTTGGGCGAATTGACGAGGATGCCCTTCGTATGCTCGTTGATGGCCCCTTCCACGGCGGCAAGGTCGATATGGAAGCGCGCGTCCGTTGGAACTTCGCGGCAGACACCCCCCGCCGCCTCGATAAAGACGCGGTACTCGGGGAAGTAGGGCGTGAGCACGATGAACTCATCCCCCTCTTCGCAAAGGGCATTGAGCGTGATGGTGAGCGACGCCGCCGCCCCGCACGTCATATACACGAGGTCCGCCGTCATGGGCACGCCGAAGCTCGTTTTGATATAGTTTGCGACGGCATCCCTCACGTCGGGCGCGCCCGCCGCCGACGTATAGCCGTGCAGCACCTCGGCGGGCATCGTCGCAAGCAGGCGGTCGATCTCCTCGCGCACGCAGGCGGGCGAAGGCACGCTGGGATTACCGAGCGAGAAATCAAAGACGTGTTCCCTCCCGATCTCGGCGGCGCGGCGGTTGCCGTACTCGAAGATCTCGCGGATGACGGAGCGCTCCTCACCCAATTTCTGCATCGTTTTGTTCAGCATACAGTTTCCTCCGAAAGTTTATTTTTGCGGGCGCGAACGGGCGCCCTGTTCGCGGCGCAGCCCCTTTGCGGAAAGCGCGCCTTACAACATTTTCTTTAAGAACTGCCCCGTGTAGCTTTGCTCGCACGCGGCGACTTCCTCGGGCGAGCCCGCCGCAATGACGGTGCCGCCGCCGTCGCCCCCCTCGGGGCCGAGGTCCAGAAGATAGTCCGCGACCTTGATGACGTCGAGATTGTGTTCGATGACGAGGATGGTGTTCCCCCCGTCGCGCAGGCGCAAAAGGATGCGCACGAGCTTTTCAACGTCGTAGCTCGAAAGCCCCGTCGTCGGCTCGTCTAAAATATACATCGTCTTGCCCGTGGAGCGCTTAGAAAGCTCCGTGGCAAGTTTCACGCGCTGCGCCTCGCCGCCCGAGAGCGTCGTCGAGCTCTGCCCGAGCTTGATATACCCGAGCCCCACCTCGTTGAGGGTGGAGATTTTATTGTAGATGGAGGTCACGGGGCGGAAAAATTCGCACGCTTCCTCCACCGTCATTTCGAGGACGTCGGAAATGGTCTTGCCCTTATAGCGCACTTCGAGCGTTTCGCGGTTGTAGCGCTTGCCGCCGCACACTTCGCAGGGGACGTAGACGTCGGGCAAAAAGTGCATCTCGATCTTCATGATGCCGTCGCCTGAGCAGTTCTCGCACCGCCCGCCCGCGACGTTGAAGGAAAAGCGCCCCGCCTTGAAGCCCATCGTCTTGGCGTCGGGAGTCGCCGCGAACAGCTCGCGGATGGGGGTGAAGACGCCCGTGTACGTCGCGGGATTGGAGCGCGGCGTGCGGCCGATGGGAGACTGGTCGATGGCGATGACCTTATCGAAATATTCGATGCCCGTGTACGGACCCGACTTCCCGTAAGGAAGGCGCGCCCCGCCGAGGCGGTTGGAGAGGATGGGCAGAATGATCTCGTTGACGAGCGACGACTTGCCCGAACCGCTCACGCCCGTGACCGCCGTCATGAGCCCCACGGGGATGCGCGCCTCGATGCCCTTCAGATTGTTCTGGCGGCAGTCCTTAACACAAAACCACCTGCCGTCGGGCTGTTTTCTTACGGCGGGGACTTCTATTTTCCGCCTGCCCGCAAGGAAATCGCCCGTCAAAGACCGGGGCTCTGCCATGATGTCTTCCTGCGAGCCGCAGGCGACGATCTCGCCCCCGTGCACGCCCGCGCCCGGGCCGACGTCCACGATATAGTCGGCGGCGCGGATGGTATCTTCGTCGTGCTCGACGACGATGAGGGTATTCCCGAGATCGCGCAGCCCCTTCAGAGAGCTTAAAAGTTTTTCGTTGTCGCGCTGATGCAGCCCGATGCTCGGCTCGTCGAGAATATACAAAACGCCCGAGAGCGCGGAGCCGATCTGCGTCGCCAAACGGATGCGCTGGCTCTCCCCGCCCGAAAGGGTGGCGGCGCTCCTTGACAGCGTCAGATAGTCGAGCCCCACGCCGATGAGGAAATTGACGCGGTTTTTGATCTCTTTTAAGACGACGTCCGCGATCGCGTGCTGGGTGGGCGTGAGCTGCAAATTGTCGCAGAAGGTGATGAGCTCCCGAACGGGCAGATCGCACACTTCTGCGATATTCTTCCCGCCCACGGTGACGGCGAGCGCCTCCTTTTTCAAACGTTTGCCGCGGCAGTCGGGGCAATCGGAAGTGCGCATATAGCGCTCGATATCCCACTTGACGCCCTCCGAACTCGTCTGATTGTATCTTCGCTGCAAGTTGTTGACAAAGCCCTCCCACACGCTCTTATAGGTATTGTGGAAGGTCTTGGTGTGGTATTCGAGCTCGATCGCCTCCCCCTTGCTCCCGTACATCAGAAGATCGTACACCTCTTTGGGGAGCTCTTCGACGGGCGTATCCATCGAAAAGCCGTAGCGGCGGGAGAGCGCGGAGAGATACATCTGCGTGACGGAAGAGGAGTCGAGGTTCCACCCGCTGATGCGGATGGCGCCCTCGCGCAGCGTCTTCGTCTTATCGGGGCAGATGAGGTCGGGGTCGACGAGCTGGCGGAAGCCGAGACCCGTACACGTCGGGCAGGCGCCCCACGGCGTGTTGAAGGAGAAGAGGCGGGGCTCGATCTCCTCGATGGAGATGTTGCAGTCGGGGCAGGAATAGCGCGAGGAATACAGCGTCTCTTCCCCCTCCCTGTCGATGACGACGAGCCCGTCGGCAAGCTTCAAGGCGATCTCCAGGCTCTCCGTGAGGCGCTTTAAAATGCCTTCCTTGACGACAAGGCGGTCGACGACCACCGAGATGTTGTGCTTGATGTTCTTTTCGAGCTTGATGTCTTCCTGGAGATCGTAGACGATGCCGTCGATCTTGACGCGCGCAAAGCCGCTCTTGCGAAAGTCCGCCATCTCCTTGACGTATTCGCCCTTTCTGCCGCGCACGACGGGCGCTTCGAGCAAAATTTTGCTGCCTGCGGGCAGCTCCATGACGCGGTCGGCGATCTCGTCTACCGTCTGACGGCGGATCTCCCTGCCGCACTTGGGGCAGTGCGGCACGCCCACGCGCGCGAACAGAAGGCGGAGATAGTCGTAGATCTCCGTCACCGTGCCCACCGTGGAACGGGGGTTGTGCGAGGTCGTCTTCTGGTCGATGGAGATGGCGGGCGAAAGCCCGTCGATGCTCTCCACGTCCGGCTTTTCCATCATGCCGAGGAACTGGCGGGCGTAGGAAGAAAGGCTCTCCATATACCGCCTCTGCCCCTCTGCAAAGATGGTGTCGAAAGCGAGCGTACTCTTTCCGCTGCCCGAAACGCCCGTGAACACGGTGAGCGTGCCGCGCGGGATATGCACATCGACGTTCTTTAAGTTGTTTTCTTTGGCGCCTTTGACGTAAATTTCTTCTTTCATAGCCTATTTCAGCACGATGAGCGGGTCGGTGCCCTCCTCATCGTATTTTGCAAACAGTTCGCGCGCTTCCCCTAAAAAGCACGCCATATATTCGTCCATCGCGGGGGACTTGCCTTCCGCCGCCAAGAACTCTTGAAGGGGCATCCAGAAGTTGCGCCCCTCGTGCGTTTCGGGCAGGAGCTCCCCTTCCCCTTCGGCGGTGTAAAGAAAGGCGAGATAGCGCTCCTTCTTCGTGCGGTGCGCCCAATGGACGAGCCCGCAGAAGGTAATGTCGGAAATGATAAGCCCCGTCTCTTCCTCCGCCTCTCTTTTGGCGGCAGAGAGAAAGCTTTCGCCCTCTTCGACGTGCCCGCCCGGGAAGATGAGCCCGTCCCAATGCCCCTTCTTGCGTTCTTCGACGGCGACAAGGTCGGTGCCCTTCTTTCTCACCATCACCATGACGGTGAGCTCAGCTTCTTCCGTGCGCTTCATGCCCGTTCTCCCTTTTTTCGGCGATTTTTGCAACGCACGCCGCGATGCCTTCCCAATCGTCGCCGACGTATTCGAACTCCCCGCGGAAGGCTTCCGTCGCTTTGCACACGGCAAGCACGGGCGTCACGCCGTGTGCTTTTGCCGAGCGGCAGTGGGTGAGGTTATCGTCGATGAGCACGTCAACTTTGTGCTCCTTGCAGTACTTCCCCTTCTCTTCGCAGTCGGCGACGAGCTCGTCGAAGGGAAAGTCGTGCCGCGTCAGCCACTCGTAAGAAATGGCATACGGATCGCCGAACCAGGTTTTCAGCCGCGCCGTCAGGATGATAAGGGTATGCCCTTCTTCTTTCCAACCCCAAAGCGTCTTCTGCGCACCCTCACGGGGGAGCGCTTCTATAAACGCCGCCGCCCCGCCCGCCCCAATGAAGCGGATGACGTCCTCCTCGCTCCAATCGCACACGCGCACAAATGCGTTGGCGAAAGGATCGGTGATGCGGAAGGGCAGCCCCTCCTTCTCAAGGTAGGCGGCCGCATAGCGCGCCCGTTCGATCACGTTCAGCGTATCGTCGATGTCGATGGCGATCTTCAAAGAAACTCCCTCACTTGCGCAGTTTTTTCTTGAGCTCCGCGATGCGCTCCCGAAGTTCTATGGCGCGCTCAAAGTCGAGCTGCGAAGACGCCACCTTCATGAGCGCCTTGAGCTTTTCGATCTCTTCGGGGATGTCCTTCATCGCAATGTCCTTTTCGGGCTTTGCCTTGCCCGTGATCATGAGCGAGGACTTGACCTCTTTGACGATGGTCTTTGGCGTGATGTGGTGTTCTTCGTTGTACTTCTGCTGGATGGCACGGCGGCGCTCCGTCTCGCCGATGGCGCGCTGCATGCTGCCCGTCATTTCGTCGGCATACATGATGACCCGCCCTTCGGCATTGCGCGCGGCTCTGCCGATGGTCTGCACGAGGGAAGTCTCGCTCCGCAAGAACCCCTCTTTGTCGGCGTCCAAAATGGCGACGAGGCGCACTTCGGGCAGATCGAGCCCTTCGCGCAGCAGGTTGATGCCGCACAAGACGTCGAATTCGCCCGACCGCAGCCCGTTGACGATGTCGATGCGCTCCAGCGTGTCGATGTCCGAGTGCATATAGCGCACTTTGACGTTGTTTTCCTTCAGATAGTCGGTGAGCGATTCCGCCATGCGCTTGGTGAGCGTCGTCACGAGCACCCTGCCGCCCGCCTTCGTGACAGAACGGATCTCCGAAAGAAGGTCGTCGATCTGCCCCTTGGTGGGGCGCACCGAGACGGGCGGATCGAGAAGGCCCGTCGGGCGGATGAGCTGTTCGACGACCTGGCCCGCCTGTTCGAGCTCGTAGGGCGCGGGCGTCGCCGAAACGCAGATGAGCTGCGGCACGCGCTCGTCGAATTCCTCGAAGGTGAGCGGGCGGTTGTCATACGCAGAGCGCATGCGGAAGCCGTAGTCGACGAGGTTGGTCTTGCGCGCGAGGTCGCCGTGATACATGGCGCGGATCTGCGGGATGGTCATGTGGCTCTCGTCGATGAAGACGAGAAAATTTTGGGGGAAATAATCGAGAAGGGTGAAAGAGGGCTGCCCCGGCTCCCGCCCGTCGAAGTAGCGCGAATAGTTCTCCACGCCCGAACAGTACCCGATCTCTTTGAGCATTTCAAGGTCGTGTTCGGTGCGCTGGGAGAGGCGCTGCGCCTCCAAAAGCTTCCCCTCGTCCTCAAACGCCTTGACTTCCCCCTTGAGGTCTTCCTCGATCATGGAAAGAGCGCTTCGGAGGCGTTCGGAACCCACCGCATAGTGGCTCGCGGGGAAGATGACGGCGTGCTTCAAGGAAGAGACGACCTTGCCCGTCACGACGTCCTCCTCGCCGAGCGAGTCGATCTCGTCGCCGAAAAATTCCACGCGGACGGCGACTTCGGAATTGGAAGCGGGGAAAATCTCCACGACGTCCCCCCGCACGCGGAAGGTGGAGCGCTTGAAATCGACGTCGTTGCGGGTATAGTGGATCTCGACGAGGCGGCGCAAGAGCTCGTCGCGCGCCATCTCCTGCCCGGGGCGCAGCGAGATGCCGAGGCGGAAGAACTCCTCGGGCGCGCCCAGGCCGTAGATGCAGGAGACAGAGGAGACGACGATGACGTCGTCCCGCTCGCCCAGAGCGCACGTTGCCGCATTGCGCAGCTTATCGATCTCGTCGTTCATCGAAAGGTCCTTCTCGATGTAGGTATCGGTGGAAGGGATATAGCTCTCGGGCTGATAGTAATCGTAATAGGAGACGAAGTATTCGACGGCGTTTTCGGGGAAAAATTCGCGGAATTCGTTGCACAGCTGCGCCGCAAGCGTCTTGTTGTGCGCGATGACGAGCGTGGGCCGCCCCACGTTTTTGATGACGTTTGCCATCGTGAACGTCTTGCCGCTGCCCGTCACGCCGACGAGCACCTGCGTGCGGATGCCGTCCAAGACCCCTTCCGTCAGCTTTTCGATGGCTTCGGGCTGATCGCCCGTCGGCGAAAAGGGCGCATGCAGTTTGAATTCGCGGTGTTCCATGTCGCTCCTCAAAAAAGATACAAACGAACGTTTGCTTTACTATACCACAGCCGAGAAACAATGTCAAGAAAATGCGCGTCCTCTCCCTTAGGAAGGGGGCGAAAACGGGGCGATCGCCCGCCCCGCCGCACAAAGTTACTTATTGAAATTGTCTTTTAAGGAGACGATCTCCGAAAGGCAGAGTTTTTCGCCCTCATGGCAGGTCTTGTAATACCCCACGCGCAGGAGCTGGAAGTCGCTCCCTTCGGGGACTTCGGCAAGATAGGGCTCGGCCTTTGCCGCAAAGATATGCTCGCTGTCGCGGTTGAGGCGTTCGTTAAAGTCCTGCCCCGCGTAGTCCGCGTCCTTCAAAAGGTGGTCGTACTGCTTTAAGACGGCGTCTACGCACGTTCCCGCATCCACCCACTGGATGACGCCCTTCGCCTTGATGCCGCTCTTGTCGTTCCCGCTGCGGCTCTCGGGGAAGTAGGTGCAGCGCACCTCGATGACGTTGCCGTTCTCATCCTTGACGGCTTCGTCGGCGCGGATGATATAGGCGTTTTTGAGGCGCACGTTGCCGCCCAATTTCAGACGGTGATACTTGGGGGGAGGGTCGAGGGAGAAATCGCTCCCGTCGATATAGAGCTCGCCCGAGAAGCGCACCTTTCTCGTGCCCGCCTCGGGGTCAAGCTGGTTGATGTCGAAGTCCACTTCTTCGCTCCCCTCGTAGTTGGTGATGACGAGCTTCAAGGGCTCTGCGACCGCCATGGCGCGGGGCGCATGGGCGTTGAGATAGTCGCGGATGACCGCCTCGAAGTAGCCGATCTCGCACTCGGAGTTGGCTTTGGTGACGCCCGCGCGCTCGCAGAAGTCGCGGATGGCGGCAGCGGGCACGCCGCGGTTGCGGAGCCCTGCTAAGGTAGGCATGCGGGGGTCGTCCCAGCCGTGCACGGAGCCCTCTTCGACGAGCTTTTTCAAATACCGCTTGCTCATGACGAGGTTGGTGATGTTGAGGCGGGCAAATTCGATCTGCCTCGGCTTGGGCGCAAACCCCAGATTGATGCCCACCCAATCATAGAGGGGGCGGTGATCTTCAAATTCGAGGGTGCAGAGGGAGTGCGTCACGCCCTGCAGATAGTCGCAGATGGGGTGCGCGTAGTCGTACATGGGATAGATGCACCACTTGTCGCCCGTGCGGTGATGGGCAACGTGCAGGATGCGGTAGATGACGGGGTCGCGCAGGTTGAGGTTGGGCGACGCCATGTCGATCTTGGCGCGCAGGCACTTTTCGCCGTCCGCGTACTTGCCCTCCCGCATCTCGCGGAAGAGGCGCAGATTTTCCTCGATCGTGCGGTTCCTGAAAGGGCTCTCCTGCCCCGGCTCGGTGAGCGTGCCGCGGGTATTTTTGATCTCCTCGGCGGAAAGGTCGCACACGAACGCCTTGCCGTCTGAGATGAGCTGTTCCGCATACTCGTAGATGGTATCGAAGAAGTCGGAAGCATAGCACTCCCTCGCCCACTCATAGCCCAGCCAATGAATGTCCGCGCGGATGGCATCCACGAATTCCGTCTTTTCCTTGCTGGGGTTGGTGTCGTCGAAGAAGAGGTTGCACTTGCCGCCGTATTTGAGCGCCGTGCCAAAGTTGACGAACATGCTCTTGGCATGCCCGATGTGCAGATACCCGTTGGGTTCGGGGGGGAAGCGCGTCTGCACCGCCGAAACTTTCCCCTCCGCAAGGTCGCTCTCCACGATCTGTTCGATGAAGTTAGTCGCTTCTGCCATATCCTGCTCCTGATGTCGTGCGGGCAGCAGCGCGCCGCACGGTGTTTTCTCGCTCTATTATACCATAGAATGCCCGAAAAGCATACTCTTTCCGCCCGCTTTTGCAAAATTTCTAAAAATTAGGTTGTATTTTAGCTAATCTTCGTGTATAATAGGGGCGGAGGTAAAACCATGATCGTCAATACCAATCAGATGCTCTCCGTGAGCGAAGCAAACCAAAACTTTTCCAAAGCCACCAAACTTGCCGACCGGAACGGCAGCATCATTTTGCTCAAAAACAACCGCCCGAGCTATATGCTCATCTCCTTGCGCGAAAACCCCGATTTTGAACTGACGGACGATGAAAAGATCGACGTCGTCGCCCGCCGCGTTCTGGAGCGCCACCGCAAGGCATTTGAGGAGCTCGCGAAATGATCCGCTTCGGCAAAGAGAAAGTGCTGCTTCTGCACCGCATCCTGATCGAACAGACAGGCGGCGAAGACGGCGTGCGCGACATGGGGCTGTTGGAATCGGCGCTTGCCGCCTGCGACGCCACCTTCGACGGCAAGGAACTCTTCCCCACCAAAGAGGAAAAGGCGGCGCGCCTTTGTACGGGGCTTGTATCCAATCATGCCTTTGTGGACGGCAATAAACGCATCGGCGTCTATGTGATGCTCACTTTTTTGGAAGTCAACGGCATCCGCCTGAACGTGACCGACCAAGAACTCGTCGGGATCGGGCTTTCCCTTGCGAAAAGCGAGATGAAGTACGAAGAACTCCTTGCATGGATCAAAGCGCACGAAGCCTGAGCTTTCCTTTTCTTGTTTCCCGCCGCCGCGAACGTTTCGCGGCGGTTTTCCTTTTGCTCCCGCCTTCTCCCTGCGTGATTTCCCGCCGTCCTGCCCGCCGCGCGCCCGAATTTTCCCCGCTTCCCCATTTCACGGGCGCGAAACGATTGACAAATCAAGCCCGAAAATACTATACTATCCTTTGGAAAATTCAGAAAACAACGCGGCAAGCGCCGCATTTTGGAGCACGATATGGCAAAGAAAACAGTCACGATGGACAAGCTCGTCGCCCTCTGCAAGAACAGGGGCATCATCTTCCCCGGCAGCGAGATCTACGGCGGCATGGGCAATACCTGGGACTACGGCCCCGTGGGCGTAGAGATCAAGAACAACATCAAGCGCGCCTGGTGGAAGCGCTTCGTGCAGGAGAGCGACAACTCCTTCGGCGTGGACGCCGCCATCCTCATGAACAGCCGCGTATGGGAAGCGAGCGGGCACACCACCTCTTTCTCCGACCCCAAGATGGACTGCAAGGAATGCAAGAGCCGTCACCGCGCCGATAACCTCATCGAGGCGCACTCCAAGGGCAAAGTCAACCCCGACCTCATGACCAACGAGGAGATGGAGCAGTACATTCAGGAGCACCACGTCTGCTGCCCCGTCTGCGGCAAGTTCAACTGGACGAACATCCGCACCTTCAACCTCATGTTCGAGACCTCCCGCGGCGTCACCGACGAGAGCCAGAACAAAATTTATCTCCGCCCCGAAACGGCGCAGGGCGAATTCGTCAACTTCCTCAACGTGCAGCGCACCACGCGCGCCAAAGTGCCCTTCGGCATCGCGCAGGTGGGCAAGGCGTTCCGCAATGAAATAACGCCCGGCAACTTCATCTTCCGCACCATCGAGTTCGAGCAGATGGAGCACCAGTGGTTCTGCAAGGAGGGCACGGACGCCGAATACTACGCCGAATTCAAAGAGAAGGCATGGCAGTTCCTTCTGGACCTCGGCTTTAACGCAGAACACCTCCGCTTCAAGGATCACGACAAGCTCGCCCACTACGCAAGGGCGGCGTGCGACATCCAGTACGACTTCCCGATGGGCTGGTCGGAGCTCAACGGCATCCACAACCGCACCGACTACGACCTTTCCCGCCACCAGGAATATTCGGGCAAGAGCCTCACTTACGTCGACCCCGTCTCGGGCGAGAAGTACATCCCCTACGTCATCGAGTACTCCATCGGCGCAGACCGCCTGATGCTCGCAGTGCTTTCCGAAGCGTATGACGAAGAGACGCTCGAAGGCGGCGACGTGCGCGTCGTGATGCACTTCCACCCCGCCATCGCGGCGTATAAGGCGGCCGTCCTGCCCCTTCAGAAGAACCTCGCGCCCAAGGCGAAGGAAATTTTGGCGCAGCTCAAAAAGCACTTCCCCGTCGCCTACGACGAGGCGGGCTCCATCGGTAAGCGCTACCGCCGCCAGGACGAGATCGGCACCCCCTACTGCATTACGATCGACTTCGACACGCTGGAAAACGACACCGTCACCGTCCGCGACCGCGACTCCATGGAGCAGGTGCGCCTGAATATCAACGAACTCGTCGATTTCCTGAGAGAGAAGTGTGCATTTTAAGTTCACGCATTTCTTTTGCTTCGCAAAACAAATGCCGTGAGGGGTGAGCAAATGCTTTCTTGGCAACGCCACGGTGTGGCGTTGACCATTTGCGAACCTGGAAATGGCGCATTGTTCGCGCCATTTCCTGACCGAGCGCGGTCTCTACCGCGCGAGAAGGAGTTACCGCGATTTTAACTTGCTCTATCTCCCACGCACCCGTCTGTCTTTCTAAAAACAATAAGCGCCAAGTATGGCGCAAATTGAGTGAGCCAGCGCAGGGAAACCCTGCTCGGCTCATTTCATTTTAGAAACGATAAAGAGCAGTTTTTTTCTCAGCAACGACCATCGTTCACGCATTTCTTTTACAAACAACCTCAAATATCAAGAGCCGAGGCGACTCGGCTCTTTTTTGCTGCGCTCGGCGCGCAGGACAACGCAGGCGGAAAATGCACCCGTTTGTCATACTTTTTCGTGCAATTGTCATAATAATATATGATAATTTGCCCTCGTTTTGTTGACAAGGGCAGAAAAACCGCCTATACTGTAAGGGAAGGCGGCCGCCACCCTTTTGCTCTCCACTCACCCCGCGGCCCGAACGGAGGACTCATGCAGCCCATCGAACTCATCCTGATCTTATACGGCGCGGCGGCGCTTCTTGCCGCGCTTATGTATATCCCCAAACTCGTGCAGTTTTTGCACTGTTTTTGCCCGCCCGCAAAGCGGTATGCCCGCGAAAAGCGGCGCATCGCGCTCCTCATCCCCGCCCGCGACGAGAGCCGCGTCATCGGCGATCTGTTCGACTCCATCCTGCGGCAGACGTATGACCGCGAAAACTTCGACGTCAACGTCATCGTGAAGCGCGCGGACGACCCTACCGTGGAGATGGCGAAAAAGCTCGGGTTCTCCGTCTTTGTCGTGCCCGAACAGACGTGCAAGGGCGCCGCGCTCGACGGGTTCTTCCAAAGCATCGGGAAAGAGCATTGGCAGGACTGCGCCGCCTACTGCATCGTGGATGCGGACGCCGTGCTCGCCCCCGACTATGTGGAACAGCTCAACAACGCGCTCGATATGGACGCGCACATCTACCTCTCGCGCAAGCGCATCAAAAACTACCTGGGCGATAAAAAGAGCCGCAGCGTCTTCTGCAACTGCTCGGCGCTCAACTATCCGCTGCTCGACGACATGGGGAATTACTACCGCATGAAGAAGGGCGTTCCCCTCAATATGTGCGGGCAGGGCATGATGGTGCGTGCGGACGCCATCCAAAAGATCGGCGGCTGGCCGTACCGCTCCCTCACCGAGGACTACGAGATGAAGATGGACAGCTTCCTGCAAGACTTCAAGTCCGTCTGCTACCCCTACGCCGTCATCTATACGGAAGAGGCCGTGGGGCACGGCGAAGCATGGCAGCGGCGGCTGCGCTGGGTGATGGGCTTCACGCAGTGCGACCACAAGTATAAAAAGAGCGTGCAAAGGGCGATGCGCGAAAAGAAATACCCCTTCTTCGCGTGGTACGATACCTTCTTCGGCATCGTGCCGCCCGTCATCTTCATTGTGGCGACCATGCTCGCCTCGCTTGCGGGCCTTGTGCTCACCATCGTCTATGCCTCGATGGGGAGCATGCTTTGGGTGAAGGCGCTCCTGCTCCTTATGCTGATGCCGCCCCTCCTTATGTATCTTTTCGACCTTTTGTACAACGCCCTGACGATGTACGTCTATCGCGACGCCTATGTCGTGCTCTCTAAGGGCGAAAAGGCGGCGACCCTGCTCTTTTCCCCCCTCTTCATGTTCGAGTACTTCCCCGTCTTCCTGCACGCGCACCTCTACCTTTTGACGGGAAAGAAGCTCGGGTGGGCGCACACGGCGCGGCTCACCTATAAGAAGGGCGCCGCCGCCGAAAAGGCGGAGCTGTTTTACCGCTCTGCGATCAAAAAGTTCTTTATCAGGCGCAAAAAAGAGACGCACGCCGAAGAGGACAACACCGTAAAAGAGTAAAAGATAAGAGCCGAGTTCTCTCGGCTCTTTTTTTGCACGTTTTTGACTGCGGAGGAGCGCTTTCAGGCGCCCTCCCGCCGTTTTCTTCTGTCGGGCAGATATTCGAGCCCGACCCCGTACGCCTCTTCATAGCACGTTTTCCACGCTTCTTCCGCGCCCGCTTTCAGCGCCCTCATCTTCTCCTTGCGGGGGAGCGCTTCATCGGCATAGACGGCGGGAAGGATGTGGATGACGAGCCGCCGCATATGCCCGAACTTATCCTTTTTGAAGGTGAAAAAGACGGGCAGCACGGGAACGTTGCTCCTGACGGCGTAATAGAAGGCGCCCTCTTTCATGGGGCGGGGCTTCTGATAGTTGACCCACATCGCCTGCTCCGCATAAAAGTTGACGATCTTGCCCGCTTTTAAGAGGCGGTCGACCTCGCGGTTGAAATTGCGCATGGCGGTAAGGTTATTGCTCAAGGGCAGCATCCCGCCGCGGCGGATAAAGGCGCCCCCGAGCCCCTTCTTGTTGTTTTCCGCGCCCATCGTGTGGAAGGAGCGGAAATACCCCACCGCCTGCCGCACGAAGAGGGTATCGAGAAAGGCGATGTGGTTGGAGACGCACACCGCGCCGCTCTTTCCGATGGCTTTGAGATTTTCCCTGCCCACCACCTTGCAGCCGTAGGCGACTTTGAGGACGAGGGGCGCAAGCGCCGCCATCCCGACGCGCAGCAAAAAGGTGCCGATGCGGCGGTCTTTGCCCGTGTAGTCGAAATGCTCGCCGGGATCTTCCCAATTGTTCCCGAAGGGGATATAGTTATAGTCGAAGCGGCGATAGCTTTCGAGCGTCCGCTGGATACCCTCCCGCTTTTCCGATTTGCTGCGTTTTTCCTTCATAGCTTCCCCGAAAGAACGGGCCGCGCCCGCGTTTTCTTCCATTATAGCCGCAAGACGGAGCAAAGTCAATCAAACGGGCGAATTTGTCATAAAAATATATGACTTTTGCTGTCATATCGGAGCCGGGCGGCGGGCGCGCTTGCCTTTTTTGCCCGAATGTGGTATCATATGAAATATGCTGACCGATATCCACACCCATTCCGCCTTTTCCCCCGACGGCATCTCTCCCCTCGAAGAGATGGTCGAGCGGGCGCATGAAAAGGGCCTCAAATACTTCGGCGTTTCCGAACACTTCGACTTTGACTATGCCGCCTGCGGGCTCGAGCTCAACGGCGAACATCCCCCGCTCATCGGCGGAGAGGAGTACTTTGCCGCCGCCCGCGCCCTGCAAGAGGAATACGCGGGCAAGGGGATGCGCCTTCTCGTGGGCGGGGAGTACGGCTTCTGCCCCGACAAGGGCTGCTGCGAGCGCTATCTCGCCCTCACGGAGCGCAAAAAGCCCGATTTTATCGTCAACAGCGTACACGTCGTCAACGGCGGCGACTGCTATTTTGCCGGCTACTTTGCGGGAAAGGCGCGGGAAGACGTCTATCGGGCGTATCTGGAACACATCCGAATGAGCCTCGACGCGCCCTACCCCTACGACATCGTGGCGCACATCGGCTATGTGAGCCGCAACGCCCCCTATGAAAACAAACTGCTGCGCTACGACGACTTCCCCGCCCTCTTTGACGACATCCTGAAAACCATCGTCGGGAAGGGGAAAATTCTCGAGGTCAACTCCTCGACGCGCGGCGCGGGAACGCCCTTCTTTCCCGAACGGAGCATCCTAGCCCGCTACTTCGAGCTGGGCGGAAGGCGTGTCTCCTTCGGTTCGGACGCGCACGACACAAGCCGCATCGCCGAAGGACGGGAGAGGGCGGTTTCCGCTCTCAAAGAGCTGGGCTTTTCCGCCCTCACCATCCCCGACTGCGGGGAATACAAGGAAATTTTATTATAAAGAGCGCGCCGCGCCCGCCCCCTGCAAGGGGGCGGGCGCGGCGCTATAAACCATTTCTGCTATTTTACAAGCCCTTTTTCAAAGAGCAGGTCGGAAAGCTTCCCGAGCTCTGTGGGCGAGAGCGTTTCCCCCCGCGCGCCTTCGGAAACGGCGGCTTCCGCCAAAATGCCCTTCGCCGCCTCGCGTGAAAGGCGGAACACGGCGATGAGGTTGTTTTCGAGCGTCTTCCTGCGGCTCAGAAAGGCGGCGCGCACCGTCTCGCGGAATGCCTTTTCGCTTTGTACCGCAAAGCCTCCCGCCGTAAAGTCGGCGTGCACGACGGCGGAATCGACATTGGGGCGGGGCGTAAAGAGGGTGCGCGGCACTTTGCGCGTGATGCGGCACTCCCCTCTTCGGGCGATGGCGGCTGTCACCGCGCCGTAGTCCTCCGTCCCCTCCGCGGCGCAGAAGCGGCGGGCGACTTCTTCCTGCACCATCACGGTGAAGGAGAGGCAGTTTTCCCCCTCCTCGACAAAGCGCATGACGATGGGCGTCGTCACATAGTAAGGGAGGTTTGCAACGACGCGGTACTTCCCGAGCTCCCTTTCGAGCGCGGGAAGGGAGCACTTTGCAAAGTCCTGAAAGCGCACTTCGGTGTTTTCGCAGCCCGAGAGCGTCTCCGAAAGGACGGGCTGTAAGCTCCTGTCGATCTCGAAGGAGACAACGCGCTTTGCTTGTTCGGAAAGGGCGCGCGTGAGCGCCCCCGCGCCCGTGCCGATCTCGAGGACGGTGGTGTTTTCGTCGACGCCCGCATCCGAGACGATGGCGCGGAGCAGATTTGTATCGGTGAGGAAGTTCTGCCCGAACTGTTTTTTGAAGGAGAAGCCGTGCTTTTGGAGCACGGAGCGGAGATCATCCATAATTTTCCTCGCATGACGGGCGAAGTTCTGCCCATGCTGTTGTTGCAGGGAAGACCTGCCTTACCAAAGAACAAGAGGGGCGGAAGGATCGCGCAAATACGGTCTTTCCGCCCCTCCGACGTTATTTTTCGTCGACCGTTTCTTGTCAGTTCAAGAAATGATCTCCGAGTTATTTGTTATTTATCATGTTCCGCACATACAGCGGGTTGATATTTGCTTCCAAAATCACTCTGCAAGCAAGGTTGCCTTGCGCAGCAGGCCCCAATTAGTACCCGCAGGGCATACACGCATACCTGCGGCTCACCGAGGTGAATGCGCGGGCGCTTCCATTGTTGCCATCTGCCCGCGCAGAGGGCGAGCAGCCCTCAAATCGGAAGATTTTTTCTTGTCAGTTCAAGAAATGATCTCCGAGTTATCCGTTGTGGATCATTTTTCTGACGTATAAAGGGATGCCCTCGCGGTCGGCAAGCTCTTTGCACCTTTCGACGCACTCCTTCCCGATGCAGTCAACGACGGAAAAGCGGCAGCAAACGCCGCTCTTTTTGCAGTCGCGGGCAAAGGAGAGGAGCCCCTCGAAGGCGACGTCGGGGAAGACGGGGCGGCAGAGGCGGTCGTACATCATCTTATCGGGCGCGTTCAGCGAGATATTGACAAGGTCGATGGCGCCCGCGAGCTGAGGCGTGATGTCCCGCCCGTGGATGAGGCTGCCGTGGCCGTTGGTATTCAGGCGCGTCTTCCCGCCCCGCTGCTTGACATAAGCGGCGATCGCAAGCATTTCATCGAGGCGGTAGGTGGGTTCGCCGTAGCCGCAGAAGACGATCTCCTCGTACTGCGTAGGATCGCCGATCTCCTTCACGACGTCCTCGACGGAGGGCTCGCTGTCCAGCCAGAGCGAATAGCCCTCGTACTGCGCGCTCTGATCGCGCACGCAGAAGGTGCAACGGTTGGAGCAGCGGTTGGTGAGGTTGATATACAGATTGTTTCCGATCTTGTAGGTAAAGGTATTCATCTTATGTCTTGGCGCAAATCAGCTTTCCGCAAGTTTATAAAAGAGCGTCTCCGCATTGCGGCGGACGACCGCTTTGATGCGCTCCCCGTCCGCACCCCGCACCTCGGCGAGCCGCCTCACAATGACGGGGATATTGGCGGGCGAATTCTTCTCCCCGCGGAAGGGGGAAAGATAGGGCGAGTCCGTCTCGGTGAGAAGCCGCTCTTCGGGGCAGGCAGCGGCGCTCTCCGCAACGCGGCGGCCGTTTTTGAAGCACACCGTGCCGCCGAAGGAAAAATACGCGCCGAGGGCGGCAAATTCCCCCATCATCTCCTTCCCGTGCGAGTAGCAGTGCATCAGAAAGCCGTGTTTTAGAAGGGAGGCGTGCTCTTTTAAGAGGGCGAGCATATCCGCCGCGCAGTCGCGCGAGTGGAGCTGCACGGGCAGGGAAAGGCTGTCGGCAAGCTCAAGCTGCGCCAAAAAGGCCGCCTTCTGCGCCGCTTTATCGGTATTTTCGTAGTGATAGTCGAGCCCGATCTCCCCCACCCCCACGCACTTCGGATGGCGGGCGAGCGCTTCTATCTCTTTGAGCCAACCGCGGGATAAGTTTTCAAGCTCCGAAGGGTGCACGCCCGCCGTAAAGTAAGCGCCCTCATGGCTTTCGGCAAATTCTTTATGCCATGCGGAGTGAGCGACGGTATCCCCCGCCAAAATGACGGTCGAAACGCCCGCCGCACGGATGCGCTCCCATTCCTCGGGGAAGGAATACCCCTCGCCCGCAAAGTGCGCGTGAACGTCGATCATCTGATCTTCGCCCCGCTCTCCATGCTCTTTTCGGGGGAGAGGAGGGAGAGATTGCCCTCGCCGTCCTCGGCGCAGAGGATCATGCCCTCCGACTTGACGCCGCAGAGCTTGACGGGCTTCAAGTTGGTGACGAGCACCACCTTCTTCCCCACCATCTCTTCGGGGGTGTAGTATTTCGCGATGCCCGAAACGACGGAGCGGATCTCGTCGCCGATTTTCACCGTCTCGTGCAGCAGTTTTTCCGACTTTTTCACCTTCTCGCAGGCGATGACCTCACCCACGCGCAGCTCCACCTTCGCAAAGTCGTCGATGGCGATCTCGGGCAGCTTCTCCTCTTCGGCGGACGCGCTTTGCGCGGCGGCGGGAGCCCCCGTCTCGCCCTTAGCGGGTATGGTTTGGTCGGCACCGTTTTCGCGCTCGTATTCCTCGCGCTGCGCCTTTTGGATGGCGTCCACCTTGGGCGCGACTTCCTTCCAGTCGAAGCGCGCAAAGAGGGGCTCGTCAGCCTCTGCAATATGATTGCCGCTCGGGTACGCCCCGAAGCAGCCGCACTCTTCCAGCGTCTTTAAGGGCGCGTTGAGGTAAGAGGCGATCTTTCCCGCCGTCTCGGGCAGGAAGGCAGCGAGCAGGCTCGCGCCCGTCAGAATGCTCTCGGTGAGGTTGTAAAGGACGGTCGCAAGGCGGTCTTTCTTCGTCTCGTCCTTACCGAGCGCCCAGGGCATCGTCTCGTCGATGTACTTGTTGGCGCGGCGGAAGATGAGGAAGAGCTCGTTGAGCGCGTCGGCGATGCGGAAGTCCTCCATGCACGCCTCCACCTTCTCTCTCGCGCCCGTGACGACGGCTTTAAGCTCCTCGTCGACGGGCTCCGAAACGCCCGCGTCGCGCACGACTCCGTCAAAGTATTTGCGCGTCATGGCGAGGGTGCGGCGCACGAGGTTGCCCAATGTGTTGGCAAGGTCGGAATTGACGCGCTCGGTGACGAGCTCCCAGGTGATGGTGCCGTCGCCTTCATAGGGCATCTCGTGGAGCACGAAATAGCGCACGGCGTCCACGCCGAACACGGAAGCAAGGTCGTCCGCATAGATGACGTTGCCGCGGGACTTACTCATCTTCTCGCCGCCCTGCAAGAGCCAGGGGTGCGCAAAGACGTGGTCGGGCAGGGGCTCTTTGAGCGCCATCAGAAAGATGGGCCAGTAGATGGTATGGAAGCGGGCGATGTCTTTTCCGATGACGTGCAGTTTTTCGGCATTGCGCCAGAATTCGTCGTAGAGGGGCGCGCTGCCGTCGGGGTCGTAGCCGAGCCCCGTGATATAGTTGGTGAGGGCGTCCAGCCACACATAGACGACATGGCGGCTGTCAAAATCGACGGGGATGCCCCATTGGAAGGTAGAGCGCGAGACGCACAGATCCTGCAAGCCCTTCTTCAAGAAGTTGTTCATCATCTCGTTCTTACGCGAGACGGGGCGGATGAAATCGGGGTGCGATTCGATGTGATGAATGAGCGCATCTGCGTACTTCCCCATCTTGAAGAAGTACGCCTCTTCCTTGGCGCGCCTGACTTCGCGGCCGCAGTCGGGACACTTGCCGTCTACAAGCTGGCTCTCCGTCCAGAAGCTCTCGCACGGGGTGCAGTACCAGCCCTCGTACTCGCCCTTGTAGATATCGCCCTGCTCGTAGAACTTCTTGAAGATCTTCTGCACCGTCCTGACGTGGCTTTCATCGGTGGTGCGGATGAACTTGTCGTACGAGGTGCCGACGCTGTCCCAAATGGAGCGGATGACGCCCGCGACGTTGTCGACATATGCCTGCGGCGTGACGCCCGCCTTTTCCGCCTTCTCTTCGATCTTCTGACCGTGCTCGTCCGTGCCCGTCTGGAAGCGGACATTGTAGCCCTGCATGCGCTTGAAACGGACGATGGCGTCCGTCAGAATGGCCTCGTAAGTGTTGCCGATGTGCGGCTTGCCCGAAGTATAGGCGATCGCCGTCGTTACATAATAATTGCCCTTCATATCATCTCTCCTTGGCGCGGACGAACGCCCGACCGCCGGGATGCGCCCGCAGCCCCCCGCAGGCGTAACTTTTTTGCCCTTATTATACACGCTTTGCGAAAAAATGTAAACTTATTTTACGCCGCGCGGCCTCGTCGCCTCGTCGCCGCAAAGCCTCGCCTTATTTTAGCCTCCTCTTCGGGGGCGAGCAAATGCTTTCTTGTCAACGCCACGGTGTGGCGTTGACCATTTGCGAGCTTGGGAATGCCCCATTGTTCGGGGCATTCCCTGACCGAGCGCAGGTTCTACTGCGCGAGACGGTGGCTTGTTAAGTCCTCCTCAATATAGCCTCCCCTGTGTAAGGGGAGGTGGCTTGCCGAAGGCAAGACGGAGGGGTTGTTAACCCCGACACCGCGGCGGAGGGAGTAACAGCGCTCCCGCAAACCGTTTCACCTTTGCTCCCACTCTTCCCGCAAAATGGCGCGGTGGACAAGATCGCACCGCTCGCCCGTCGCGGTGAGCTTCCACGCCTTCCGCGCGGTGCCCTCGTACACAAACCCGCATTTTTCCTGCACTCTGCCCGAGCCGACGTTCTCCTTCGCATGGCGCGCCTCGAGGCGGTAGAACCCGCACTCTCCGAAGAGATAATCTCTGACGCAGGCAAGCGCTTCCGTCATGATGCCCTGCCCCCAGAAGCGGCGGCAAAGGCAGTAGCCGAGGTCGGCGCAGTCCGTGCGCTTGTCGAGGCTCACCACCGAAATATCGCCGATGACCTCGCCCGCCTTCACGATCGCCCAATGAAAGACGTCGGGCTTTTTTGCTTCCTCTTCCCACGCGGCAAGGAGCGCCCGCGTGAAGGCGATATCTTCGTGCGGCGTCCATGTGAGGTACTTGGTGACGGCGGGGTCCGTCATCCAATTCTGATAGCACGCCTCCGCGTCGTCCGCGCGGAAGGGACGCAGCGTGAGCCGCTCCGTTTTCAAAACTTTGCTGCCGAGTTCCTTCATTGTATGCCTCCCAAACAAAAAGCCCGCCGGTTGACCCGACGGGCTGAATTTCCAAAAATCGCGCGCGCCAAGTCATCGTATTTCCAAAAAGGATACGACCATCATGGGCATAACGTTGACAACATTCGCGTTCATGCTCCAAGTATAGCACCTTTCCGCCCCGCCGTCAAGGAATGCAGCCGCATTTTTCGGCAGGATTTTGAAATTAGGCCGCCTCTTGCATAAAAAACGGACGACCCGAAAGGCCGTCCGTCTGCGGTTTTCTGAAATTATCTCTTGGAGAACTGAGGTGCTCTGCGCGCCTTCTTGAGGCCGTACTTCTTGCGCTCCTTGACGCGGGGGTCGCGGGTGAGGAAGCCTGCCTTCTTGAGGGCGGGGCGAACTTCGGGCTCGCTCTGCAGAAGCGCCCTTGCGATGCCGAGGCGGATCGCGCCTGCCTGGCCCGTATAGCCGCCGCCGATGACGTTCACGAAGATATCGTACTTGCCTTCCGCCGCTACTTCAACGAGGGGCTGCTTGACGATGTACTGAAGCGTGCCCATAGGGAAGTAGTCCTCAAGGGAGCGATCGTTGATGACGATGGCGCCGCTGCCCGAAGGGATGAGGCGAACGCGGGCAATGGCCTTCTTTCTGCGGCCGGTGCCCCAAAACTGCAATTTCTTTTTCAAATTTGCCTTAGCCATGTCGATACCTCGTTAAAATAATTTCAGTGCTTCGGGCTTCTGTGCCGCGTGGTTGTGCTCCGCACCCTTGTAGACGCGCAGCTTCTTGATCATCTGCCTGCCGAGGGAATTCTTGGGAAGCATACCGCGGACTGCCTCGTAGACGACGAGGTCGGAACGGTCTGCCATCATCTTCCCATAGGCGATCTCCTTGAGGCCGCCGATGTATCCCGTATGATAGCGGTAGAACTTATTTTCGAGTTTCTTCCCCGTGAGCACCACCTTATCGCTGTTGATGACGATCACAAAGTCGCCCGTATCGACGTTGGGAGTAAACGTGGGCTTGTTCTTGCCGCGAAGGATCGCCGCCACCTTGGAAGCGAGCCTGCCGAGGGGGATCCCCTCCGCATCGACAACGTACCACTTTCTCTCAACCGTCTGAGCATTTGCCATATAGGTTTTCATATTTGTGTACTCCTTACTTTGCCTGATCATTCCGTTATCGTTGCTGTTTAGCAGGGGCTGTGCCTCGAGAAACGATTTACTCCTTCATTATAGGCAAGAAAAAAAGTTCCGTCAAGCTGTTTTGAGTTGCGATTTTTAATTTTTTCCCGAAAAGCGCAAAATTTTTGTTTGCTCCTGAATTATCTGCAAATGCGCGCTTTTTTTGCACGAAATCTCCCTTTTACACCTTATTTTAGCCTCCTCTTCGGGGAGGTGGCACGGCATCCGAAGTTTGCTTCGGTGCCGTGACGGAGGGAGTAAACATGCCGCCGCGCGCCCGCAGTCTGCGGGCGCGCGGCGGATATCCTTTGTATCTCACTTCTTCGGCGGGATGTTCTTTACGACGCGGGCGGGGTTGCCGACGGCAAGGGAATTGGACGGAATATCTTTGACCACGACGCTGCCGCCGCCGATGACGACGTTGCTGCCGATCGTGACGCCCGGCATCACTTTGACGCCGCCGCCGATCCACACGTCGTCCCCCACCGTGATGGGGACGCCCGTCTCGACGCCGCTGTTGCGAAGATCTGCCTCCAAAGGATGATTGACGGCATAAAAGCCGCATTGGGGTGCGATGAACACGTTGTTGCCGAACGTGATGGGCGCGCAGTCCAAAAACACGCAGTCGTAATTGACGAAGAAGTTGTCGCCCGCGTGGACATGGAAGCCGTAATCGACGTGGATATTCTTTTCGATGAGCGGGTTTTTCCCCAGCGAGCCGAACAGCTCGCGCAGGATGCGTTCGCGCTTCTCCGTTTCGGTGCGCTTGGTCTCGTTATACTCGTCGCACAGCTCGATCGCGCGGATGTGCGCCGCCTTCACCTCGGGGTCGGTGAAGTCGTAAAGTTCGCTGTCTTTTAATTTCTGAAGTTCGCTTTTCATTGCTCTTATCCCTCAAAAAAGCGGAGCTGCGATCATGGCGCTCCGCAAATTCTTGATGTCAAAATTGTTTTTTCACCCTCACGGAAATTGCTTTTGTCAGTTCAAAAGCAATTTCGTGAATTTTTTATTCCAAGATCGCCTTGATCCTTCTCACGCCCGCCGAGGAGGACTGCTCCTTGACGATCTTGAAGTGCCCCAAAACGCCCGTGCGCGCGACGTGCGGCCCGCCGCACATCTCCTTCGAGAAATCGCCGATGGAGTACGTCTTGACGACGTCGCCGTACTTGCTGTCGAAGACGCCCACGAAGTGCTCCGCCCGCGCCTCGTCGAGGCTCATCTCCTTATAGACGACGGGGATATCTTCCTTGATCTTCTCGTTGACGAGGTCTTCGACCTGCTGAATTTCCTCCTTCGTCATGGGGCGCTCGAAGTTGAAGTCGAAGCGCATCCGCTCGTCGGTGATGTTGCTGCCCTTCTGGTTGCAGTCGGGCGAGCAGACAACTTTGAGCGCGGCGTTGAGAAGGTGAGTCGCGGTGTGGTACTTGGTCGCCACTTCGGAATGGCTCTCAAGCCCGCCCTTGAACTGCCCGCCCGCAAGGACGCGGCTCTTTTCCTGGTGCTCTTTGAAGGCGGCGTCGAAGCCCTCCCTGTCCACCGTCAGCCCGCGCTCCAAGGCGAGCTCTTCGGTGAGTTCGAGGGGGAAACCGTAGGTATCGTAGAGGCGGAACGCCTGCTTGCCGCCGATGACAGTCTCTTTGACGTAAGCAGGATCCTTCTGCGCCATGAAGGCGTTCTTGCGCTCGAGCCCCTGGACGCACTTTTCAAATTCCTTGATGCCCTGCGCGAGGGTGGCTTCGAAGCGGTCTGCCTCGTTCTTGATCTCGGAGAGGATATACTCCTTCTTCTCGTGCAGGTTGGGGTATGCCTCGCCGTACACTTCGTCGATGAAGATGGCGGCGCACGCTAAAAGGGCGCCCGTCTCCACGCCGAGCTGGCGGCAGTAGCGGATGGCGCGGCGCATGATGCGGCGCAAAATGTAGCCCGCGCCCGTGTTGGAGGGCAGGATGCCGTCCTTGTCGCCGATGAGCATCACCGTCGTGCGCGTGTGGTCGGCGATGATGCGCATCGCCTTGCGCGCTTCCTCGTCCTCGTCGTACTTCTTGCCCGAGATCTCTTCAAGTTTTTCGATGACGGGAAGGAAGAGGTCGGTCTTGTAGCCGTCCGAAAGCCCGTTCAAAAAGAGCAGCATCCGATCCAGCCCGAAGCCCGTATCGACGTTCTTGTTTTCAAGCGGCTC
>CALVPY010000017.1 GCA_944354535.1 uncultured Clostridia bacterium
TTGGGCTCCACGTCGCCGTGGTGCGCCATGATGGCGTTGACGATCATCGCGTTTTCCTTGTACTTCTTGGCAAGGTCTGCGCCGATCTGGATGTGCGTGCCTTCCTGCTCCCTGTCGACTGCCTTGCCGATGTCGTGCAGAAGGCCCGCGCGCTTGGCAAAGTTGACGTCGAGGCCGAGCTCCTGCGCCATGAGGCCCGCGAGCTGCGCGACTTCGATGGAGTGGCGGTAGACGTTCTGGCCATAGCTCGTGCGGAATTTGAGGCGGCCGATGAGCTTGATGAGCTCGGGGTGCAGCCCGAAGATGCCCACTTCGAACATGGCGTTCTCGCCCGCGGCCTTGATCTGCTGATCGATCTCTTTGGTGACCTTTTCCACCGTCTCCTCGATGCGGGCGGGGTGGATGCGGCCGTCCGAAATGAGGCGCTCGAGCGTGAGGCGAGCGATCTCCCGTCTTACGGGATCGAAGCCCGAAAGGATGACGACCTCGGGCGTATCGTCGATGATGAGTTCGATGCCGGTCGCGTTCTCGATGGCGCGGATGTTGCGCCCCTCGCGGCCGATGATGCGCGCCTTCATGTCGTCGTTGGGCAGCGGCACGACGGAGACCGTCGTCTCCGAAGCGTGGTCGGATGCGCAGCGCTGGATGGCGAGCGTGATGATGTTCTTGGCGTTGAGGTCCGCCTCGTCCTTTGCCTGCTGTTCGAGGTTCCTCACCTGCACCGCACAGTCGCGGCGAGTCTCGTCCAAAATTTCATCGGTGAGCTGCGCTTTTGCTTCCTCTTTGGTGAGCTGGGCGACGCGCTCGAGCTCCTGCACCATGAGTTCATGCTGATGCGAGAGCTCCTCCCTCGTCTTTTCCGCCTCTTCAAGGCGGCGATTCAAGTTGTTTTTCTGCTGTTCGACGCTTTCGAGCTTCTTGGAAAGTTCCTGATCTTTCCGCTCGAGGGCGTCCTCCTGCTTGTTGAGGCGCGCTTCGATACGCTGCTGCTCGGCGCGCTTCTCTTTCATTTCCTGCTCAAACTCGTTTCTTCTCTTGAGTTCCTGCTCCTTGGCCTCGAGGACCGCTTCTTTTTTTAATTGCTTGCATTCCGCCTTCGCACTTGCGAGCATCTTCTCGACCTGCTGCGAGGTCTCATCGAGCTTCTGCTCCGACTTCTTTTTGGCAATTTTCTGAAGGATGACGTAGGCCGCCGCACCGCCGATCAAAAGCCCGACAATGGGAAGGACGACAAAGAGCGCGACTGCAAGCCCCGTCGATACATCAAGGAGCAGGCTGCTTAAAACCATCATTTTCAGCCTCCTGCTTGGGATATTTTTTTGACATTTATCCGTATATCGCCCTGAAATAAGGCGTATAGTTAGGCATTGTCTTAATGATTATACAATACTCTATGCAGATTGTCAACCGGTTAAGCGCAACTCCTCTCCCCCGCCGTCCATTTTTTTTGCCGAAAGAGGGAAAATCGCCCTTGCGCGCGCCGTACGGCCCACCGGGCTCTTCGCAAAAAAGCACTTGCTCACCCCAGAAGAGGAGGCTATAATAAGGAATCTTCCCAAAATTATTTCCGCGAGCAAAACCGCGCTTTTGCGCTGCGGGACACAATTTGTACCCGCAGGGCACTTATTGTCCAATCGAGACATTCAAGCTCGTGGGCGACGACGTCTGTTGAAATCAACAAACTTTACCCCTCGCCGCAAAGATTTCCCAAAGGGGAAGATTTGCGGCGAAATCTCCTCACGGAATTTGTTTTGCGCAGCAAAAGAAATTCGTGAACTAAATCACTTCCACGAGGAGGGTCTCCCTCCGCTGCTTCTCAAATGAAATGAGCCGAGCAGGGTTCCCCTGCGCTGGCTCACTCAATTTGTCCTATGCTTAGGACTTATTATCAGATAAGGACGAAAAAAAGCGCGGGCAAAAAAGCAATTTAGATGCACAACGCGCACCCCTCGCCGCAAAGATTTCCCAAAGGGGAAGATTTGCGGCGAAATCTCCTCACGGAATTTGTTTTGCGCAGCAAAAGAAATTCGTGATTTTTTTCATCCTGCAAACTGCGCCTTATAGAGCTCCGAATAGAAGCCGCCCTTTTGAAGGAGCTCCTTGTGCGTGCCCTGCTCGATGATGGTGCCCGCCTTCATCACGAGGATGAGATCGGCGTTCTCGATGGTCGAAAGGCGGTGCGCCACGATGAAGCAGGTGCGCCCCTGCATAAGCTTCGAAAAGGCGTCCTGTACGCGCATTTCGGTGCGGGTATCGATAGAGCTCGTCGCCTCGTCCAGAATGAGCATGGGCGGGCGGGTGAGCATGATGCGCGCGATGCAAAGTAGCTGCCGCTGCCCCTGCGAGAGCGCGCCCTCGTCGCCGATGACGGTATCGTAGCCTTCGGGCAGGCGGGAGATGAAGCCGTGCGCATGCGCCGCGCGGGCTGCCTCGATCATCTCCTCTTCGGTCGCTTCGGGATTGCCCATCAGAAGGTTCTCGCGCACGGTCGCCTTTTTCAGCCACGTCTCCTGCAATACCATGCCGTAGTGGCTGCGGAGCGACTTGCGCGTGATCTCTCTTATATCGTGCCCGTCCACCGAGACGCTCCCCTTGTCCACGTCGTAAAAGCGCATCAGAAGATTGATGAGCGTCGTCTTGCCGCAGCCCGTGGGGCCGACGATGGCGACACGCTTGCCCGCGGGCGCGAGCACGTTGAGATGCTCGATGAGCGGCTTTTCGGGATCGTAGGAAAAACTGACGTCCGACAAGCGCACTTCGCCCCTGACATTGGCGAGCTCTTCCTTGCCTTCGTCGGAGGGCTGTTCCTCCTCGCCGATAAGGGCAAAGAGGCGCGCCGCACATGCAAGAGCGTTCTGGAACTCGGTGATGACTTCGGTGATCTCGTTGAAGGGCTTGGTGTACTGCGTCGCGTAGGAGAGGACGGAGCTCAGATTGCCCACCGTAAAGGGGACGGCGGCGCCCGCCGTCGCGATGACGAGGAAGGCGCCCACGAGCGCCACGAGGGCATAGACGATGTTGTTGACGAGGCGGGTGCCCGGGTTGGTCGTCGAGGAATAGAAGATGGCGCGCAGCGAGCACGCGCGGAGGCGTTCGTTGATCTCGTCGAACTTTTCTTCGTTCTCCCCCTCGTGCGAGAACGCCTTGACGATCTTCAAATTCCCGATCATTTCGTCGATGAAGCCCGTCTGCTCGGCGCGCGTCGCCGCCTGCTTCTTGAACATGGAGTAGGTGCGCTTGGAGATAAAGCGGGCGAGGAAGAGGGAGAGCGGCGTCACGCAGAGCACGACGAGCGCGATCTCCCAGCGCAGCACAAAGAGGATAACGAGCACGCCCAAAATGGTCGCCGCGCCCGTAAAGAGCTGCGTGAAGCCGAGAAGAAGGCCATCGGAAAACTGCTCGGCGTCCGTGATGACGACGGAAGCCGTCTTGCCGTAGGAGCGGCCGTCGAGATATTTCAAGGGGAGCACGCCGAGTTTGCGGAAGGCGTCGCGGCGGATATCCGCGAGCACGCGGTAGGCGATGTGGTTGTTGGAAAGGCTCATGAGCCACTGCGAGAGCGCCGTTAACGCGATGCTCACGCCGATCGCCGCAAAGAGCGCATAGAGGCGGGAATAGGCCACTTCGTTTGCGCCCGCCATGCAGTCGATGGCAAGCCCCGCAAGATAGGGTACGGTGAGCGTGGACGCGACATAGACGACGGCGCACACCACCGTGCAGACGAGGAAGAGCGAATAGGGCTTCAGATAGCCGAGGATGCCGCGGAAGGTGCCTTCGGGGCGTTTTTTGATACGTTTCATGCCTGTACCCCCTCGTCACGGAATTGCGTATGATAAATTTCCTTATAAATTTCGCAAATTTTCAGAAGCTCCTCGTGCCTGCCCATGCCGGCGACCTTGCCGCCGTCGAGGACGAGGATGAGATCGGCGTGCAGCACGGACGCCGCACGCTGGGAGACGAGGAAGACGGTGCTGTCGAGCGTCCTCAGCGCGACCCTGAGGCGCGCGTCCGTCGCGTAATCGAGCGCCGAAGCGGAGTCGTCCAGAATGAGGATCTCCGGCTTTTTGACGAGGGCGCGGGCGATGGTGAGGCGCTGCCGCTGCCCGCCCGAGAGGTTCTTGCCCTCCTGCTCGACGGGGGCGTCCAGCCCGCCCTTGGACGCAACGACGTCCTCCGCCTGGGCGAGGCGCACGGCCTCCATCAGCTCTTCGTCGGTGGCGTTTTCGTTGCCCCACAGAAGGTTGCTGCGGATGGTGCCTTCGAAGAGCACCGCCTTCTGCGGCACGATGCCGACGCGCTCGCGCACCTCTTCGACGGGGATGCCGCGCACGTCGCGCCCTTTTAAGAGCACCCGCCCCTGCGTCGCCGCATAGAAGCGGGGCAGGAGGTTTACAAGCGTACTCTTGCCCGCGCCCGTGCCGCCGATGATGCCGATCGTCTCGCCGGGGCGCGCCATGAAAGTGACGTCGGAAAGCGCGCTGCCGCCGCCCCCGTAGGCGAAGGAGACGTGCTCGAAGCGCACAGCGGCGTTATCGGCATGGCCCGCGGAAAGCGTCGGTTCGAGGACGGAGGGCTCCCCCTCCCTGTCGAGCACCTTGCCCACGCGCTGCTGGCAGGAGACCGCCTTCGTCATGGTGACGATGAGGTTGGCGAGCTTGATGAGCTCGACGAGGATCTGCGAAAGATAGCTGTAAAGCGCGATGACGTCGCCCTTCAAGAGGATGCCGTCATCGACGCGCCCCGCGCTCAGGTAGAGGAGCGCGATGAGAGCCAAATTGATGAGGATGTAAGTAATGGGCCCCGTGAGCGCCGAGATGCGCCCCACCTTCTTTTGCGCGCGTTCGAGTTCGCGCGTGTGTTCGTCGAAGGCGAGGCGCTCCTTTTCTTCCATCGAGAAGGCGCGGATGACGCGCACGCCCGCCAGATTTTCGCGCACGGACAGGAACACCCTGTCGAGCTTTGCCTGCACCTTCTTATAGAGAGGGATGCAGGCGCCCATCACCGAATAGACGGCGACGGCAAGGAGCGGGATGACGGCGACAAAGACGAGCGCGACCTTCGCATCGACGGTGAACGCCATCGCCATCGCCCCGAAGACGATGAAGGGCGAACGCAGAAAGAGGCGCAGCGTCATGTTGACGCCCGTCTGCACCTGGTTGATGTCGCTCGTCATGCGGGTGATCATCGTGGAGGTGCCCATCTCGTCGATCTGAGAAAACGAGAAGGACTGCAATTTGCGGAAGAGGCGGGAGCGAAGCTCTGCCGAGCAGCCCACGGCGGCGCGCGCCGCGAAGAACTGCCCCGCGATGGAGAAGGCGCACCCGACGATCCCCATGCCCACGAGCACGAGGCACATGAGGGCGATGAACTGTTTATCCCCCTCCGCGATGCCCTTATCGACGATGAGGGCGACGATAAGCGGGGTGACAAGTTCGAGGCTCGCCTCCAACAGCTTGAAAAGGGGCGCTAAGATGCATTCCGCCCTGAAGCGTTTCAGACAGGAGAAAAGATGTTTCAAAACTCTGCTCCGAAAAAGTATTTTTACAAAATTTTTGCGGCAAAACGCCGCTTTTTCAAATTGTAACTTGTTGCACAAAAAAAGTCAAGCGCCTTTCAAGGCGCCCGACTGTCGGTTTGCAAATAAGTATCGGCGACAAAGTATTCATCCGATGAATACTTTTCAATGCCGATGAATGCTTTTCAATTTTGCTTGGCAGAATGCTCGCGTTTCACCCTCTCCTGCGCCAAACGGAAAATTTCCTCCGTCGCAAAGGAGAATTTAGAAAGCTGCGTGCGGTTCGAAACGGGATGCAGCCAATAACTGTCGTCGTGCACCGAGATGTCGATGCAGTCGCCGAAGATGTTCTTCTTGTATTTATCCTTGCGGAAGGGATAGTCGTATTCGACGTGCACGCTTTCGAGCTCGTTGCCCGCCCAGAAGAGATCGACGGGCTTGCCGTAGGCGGTGCAGGTCAAATGCGTGCCCTCGACGGTCTGCACGAGCCTGCCCATGCCCTGATCGTAAAAGCGCTTGGCGTTGGGCAGGGTATGCACGGTGACCTCGTCTTCGAAGCGGTATTTGCCGCTCTCCACTTCCTCGCGCACGTTCTGCCTCTCCCACGCCATCCAGTCGGGGATGTGCGAAAACTCCGTCTCCCCCTCTTCGGCATGCAGTTCGCCCAGCTCGCTCATCTCCCACACCTTCTTGCAGGCATTGCACCACAGCTTGGTACCCTTCGAATACATTTCGAATTCCTTCTTGCAGTGCGGGCACTGATAGAGGATGTGATGCAGCCCTTCGGCGCGCTTTTCGTAAGTGTTGCGGATGCCCTCCTCCTTCTGCCAAGCGTACTCGTCGCGCTGCAATTCCTTATGGATGCGCGCGTTGAGTTCGGCGGCGGAGAGCGTTTTGACTTCCTCCGCGTTCGCGACGCAGACGAGGTCGGCGCGCATGGGAAGATACTGCTCCACCTTGTTCCACTGCGGCGCGGAGATGAAGGGGCCGTACATCCTGAGGACGACGACGGGGACCTTCATGAGCTTGCCCGACTTACCCAACGAATCGGGCAGAAAGGAAGTCGTGCCGTCGAAGGAGTAGCGCGCCTCGGGATAGACGCAGACGATATCCCCGAGGGTATCGATGCAGTACTTCATGTTCTTGATGAGGTGCAGGTCTTTGACGAATTTGCGCTTGCAGATGCACCCCAGCTGCCGCATGAGCCAGTCGCCCACGTCGCGGATGGCGTCGATAGCGACGACGTTGTTGGCGCCGTAGGGCGCCACGGCCTTGTACATGAGGGGGAAATCGAGCATACTCGCATGAGTCGCAAGCAGAAGATAGGGCGGCTCGATGCCCTCCATATTGATTTTGTTGATGGTGACGGGCCGCCCCTTGAGGCGGGGGTCGATGGCAAACTTGTTGGCGATCCACATCCAAAGCTTACTTGGCTTCTTTGGTTTGCGCGCAAAATCGTAGCGCTTGGGTTCCCTGTTTTGTTTCATTTGTTTTTTCTCCCTCTACTCTCTCGTACGGGACATATATCCCGTCTATAGTATAACAGCGGGGAGGCATTTTGTCAAGGCGTGCAGACCAAACGCCCTCAAAATGCTTCAAAAAGCAGCTTGATGCCGATGAGAACGAGCACGAGCCCGCCTATCTTCTGCGCCCCGCCCGAAAGTTTATCGCCCGCAAGTTTCCCCACCTGCACGGCGGCAAGCGATAAAAGGAAGGTGGTCGCGGCGATGATGAGGGCGCAGAGCGGCACGCCGAGCGAAAGAGACCCCGCCGCCTCCTGCGCCATGAACGAAACGCCGACGGCGAGCGCGTCGATAGAAGTTGCGACGGCCTGCGCGGTGAGCGCGGGAAGGCGCAGCCCCTCCCGCCTCACAAGGAAGCGTTCCTCCTCTTCCGAAGCCGCGTCGAGGAGCATCTTCCCGCCCAGAAAGAGGAGCAGAAGAAAGGAAAGATAGGGTGCGATGCGCCCGACGAGAGAGGAAAAGACAGAACTCCCAAAGTACCCCAAAAGGGGCATCCCGCCCTGAAAGACACCGAAAAAGAGGGCGATGAGGAAGGTCTTTTTTCGGCTCATGCGAGGCTCCGCCATGCCGTTCGCCATGCCGACCGCCGCCGCGTCCATCGAAAGCGCCGCGCCCAATAAGACGATATCGAAAATGCTCATGAAAAGTTTTCTCCCGTAAAAAGAAAGACCCGCGCACGGCGCGCCGAAAAAGCGTTCCGTGCACAGGTCTCAAAATTTCAGGTATCACCCGCGGCGCATCGCCGCAATATGTGGATGAGCACCGCCCCAATGTTCAGGTATCCCCGCGGCGCATCGCCGCAGTATGTGGAAGAATACCGCCCGAGGGGGCCTTCTACTCCCCTATGCCTCTCAATAATAGCAAAAGAAGCATGTTCTGTCAACCGTTTTGTACGAGCCCCGCGATCTCTTTGACGCGGTTCATGGGGACGGGCGCCGTCTGCCGCGTGCAGCGTTCGAGCTTTTCCACGACGCCCTCGCGCGTGAGATGCCCTTCGGGCACGAGCACCCTGTCGCCCTCCTTCACGAAGACGAGCTCGGGCACGAGATACCACCCGGCCTCTTCCCCCGCCCTGACTTTGGCAAAGGTATAAATTTCTCCGTCCGCGAGCACCCCGCCCGCCAAAGAATGGATCATAGCAAAGCCTCCTTTTCGGTTAAAAGAGTGGTGCAAATGCTTTCAATATCTCGCAGATCCCTCTCCACACGACGCTCTTTTTCGCGTCCTCTTCCGTCTGAAGGGCGCACTTTTTGAAGGTCGCCTCGTAGTCCGCTTTGAGCTCCGCGTTCGCCGCCGTGCGGTACATGAAGACGGCGTTTTCGTAGTGGTGCATGAGCGAGCGGTAGTCGAGGTTGATGGTGCCCACGACGCTCACGTCGTCATCGGAGAGAAAGCTCTTGGCATGGACGAAGCCGGGGAGATATTCGTAAATTTTCACGCCGCCCTTGATGAGCGCCATGTAGTTGGAGCGGGTGAGCGCGAACGCCGTCTTCTTATCGGGGATGTGCGGCACGACGATGCGCACATCTACCCCGCGCGCCGCCGCCGAAACGAGCGCCTCGCGCATACGGTAGTCCAAGATGAGATAGGGCGTCATGATCCACACATACTTTTGCGCAACGCTCAAAATGTTGATGTAGAGATCTTCGCCCAAATGCCGCCCGTAGAGGGGGATGGGGCCGTCGCTGTACGGCTGGACGAAGCCTTCGCCCTGCACGCCGCTCTCTTCGGGCAGAAAGCGGGAGAAGTCCTCCGTCTCGCCGCTGCAAAGGCCCCAGAAGCGCAGGAACATGAAGAGCAAGCTCTTGGCGCCCTCGCCTTCGAGGCGCACCGCCGTATCCTTCCAGTTGCCGTAGGGCTGTTTGACGTTGATATACTCGTCGGCGAGGTTGATGCCGCCCGTGTAGGCGACCTGCCCGTCGATGACGGCGATCTTGCGGTGATCGCGGTTGTTGTGGAAGTTGGAGACGACGGGCACGAAGGGGTTGAATTTATAGCACTTGATGCCCTGTTTGCGCAGATATTTATAGTACCCCGCGCGCACATATCCCATGCTGCCGATGTCGTCGTAGAGAACGCGCACCTCGACGCCCTCCGCCGCCTTGGCTTTGAGGATATCGAGGACCGCCCCCCACATGACGCCGTATTCGATGATGAAGTATTCGAGGAAGATGTACTTCTTCGCGCGCTGCAAGTCGAAGAGGAAGTGGCGGAAGAAGTCTTCGCCCGTGGGATAATACGTTGTATCGGTGCCGCGGTAGACGACGGCGTGCTCGTTCTTCGTATAGAGCGCGCGCGACACCGCCGCCCAGCGCCCCATGCCCGAGACGAGCTCCTCTTTGGAGAGCGTCGGACGGGTGAACTTGTGCGCTTCCTCTTTGAGCGCCAAAAACTTCTTCCTCTGCCTGCGCGAGGGGCGGTTGTAGGAAAAGACGGCGTAGATGGCGACGCCGAAGGCGTTGAAGGCGACGATGCACAGGAGCCACAGGACTTTTGCCTCTGGCATCATGTTGCGGTTGATGATATGGATGGCGGTCGCGACGACAACGATCCACCCCACGGCACGGAAGATGAGGTCGATCCACTCCGCCCCGTTCACGAAGACCGCCTCTAAAATGAGTTTTAAAAGATAGAACGCGCCCGCCACGACCAAAAACCCTGCAAGGAACAGGGCGATGATCGTGAGTGCCACCAACGTAAAGCGGCTGAGTAAAATGCGCAGTCTTCTCTTCATAAGTAAATTCCTATCGGTTTTGCCGCCCGTTCAGTCCTCGGGAACAGCGTTCTCCTCAAACGTACACCCCGGAGGGAGGTTTCGCCGCAAATCTTTTCCTGCGGAAAATCTTTGCGGCGAGGAACGAACCGCCCTGATTTTAATCGAGTATTTTGCCCGCGAACCCTTTTGTCATTCTAAGAACAATAAGTCCTAAGCATAGGACAAATTGTGTCCCGCAGCGGAGGGAAACCCTCCTCGCGGAAGTTTATTCGGAAACTTCCACCTCGGAAGCGGGTACTTCCTCATATGTACACCCCGGAGGGAGGGCGGAGACATAGCGTTCTATGCCGTACCTCTCTTTCCACAGCGCACCGCCGCGGAAAAAGTAGGGCGCTTCGGCGATGACGCGGGAAAGCGCGGTGTACAAGAGCCCGTCCGCTTCCACCTCGCCCTCGGCGCGGAGATAGAGCGTCTTCACGCCGCTTTCGAGCAAAAAATCGCCCTCAAAGCTCCCTTGCAGCAGCACGGCTTCGGAAAAGTTTTGCTTTTCCGTGCGCCGCACGCGCGTGCCGTCCCAGGCGAAGGGCTCTCCGTCGTAGTATGCCCGATCGCCGTAAAAAGTCTGCACGGCGTACGATTCGAGGGGCGCGAGCGCGCTGCCGTCGAGCGACAAAAGCTCCGCAAGCGTGCCGCCTTCCAAGACGGGAACGACCGTTCTCAACGCCTCGGAGGCGGGCACGGTGCCCGTGTTTCCCTCCCGTTCAAGCAGAACGCCCTCCTGCGACACGCCCGCAAGGGAAGCAAGGGCGGAAGAAAACGTCTCTTCGCTCGTTGCGCCGTCCGCCCAAAGGCAGGAAAAGCTCTCCGCCCTGCCCGCCTGCTTCGGGCGGGGGAGCAGCAATAAAACGGCCGCCGCCAAAAGGACGAGCGCAAAAGCGCCCGCAAGCAGCCCTTTTATAAGCCGCGCCCGCGAAAAAGCGTTCACGAGAGGTCGAGGCGGTGCTCGGCGTCCCGAGTAGAGAGCGCGCCGAACCCGTTCTGCCTGAGCCCTTCGTAGACGGCGATGGCGACCGAGTTGCTTAAGTTGAGCGAGCGCGCTTCCTCCCGCATGGGGATGCGCACGCACGCCGCGGGATGCGCGAGCAGAAGCTCATCGGGGAGCCCCTTCGTCTCCTTGCCGAAGACGAGATAGTCGCCTTCGCAAAAGCTTGCCTCGGAATAGACGCGGGAAGATTTGGTCGTGAAAAAGTGCAGTTTTTCTTCGGGCACGCCGAAGAGCGCTTCTTCCACACTCTCGTGCAGTTCGACTTTGACGAGGTGCCAGTAGTCGAGCCCCGCACGCTTCAAGTATTTATCGGAAATATCAAAGCCGAGGGGTTTAATTAGGTGCAGAACGCACCCCGTGGCGGCGCAGGTGCGCGCGATATTGCCCGCGTTCTGCGGGATCTCGGGTTCGACGAGCACGACATGAAACATAGTGCGCCTCCTTTCCCCATAAATATACCCCATTATTGTACACCCTTCGCGCGCGGTTGGCAAGTTCTTACATATGAAATTTTTTTCACAAGGCGGAACGCCCGAAAACAAAAAGAGGCCGCCCCGCAGGACGGCCCGAAAGCATCTTCCGCCGCCCCGAAGGACGGCTTTCCCGGCCAAAGGCGGCGCCCATGCGGCAGCCCCGGCTTCAGCCCATGTTCTCTAAAATGAGTTTATCGGCGACGAGAGCGATGAACTCGCTGTTGGTCGGCTTTTCGGTGCCGATATAGACGCGTGCGCCGAAGATGGCGTTGACGGCATCGATGCGCCCGCGGTTCCACGCGACCTCGATGGCATGGCGGATGGCGCGCTCCACCTTGCTCGCCGTCGTCTGAAACTTTTCGCCGATAACGGGATACAGCCCCTTCGTGACGTTGTTGATGACGTGCGGATCTTCGACCGCCATCTTGATGCCCTCGCGGAGATACGCATACCCCTTGATGTGCGGCGGGATGCCGATGGAGATAAAGATGTTGCTGATGCGTTCATCCAGGGAGTTGGCGCGGCGGCGTTCGAGGCTCTCCCTGCGCACGGGCATCTCGCCCGCCACTTCCGCCGCACGGTCGACGACGACGGACGCCTCGACGGGCTTCATCAGATAATACCTTGCCCCGAGCGCGATGGCGCGGTTGATGATCTTATCGTCCGAAAAATTACCCATGACGATGAACGCGCACTTCTTTTCGCTCCGCTTTGCCTCCTCCATCACCGTGAACCCGTCAAAGCCCTTCAGAAAGAGGCTCAGGATGACGATGTCGGGATCTTCGTTCTTCAGAAGATTTATCCCCTCTTCGCCGCTGCCCGTCGCGCCGCAGACTTCCCAGCCCGCACGCGAGGCGATCTGTTCTTTGAGTTCATTTGCAAATGCTTCGTTGCTTTCCAGGATCAAGACCCTTTCCGCCTTCATTTTCTGCCCCCAGATGAGTTGATACCTGTATTATAATTCAGCATTTTGCCGTTGTAAAGCTATTTTTGTAAAAAAGTCATTGATTTTTTTACAAAAGTCGTCGAATTGTGTAAAAAAGTCGGGGATCGTGACGACGACCACGCCGAAGCGGCAGATCGGGCCCTTTCCGCCCGCCGGAGAGAGGGAAAATGCGGCGCCGCGCGGCAGAAAAATCTGCCGCGCGGCGCAACGAGAAAAATTCAGACCGATCAGCCTTCCGCGCTGTCGAGATACTCGTCGAAGGTGATGCTCTTATCGTACACTTTGGTGCCGTCCAAAACAATGATACGGTTCGCGACGGTGTTCATGAGCTCCTGGTCGTGCGACGTCAAAAGCATACAGCCCTTGAAGGCGGTGAGCCCGTTGTTGAGCGAGGTGATGGACTCGAGGTCGAGGTGGTTGGTGGGCTCGTCGAAGATGAGGAAGTTTCCGCCCTCGAGCATCATCTTGGCGAGCATACAGCGCACCTTCTCGCCGCCCGAGAGCACCTTCGCTTCTTTCAAAGCCTCCTCGCCCGAGAAGAGCATACGCCCCAGCCAGCCGCGCAGGTACTCCTCATAGTGATCTTTGGAGAACTGCGAGAGCCACTGCACGAGCGTTAAAGAGCAGCCGTCGAAGTATTCGGAATTGTTCTGCGGGAAGTAGGAGTAAGAGATGGTCTTGCCCCACTTGACGGTACCCTCGTCGGGCTCTTCCTTGCCCGTCAGGATGTCGTAGAGCATGGTGACGGAGGTGGACTTATCGCACAGAATGCCGATCTTATCCCCCTTCTGCACGGTGAAGGAGACGTTCTCGAAATACCCCTTCTTGGTAAGCCCTTCGACGGCGAGGATGTCGTTGCCGATCTCGCGCTCGTACTTGAAGTCGATGAAGGGATACTTGCGAAGGGAGGGCTTGAAGTCGGAGATGGTGAGCTTTTCGAGCTCCTTCTTTCTGGAAGTCGCCTGGCGGGACTTGCTCGCGTTCGCCGCAAAGCGGGCGATGAACTCCTTGAGCTCGGCGGCGCGCTGCTCCGCCTTCTTGTTGGCGTCCTTCTGCTGGCGCGCCATGAGCTGGGAAGTCTGGTACCAGAAATCGTAGTTGCCGAGGAAGAGGTTGATCTTGCCGTAGTCGACGTCGCAGATGTGCGTACAGACCTTGTTGAGGAAGTGGCGGTTGTGCGAGACGATGATGATGGTGTTCTCGAAATCGAGGAGATAGTTTTCCAGCCAGCGCACCGTCTTTAAGTCGAGGTTGTTGGTAGGCTCGTCCAGAAGCAGCACGTCGGGGTTGCCGAAGAGCGCCTGCGCGAGGAGCACCTTGACCTTCTGCTTGGCATCCAGCTCGCCCATTTGGAGATAGTGATATTCGGAGGGAATATCGAGCTCATTCAAAAGCGTTTCCGCCTCGCTCTCCGCTTCCCAGCCGCCGAGCTCGGCAAACTCGCTCTCGAGCTCCGCCGCCCTGACGCCGTCCTCTTCGGTGAACTCGGCGTGCGCGTAGAGCGCGTCCTTTTCGTCCATCACTTCGATGAGGCGCTTGTGCCCCAGCATGACCGTGCGCAGCACCGTCTCGAAATCGTACTTGTTCTGATCCTGTGCAAGGACGGACATACGCTCGTTTTTGCCGAGCGTCACTTCGCCCTTGTTGGGCTCGATCTCGCCCGAGAGCACCTTCAAAAAGGTGGACTTGCCCGCGCCGTTGGCGCCGATGATGCCGTAGCAGTTGCCGCTCGTGAATTTGAGATTGACGTCCTCGAACAGCTTCTTGCTGCCGTACTGCAGGCTGACGCCCGTGACCTGTAACATACTCTTACCTCTTGCCCGTGTTTTTCCAAAAGATACCATGATTATACCATAAGCAGGGAAAATGCACAACCGAAAGCGCGCGCGAAACGCAAAATACCGCACGATGAAGCGATCGGACAAAGAAATCTGTGTTTTATTGTCCTTTTTTTGAAATTGAGCCCTTGACTTCGGACGGGAAAAAAGCTATAATAAAGGCGGTGACGGAAAGGCACCTGCTTTTTCCGCGCGCCGAAACGATGAATTCTTTAATATTTATGGAGGTTTTAGGATGACTAAAATGACAATCGACGGCAATACCGCCGCCTCCCACGTCGCTTACGCCTTCTCGGAAGTGGCAGCCATCTACCCCATCACGCCTTCCTCGCCCATGGCGGAGTCCGCGGATGAGTGGGCTACCCAGGGCAGAGTGAATATGTGGGGACAGAAGCTCCGCATCGCCGAGATGCAGTCGGAGGGCGGCGCTGCGGGCGCCGTACACGGCTCGCTCTCCGCAGGCGCGCTGACGACGACTTACACCGCTTCTCAGGGGCTTCTTCTCATGATCCCCAATATGTACAAGATCTCGGGCGAACTTCTCCCTATGGTCATGCACGTTTCGGCGCGCGCGCTCGCCGCACACTCTCTGAACATCTTCGGCGACCATGCCGACGTCATGGCGTGCCGTCAGACGGGCTTTGCCATGATCTCCTCCTGCTCGGTGCAGGAAGTCATGGACCTCGCCCTCGTCGCGCACCTTTCCACCCTTCGTGCGCGCGTTCCCTTCATCTCCTTCTTCGACGGCTTCCGCACCTCGCACGAAGTAAGTAAGATCGACGTCATCTCCTATGAGGAAATGAAGGCGATCGTCGACAAGAAGGGCCTTGAAAAGGACATTGCCGACTTCCGCGCAAGGGCGCTCAACCCCGAACACCCCATCCAGAAGGGTACCGCGCAGAACGGCGACACCTACTTCCAGAACCGCGAGACCGCGAACAGCTACTACCTCGCCGCTCCCGCCATCGTGCAGGAGATGATGGACGAAGTCTCCGCGCTCACGGGCAGGAGCTACCACCTCTTCGACTATGTCGGCGCTCCCGATGCCGAGGAAGTCATCGTCATCATGGGTTCGGGCGCTGAGACGGTGGAAGAGTCCATCAACAAGCTCAACGCAACGGGCAAGAAGTACGGCCTCATCAAGGTCCGTTTGTATCGCCCCTTCGTCTCCGAAGCCTTCGTGAAGGCCATCCCCGCAAGCTGCAGGAAGATGGCTGTCCTCGACCGCACCAAGGAGCCCGGCTCCCTCGGCGAGCCCCTCTATCTCGACGTCTGCACCGCGCTCCTCGAGCACGGCATGAAGGACATCACCGTCGTCGGCGGCAGATACGGCCTCGGCTCCAAGGAGTTCAACCCCTCGATGGTGCTCTCCGTCTACAAGAACCTCGAAAAGGACGAGCCTAAGAACCACTTCACCGTCGGTATCTACGAGGATGTGACGAACACCTCGCTCGACTTCTCCGAAAAGTTCGACGCGGCGCCCGCAGGCTCCACCTCGTGCAAGTTCTACGGCCTCGGCTCGGACGGCACGGTCGGCGCGAACAAGAACTCCATCAAGATCATCGGCGACCACACCGATATGTACGCGCAGGCATACTTCTTCTACGATTCCAAGAAGTCGGGCGGCATCACCGTCTCCCACCTCCGTTTCGGCAAGACGCCCATCCAGAGCGAGTACCTCATCGACGCGGCGGACTTCATCGCCTGCCACAACCCCTCCTACATCATCCGCTACGACATGGTCAGCGATCTCAAGGACGGCGGTTCCTTCCTCCTCAACGCTCCCTGGACGAGCATCGAAGAGCTCGAAGCCAACCTGCCTGCCAAGGTCAAGAACACCCTCGCAAAGAAGCACGCGAAGCTGTATGTCATCGACGCGATCTCCATTGCGGCGAAGCTCGGCCTCCGCGGCAGGACGAACACCATTTTGCAGTCGGCGTTCTTCCTCATCAACGAGCAGATCATGCCCTATACCGAGGCGGTCGACCTCATGAAGAAGATGGCGTACAAGTCCTTCGCAAGAAAGGGCGACGCCGTCGTGCAGATGAACTACAACGCGATCGACTCCGCAAAAGAGCACCTCGTCCAGATCGACATCCCCGAATCGTGGGCAACGACGACGGAAGGCGCAGAGATGATCAAGCTTGCGGACAACGACTACTTCAAGAACGTCATCGCGCCCATCCTCGCGCTCGAAGGCGATAAGCTGCCTTCCTCCGCCTTCAATGCGGACGGTTCCGTCCCCACCGGCACGACCAAGTTCGAAAAGCGCGGCGTCGCCGTCATGGTGCCCAAGTGGGTCAAGGAAAACTGCGTGCAGTGCAACCAGTGCTCCTTCGTCTGCCCGCACGCCTGCATCCGTCCCGCACTCGTTGCGGAAGGCGCAGCAAAGCCCGCAGACTTCGACACCAAGCCCGCGACCGGCATCAAGGGCTATGAGTTCCGTATGCAGGTCTCCCCGCTCGACTGCATGGGCTGCGGCGTGTGCGCAGAGGTCTGCCCCGGCATGAAGGGCAACAAGGCGCTCGTCATGACCCCGTTTGCAGAGCTCGAAGTCAAGGAAGCCGCAAATTGGGAGTACGCCGTCGATCTGCCCGAAGTCGACCTCTCCGAAGTCAAGATGGCAGACGTCAAGAAGAGCCAGTTCACCCCTTCGCTCTTCGAGTTCTCCGGCGCGTGCGCAGGCTGCGGCGAGACGCCTTACGTCAAGGTCGTCACCCAGCTCTTCGGCGACAGGATGATCATCGCGAACGCGACGGGCTGCTCGTCCATTTACGGCGGCTCCTCCCCTACCTGCCCCTACACCGTCAACAAGCAGGGCCACGGCCCCGCATGGGCAAACTCCCTCTTCGAAGACAACGCAGAGTTTGGCTACGGCATGAACCTCGCTTACAAGGCAAGAAGAGAGACCCTCAAGGATAAGGTCGCAAAGCTTGCAGAAGCTTGGGCGGGCTATGAAGAGGGCAAGGCTGCCTGCGAGGCGTGGATCGGGAACATGAACGACGCCGAAGGCAGCAAGAAGGCTGCGGCAGCGCTTATCAAGGCTTGCGAAGGCTGCAAGGACTGCGGCTGCGAAGCGGATGCGCTCGTCAAGGAAGTGCTCGCAGATAAGGACTGCCTCGTCAAAAAGTCCTTCTGGATCATCGGCGGCGACGGCTGGGCTTACGATATCGGTTACGGCGGCCTCGACCACGTCCTTGCCTCCGGCGAAGACGTCAACGTGCTCGTCCTCGATACCGAGGTCTACTCCAACACGGGCGGCCAGGCTTCTAAGTCCACCCCCATCGGTGCGGTCGCGAAGTTCGCTTCGAGCGGCAAGCGCGTGAAGAAGAAGGACCTCGGCATGATCGCTGCGACCTACGGCTATGTGTATGTTGCTCAGTGCGCGATGGGCTCGGATAAGGCACAGCTCGTCAAGGCCCTCAAGGAAGCGGAAGCTTACCACGGCCCTTCGCTCATCATCTGCTACGCGCCCTGCATCAACCACGGCATCAACATGACGAAGTCGCAGGCAGAGGAGAAGGCGGCAGTCGACTGCGGTTACTGGCAGCTCTTCCGCTACAACCCCGAACTTGCCAAGGAAGGCAAGAACCCCTTCGTCCTCGATTCCAAGGATCCCACGGGCGATTACCAGGCGTTCATCCTCGGCGAGACGCGCTACGCTTCCCTCAAGAAGACGCAGCCCGCCGTTGCAGAGGAGCTCTTCAAGGAGACCGAAGAGGCTTCCAAGGAGCGCCTTGCAGGCTACAAGCACTTCGCTGCAAGAGAGTAAAACCTAAGCGGCTCTTGCCGCTGACCAAAAAAGACCTCCGTCGGCCCGTCCGACGGAGGTCTTTTTTTAATAATCGTCGCTCATCCCCAAGAGATAATCTGCCGAAACCTCAAAAAAGCGGCTGATCTTTACCACAAGCTCCGTGCTCAGATCGAGCTGCTCCAGCTCGTATTTGCTCACGCTCTTCTGCGTCAACCCGAGCTGTTCCGCAAGCTGCGTCTGCGTCAGCCCTTTCTCGATGCGCAATTCTCTGATCCTCTGCCCGTACATTTTATCACCCCGCCTACAATTTACTCCAAAACGGGGTGAAATACTTGACATACTCTATTTTGGAGTATATAATGTTGATATTCAGGAGGGAACCAATGAAACCGCTTACAGATTTACAAAAGAAATCACAAGAACTATGGGACGAAAGTTTCGACAAATACGTTAAAAGCATGACGAAACGCAAAATCATTTATTACTTTGTGCTGATCATCATAACCACCGCCGTCACTATACTCGGATATATCATAGACCAGGATCTGATCCTCCACATGGCAGAAAAAGATGGAGTCTACCGTTCTCCTCTCTTTATTGTCGTATTGCTCCTTGATTGTGTGCTGTTAGGTTTTTTGTATGGTATCGCATCATATCTGACTTCCGGCGTCAACAAGCCTTTTCCGTATACGCGCATGAAGAATCAGATAAATCAACACCTCAATGCTTTCGACAGAGCTTTCCATGTCATCTGCATTATTCTCGGTGTTCTTGCGATCCCCGGTTGGATCCTTGTCAGCTTTGTGCCGGCGCTTCAGCTTGAGAGCGCCTCTTTGGCACACGTTGTATGTACGGCCCTATATGCGTTCTTAACGGCGGGGATCATTTCGCTTTTATTTTTCCCGGCCTCTAATTTATATGAAGATCGCTGCCCGAATTGTGATATGTGCCATGCCTTTACATCAAAAGACACAGCGGATAGAATAGTTGATACCAAATGGCTCGGAACAGGCGAATACTCTGCCGCCGATATCTATGTGGACGGCAATAATGTCGGAAGCATTCGAAAGACTTACGATCGAGGAAACGTAGAAAAGCATGAAGTGACAACTTTGCACACCTGCAGATTTTGCGGCTATACTTATAACTCGACCAGTAATTATCGTAAGAACACATATTGACAAGGAGTTGACATCTCCCCCGCCCTGTACCACAATGAAAAAGCGCGGGCGCACCTGCCCGCGCAAGATCGCAAGAAGGAAACCCGATCATGTGTTTTGGGGGAAAGACCGCAAGCAGCATCGGCGCCTTCCGGGAGCAGTTCGTGGACAATACGGGGCTCACCATCGTCCGCATGCTCGTCTTTCTCGTTTTGGGGCTCGTCGTCATCCGCATCGTGCAGTTCATCGCCCGCGCCGTCTCGCTCAAGAGCAAGCCGCGCGAACCGCCGCCTTTTCTCTTCTGCCCGGCAAGGCGCCACACACAAAAAAATGAGCAGGCACACCGCGTAGCCTGTGCCGGGAATCAACCGACACCCCTGAAGGGGTCCCCTCGGTTGAGCTTCGGCGGAAACGCCTCGCACGAACCGCCGCCTTTTCTCTTCTGCCCGGCAAGGCCGCTACACACAAAAAAATGAGCAGGCACACCGCGTAGCCTGTGCCGGGAATCAACCGACACCCCTGAAGGGGTCCCCTCGGTTGGGCTTCGGCGGAAACGCCTCGCACGAACCGCCGGGTTCGACGCTCTGAAAGAGCGCCAACACAAAAACAGCACCTGAAATCAGGTGCTGTTTTTGTGTTGGTGACCTTGCCGGGAATCGAACCCGGGATTGCGCCGTGAGAGGGCGCCGTCTTAACCGCTTGACCACAAGGCCATATGATCTTGTAATATGCTCCGAACCGCCTCGCCGAGCAGATTTCCCCGCCCGAGGTGCGATTACTTGGTGATTATAGCATATTCTCGTTCATCTTGCAACCGTTTTTACGCACGAAAGCGCAAAAATTTTTATGAAATAAAATGACATCCGCCTGTGCCGCAAACCGATGAAGGTAGACCCGCTTCTCGCAGGTGGGTGCGCGGCGGCACGGCATCTGACTTTCCGTAACAACAGACCTTGCATAGCCGCGCCGACAAGCGCTCCCGAATAAAAAATGTGGATCACGCATTTACCGGCTTCCGTACACCGCAGGTGTCATCTATATTATAGCAAAAGATGCCCCGCAATGCAACCTTCTTGAACAAATTTCCGCAAAGAAATATTTTCCTTACGGCGCGGCCTTGAAAAACGCGGCTTCTTCCCGCCCGCATACGGCAAGCAGACGCTCCCCCGCCTCCTTCCACACGATGCGGACGGGCTGCTCCCTTCCCGCGCGCACAACGCGCCCCGTCGGGGAGATCTCAACCTCATTCCACGCCGAAAGCCCCTCGCCCGTCATTTTGAGATAGCTCTCCTTGCCCGTCCAGATGCGGTAAAACGCCCGCGCCCGTTCTGCCCCGCCCGCCGCCTCAACGAACGCGCGCTCCTCCTTTGAAAAGCGCCGCACGACCCCTTCCCGCACGCGGGAAAGCTTTTCGACGTCGCAGCCGACGGGGCGATCCCCCACCGCGAGCACCGCCATCCCCCCGCCGTGCGCAAGGCTCAGAAAGAGGCGCGGATGCAAGAGCTTCCCACGCGCATCCGCATAAACTTCCTCGTCGCTTGCAAAATAGCGCGGCAAAATGCGGGCAAGCAGCAGCCCCGCCCCCGCGCTCTCCTTCCGCTTCTCTAAAGACAATAGCCGTACCGCCTTTATAAGCCGCGCCGCGGACAGCTCGGAAGAAAGACCGCCCTCCCGCGGGTCGGGCAGGAGAGCGGTATCCATGTAAAATACGTTCGTCAATTCAGTTCACCTTGATAACGGGGAAACGGATGGTGAGCACGTTGCGGTTTTCCTGCGTACGGTAATAGATCTCGCCCGCGATCTGGCGGATGATCGCCATGCCCATGCCGCCCTCCGTATAATTGCTGTTGTAATACCCGCCCTCGGGGCGCACCTGCAGAGGATTGAATGGCTCGCCGTCGTCCGTAAAGCGCACGACGAAGCTGTTGCCCTCTACCTGACAGCTCAGGTGGATGGTATTTGCCCCCGAATGATTGACGATATTGGTAAAGATCTCCTCGCACGCCAAAAAGATCTTGTTCTTGCGGGGGTCGTCTTTGAGCCAGTCGAGGATGGTATCGCGCAGGCGCTCGAGTTCGCTCGTCTTGGGGCTGAGCTCGGTCTGGATGCCGTTGGGATAGTAGAGGGCGTAGACGGCAAGATCGTCCCGAAGGGCGGCGCCCCCGACAAAGCCCTTGACGGCCTCGGTGACGGCAGAGACGATGCGCTCCGCCCCCAAAGAGCGTTCCCAACCGTCCTTGACGGCATCGAAGAGACGGTCGTAGCCGAACGCCTCGCCCTTTGCGCTGCGCGCTTCCACCGCGCCGTTCGTATAGGTGACGAGGCAGCGCCCCGGCTTGAAGATGAGATATTCCTCGGTGAGTTCGGGCTGACGGTAGAGCCCGAGCGGGCAGCCCGGCTGCACGCGCAGGAAGGCGCGCTCCTTGCCCACGAGGACGGGCGGATTGGCGCCCGCATTGACATAGCGCAGCTCCCCCGTGCCGGGCATGAAGACCGCAAAGAAGCCCGTCAGGGCAAGGCGGTCGGGATTGTTTTCGACAAGCGCCTGATTGAGGCGCAGGACGGCTTCGGCCAGCGTATCGGAAGTGTGCGCGGCGTCGCGGAAGAGTTCTTTGGCGCGGGAAGCAAAGCGCGCTGCCGCAAAGCCGCTGCCCCAGACGTCCGCCGTCATGAAGCAGAGCGTGCGGCGGCCGAGATAGAACCCGTCAAAGAAGTCGGCTGAAATGAGGGAGGCGCGCTCCGCCCCGCCCGCGCCGCTGAAATCGAGCTCGATGCAGGGCAGCGACGTCGACGAAAGGGCGGCCTCCATATCGCGGGCGATGCCTTCCTCGGCCTTCCTCCGAGCGTCGAGGGCGATGGCGCCCTCGCGGTCTTTGACGGACTGTTCCACGGAAGCGCCGAGCTTTTGGATGGCGCTCTCCACGGGAGCCCATTCTCCGCCGAGTCCGGCCTGCCTGTGCGCGGCGGCCTCTTCGACGGCGCGCGCCGCACGGGAGATAGAGGATGCGATGCGGATGAAGTAAAAGACGAGCGCCGCAGCGTACATGATGAGCAGCACTGCGAGCGCGGGAACGACCTCCCACAGCACGCGGTGCAAAACCTCGGCATCGCTGCCCGCGCCGTCGGGAAGCAGGACAAAGTAGCGGATCGCGCCGTACACGACCGCCGCCAGGACAAGCCCCGCGAAGAACAGGGTGAGGATCTTGGGGAACGTGAGCCCCATGCGCCGTTTGCTCATCCCAGCACCTCCATGTGGCCGATGAGGCCGGTCATCGTGAGGACTTCCCTGACGAAGGCGGGCACGCGCACGAGAGAAAAACTGCCGCCCCTTTCCTCCATCGCCTTCTGGGCGAGGGCGAACTGCCTCAGCCCCGCAGAAGAGACATACTCCAGCTTCTGGAGGTCTAAAACGAGGTCGGTGACGTCCTTCCCCAGCGCCGCGACCGCCGCGCCGAGCTCATCCGCCGTCATCGCGTCCAGGCTTCCCGTGAGCGAGAGCATCGCCGCGGTGCCGTCCGTTGTCTTTTCGATCTTCATCCTTTGTCCTCCTTGCGTATTTCCCGCCGCCGAGGCGGCGTTTGGCAGCATTTTTATCATTATACTGTAAGGGAACAGTACGAACCACGCTTTTTCGTCGCGGCAAGACGCGTCTTGCGGGCATTCGGCAAAGCCGACCGCCGCGCCTTTTTCGTCTGCCGCTCCTCTTCGCAAAATTTTACATCGTAAAATTTTGCGAGGGCTGTGGTATGAATTGGACGCCTTGCCGTTCATCGTCTTTGCAATACGGCGGTATTGCTGCATCCTCTTCACGGCAAAGCATCTCAAAATCTACTCGCCAAAAGTGCGAAGCAATCAAAAGCTGCGGTTTTGCCCCCAGACAAGGCAAGGGCCGCAGCCCGTGCCGAGCGCACGGTCAAGGGCCTTAACGCAGTATCGGGGCAAAACACGCGCTTTTGATCGGGTTCCTATTATTCCCTTACAGTATACCATATCGCAGGGCAAAAGAAAAGCCCCGCCGCGAAATTTCTCCGCCTGCGGGAAAAAAAAGAACGCTGCGTCCAAACAAAAAAGCGCAGCTTTTCCTGCCGCGCTTTCCTGTTTGTTACTTCTGAAGCTTGTTCATCATATCGACGATATCCTGCACCGTCTTGATGTTCTCCACATCGGTCTCGGGAAGGGTGATGCCGTACTCGTCTTCAAGCGCCATCATGAGCTCCACGACGTCGAGGGAATCGGCGCCGAGGTCTTTGACGACCTCCTGCTCGGGGCGGATGCTGTCCGCCGGGATCCCCAGCTGCTCGCCGAGCATATTGCAAACTTTCTCAAACATAAGAATATCCTCCGTAACTCGCCGCACGCGGCGGCTTGTCATATCTCTGTGTGACTATCATACAACAAGAATATGGGTTTGTCAACCCTTTTCGGGAATTTTGCCCCCATTCGTTGCCTTTTTGAACGATCTGAGCTCCTCTTTCTGCTCTTTGGTGAGGCGAAAGCTCTCGCACGCCTTCCGGATCGCCATATTGTGGACGAAGGGGAGGAGCCGCCCCTCTTTAAGATATGTAAGTCCCGAAGCGTAACACTTTATAAGCACTTCCGCCATCAGCCACGCCGCGCCCATGCCCGTATAGTAACGGCTCCCGTCCGCTTCTTCGAGCGCCGCGAAAATTTCAGGCAGATACTTCTCTTCCACATAATCGTGAAGGAGAGAGACGAGGGCATAGCGCTCCACGAACTCCCTGCCGTCGCGCGAAAAGGCGCGGATGTATGGCAAAAACTCCTCTTTATGTTTTGCAATGCAGGGAGCATGGAAACCGTCCACCGTCGCCCAGTTATCGAGAAGCCCCACCATTTCTGAAAGCCCCTCGCAAAAGCGATCAAAGGGCAGGAGCGCATAGAGGGAAAACTTCAGAAAGGTCACCTCGTAATACTCGTCGGGGAAGGTGAGAAAGCGTTCCGTCTCCCCCTTCCACGCGCGCGCCAGCCGCCTTAAAACAGGCATCCTCACGCCGATGACCTCGATATTCTCGTTCTTCAAGAGCTTTTTATGAAATTCCCGGTACCCCTCGTCGCGCTCCGAAAAGAGGCGGGAGAGCACTTCCTCGTACGTCATACCTTCTCCTTTTCGCCCGCACAGGCTTCTTCACCGACCACTCCCGAAAATGCTTCAGAAAGCGCCTCTGACCACGCTTCCGGGCAAAAGCGCGGGTTGGCGGGTGACGTCGAGGGGAGCTTTTTCGCAATGGGAACAAGTTCGGGGAAATGCCTTTGAAACAAATTGTAAGCCGTCGTGCCGTTGCAGAGGATGCGGCGAATGTTGCTCCCCTTCACGAGCGAAGCGACGTCTGCGACCGTTTCGCCCTGAATGGAAGCGTCGGAAGAGCCCTCGATGGTGCAGCTTATCACAACGTCCCACAGCGCCGTGCCGTGCTTCAAGACATACGCCCGCCTGCCCTCCGCATCCTTCGGGGGCTCCTCGTGAAAGAACGCCCCGAGCGTGCGCCAGAACTTATTCTGCGGGTTGCCGTAATAAAAGCCCTGCGCGCGGCTCCTGACGGAGGGAAAGCTCCCTAAAATGAGCACGCGGCTGTTTTCGTCAAAGACGGGCGCAAAGCCCTCGCAAAAGGCGGCTTTCACAGGGTAAGAGGGGCTTTGAGGTTGCCCACGCACGCCGAAGCGGCGGCAGAGAAGTCGAGATTTTCTGCGATGACGCGCAGGATGTCCTCGCGGGTGAGCGCGGAAATTTCCGCCATGCGCTGCTCGAAGTCGTACACCTCGTTCTTATAGAGCAGCTGCTTGCCGTAGACGAGCATCTGCGAAGAGGTGTTCTCCTGCGAAAAGATATTGCTCGCTTTGAGCGTCTCGCGCCCGCGCAAAAATTCCTCCTCGGTGACGCCCTTCTCTTTGAATTCGTTCAAAACGGCGGAAACCGCCTTTGCGGCGTCCTCCGCCTTCTTGGGGTTGACGCCCGCATACACGGTGAGCATACCCGTCTCCTTATAGTGAGAGGTGTAGGAATAGACGGAATACGCGAGCCCCAGCTCCTCGCGCACCCGCTTGAAAAGGCGCGAGCTCATCCCGCCGCCTAAGATAGCGTTCATCACCTGCACGGCTGCTAAGTTTTCGCTGTCGCGCGAAACGGTGGGGAAGCCGAAGGCAAAGTGCGCCTGCTCGATGGACTTCTGGCGGAAGATGCTCTCCGTGCGGCGGACGATGTGCTTTTCGCGCTCTATGAACTTTTCGCCCGCAAGCGCGCCGAACTCCCGTTCCGCCAATTCCTCGGCAAGGGCGGGCTCGATGTTGCCCGCAAAGGAGATGACGATGTTTTCGGGGCAGTAGCGCTCCTTCTTATAGGCAAAGAGCTGCTCCCTCGTGAAGCCCTCCACGTTTTCCCGCGGGCCTAAGATGTTGCGCCCGTAGTTGTCGTTCCCGAACGCCGCCCGCGAGAGAAGGTCGAGGCACAGGTCCTCGGGCGAATCTTCGTCCATGCCGATCTCTTCGATCACGACGCCCTTCTCGCGCGCCATCTCGTCCTCGGGGAAGGTGGAGCGCAGAAAGAGCTCGGAAAGAAGGGAAAACGCCTCTTTGGCGTGGTCGCTCGTCGATTTTGCATAGTAGCAGGTGAGATCTTTCCCCGTGAAGGCGTTCACCTGCGCGCCGATCGCATCGAAGGCGTCGGAAAGTTCAAAGGCGGTATATTTTTCCGTGCCCTTGAACTGCATATGTTCGATGAAGTGGGAGATGCCGTCCTCCTCGTCCCGCTCGAAGGCGGCGCCCGTGCCCACGAGCACGCCCATCGTGACGGACAGCAGCCCCTCCATGCGCTTGGTGATGACGCGCACGCCGTTTGAAAGTGTCTTTGTCGTTACCATATCGTTCAGTATCCTTCTCCTTGGTGAGTTTTATCCGCCATACGGCGCAGGGCTCAGCCGATGTTCTCCCCCGCGGGGATGACCGCAAGCCCCTGTTCTTCGTAGTACTGCAGCATTTTCGGGAGCGCCTTTAAGGTGTGCTCCATGGGGTGCATCAGAATGAGCTCCCCGCCCGAAACATCCTTCGTCGCCCGCGTGTAGCAGAGCGAAACGTCTTTATCGCGCCAATCGATCGTATCGCGGCTCCAGAGGACGGTCTTTAAGCCCAGACTTTCGGCGGCGCGAAGGGTATCTTCCGAATACGCCCCCGAAGGCGGCGCAAAGAGGGAGATCTGCTTCCCCGTCACGAGCGACAAAAACTCGACGCTCGTTCCGATCTCCTCCGTATTCTCGCGGAGGGAGAGCTTGTCGTGCTCGCGGTGAAAATACCCGTGCGAACCCACCTCATGCCCCTCCTCCGCCATGCGCCTGACCGTCGGCACGTTGTCGTCTGCCCAGCAGCCGCCCACGAAGAAGGTGACGCGCACCCCCTTCTCCCGAAAGAGATCGAGCATTTTATTGACGATGTCCGTCCCCCAATAGACGTTGATCGTGAGAGAGACGGCGGGCTTTATGCCGCGGTCGTACACCTTGCCCGCGGGCGCGGAGACGGCGGCAGAAGAGGGCAGAAAGCAGACCGCCCCGATGACGAACACGATGAAAGCGAGCGCCAGGTTGCAAAGCGCCGTCAGGGCGCGCGGAGAGAGCTTTTTCACGCTCCTATTGTATGCGCGCGGCAACAGCTGTTATGCCCTTTGCGCCCGCCCGCGCCGCCCTGCGTTCTGCGCCCGTCTTTCGGGCAACCCGCCTCTTATACCGCTGCGCCTATATCAGCGCCGCACGCCGCCCTTCAATTGAGCTTTGCGATGGTCACGCCGCTCTCCCCCTCGCCGTACTTGCCGAGGCGGAATTCCTTGATGCGCTTATCCTTTCTCAAAGCGTTCTGCACGGCGGCGCGGAGCTTCCCCGTGCCCATGCCGTGGACGATGCGCACTTCGTCGAAGTTGTTGAGGACCGCGCTGTCCAAAAAGTCGTCGAGCTCCTGCAAGGCTTCCGAAGCGGAGAGCCCGATGAGGTTGACTTCCCGCGGCACGACGGGGCGCTCCTGCAAATTGCGGATGACCTCGACGCGCTCCTTCTTTTCTTGCTTCTTCCGCGCCAGAAAGAGCTCCTTTATTTTGCAGCGCACCTGCATGAAGCCGCTTTGCACCTGCGCTTCGCCCTTGCTTTGATTGACGGAGAGCACCGTGCCCTCCGCGTTCAGGCTCTGCAAAAACACCTTGTCGCCCGCTTTGAGCGTCTTGGGATCGGCGGGCTCGAGCCGCACTTTTTCCTCTTCTTCGGCGGGAAGGGCGCTCTCCATCTTGTTGCGGAGAGTGCGCGCGCGGATGAGGTCGGCTTCCGAGAGCTGTTCCTTTTTGAAGATCTCCTCGATCTCGGCGACGAGCTCTTCCGCTTCCGCCGTGCGGCTCAAAATGACCCTGCGCGCCTCGGCGCGGGAAGTGAGCAAAAACTTTTCCCGCTCCTTTTTGAACGCCGCCTCCTCTTTTTCGAGGGAAGTCAGCTTTTCCTGCCACTCTCTGCGGAGAGCTTCCGCCTCTTCGCGCGCGGCGTCCGCCTTGATGCGGCTCTCCTCGGCGGCGCGCACGGTGTGATCGAACGCCTGCGCCCCCAAGGAAAGGTGCGACCGCGCTTCTTGAATGACCTCTTCGGGAAGCCCCAGCTTCGAGCAGATGAAGAGGGCGTTGGAAGCGCCCGGCATGCCGATCTTGAGGCGGAAGAGGGGTTTTAAGCTCTCGCTGTCAAATTCCATGCAGCCGTTTTCGGCGCCCTCGGCGGAAAAAGCGTACTCTTTGAGCGCCGAATAGTGGGTGGTGACGATGCCGCGTGTGCCGCGTTTTAAGAGCGTTTTCAAGACGGCGCGGGCAAGCGCCTGCCCTTCCTCGGGGTCGGTGCCGCCGCCCGGCTCGTCGATGAGCACGAAGCTCTTTTCCCCCGCGTGTTCCAAAATATATTTGAGGCTGACGACGTGCGAGGAAAACGTCGAAAGGTTCTCTTCGATGGACTGGCTGTCGCCCACGTCGCAGAAGACATGGTCGAAGACGGGCAGGCTCGTCCCTTCGGCGGCAGGCACAAAGAGCCCGCACGCCGCCATCAGGCAGAAGAGCCCGCACATTTTGAGCGTCACCGTCTTGCCGCCCGTGTTCGCGCCGCTGATGAGCAGGAAACGGTAGTCCTCCCCCACCGAGACGGAGACGGGCACGGCGCGCTTTGGATCGAGCAAAGGATGCCGCCCCTTGACGATATGCACGGCGCCCTTCCCGTTGAGGACGGGCCGCACGCACTTCAAACGGTGCCCGTATTCGGCGCGGGCGTAGAAGCTGTCCACTTCCGAAAGGATGTCCATATCGCGCTCCAGCGCCCCGCGGTGCGCCCCGACGCGGTGGGAAAGCTCGGCTAAGATGCGCGCGATCTCCTGCTCCTCGTCGAGGTGCAGCGTCCTTAATTCGTTGTTCATTTCGAGCACTTCCTCTGGCTCGATGAACACCGTCTGTCCGCTCTGCGAGCGGTCGTGGATGAGCCCGCGCACGGCGCGCTTGTATTCCACCTTGACGGGCAGGACGTACCGATCGCCGCGCATGGTGATGAGCTCGTCCTGCAAATATTTGCGCTCGGCCCCCGCAAGATATTCCTGCAATCTGGCGCGGATACGCTCGTTGAGAAGCCTTATCTCGCGGCGGATCGCAAACAGTTTTTCGCTGGCGCGGTCCTGAAGTTCGTTCTCCCCCACGATCTTCTCCGTGATGTCCTCTTCGAGGGCGCGGTCGAAGATGAGATACTCCGTCAGCTCTTTGAGCCGCACGATGCGCTCGTCCGCAAAGGAGCGCACGGAGGAATAACACGCGCGCGCCGAACGCAGCAGCGCCGCCGCCGACAAAAGTTCGGTGCAGGAAAGCGTCGCGCCCTTTTCGGCGCGCTCCAAAGCGTCCCCCTGCGGCGGATAATAAAGAACGCGCCCCGCCCCCAGCGTCAGAAGGAGAAGGTCCGCCTCTTCCGTAAGATCGAGAAGCCGCCGCGCCTCCGCGATATCCGAAGTGGGGGTAAAGCGAATAAGCCGCTCCTTCCCCCCCTCGAGCACGGCGTAAGCGGCAGCCGCGCTCAATATTTTATCGAGCTCTAAGCTCTCTCTGCTCTCTTTCATAGCATGCTCCTTTCCGTATGCCCCTTCGTCGCCCCGTTAAGCGCCTCTTCGGGCATATGCGCACGGCTCACAAGCTCCTTCCCGTCCGTGCGGCAGGAGGCGTCGACAAGCGCCCCCGCCCCCACATCCGTTCCTGCGAGCGGCACGCAGTTGTAAACTTCAAAACGGCAGAATTTGCCCACCGTGCGGTAGCGGCGGAGAGGGAAGCTCCGCCCCGCTTCGTCGGTGAGGCGGTACTCCCCGCGCTTGTCGCACGATTTGCACGTCCTTCCGAAGGGGCAGTAGCAAAGGTCCATCACCTTGACGCTGCCGAGCGTCAGCACGAACGCCCCCTCGGCGGCAAGCGCGCCCTGTTCACGCGCGGAAAGCTCCTTGGAAAGGGCGAAATACTCCGCTCCCGCCCCCTTTGCGCCCATGACCGCAAAGCGGTTGGTGAGGTTGAACCCCGTGCCCGCGAACAGCTTTTTATGGTATTTTTCGGCGAACTTCACGCCCCAGCTGCCCTCGGCATATACGCCGTCGAAGAGGGCAAGCGCGGACGCAGCGGCCTTCTCGTCCTCCGCCGTGAAGAAGGGCGGGAGATACAAGTACTTCTCCCCCTCCCCCTTTCGGACTTCCGCAGGGTCGACGGCGGCATAGTCGCGCGGCTTATAGATGAGGACGTCCGCTCGGAGCCCCGTAAAGTATTCGGCAATGACCGCCGTCTTTTGAGATGGTACGGGGGAAACTTCCGCCGCCCCGCCGACGGGCGCAAGCTCCTCCCTTGCGGGCGCAAGATACTGTGCAAGCCTCTGAAAGAAGGTGCGCCTGAGCGCGTTGAGCGCCGATTTTGGGAGGAACGCCCCCTCCGTTTCCACGTTTTCAAAACGCACCGAAAAGGGCAGCGTGTCCGTCTTCCGGAAGCAGGCTTTGAGTTCTTCTTCGGAAAGCGGCGCGCGCTCCGCCCGAGCAAGCGGCTCGCCCGTCATTTCGAATGCGCCGCAGCGCATCTCGGGCGGCTCCCCCGCGACAAAGCGCAGAAAAAGCTTGACTTCCCGCCGCCGCTCTTTTTTGAGGAGCACCTCTTTGAGCGCGGTGTCCGTCGTGATGCGCACCTCGTCGCCCGCGCGCAGCCTGCTCTCGGACGAGAGGTAAAATCCCCGCTCGTCTGCCGCGACGCACACGGCGCCGCCCGCTTCCTTCCCGCCGCGCAAAATTTTGAAGCCGTCCCCCTTTCGGGCGCTCCCGCGACAAAAATATCTGCCGCCCTTCACTTCGAGGACGCCCACCTTCTCGCCGATATGCCCCTGCACATTGCGGGAGAGCAAATTCTCCTGCCCGAACGCAAGACCTTCGGTGTAATCTCCGCGGTCGAAGGTGCGGGCAAGGGCAGAGCGCGCCGCCGAAAGTTCGCTTTTCTCCGCCCCGTCCAATATGGCGCGGTAATAGCCGACCGCCGCCGAAACATACTCCTCCCGCCGCATCCTGCCCTCTATTTTCAGCGAGGTGACGCCCGCTTGAAGCAGTTCTTTGACGCGTTCGCCGACGCTGAGATCGGACAAAGAGAGCGCATAAGCGCGCTCTTCGAAGCCTTTGCGGTCGATGGAATACAATTTGCGGCAGGGCTGTTTGCATCTGCCGCGGTTGCCGCTGTTGTTGCCCGCGAAGGAGGAAAAATAGCACTGCCCCGAAAAACAGGAACAAAGCGCCCCCTGCACGAACGCCTCCGTCTCGATGACTGAGGAGATGGCGGCAATGTCATTGAGCGGCGTCTCCCGCGCGAGCACGGCGCGCGAAAAGCCGTACTCCTTGACAAGCTCCGCGCCGTACACGTTGCAGCAGCCCGCCTGCGTCGAAAGGTGCAGCATCATGGAAGGATACCGCCTTTTGAGCTCCTTCCCCAGGAAAATATCCTGGATAAGGAGGGCGTCCGCTCCCAGATTCCAGGCGGTGAGCGCGCTTTCAAAGAAGGCGTCCGTTTCGCCGTCTTTGACGAGCGTATTCAGACAGACGTACACCTTCGCCCCGAGAAGATGAGAAAGGCGCACCGTTTCGGAAAATTCGGACAGCGCAAAATTTCCCGCACCCGCGCGCGCGGAAAATGCGGGAAGTCCCAGATAGATGGCGTCTGCGCCCGCCGCCAAAGCGGCCTTTGCGCAGGCGATGTCCCCCGCGGGGGCTAAAAGTTCTTGTTTCATCTGCCGATGGTGCGTTGAATGAGTTCCTGCGCCGCGTCATAGCCCATGTTCTTGAGGCGCTGGTTGCGGGCGGCGACTTCGATGAGGATGGAAAGATTGCGCCCGGGGCTGACGGGCACGACGAGCTTGGGCACTTTGACGCCCAAAATTTCTTCGGTGAGCTTTTCGCCGCCGATGCGGTCGTACTGCTTATCGCGCTGCCAATGCTCGAGCTCCATGATGACTTCGACCTGCTTTTCGTCGAGGATGGAACCCGAACCGTACATATTTTTGACGTTGATGATGCCGATGCCTCTAAGCTCCATGAAATAGCGGATGCGCTCGGGCGCGGTGCCGACGAGCCCGCTCGAAACGCGCTTGATGAGCACGGAATCGTCCGCGACGAGGCGGTGTCCGCGCTTGATGAGCTCCATCGACGTCTCGCTCTTGCCGACGCCCGAATTTCCCGTGATGAGGATGCCGACGCCGAAGACGTCCATCAGAACGCCGTGAACGGTGGTCGTGGGCGCAAGGAGCCGCGCGAGATAGGCGACGAGGTCTGCCATGACCATCGTCGTGAGGCGCGAGGAGCGGAAGATGGGCGTCCCCGAAGCGCGGGCGCACTCCATGAACTCCGGGAGAACGGGTAGATCGCGCGAAAAGACGACGCAGGGGATCTCGCCGCAGTCGAAGAGCTTTTGGATCTTTTCCTTGCGCTCTTCCGACGAGAAGGAGCGCAGGTACTCGTGCTCGGTGAGCCCGATGACGAGGATGCGCTGCGTATCGAAATAGCTGAAAAAGCCCGCAAGGCGCAGGCCGGGGCGGTCGACGCTGATGCTGCTGAGCTTGACGATGCCGCGCCCGGCATAGAGCATCTCCACGCCAAGATCGTTTGCGAACTTGTCGAGCATCACCGTAACGGTCGGGAAAAAGTGTTCGTTCATTCCTGTTCTCCTTCGGGCGCTTGCGCGTCCCCCTTCATCACATATCGTTCAAGTGCGTAGGCAACGCCGTCCTCCTCGTTGGAGGGGATGACCGTCGCCGTGCGCTTCAGTGCTTCCACGCCGTTCAAAACAGTAAACTTTCCGCCTGCCGCTTCGAGCATGGGGAGATCGTTGAGCTGATCGCCCGCCGCCGCGATGCGTTCTTGGGGGATATGATAGTATTCGGAAAGAAAGGAGACCGCCTTCCCCTTGTTCTCGCCCGCGGGCATGACTTCGACGAGCCAATCGGAAGAACTCGTCACATAGTACTCCTCCCCGAGGCGCTCGGAGAGCCGCTCGCGCAAAGCCTCCCGTTTTTCGGGCTCCACCATGACGAGCACCTTGACGATGTCGAGCTTCTCCCTTGCCGCAAACTCCGAAAGCGAGCATTGGGGCACTTCGCCCTTCACCCCGCACACTTTTTCGTAAAGGGCGAGCATCTCGTCGCGGAGGTTGGTATAGAGATGCCACACCGTGTAAATGTGGATGTGCAGCCCCTCCTCTTCGAGGAGACGGATGAGCGGGAGCGCCGCTTGCAAAGGAAAATGCCCCGAGGAAAGTACTTTCTCTTCGCCCATATCGTAGACGACGGAACCCTGAAAGGCGATGACGGGCCCCGAAGCGATGCCGAGCTCTCTGGCGCGCGGCAAAATGGACGGGACCATGCGCCCCGTGCAGATGGTAAAAATTCCGCCCCGTTCGCGGTATTCAGCGATGACTTGTTTGGTGTGCTCCGAGATGGTGCCGTCCGCCTTGACGAGGGTGCCGTCGAAGTCGGAAAGAAAGAGATCGTACTTCATAAGTTATAATGTCTCGAAATATTCGCGGATGGTATGCGCGAGCTTTTTCCCGATGCCGGGTGCTTGAGAGAGTTCTTCCTCCGAAGCGCGCATGATCTTATCGATGGTGCCGAACTTTTCCATGAGCGCCTTACGCTTTTCCTTGCCGACGCCTTCGATCTCGTCGAGGACGGAGGAAAGGTTGCGCTTGCTGTGCAGGCTCCTAAAATAAGTGATCGCAAAGCGGTGCGCCTCGTCGCGGATGCGCTGCAGCGTGCGGAGCGCGTAGTCGCGGCGGGCAAGACGGACGGGCTCGGGGGAAGCGAGCGTAAAGATCTCCTCTTCCTGCTTGGCGAGCGCGATGAGGTCGATGCCTTCGACGCCCAACTCTTCGAAGATCGCCTGGACTGCGGAAAGCTGCCCCCTGCCGCCGTCGATGACGATGAGCTGGGGCTTCGGGAAGCGCTCCTCTTCGTCCGTTCCGAGCTTTGAAAGGCGGCGGGAGAGCACTTCTTTTAAGGAAGCGAAGTCGTCCGCGCCCTCCACCGTCTTTATTTTGAAGCGGCGGTAGGCGTTTTTATCCGCTTCGCCGTCCGTAAAGACGACCATGCTGCCCACCTTATCGACGCCCGAGATGTTGGAAATATCGTAGCACTCCATGCGCTTGGGGTAATGCGAAAGCCCGAGCACTTCTTGGAGCCGCTTGCAGGCGTTGACCGTCATGTCGTTCTTGTGTTCGATGGCGGAGACGGACTTATCGAGGTATTCCCGCGCGTTGCGGGCAGCCATATCGAGAAGGTCGCGCTTGACGCCCTGCTTGGGGCGCACGATCTCCGTCTTTCTGCCCGTCTTTTCGCGCGCATATGCCGAAAAGAGTTCGTCGTCCATCTCCTCGTCGATGACGAGCTCGTGCGGCAGCTCGTGCGAGGAATAATATTGGGTGAGAAAGCTCAGAAAGCTCTCGCCGCCCTCGCCCGCGCCCTCTTCGAGGGGGAAGGTGCGGCTCCCTTGCATGATGCCCCGCCGCGTAACGAGCACGCAGATGGCGCCGTAGATGCCGTTCGTCGCCCGCGCCCAAATGTCCGCCTCCACGTCCTTGGGCATGGCGGTGATGCGGCGGAGCTTCAGGCGCGAGAGCATTTCGATGCGGTCGCGGTACTCAAGGGCGAGCTCAAATTCCTCGTTTTCGGCGAATTTCTGCATCTTTTCACGGAGAAGTTCTTCCGCTTCCTCGTAATTGCCCGCAAGAAAGGACGCCGCGCCCGCAACGCGCGAGGAGTAGTCCTCTTGCGAGATGTAGCCCGCGCAGGGGGCGGGGCACCGCCCGAGATGATAGTTGAGGCAGGGCCGCTGCATTTTCCCGAGCGTCTTTTTGCAGGTGCGCACGCCGTAGACGCGCGCGGCGATGTCGACGATGTCTTTACAGCTGATGCCGCCCATGAAGGGACCGAAGTATTTGCCGTCCTTCTGGATGCGGCGGGTGATGGAAATATGCGGGAAGGGCTCCTTCGTGTGCAGTTTGATGTAGGGGTAAGTTTTATCGTCCTTGAGAAGGATGTTGTATTTTGGCTTATACTTCTTGATGAAGGTATTTTCGAGGGAGAGCGCGTCCACCTCGCTCGGGGTGACGACGTAGGAAAAATCGGCGATGTTTTCGACCATCGCCTGCACCTTGGGGGGCTTGGGCGAGGAATGAAAGTACTGCCGCACGCGGTTTTTGAGCACCCGCGCCTTGCCCACATAGATGATGACGCCGCCGCTGTCCATCATCAGATAGACGCCGGGCGCATCGGGCAGCAGTTTGAGTTTTTCCTGTATGACACTCATCCAAGTCTATTATACACGCCTTCGCGCGATTTTTCAAGGGCTTGCGGCATGATTCCGCACTTTTTCGCAAAATACCTCCCTTTTGCGCCGCTTTAGTCAGAAAAATGCCCTCAAAAGCCCAAAAATTCCACGCCCTTCAATAAAATGTCGTTGACGATCTCGTTCGCAAGCGCATAAAAGATGACTTTGCCGTGGCGCTCGCAGCGCACGAGCCCGCTGTCTTTCAGATAGCGGAGCTGATGGGAGACCGTCGTCTGATTGAGCGAGAGGACGCGGGAAAGATCGGTGACGCACAGTTCGGAGATGGCGAGCGCCGACAACAGTTTCAATCTCGTCGCATCCGAAAAGACGGAGAAAAAGCGCACGAGGGAGGAGAGCGTTTCCCCTTTCGGGACGCCCTCCGAGATGATGCCGCTCGTGCGGCGGTCCAAAAGCAGCGTTTGCATACATTGCCCCCTTTGCCGAAGCATTCGGCTCTTTTTGATCATACCGCCTGCGCATATGATAAAATGCGGCTTCTTTGTCGAAAAACCGCCTCCTTTGCCCCAAAGTTTTGTGAAAATTTGCCCCTCCCCCTTGACGAAGGGCGCTTGCAGGTGTAAAATGAGGATATGGAGCCTGTTTTTTATCTTCTCATCGCGTGTGCCGCCGTGAGCCTTGCTGCCTTTGTTTTTTACGGCGCGGACAAGCTGAAAGCCAAACAAGGGGCGTGGAGAGTGCCCGAAAAGGTGCTCTTGAGCCTTTCCTTCTTCGGCGGCGCCCCGGGCGGCATTTTAGGGATGCTCCTCTTCCACCATAAGACCAAACATTGGTACTTCTGGCTCTGTAATTTTTTGGGCCTTGCGCTCATTGCAGGGCTCTCAGCCGCCCTTATCTTCCTCTTTTAAGCTGCGAATACACACCTCCTTTTTACTATTATATTGAAAAAGAGCCCTGTTTCGGGGCTCTTTTTCACACTATTTAGTGCGCATTTTCACTTTATTTTTGCCGATTTCTGCACGGTTTTCACCGTTTTTCACACAATTGAGCGCCTGTTTTCCGCTCAGATCTCCTTCGCGGAGTAGCCCGCTTCGGCGACTGCCGCAATCAGCGTTTCGGAAGGGACGTCCTCGCTCAGGGTGACGAGGGCGGTCTTCTTTTTGAGGTCGACTTCCGCCTCCCCGACGCCCGCGACGCCTTCGAGCGCCGCCTTGACGTGCGCGACGCAGTGCATGCACATCATGCCTTCTACTTTGAATTTTTTCGTCATAACTTGTTCTCCTTGTTCGGGCGCTCTGCCCGTTTTTTTGCGTTGGAAGCGCACGAGGCGCAATGCGTTGGTGACGACGAAGAGCGAGGAAAGGCTCATCGCCGCCGACGCGATCATGGGGTTTAAGGTGACGCCCGCGAAGGCGAACACGCCCGCAGCGAGCGGGATGCCGATGCAGTTATAAAAGAACGCCCAGAAGAGATTTTCTTTGACGATGCGCATCGTCCTGCGGGAGAGGGCGACCGCCTTCTGAGCCGCCCTCAGATCGCTCCCCACGAGCACCACGTCCGCGCTCTCGATGGCGATGTCGGTGCCGCCGCCCATCGCAAAGCCGACGTCGGCTGCCTTTAAGGCGGGGGAATCGTTGATGCCGTCGCCCACCATCGCAACGCCCTTCTTCGTGCGCCCCGAAAGTTTCGCGTTCTCTTCGCGGCACGCCTGCACAGCGCGGAGCTTATCTTCGGGCAGCACTTCGGCGTAGACATCCTCTTTCGCGATACCCGCCTCGCCCGCGATATGCGCGGCGACCTTTTTGTTGTCGCCCGTGAGCATGCGCACCGTGCAGCCCATCGCTTGGAGCGAAGCGACCGCCTCGCGGCTGCCCTCCTTCAGCGTGTCGGCAAGGGCGAAGAGGGCGAGGATGCGCTCGCCGTCTGCAAGGAAGAGGACGGTGCTGCCCGCTTCGGAGAGGGCGTCGAAGCGCTCCTGCCATGCCCCGAAGGGAAGGCCTTTCTCCTTCATGAGGCGGTCGTTGCCGAGGAAGTACTCCTTCCCGTTCACGAAGCCGTGCGCGCCGAGCCCCGTGAGGTATTCGACCTCTTCGGCGTTCTCTCCCTCGCCGCAATACTCGGCGATGCAGCGGGAGAGCGGGTGATCGAGCTTTCTTTCAAGGGCGTAGGCGATGCGCTTTGCCCCCTCCTCCCCTTCGAAGGCGACGACTTTGGGTTTGCCTTCGGTGAGCGTCGCCGTCTTATCGAGGAGCACCGTTCTGATGTCGGCGGCGCGCTGCAATGCTTCGGCGTTCTTATAGAGCACGCCCATCGAGGCGCCCCTGCCCGTGGCCGCCATGATGGCGACGGGCGTTGCGAGCCCCAACGCGCAGGGGCAGGAGATGACGAGCACGCTGACGCCGAAATTGACGGCTTGCGCCGCATCGTGCGTGACGATGAGCCAGACCACGAAGGTGATGAGGGCAAGGGTGACGACGACGGGCACAAAGATGGACGCGACTTTATCTGCAAGCTTCTGGATGGGGGCTTTGGACGCGCCCGCTTCGCGCACCATGCGGATGACGCCCGAAAGAAGGGTGTCTTCCCCCACCTGCTCGGCGCGGATGACAAGATAGCCGCTCGTGACGATGGAGGCGCTGACCGCGCGGCCGCCCTCTGCAAGTTCGACGGGCAGGCTTTCGCCCGTGATCGCCGCCTGATCGACAAAGGCGTGGCCTTCCATGATAGTGCCGTCTACCGCGACGGAGCCCCCCTGCTTGACGACGACGAGATCGCCCGCCTTGACTTCGGAAAGCGGTACGCGCACCTCTTTGCCGTCCTTCCAAAGGGTGACGGTGTCGGGCGCGAGGGAGAGGAGCTTTTCGACTTCCTTCCCCGTCCGCGCCTTGCTCCTGTCTTCCAGCCATTTGCCCAAGGTGACGAGCGTGACGATCATTGCCGCCGATTCGAAGAAGAGATGCCCCCCGCTCCCCGAAATGGCGACGGCGAGGCTGTATAAAAAGGAAGCCGCCGCGCCTAAGGTGACGAGGGTATCCATATTGGGGACGAGCTTGACCGCCGCCATGACGCCGCTTGCAAAGAAGCGGTAGTTGATGCCAAGCACGGCGAGCGTGAGGGCGATCTGAAAGCCGTAGTTGAACCAGCCCGAAGGCACGGGGAGCCCCGCCATGCCGCCCATCGCAAGATAGAGCTCGGGAAGGAGCAGCACGAGCGAGAGGAAAAAGCGCAGTCTGAGCGTGAGGCCCTTCTGCTTCTTTTCGGGCGCTTTGCCGTAGTCGAACGCGCCGTAGCCGAGCGACGTGACCGCCGCGCGGATGTCGCCGTCCGAGAGCTTGCTCTCGTCGAAGGTGACGTCCATGCTCTCCCCCATCAGCGAGACGGAGCAGGAAGAGACGCCGTCGAGTTTGGAGACGGTGCGTTCGATGCCCGAGGAGCACGCCGCGCACGTCATGCCTGTGACCGAATATTTCTTTTTTTCCATGGTTGATCCTTTTTTTGCGTGTTGTAGTGCGGGGTGTTGTGGCGGCGGGGAAAGCATAGGGGTGACGGCAAGCGGGCTTAACAACCCTCCCGCCTCGCTTTGCTCAGCACCCTCCCTTACACAGGGAGGGCTATATTATGAGAAACTCCCTCCGCCTCGCGTTCGTTCGACACCGTCTCGCGCGGTAGAGAGTAAATAGAATTTACTCCCTCCGTCGCGTCGTCGGGCTTAACAACCCCTCCGTCTTGCCGCCTCGGTAAACCTTCGGACGGCAAGCCACCTTCTCGCGCGGTAGAGACCGCGCTCGGTCAGGAAATTTCCCCACAATGGGAAATTTCTAAGTTCGCAAGTGGGCAAAGCCACACCGTGGCTTTGCCAAGAATGCACTTGCTCACCCTTACACAGGGGAGGCTGAAATGAGGAAATTGCGTTTATTGGAAGCGCTTGAAGAGGTCGACGAGTTCGTCGACGACCTCCGTCTTGCCCGCGCGGATGTCGCGGATGAGACAGGTGTGGACATGCGCATCCAAAATGTAGGACGCGAGGCTCCTGATCGCCTTGTCCGCCGCAGAGAGCTGGATGAGGATGTCGTCGCAGTAGCGGTCCTCCTCCACCATGCGCCCGATGCCCTGAAGCTGCCCCGTGATGCGGTTGAGCCGCGACGCGATCGCCTTCTTTTCTTCCTCGCTCCGCACCGTCGTGCGCGTTTCCTTGCTGCAGCAGTCTGCCATATTTGTTCCTTCCTGTATCTTGATATACCCCCTATGGGTATGTCTATTATATACCCCTCCCCCGTATTTGTCAAGCGTTTGGGGGCAAAAAAAGCTCCCCTTTCCGGGGAGCGGGCGTTGTCGCTTTTTACTGCTTTTTGAAGAATTCCTTGCCGACGCCGCAGCGGGGGCACGTCCAGCTATCGGGAAGCTCCTCAAAGGGCGTCTCGCCGTCGTAGACGTAGCCGCACACCGAGCACACCCACTTGGCTTCGGCGGGCACGGGAGCGGCGGGGGCGGGCTCTTCCGCCTGATAGGTAGGCGCGTTCTTCGCCGTCTTGCCCTTTAAGACCTTGTGGTAGTAGCTGTATGTCATGGGCGTATCCTTTGCGAGCTTGCCGCAGTCGAGGACCTCGCCTAAAAAGACGGTGTGGGTGGACGTATCCATCGTGGAGACGACTTTGCACGAGAACCACGCGACGCCGCCGTCGGGCACGGGGAGCTTGCCGCGCACCTCGTAAGGGGTCTGAGCGAATTTATCGAACTCCCGGGACGTGCGGAAGCCGAAGGTGCCGATGAGGGCGGGATCGGCGCTCTCGCCGAGGACGGTGAGGGCGAAGTGACCGCTCTCTGAAACCGCCTTGTGCGTGTAGTTGTTCTTGTTGAGGCTGACGGCGATCGTCGCGGGCTGCGAGGTGATCTGCATCGCGCTGTTGGCGACGCAGCCGACGGGCTTGCCTTCATCCCAGCTCGTGCACAGGTACACGCCGTAAGAAAGATCGTAAAATGCAGTCTTATCCATGATTTTCTCCCTTATGATTTGTTTTTGCGTCAGATAAATGGGATGGCGCCCTCTCGCGCGGTAGAGAGCAAATAGAATTTACTCCCTCCGTCACGTCGTCGGGCTCAACAACCCCTCCGTCTTGCCGCCTCGGTAAACCTTCGGACGGCAAGGCACCGTCTCGCGCGGTAGAGACCGCGCTCGGTCAGGAAATGGCACGCTCCATGTGCCATTTCCAAGTTCGCAAGTGGCAAAGAGCCCACCGGGCTCTTCGCAAGAAAGCACTTGCTCACCCCTCAGGGGAGGCTAAAATGAAGAAAAAAGACAAAAAGCGGAGCACCTTTTCGGAGTTCCGCTTTCGATCGTTGCTTGCTCAGTCCTTGGCTTCTTTCTGCGCGACGACTTCCTTCCCGTCGTAATAACCGCAGTTCTTGCAGACGCGGTGCGCAACCTTCAGCTCGTGGCAGTGCGGGCACTCGACAAGCGTCGGAGCCGTTGCCTTATAGTTTGCAAAACGCTTGTTCGTTCTGCTCTTGGACTGTTTTCCCTTGGGGACTGCCATAATATCACCTCTCTTCCTGTTTTACTCTTCGTTGTATTCGGGCGCCGAGCAGCCCTCCGCACAAAATAGCGCCGAAGGGAGCGCAAACAGCACCGTATCGCGCAAAAATTCGCCTAAGTCGACGATGCCGTTCCGGTAGGTGTAATCCTCTTCCTCTGCCTTGCTGCCCTGCGGAACAAAGAACGCTTCCGCTTCGTAGGAGATATGTTCCTTCGTCTGCTTTAAGCAACGCGAACACGCGCCTTCTAACGTGAAGGAGAGCTCCCCTTTGACTTCCACGCTGTTGTCTTCGAAGATCTCATAGTCGAGGACGGCATGGACGGGCGTCGAGAAGGAGACGAACGGGATGTCGATGAGGCTTGCATCGCCTTCGAACTCGAAATCGAGCGTTCCCGTGTACTTCCGCTCTGCATTGCATTTCCGAACGTCGATCATCATTAGACTTTACGAGTATAGTATTTTTTCCGCGGTTTGTCAATCGGTTTTTATGCCCATTTGCAAAAATAAGGGGAAAATTGATGAGCGGGGCGGACGGGATGACTCCCTCAGTCGCGTACGGTGAAAAGAAGCGCCTTTGCTGCATGTCTCGCTTTTTATAATAAGGCGACTCCCTCAGTCTCGCTGCGCTCGACAGCTCCCCCACGGGAGGAGCCAAGGGAATTGTTGCTTCATAAATTATTACCGCGAGCAAAACCACGCTTTTGCGCTGCGGGACTCAATTTGCCTCATACTTGAGGCTTGCTGTCAAATAAGGACAAAATAGCGGGTGGGCGAAAAGGCAAGTTAAAATCACCAAACCTCACTCCTCACGGAATTTGTTTCGCGCAGCGAAAGAAATTCGTGAACTTTTTTCAAAGGAGGGCTGCCGTTTCGCGGGCGATGACCAGCTCCTCATTCGTCGGGATGACGAGCACCTTGACGCGGGAATCTGCCGCGGAGATCTCGTGGATCTGACCGTCGTTTTTATAGTTGTTGCGCGCTTCGTCGAGCTTGACGCCGAAGAATTCGAGGCCGCCCGCGACTGCCGAACGGATCGTGGGCGTGTTCTCGCCGACGCCCGCCGTGAAGACGATGCAGTCGAGCCCGCCCATCACCGCCATGTAGGCGCCGACGTACTTCTTGCAGGAATAGGTGAACATATCGAGCGCGAGGCGCGCGCGGTCGTTGCCCGCATCTTTGGCGGCTTTGAGATCGCGGAAGTCGCTCGAGACGCCCGAAACGCCCAGCATACCGCACTTCTTGTTGAGATACACAAGGCCTTCGTCCATCGTCATGCCCTTCTTCTTGCACAAGAAGTCGATGGCTGCGACGTCGATGTCGCCGCTGCGCGTGCCCATGGGAACGCCCGCAAGGGGGGTGAAGCCCATCGAGGTATCGACGCACTTGCCGCCGTCCACCGCAGAGATGGAAGAACCGTTGCCCAAGTGGCAGGTGACGATCTTGAGCTCTTCGGGCTTTTTGCCGAGATACTCCGCGGCAGCGCCCGCGACGTACTTGTGCGACGTGCCGTGCGCGCCGTAGCGGCGCACCTTATACTGCTTGTAGTCGTCGTAGTCGATGGCGTAGAGGTACGCGTAGTCGGGCATGGTCGCGTGGAAGGACGTATCGAAGACGAGCGCCATCTTCTTTTCGGGCATGACGGCGCGGCAGGCGTTGATGCCGAGGATGGCCGCGGGATTGTGGAGAGGCGCGAGTTCGGCGATCTCGTCCATCGTCTTCATGACTTCGTCGGTGACGAGCGTCGTCTTGGTGAACGCCTCGCCCGAGGCGACGACGCGGTGACCGACGGCGTCGATCTCGTCCATCGAGGAGATGACGCCCGCCTCGCCGTCGACGAGCTCTTTGAGCACGAGGGAGATGGCTTCGGTGTGATTGGGAAGGTCCTTTTCGATGACGAACTCCTGCCCCTTCGCCTTGTGGGTGAGCTTGCCGCCCGCAATGCCGATGCGTTCGCAGGTACCCTTGGCGATGACGCCCTCCGTCTCCATATCGATGAGCTGGTATTTGAGCGAGGAACTCCCCGCGTTGATGACTAAGATCTTCATATTCTTAATGACCCCTTATACTGCGTTTTCCCTTATCTCGCCTGCAATGCGGTGATAGCGACGGCGCAGACGATGTCGCTCGCCTTGCAGCCGCGCGAAAGATCGTTCAAAGGCTTTGCAAAGCCCTGGCAGATGGGGCCGATCGCCTGGAAGCCGCCGAGACGTTCTGCGATCTTGTAGCCGATGTTCGCCGCCTGAAGATCGGGGAAGATGAACACGTTGGCGTGCCCTGCGACTTCGGAGCCCGGCGCCTTGAATTCGCCCACGGAGGGAACGATGGCGGCGTCGAACTGGAGCTCGCCGTCGATCTTGAGATCGGGCGCCTTCTCCTTGGCGATGCGGACTGCCTCCTGCACGAGGGTGACGTTGTCGTGCTTGGCGCTGCCCTTCGTCGAGAAGGAGAGCATGGCGACCTTAGGATCGAGGCCCGCGATCTCGCGCGCGCTCTGGGCGGTCGCGATCGCCATATCGGCAAGGCCTTCCGCCGTGTAGGTGGGATTTAAGCCGCAGTCGGCAAAGATGAGCTTGCCGTCGGGCACATACTCGTTGCCCGTGACGGGCGCGACCATGAGGTTGAAGCTGGAGACAGACTTGACGCCCTCTGCCGTCTTGATGATCTGAAGCCCGGGGCGCAGCGTGTTCGCCGTCGAATGGCAGGCGCCCGAGACAAGGCCGTCCACATCGCCGTTCTTGAGCATGAGCGCGCCGAAGAAGGTGGGATCTTTCGCCTGCTCCTTCGCCTGTTCTTCCGTCATGCCCTTCGCCTTGCGCAGTTCGTATAAGAGCGCCGCGTACTGTTCGAGCTTGGGGGAGGTGGCGGGATCGATGATCTCGATATAGCTGAGATCGACGTTAGGATTGTTCTTTGCGATCTCTTCGCGGCTGCCGAGCAGCACGATGTGCGCAAGCTTTTCCTGCGTGCAGATGGAAGCCGCCTCGACGACGCGCTTATCTTCGCCTTCGCACAGCACGATGCGCTTGTTGAGCGCCTGCGCCTTCTTCTTGATCTCTTCGACGATGGTGCCGCTCTCGACGATCTTTCTGCCGAGCTCTTTGACCTTGTCCAAAAAAGCCATAGTGTTTCCCTCCGAATTTTACTTTCTTTTTCCCGCCTCTTCGTGTATAATGGATGCGGGGCCCTATCCGGGCTCATTCCCCATTATTATACACTATCACATGAAAATTGTAAAGTACTCTCTTTGCAAGTTTTTGTGATTTGGCGAAATTTCGGAGGCCGCATATGCGCATCGCAGCAGTTGTATGTGAGTACAACCCCTTCCATAACGGACACAAATACCAGCTCGAACGCATCCGCGAAGAGAGCGGGTGCGACAAGATCCTGTGCCTGATGAGCGGGTGCTTCACCCAGCGCGGGGATATGGCACTCTTTGATAAATATACGCGCGCCCGCCATGCCGTGGAGAACGGCGCGGACCTCGTTTTAGAGCTCCCCACCGCCTTTGCCGTGGGCTCTGCCGAACAGTTCGCGCGCGGGGCGGTGCATATCCTCGCCTCTCTCCCTGCGGTGAAGGTGCTGTGCTTCGGCTGCGAGAGCGGCACAAAGGAGGAATTCTCGGCGGCGGCAAGGGCGACGCTCTCCGAGGACAAGCAGTTCAAGGCGCTACTAAAAGACAACATGAAGGACGGCACGAGCTATGTGAAAGCCCGTACCGAGACGGTGCTCGCCCTCCACAAGGAGCTGGACGAGAAGCTCTTTACGCTGCCCAACAATATCCTCGGCATCGAATACTGCCGCGCCCTCTTGCAGGAAGGGAAGGGCATCGAACCCCTCCCCCTGGCGCGCGTGGGCGGGGGCTTCCGCGACGAGGGGCTTCTAAAGAACTTCTCTTCGGCGACCGCCATCCGCAGGGCAGTCGCGCGGGGCGAGAAGAAGGAGAAGAAGCTCTTGAAGGCGAACGTGCCGCCGAATGTGTTCCGCGAGCTGGAAGAGGCGGTGCAGGCGCCCTACCCCGAGGCGGCGATGTGTGCGCTGCTCTCTGCCGCCCCCGAAGAGGTGTGCCGCTGCCCCGACTGTTCGGAAGGCCTCGAAAACAGGCTGCGCACGATGGCAAAGAGCAATTCGGGCTATGAGGAAGTGCTCGAAAAATGCATCTCCAAGCGGTACACGCGCTCGCGGCTCAAACGCATCTTTTTGCAGAACTTTCTGGGGCTCGATCGAAAAGACGTGCGGCTGTACCTCGAAAACCCCCTCTACTATAAAGTGCTTGCCGTAAAAAAGAAGGACGCCGAGAGCTTGCTTGCGGCGCTTTCGGGGGGCGCCTTCCGCCCGCTGACGCGCAAGAGCGACGTGCAGGGGCTCAAAAGAGAGGCGCTCGCCTGCTTCGGGCTGGACACCCACGCCTTAGAGCTCTACAACGTGCTCTCGCACGGGAACAGAAATGAGTTTGAGATGATACAAGTGTAAGAACTTCGCCGCGAATCTTTTCCTTCGGAAAATCTTCGCGGCGAGGAACGAGCGTAGTTGATCTTAACAAGCGCCGTCGCCCACGAGCCATGATGTCATTCTAAGAACAATAAGCCCTAAGCATAGGGCTAATTGAGTGAGCCAGCGCAGGGGAACCCTGCTCGGCTCATTTTATTTTTAGTTCACACTTTTTTGCGTGCCGCAAAAAAGTCGTGAGAAAGTTTCGCCGCAAATCTTTTCCTTCGGAAAATCTTCGCGGCGAGGAACGAGCGTAGTTGATCTTAACAAGCGCCGTCGCCCGCGAGCCATGATGTCATTCTAAGAACAATAAGCCCTAAGCATAGGGTGTATGCCCTGCGGGTACTAATTGAGTGAGCCAGCGCAGGGGAACCCTGCTCGGCTCATTTTATTTTTAGTTCACACTTTTTTGCGTGCCGCAAAAAAGTCGTGAGAAAGTTTCGCCGCGAATCTTTTCCTTCGGAAAATTTTAGCGGTGTTTTTTACTCCTTCCGTCTGCTTCGCTCGACAGCTCCCTCGGAGAGGGAGGAAAAAGAGAACAGACAAAACCTCTCCGCATGGGAGAGGTTTTGCCTAAGTGAGAGAATATGAAAAAATTATGGAGTGTAAGCTGCTTCCTGCGCTTGCACCTATACTATAACCCATATCCGTGTATTCTGCGTGAAAACCGCATTAAAAGAGGGAGAATTTCGGGGGAAATACGGTGAAATGCGGGGGCGGAAGGAGCGGGATTTACTCCCTCAGTCCTGTTGCCGACATTCGTCGGACAGCGCGCCACCGTCTCACGCGGTAGTACCCGCGCTTCGGTCAGGAAATGGCGCGAACAATGCGCCATTTCCAAGTTCGCAGGCGGCAAAAAGCCCACCGGGCTCTTTGCAAGAAAACGCCTGCTCACCCCTCAAGAAGGCGCCTAAAATAAGGAATTTACAAATCAAGAAAGCATTTGCTCACCCCCGAAGAGGAGGCTATAGTGAGGAAAACTCCTTCCGTCTGCTTCGCAGACACCTCCCTCGGAGAGGGAGGCTGAAATAAGGAATTACAAATACTTTGAGGCGATGGTTTGGGCGATGCGGAGGCCGTCGGCGGCGGCAGAGGTGATGCCGCCCGCATACCCGCAGCCCTCGCCGCAGGGGTACACTCCCGAAATGCCCTCCGCCTCGAAATTTTCGCCGCGCAGGATGCGGACGGGTGAGCTCGTGCGCGATTCGACGCCCGTCAACACGCCCTCATACGAGGAAAAGCCCGAAAGGCGCAGCGCCATATCGGGGATGGCGGCGCGGAGAGACGCGCACACGGCGGGGGGAAGGTAGGCGTCGGCGGGCGCAAAGGCGGTGCCGCGCGCATACGAGGGCCTGACCTCGCCGAAGTAGTAGCTCTCTTTCCTTGCGAGAAAGTCGCCCACGAGCTGCGCAGGCGCAAGGTACCCGCCGCCCGCCGCAAGGTACGCGGCGCGCTCGATCTTGCGCTGGAAGGCGACGCCCGCCAAAGCGCCCTCGCCGAAGTCTTCCTTCTTCACCTGCACGACGAGCGCGGAATTGGCGTTCTTTTCGTCGCGGGCGAAGTTGCTCATGCCGTTGACGACGACGCCCCCCTCTTCGGACGCGGCAGGGATGACGACGCCGCCGGGGCACATACAGAAGGTGAATACGGCGCGCTCTGCGGCGTGCGAGACGAGCTTGTAGTCGGCGGGCGGGAGCGCCGCGTAGCCTTCGCCGTACTGAGCCCGCGAGATGCGCGATTGCAGATGCTCGATGCGCACCCCCACCGCGAAGTCCTTCGCCTCCATCAAAAAGCCCCTGTTTTGCAGCAGCTCGAAGGTGTCGCGCGCGCTGTGGCCGACGGCGAGGACGAGGAGAGAGGCTTCCTCCCACGCGCCGTTCACGGAGATGGCGGTGAGTGCGCCGTCTTTTATACGCACGTCGTCGAGCTTGCTGCCATATCGGATGGCGCCGCCGTGCTCCAGAATATAGCGGCGCATATTGGCGATGACGAGGCGGAGCTTGTCGCTGCCGATGTGCGGGCGGCCGAGATAGGCGATCTCTTCGGGCGCGCCGAATTCCACGAACGTTTCTAAAATTTCGCGGTGGAAGGCGCTATTGGTCTGCGTGTAGAGCTTGCCGTCCGAAAAGGTGCCCGCGCCCCCTTCGCCGAACTGCACGTTGCTGTCGGGAGCAAGCACGCCCGTCTGAAAGAAGTTTGCGATGTCCTCGGTGCGCTCTTCGACGGGTTTGCCGCGTTCGAGGAGGACGGGCTCCATGCCGTGGCGGATGAGGCGCAGGGCGCAGAAGAGCCCCGCGGGGCCCGCGCCCGCGATGAACACTTTGGGCGCGGGGCGCGTGATGCGGGGGTAGGTGCGCGCGGACGGCTGTTCGGGGCGCGAGGAGCACTCCACCGAATACACCCACTTGATGTTGGATTTGTCGCGCGCGTCGAGCGATTTTTTGAGGATGCGGAAGTAGCGGACGGGCGCGTGCAGCTTGCGTTCGCACAGTTTGAGAAGTTCCGCCTCCTTCTTGCCGGGGCGCAGGGTGAGGTTGTGATAAATTACAGGCATAAAAGCG
>CALVPY010000018.1 GCA_944354535.1 uncultured Clostridia bacterium
GAGCCCATGAGGGCGCGGTTGGTATCGTCGTTCTCGAGGAAGGGAATGAGCGCCGTTGCGACGGAGACGAGCTGCTTCGGGCTCACGTCCATGTAGTCGATACGCTCGCGGGGGAGCTCGGTGATGAGTTCCTTATAGCGGCAGCCGACGCGCTCGTGTACGAGGTGACCGTTCTCATCGAGGGGCTCGTTCGCCTGTGCGACGACATAGCGGTCCTCTTCGTCCGCCGTCAGATAGTCGACGTGGTCGGTGACGACGCCCGTCTCCTTGTCCACCTTGCGGTAAGGGGACATGATGAAGCCGAACTCGTTGACCTTGGAGAAGGTCGCGAGCGAGGAGATAAGACCGATGTTCTGACCTTCGGGGGTCTCGATGGGGCACATACGGCCGTAGTGCGAGTGGTGAACGTCGCGCACTTCGAAGGTCGCGCGGTCGCGGTTGAGGCCGCCCGGGCCGAGCGCGGAGAGCTTGCGCTTGTGCGTGAGCTCCGCGATGGGGTTGGTCTGATCCATGAACTGCGAGAGCTGGGAAGAACCGAAGAACTCGCGGATGACGGCGGAGATGGGACGCACGTTGATGAGCCCCGAAGGCGTGACCTCCATGGGATCCTGCGTCGCCATGCGCTCCTTGATGAGGCGCTCGAGGCGCGCCATGCCGATGCGGAGCTGGTTCTGCAGCAGTTCCCCCACCGAACGCACGCGGCGGTTGCCGAGGTGGTCGATCTCATCGATGGTGCCGATGCCGTACTTTAAGTCGAGGTTGGTCGAAACGGCGGCGACGATGTCGTCCACCGTGATGCACTTGTAGTTGAGGCGTTCGACGAGCGCCTTGACGCCCTTCTTTTCTTCGGGCGTGACGCCGAGCACCCGCTCGCCCCGATCGAGATCGACGGGCGCGTTGGGATCGGCGGGCTTGTCGCCGCGCTCCAGAATTTCGTGGAAGAGCTTGCAGGCAGCCACGAACTTGATGCGGTTGTCGCGGCGCTTGATCCTGTTCTTCTTCTCTTCCTGCTTCTCGTCCGCCTCGGGCGCGGTCTCGCGCGCATAGTAGACGGCGTTGATCTCGTCGGTGTACTTTTCGGCGACTTCTTCGACGGAGAGCGTCCTGCACTCTTCGGCGAGCTTCTTCGAGAAGACGAAGTTGGGATAGTAGACCGTCTTCAAAAGCCCGAACGCCTTGGGATCCATATCGGAGAGCGCGGCAAAGTCCACCGTGTTGTTGGCGATGATCTTGTGACGGATCTCCCCGTCTTCGGGGTCGTTGACGAGCACGAACACTTCGTTGATGCCCGCGTTCTGGATGAGGCGCGCCTTCTCTTCGGAGATGACCTCGCCCTTGACTGCCATGATCTCGCCCGTCTCGGGGTCGATGATGTCGTCCGCGGCGCGGCAGCCGGGAAGGCGGTATGCAAGGTTGAGCTTTTTGTTGAACTTATAGCGCCCCACCTTGACGACGTCGTAGCGGCGAGGATCGAAGAAGAGGTTGAAAAGGTGCTGGCGCACCGATTCTTCCGTCGGCACTTCGCCGGGACGCAGGCGGCGGTAGAGTTCGATGAGGCCGTCCGATTCCGAACGCGTCGTATCCTTTTCGATGGTCGCCGCGATCATCTTGTCGTTCGGGAAGAGCTCTTCGAGCGCGCGGTTGGAGCCGAAGCCGAGGGCGCGCAGAAGGACGGTCGCAGCCAGCTTGCGCTTTCTGTCGACGCTCACCCACAGAACGCCCTGCGCGTCCTGCTTGAATTCCAGCCATGCCCCGCGGTTGGGGATGACCGTGGTTTCATACATCTTTTTGCCCGTCTTGTCCGTTTCGGCGACGTTGTTGACGCCGGGGGAGCGGACGAGCTGGGAGACGATGACGCGCTCCGCACCGTTGATGATGAAGGAACCGTTCTCGGTCATGAGGGGAAGATCGCCCATGAAGACGTCCTGATCGATGACCTCGTCCTTCACCTTGTTGACAAGGCGCACCTTAACGCGCAGGGGAAGCGCGAAGGTCGCGTCGCGGTTGCGGCACTCTTTCTCGTCGTACTTGGGTTTTTTCCCGAACTCGTGGCTCAGGAAATAGAGCTCGAAGTGATCGCTGAAGTCGGTAATGGGAGAGAAGTCCTCCAGAATTTCGGAGATGCCTTCGCCGATGAAAGAGCGGTAGCTGTCCTTCTGGATCTCGACAAGGTCGGGGATATCGATGACCTCGTTGATCTTGCCGAACTTCCGTCTTTCCGTTTTACCGTACTTTTGAATGGGTAAGTTCATCCGTCAAAATACTCCTTCTTGTTTCGTTGTTTATCCACCCACGATCTACCGAGTATATCTTTTCATCGATAAAAATCGAAATGTCTGAAATTGTGCCGCAAAAAGCTCCCCTTCCCCCTTTACAAGCGCCGCAAAATGCGGTATAATACTGGGAGCAGGCGGGAAAAAACTTCCCGCAAAGCCCATGCGATCGTGCCGTTTTTGCACCCTTTTCAAGGCGCAGCGCACAATCGCCGAGCATAATGATACAGTATGTCATTATAACCCGCCCGCAAAATTTTGTCAACGGGTTTTGCAAGAGAAATCAGAAAAAATTTTCACATTCGGGAGAAATCTATGCGCATCGACAAATTCTTAAAGGTATCGCGCATCTTGAAGCGCCGCACCGTCGCGCAGGAGGCGGCGGACGCGGGGAAGATCAGCGTCAACGGCAAGCAGGTCAAGCCTTCCTACCGGCTGAAAGTAGGCGACGAGGTGGAACTTTCCTATGCGGCGGGGGCGATGCGCTTCCGCGTGCTCGAACTCAAAGAGACGGTGAAAAAGGACGAAGCGAGCTCTCTTTACGAGGTGCTGCCGTGATCTCCGTCATCCTCTGCGCGGCGGGGTCGGGCTCGCGCGCGGGCTTTCCCGAGAATAAAATATTGCGCGAGCTCAACGGGCTGCCCGTGCTTTCATACAGCCTTTCGGCGTTCGGGGAGGCGGACGAGATCCTCATCCCCTGCCGGGAGGAGGACGAAGCGCGCATCGGGGCGCTCCTCTCCCCCTTCCCTCAGGCCCGCACCGTGCGCGGCGGCAAGACGCGCGAGGAGAGCGTTTGGAATGCCCTCCAAGAAGTCAAGGGCGACATCGTGCTCATCCACGACGCCGCCCGCCCCTTTGTCACCGCGAAGATCGTAAACGACTGCATCGAAAGCGTACAAAAATACGGCAGCGGCGTCTGCTCCCTGCCCGCGACGGACACCACCGTGCTCGCCAAGGACGGCGCCGTTGCAGCCGTGCCGCCGCGCGAGATGGTGTTTACCGTGCAGACCCCGCAGGGCTTTTTCAGCGGCGAACTCAGGCACGCCTTTGCCTCGGCGGAGCGCGAAGGAAAGCTTTCTTCCTTCACGGACGAGAGCAGCCTCTATGCCGCCTACATCGCCCCGCCCCACCTCTTTGAGTGCGACCGCCGCAACAAAAAACTCACCTATCCCGAAGATTTTGCCCCCTGCGAGCGCGCGGGCTTCGGCATCGACACGCACGCCTTCGGAAAAGCGCAGGACTACATCACGCTGGCGGGCGTCAGGATCCCTTCGGAGAGCGGGCTTGTCGCGCACAGCGACGGCGACGTGCTCGTCCACGCCGTGATGGACGCCCTGCTTTCGGCGGCGGGACTTTTTGACATCGGGCATTACTTTCCCGATACCGACGCACGCTTTGCGGGCGCGGACAGCATGAAACTGCTGGAAAGCGTCATGGAGCTCGTGAAGGCGGAAGGCCTTGCGCCCGCGAACGTGAGCGTTTCGGTGCTTGCAGAGCGCCCCCGCCTTGCGCCTTATATTGACGCGATGAAGGAAGCATTGGCTATGGCGCTCGGCATCCCCCCTTCCGCCGTCGGCATCGCCGCCGGCACCAACGAAAAGTTAGGTTACGTCGGCGAAGGCAAGGGCATCACCGTCTATGCCATGGTTTTATTGAAAAAGATCTGATGCCCTTCGCCGAGCCGACGTACAGGGCTCCCGCAAAAATCGCGCAGCGAGTTTTGTGGGAAAAGGAGCGGCGGGCATCAAAGCAAAGCCGCGAACGAAGTAAGCGGCTTGCAAAATTTGCCCCGCCGCGACAAGGCGAAGGCAAGGGCATCACCGTCTATGCCATGGTTTTATTGAAAAAGATCTGATGCCCTTCGCCGAGCCGACGTACAGGGCTCCCCCATCCATCCAAAGATCACGCCATAAATAAGGAAACACTATGCCGAAAACGACGACACAATTTGTATGCAGCGAGTGCGGGTACGCCTCGCCCAAGTGGCTGGGGCGCTGCCCCGAGTGCGGGAAGTTCAATACCCTCATCGAAGAGGCCGTCTCCCCCGCGCCCGCAAAAAAAGCGCAGAGCGCCTTCCGCCTCAATTCCACCCGCCCCACCCCCCTTCGCGAGGTGCAGTACGAGCGGTATGAACGCATCTCTTCGGGCATCGGCGAGCTCGACATCGTCCTCGGCGGCGGCATCGTAAGGGGCTCTCTCGTGCTCGTCGGCGGCGATCCCGGCGTGGGCAAATCCACCCTCCTCACACAAGTCGCGGCGCATCTTGCAGAGGAGCACAAAGTCCTCTATCTTTCCGCCGAGGAGAGCTGTTCGCAGGTCAAGCTCCGCTGCGAGCGCCTCGGCGTGGGCGGCGGCGGGATGCTGCTTCTGAACGAGACCTGCCTCGACAACGCCGAGGAGGCGATCTGCGAAGCGGAATACGTCATCATCGACTCCATCCAGGCGGTCTACACCGAAGCGCTGAGTTCGGCGGCGGGCAGCGTCGGGCAGGTGCGCGAATGCGCCGCAAAGCTCATGCGCATCGCAAAGTCGCGCGGGATCACCTTCTTCCTCGTCGGGCACGTCACCAAAGAAGGCACGCTCGCGGGGCCCAAAGTGCTCGAACACATCATGGATACCGTCCTCTACTTCGAGGGCGAGCGCACCGAGAACTTCAAGATCCTCCGCGCCGTCAAAAACCGCTTCGGCTCCGTGCAGGAAGTGGGCGTCTTCGAGATGAGCGATCGCGGCGTGTTGGGCGTGAGCGACTATTCCTCCCTCTTCCTCTCCGAATCGCGCGGCGAGGCGGCGGGCGCCGCCGTCACCCCCAGCGAGACGGGCAACCGCTGCATGATGGTGGAGATCCAGACGCTGATGACCAAGACTTCCTACGGGCTGCCGAGGAGGATGTCGCTCGGCATCGATCTCAACCGCCTCATCGTGCTCATCGCCGTGCTCGAAAAGCGGTGCGGCCTCCCCTTGGGCAGCCAGGATATCTACCTCAACGCAATGGGCGGCATCAAACTGAACGAGCCGAGCGCCGATCTTGCCGTGTGCGCCGCCCTTGCGAGCGCCGAACGCATGAAACCCGTCGACCGCTATACCGCCCTCTTCGGCGAAGTGGGGCTCACGGGCGAAGTGCGCAGCGTGAGCTTTGCGGAAAAGCGCGTCAACGAATGCGTGAAGATGGGCTTTAAGCGCGTCGTCCTCCCCGCGAAGAACGCCAAGGCGTGCGAAAAGTTCAAAGATAAGATCGAGCTCGTGCCCGTTTCCTATGTTTCGCAGACGATCAAAGCGCTGTTCTGAATGAGAAAGGCGGGCTTTCGCACGACGAAGCGAAAGCCCGCTTTATTTTATGCGCGCCCTGCGGCATGCCGCAGGGCGCGCGTATGCTTCGAAAAACGTCTATTCTTCCTTCTCTTCCGAAGGGCTCCCGTTCCGCTCTTCCGCACGGGGCTTTGCCGCGGCTTCCTCGCCGCCCGCAAACGTACCCGCCGCGATACTGTGCTGTTTGCGGCGTTTTTTGCCTACGCCGAGAACGGCGGCAAGGCGCTTCCCCGAGAAAATATTGAGGACAAGGAAGAAGAGGATGAACACGGCGAGCGCGACCGCCTGGAAGCCGACGTCCACCTGCACATGGAAGAATTCGAGCTGATAGCCGAACGTGCCCGTGAGCTCCGCGATGAGCGTTTCGCCGCCTTCGAGCTGCATGACGCCGACGACATAGTGCGTGAGCTCGGCAAGCGGCGTCGCCATGAAGGAATAGCGCAGCAACGAGCAGGCGTACGTCCCCGGGATGAAGGCGCATACCCACTGCACACCGCTCGGGAGCATGCCGAGCGGCATGTACGCGCCGATGAGGAACCCGACCGCCGTCGAAAATACGGCGATGAGGCTCGCCATCGTGCCTTCCGTCTTGATGAAGGAGCAGATGAACACCGTCATCAATGTGGAAGAGACCGTCGCATAGAGCAAAATGCCGAAGATCTGCAAAAAGTCGACAACGCCTAAGAAGAACTCGTTCATGCAGGCGAGGTAGACGAGGCAGATGACGAGATAGACGAGGCAGATGAGCAGCGTCACCACGAAGTTGAACAAGATATAGCTGCCGATGAGAACGTTTTTATTGATGGGCGAGGAAACGAAGTCGCGGTTGACCCCGTTCTGCTTATCCTCGACAAACACCGTATTCGTTTGCAGGGAGACGGTGATGGTCGAAAGTGCCGCGATGCCCGAGAGCATCCACGAATCGACGAGCGTCTGCAAATACTTCGTGAGCGACGCGTCGGCGGCGATGCCCAGATCGTGCAGCGTGTTTCGCACCGCCGAAAGTTCCAGCTCGCGCAAAAAGAAGATATACACCGCAAAGATGATGACGGGCACGAGCAGCGTATACATCACCCGCACTTTATTTTTGAAAAAGACGAGGAGATGACGGCGGGTCAGCTGAAAAAAGATCTCCGTTCCCCTATGCTTTGTTTTCTCCATGCTCCTCTCCCGTGACGATATCCCTGCCCGTGACGTTCAAAAACACGTCGTCCATCGTCCCTTTGATGATCTCGATATCCGTCGTATATCCGTCAAATCTCTGCATGAGGCGCTTGGCGGCCTCGCTGTTTTCAATGACGATGCGGTAAGCCCGTTTTTCGCCGTCATAGGAAAAACGGTATCCCTCCGCCAAGAGCCCTTTCTCGAACGTCTCATCCCGCTTGCAGTAGCTTAAAAGGCTGTCGTAGCTATAACGGTTTTTGAGCTCGTTGGGCGTCCCTTCGGCGATGATCTGCCCCTTGTCCATGATGACGACATACCCCGCCTTTTCCGCCTCTTCCAGATAATGGGTGGTGAGGAAGACGGTCATGCCCGTTTCGGCGCGGATGCCGTCGATGAGCGACCAGACCGCAAGGCGCGCCTTGGGATCGAGACCCGTCGAAGGCTCGTCGAGCATCAGAAGGCGCGGATCGTGCACCATGGCGCGCGCGATGTCGACGCGGCGCTGCTGCCCGCCCGAAAGATTGCCGACGGGGCGCTTCAGGATGGGCTGCAACGACAAAAGTTCGACGATGCGCTCCACGTTTTTCTTCCGCGCCACCCTGGAAAGCCCGTAAAAGGAGGCGCGCAGATCGAGGTTTTCGGCAACGGTGAGCTGTTTGTCGAGCACGCTCGTCTGAAAGACGATGCCGATCTCTTCCTTGATGCGGTCGCTCTCGCGGTCGAGGTCGTGCCCGCACACAGTCACCCTGCCCGCATCCTTTTTCAGGATGGAACAGATGATGTTGATGGTCGTGCTCTTTCCCGCGCCGTTGACGCCGAGAAAGGCAAAGAGCGAGCCCTGCCTGACGCGGAAAGAAATATCGTTGACCGCCTTCACTTCGCCGTAAGATTTAGAGAGATGTTCGACTTCTACCGAATGATCCATAGGCAGGCTCCTATTTTTGCAGCGTTTTGGGCGGGAGGTTGCGCGTCACCTTGCCCCAACTCGGTTTGGAACAGGCGCCGACGAGCAGTGTGACGCCGTACAACACCAAAAAAGCGGGGAAACCGAGCACCGTTCCCACAAGCTCGCGGCGGCGGGAGGCGCCCAGCTTTTTATAATCGGAAACGGCAAGGAAGATCCCCTGCACATAGCCGAAGAGGATAAACAGCCCCACCGCAATGCCGAGCGCGGAAAAGAGCGTGTTCCACACCATCGACTGATAGTATGCCGCAGTTTGCAGCGAAAGCGCCATCCCGCCCCAGCCCGCAAACCCGCAGTAGAGGAAGTGATAGATATAATAAAGGGGCAGCCACACGCCGATGAGCACGTTGAGAAGGCTCAGCGAGAAGAGAAAGTACACTTCGAGGAAGGAAAAGTCTCCCGTGCGGAAGAAGTACTTCCAGAGCTTTCCCGCATTCTTTTTGAAGAGTCCCGAAGCCCCGCTGCCCATGCGCTTATTGCGGTTATATGTATCGCGGTAAGAAGACGGCATATCCTCGTAGACGACGGCGTCCTCGACAAAGTGCCCTTTATAGCCGTCGAACATGCGCTTCATGTTGAATTCGGCGTCGTCGCACACCAGCTCGCAGTCGTATCCGCCCGTCTTTTGCAGCATCCGCACGCTCATCATGGCGCCGGAGCCGTTGACGTGTGCCGAAAGGTGCAGGCGCTCTCTGACACGGCTGCCGTAACGAGAATCGAAAGCGTAGATCATGGCGCTCGCCTTGCTGTAAAAATTTTGCGTACCGTTGAGCGCTCCTTCATAAGGACGCGCGAAATCGACGCCCGTCTGATAGGCATCGTTCATCCGCGCGGAGAAGGCAGGGTCGATGCGGTTATCGGCGTCGAGATGCACCACAAAATCATACGCTCCTTCCCCCTCCTGCGCCAGGATGTGCGCGATGCCGTGCTTTAAGGGATAGAGCGCCATGCGGTGCGCGGGATCGGGATCGTTCAGAACGAGCACATTCGCGCCCGCCTTTTCGGCAAGCTCCGCCGTGTCGTCCGTGCAGTTGTGAGCAACGACAAAGACATCGAACTTTTCCCGAGGATAGTCCTGCCCTTCCAGCAGGTCTTTCACCGTTCCGTAGATGACGTCCGCCTCGTTGTGGGCGGGGATGAGATAGGCGATGCGCCCTTTCTTTTCGCTCTTGGGATAGGTCTTCTTGGGCAGGAACCCGAGCACGATATACAAGACCTGCAAAAGGACGGGGATCGCAACGATGATGAGCACGACATAGTTGACGATGCTTAGAACACGGAACAAAATTTCATGCCACATGGCTTTCTCCGGGAAAGGGCGCGGTCAAACCGCGCCCTTCGTTTTTTTTCATGATCGAACGGGCGGTTTCCGCGCCGCCGCTTCTTACGCTTCGTCGGCGTCGCGGCCGAAGGAGCGGAGATAGATACGGCGCACCTCGTCGGGGGTAGGCTCGTACACCGATTTTTGGATATTCTTATTCTGTGCGGCTTGAACGGCAAAGGCTTCGAGTTCTTCCTTCCCGATCTCCTCGCGCTTGCCGACGAGCGAATCGAGCAGGAAAGTCACGCCGTCGAGCGTCATGCGGCAAGCTGCAAGGATGCGCGGCAGCGCGCGCACCTTCTTTTCTTCGCACAGCCGCAGCGTCTCGCCGAGCAGCAGCGCGTTCGCCCTGCCGTGCGGGATATTGTGGAAATAGGTGAGCGCATAGCCCATGCCGTGAACGGCGGTCGTACCCGATTGGGCAATCGCCATGCCCGCAAGCGTGGAGGCATACAGCATCGTATCGCGCTCTTCGAGCGTCATGCTCCCGTTCTGCGCCTTGCAAAGAAGGGGCACGATGAGTTCGATCGCCTCCTCCGAGAGCGTATCGGAGAGCGGGATCGCGCTTCTGGAGAGCATACTTTCCATTGCGTGCGAGAGGGCGTCGAGCGCCGTATTCAGAGAGATCTCGGGCGAAAGCCGCGCCATGTATTTGCCGTCGAGGAAGGCGACGCGCGGAAAGAGCGCGGGCGAAGAGAGGCTCGTCTTGGTCTGACGGACGTCGTTGGTGAGGACGGAGTAGGGCGTGACTTCGCTGCCCGTACCCGCCGTCGTGGGGATGTGCGCCATGGGGAGCGCTTCGGGCGCGTAGCCCCCGTCAAAGATGTGTTCGTCCGTCCGCTCCTGCACGGAAAGAAGAGCGATCGCCTTTGCGGCGTCCATCGGCGAGCCTCCGCCGATCGCCACGACAAAGTCCGCGCCCGCACTCTTCAGGAGCGCGATCCCCTCCCTGATGCACGGGATGCCGGGGTTGGGCGTGACGCGGCAAAACACCGTCGCCTGCTGCCCGTTCGCACCGAGCGCGGAGAGCACGTCGTCGAGCGCGCCGTTCTCTTCGGCGCTCCTGCCCGTGACGATGAGCGCGTGCCTGCCGAGCGGGGCAAGGAGCCCTGCCTGCTTCTTTACGCAATCTCTGCCCATGACCACTTTGGTCGGCATATAGTATTCGAAATTCATTCGGATCCCTCCATTCGGTTGAGCCGGGCGACGAGACGGAAGATAGGCTTCCCCTGCCCGGCGAACTGACGCTCGTACTCGGTGACGATATTGTCCTTCGCGGCGTCGCTGTTATGAAGGTCGCGCGTGACCTCCTCCACCGCAAAGCCGTTCAACAGGAACTGCTCGATGGAATAGTCGAAAAAATCTTCGCTGTCCGTCTTCTGGACGATGGTGCCGCCCTCCTTCAGAAGTTCGCGGTAGATCACAAGGAAGCGGGGCGACGTGAGCCGCTGGCGGGCGTGCGTACTTCCGGGGAGCGGCGTCGAAAAGTTGAGATAGATGCGCTCGACGCTCTTTTCGGGAATAAAACAGGGGAGCACTTCCGCGGGGACGTTCAGAAAGCGCACGTTTTTGACATCCTCCTTCTTGATGCGCTCCATCGCCGTGACGATGACGTTCGAGATGATCTCCACCGCAAGGAAGTTGATGTCGGGCTCGCGCCGAGCGGCCTCTAAAACAAAGCCGCCGTTGCCGCAGCCGATCTCGAGCCTGACAGCGTTCCCGTTGCCGAACAGTTCGCTGTAATCAAAGAGGGCGCGGTACTCTTCCGCCGCCTTTTTGAGATCCTTCATGGGGACGCCGCGCGCCGCCAAAATATCCGAGCAAGCCTCGAGCCTGGGCTCGAGGTTGCGTTTCCTGCGCATTCTCATCAGTTTTTCCCCGTCGAACCGAACCCGCCCGCGCCGCGCACGGTCTCGGAGAGCGTTTCCGCCTCTTCAAATTCCGCATGGAAAACGGGCGCCACGACGAATTGGGCGATGCGGTCGCCGCTCTCGACGGTGCGCGCCTCCTTCCCGTGATTGTGGAGGGCAACGAGCACTTCGCCGCGGTAATCGCAGTCGATGACCCCCACCTTATTGGCGGGCGCGAGATCCTGCCTGCACGAAAGGCCGCTCCTTGCGTACACGAGCCCCACCGTGCCCTCCTCAAGTTCGACGGCGATGCCCGTGCGGATAAAGCGCGTCTCCCCCGCAGGGATGACGACGGGCTCCTCCTCCAGCGCGTAGAGGTCGGCTCCCGCCGCGTATTCCGAACCATAGACGGGAAGACGCGCGCCCTCCCGCAGTTTTTTTACATTGACTTTCATAGTTTTTTGCAGATCTTCCGAGAAAAAACTCCGCGCAAAAATGGGCGCGCAAAGTCCCCGGCTGTTATTTTACGCTGTACAGAATATCCGTATAGGTGGGATAGGGCCAATAGTCGGACGAACACAGCTGCTCCATGCCGTCGGCAATCGTACGGACGTGCTCCATATCGGGCAGCACGACGTGCGCCATTTTCTGCGAGGCGGGACGTTCGCCCTCGGGCATCTCGGCAAGGTCGCGCTCGAGCTTGGCGACCGCCGCCATCATGGCGTCGTTCATCGTCGCGAGCTTTTCCGCGAGCTTGACGTCCTCCGCGACGGGCAGCCTGTCGCTGACGGCGCGCTTGGAGGCAATGGAGCCGCACAGCTCCGCAAGGTACCCGTTGACGGCGGGATAGATGTCCTGCCGCGCCATTTCGATCATCGTGAGCGCCTCGATGCGGATGCTCTTGATATAGTTTTCGAGCTGGATGTTGGCGCGGGCGACGATCTCCTTCTCGGTATATACGCCCTGATGCACGAAGACGTCGATGTTTTCCTGCTTGAAGAGTTCGGGCACGGCGTCAGCGGTCGTCTTGTTGTTGAGGAGTCCCCTCCTCTCCGCCTCGGGCTCCCAATCGGGCCCGTAGCCGTTATAGTTGAAAATGATGCGGTAGTGCTTCTTCAGAAGCTTTTCGGTGAACTTCCTGCACTCCGCATCGAAATCTTTGGCGTGCGAAAGCGCGTCGACTGCCTCCGAGAAGAGTTCTGCCGCGATCGTGTTGAGGACGATGTTGGGGTCGGCGACGGACGCCATGGAGCCCAGCATACGGAACTCAAACTTGTTGCCTGTGAAGGCAAAGGGCGAAGTGCGGTTCCGATCCGTCGTATCGATGGGGAAGATGGGCGATTCGGGAACGCCGATGGAGCCCGGGATGGCCTTTTTCGGCACATATTCCCGCCCCAGGACGATGGAATCGACGATGGCGCCCAGCTGATCGCCGAGATACACCGAGACGATGGCGGGCGGCGCTTCGTCTGCGCCCAGGCGATGATCGTTGCTCGCCGAGGCGACGCAGGCGCGCAGGATGCCCTGATAACGATCGACCGCCGCGATGACGCAGGCGAGAACGAGCATGAAGAGGCGGTTGTTTTCGGGCGTTTCGCCGGGGTCGAGCAAATTGAGCCCCGTATCGGTGGAGACCGACCAGTTGTTGTGCTTGCCCGAACCGTTGATGTATTCGAAGGGCTTCTCATGAAGCAGGCACACAAGGCCGTGGCGCTTGGCGACCTTCTTCATGATCTCCATCGTGAGCTGATTGTCGTCGACGGCGACGTTGGTCGTCGTGAAGATAGGCGCGAGCTCGTGCTGCGCGGGCGCGACTTCGTTGTGCTTGGTCTTGGCGAAGATGCCGTACTTCCACAGCGTCTCGTCGAGATCGCGCATATAGGCGGAGATGCGGGGCTTGAGCGAGCCGAAGTAATGATCTTCCATCTCCTGTCCGCGCGGCGGGCGCGAGCCGAAGAGGGTGCGGCCCGTTAAGATGAGGTCCTTCCTCGCCTCATAGACCTTTTCGTCGATGAGAAAGTATTCCTGTTCGGGGCCGACGGTCGTGGAGACCTTCTTGCACTCGATGCCGAACAACCTCAGAAGGCGCTTTGCCTGCGCGTCGATGGCGGTCATCGACTTCAGAAGCGGCGCCTTTTTATCGAGCGTTTCGCCCGTGTAGGAGACGAACACCGTGGGGATATACAGCGTCCCCTCCTTGACGAAAGCGGGAGAAGTGGGATCCCACGCCGTATAGCCTCGCGCGGAGAACGTCGCCCGCGTCCCGCCCGAAGGGAAGGAAGAGGCGTCGGGCTCGCCCACGATGAGGCTCTTGCCCGTCAGCTGCATGATGACCCGATCCCCCGAAGGCTCGATGAAGCTGTCGTGCTTTTCCGCCGTCAGGTTGGTGAGGGGCTGGAACCAGTGCGTGTAGTGCGTCGCGCCCTTGCTCACCGCCCAGTCTTTCATGGCGTTTGCGACGACGCTCGCGATGGAGGAATCGAGAGGCGCACCCGTATCGATGGTCCTGCGCAGGGAGTGATAGACCTCCTTGGGCAGCAGGTTTTTCATGACTTCGTCGTTAAATACATTGCTCCCGAAGATCTCGGTCACATTCATGGTTTTGTCCTTCCGCCGCATCTTCTGCGGCGATCATACGTTTTCTCGACCCCATTATAGTTTTTTTTCAGCGGCAAGTCAATCATTTCATGAAAATTTTCCCCTTGCCCCGCTCAAAAGCGCACAAAAAACGGAGCCGAAGCTCCGTTTTTGCCGCCGAAAGCGGCATAAGACGGCAAATGCCGTTCAGACTTATTTGTGGAAGATGAGCACATGAAAACTGTGCGGCGGGAGCGTCAGAGAGCGCGGCGACGCGGGCGCGACGTCCTCGGGTACCAGCCGTTCGGGCTCGTCGGCGGTGTTATAGACGGCAGGATCGCCCGCCATGCGGATGATGCGCGTGAGTTCCCCGAAATCGAAATCGCCCTCAAATTCCGCCTCGGCCTCCTTGTCGGACGGGTTGACCACTTTGACATAGACGAGGCCTTCGAGCTCGGTCGCCGAGGCAAAGAGCCCTCCTTCCGCCTCGGTATTGAGCACCACGTTGCCCGTGTAGATGCTGAAGAGCTGCTGCACATAGTAGTTGACCGTCGCAAACGACCGCTTGCCGTCAAACCAGATGAGGTCGGGGCTCCACTGGGAATAGCCCAGCCTGCCGAAGAGGGGCGCGTAGGAGGACATGACGACGACGTCGGAATTGCGCTCCATGCCCGTCATGAAGGCAGCCTCGGCGAGCGCGCCCTCCCACACGTTCGCCTGCGGCCCGTTGGGGATCGTGCCGTCCGGGCCGGCAGCGTGCGCGGCATACTCGCCCGCATACACGCGGCAGTTGGAGGGATAGCCGTCGTACATGGCCGCGTGGCTGTACAGCCATTCGGGGGAGACATAGAAGTGCTCGTCGGAAGCATACACGAAATCGGGGTTCTTTGCAAGATTTTCCTTCGTCCACTCCCATGCGCTCCTGTGAGTGGGGGTATCCACCGTCGGGCCGACCGTGCCGATGATCTTGAGCGAGGGGTACTTCTCGTGGATGCGCTTTTCAAACAGTTCGAAGCGCTTATAAAATTCGTTGCCGTTCTCCTCCCACTGCTCATTGCCGACGCCGATGTATTCCAGCCCGAAGGGCTTGGGATGCCCCATCTCGGCGCGCACTTTGCCCCAGACGGTATCGGCGCCGCCGTTGGCAAATTCGACGAGGTCGAGCGCATCCTGGATGAAGACCTCAAACTTGGGATCATCGACCGGCACGCACTCCGAGGACATGAACTGGCAGGCGATGCCCATCCCGACGACGGGAAGCGGCTTTGCGCCCAGGCACTCGCAGAGGAGGAAATATTCGTAAAACCCCACGCCCAGCGTCTGCCCGTAGTGCGAGAAGGGCGTTCTGAAGTTGTTCTCGGCGCAGGCGCCGTGTACTGCCCAGCGGTTCCAATTGTGGCGGCGGCGCTCCTTCTGCCCCACCGAACGCTTCCAGAGATAGCGGTTCTCGAGGGTGTTCCCCTCTACGACGCACCCGCCCGGGAAGCGCACGAACTTGGGCTTTAGGTCGCGCACGAGTTCGGCAAGATCGCGGCGGAAGATGCCCTTCACCGCGTTGTCCGGCATCATCGAGAAGCAGTCGAGGTGGATGGCGCCCGCTTCCGTCATGCGCACTTCGAAGGAGGCCCTGTCGAGCTCCGTGCGGCTCTTCAGGTGAAATTCATAGCGGTGCCAATTGCCGTCGGCGCGCAGGCGCACCTTCTTGGCGAGCACGGCCTTGCCGCCATCGAACACGCCCACCAAAAGCTTCTTCCTGTAATCGTAGGAGCGGGCATAGAAGGAAACGGTATAGCCCATCCCCTTTTGGAGATAGATGCCGTCGTATGCCTTGTTTTTGACGCCTTCTCCCGCCTTTTGAACGGTGAGGCGCAGATAGTGCGGGTTTTCGATGAAGAGCGGGCGATCCCACTTGATCTTCAGAGCGACGCCCTCGACCGTGGGCGTCCAGCCGTAGCTGCCGTCGTTTTCTATCGTAAATCGATCGCGCTCGCCGCGGACATCCTTTGCCTCAAAGTTGCGGTTTTCCAGCATCTCGGCATACAGGCCGCCGTCGAGGCTGTAATTGAGGTCCTCGAAAAAGACCCCCACGCCTTCGCCCGGGACCGGGTACTTTCCTTCCTCGCGGATGGTGATCTTCATAATCTTTCGCTCCCTGCCCCCGCCTTGCTCCGCGAGAGCATCAAAATGCGGCACGGAAGCTCCGCGCCGCTTTCATTATACCATCTGCCCCCGTCAAAATCAAGGGGTTTTCTCTTTATTGAGGCAAAAGCGCAGCCCTTTTGTGCCGTCAGCGCGAAAAATGCACGGTGAACGTGGAGCCTTTCCCCTCTTCGCTCTCGACGCCGATCCACCAGCCCGCCTTTTGGCACAGTTTTTTGACGACGGAAAGCCCCAGCCCGAAGCCGCCGTTCTTGCCGCTGTGCGACTTATCCACCGTGAAGAAGCGGTCGAAAATGCGCTCCAAATTTTCTTTGGCGATGCCGATGCCCGTATCCCGAACGGAGAACTGGGACTTCGTCAGAGAGATGGTAAGGCTCCCCTCGTCGCGGTTGTAGCGGATGGCGTTACGGATGAGATTGCCGAAGATCTCGGTGACGCGCTCCTGACGGCTCATGAGGAGCACGTCGGGCTCGATGTGCGTATAGAGCGTGATGTGCCGCTCGTCAATGGAGGGACGCAGCGTCTCCAGAAGCTCCAGCGCCACTTTGGAGGCGTTCACCTCGTAGGTCGGCAGGTCGTCGCTGTCGATCTCGTTGTAGTTGATGATGGAGGCGACGAGGCTGGTGAGGCGCTCGCTCTGCCGGAGCACCGTCTGCGCCGCGCGCTGCGCCGCCTCCCCCGAGAGCGCCCCCGCCGCAAGGAGCTCGGCAAACCCCTTGATGGAAGTGAGCGGAGTGTTCATCTCGTGCGTGATATTGGCGATGAAATCGTTCTTGGACTGCTGCGCCTTAACGACGAGCTCCTTTTCGTCGGCGATCTGCTTCATCTGCCGGTCGGCGTCGTCGTTCATGCGGTTCATGAGCGCCGCCAGTGTTTCGAGCTCGGGGCAGGACGCCGTGATGCGCTTTCTCCGCGCCGCGTCCATCGCGAGCTTTTCGACGGGCTTCAAGACGGTATCCGTCAGAAGATAGGTCGCGAGCAGGCAGACGGCAAGATCGAGGAGCAAAAAGGTGAAAACGACGGGAAAGGAATTTAAGTACACGTCGACGAGCGACTGCGTGGGGATGGCGATGCGCACATAATACGCCCCGCCCTGAAACTGACGGCAGTAGTAGGAATAGTCTTCCCTGAGCGTCTGAGAGGCGCGGGCGTCGAAGCCCTCCCCCTCCCGCATCGCCTCGACGACTTCGGGGCGGTCGGCACGGGTATCTTCCTCCCCCTCCACCGAATCGGCGAGGATGGAACCGCTCTCGTCGAGGAAGGTGACGCGCGCCCCGAATAGCTCATCGGAAAGGGAGCGGGCGTATTCTTCTGTAAGCCCCTCTTTGGAAAGCGTCGCGTCGAAGCGCTCCATATACGCTCTCAGATCGTTTTCGGTGTAGCGGAGGCTGCTCTTGTAGTAAAGCTCTGCGGAGATCAAAGAAAAGACGAGGAGCGCGATCGCACTGATCAGCACTCCCGTCCAGAGGATACGTTTTCTCATCTCGCCCCCCCTCAGCCCGCGATAAAGCGGTATCCGACGCCGAACACCGTCTCGAAATTCAGCCCCAGCTTGCGGAGCCGTGCGATATGGTTGTCGAGCGTGCGCGTTTCGCCGTCGTCATAGCCCCACACCTCGGTGAGGAGCGTATCGCGCGGGAGCACCTTGCCCTCGTTGGCGGCGCAGAATTTGAGGAGCTGAAATTCCTTGTTGTTGAGAGTGAGCGGCTTTCCGCGGTAGACAACGGTCATGTTGTCGAAGTTCATCTCGAGCTCCCCCACTTTGAGGACGGAGGACTTGGCGGTGCGCCGAAGCGCTGCATTGACGCGCGCCACGAGCTCGAGAACGCCGAAGGGCTTGGCGATGTAGTCGTCCGCGCCCGCATTGAGGCCGCGCACTTTGTCCGTCTCCTTAGAGAGCGCCGAGAGCATGATAGCGCTCACTTCGGGGTGATGCGTCTTGACCTCTTTTAAGACCTCCACGCCGTCCCCGTCCGTGAGCATGATGTCGAGGAGCACGACGTCGGGCGTCTCCCGCTCCATCGCCTCCCGAAATTCCTTCACCGTCGTGAAGTACTCGCAGGAAATGCTGCTTAAGTCCAGCGTACACTTCACGAGCTCGCAGATGCTCTTGTCGTCTTCAAGCAGAAAGACTTTGTTTGCCACGTTACCCCTCCAAAACGCCGAGTGGCGTCACTGATTTTGTTCGATGGAATGGGCGATGTATGTGATGTGGTCTGCGGCGCGTTCGAGGTTGCCGACGAGGTTGATGAAGACGCTCGAATTCTGCGGCTGGCACTTGCCTTCGTTGAGGCGCTGGATGTGCGTCTGAACGAGGCGGCGGCGCTCGTTGTCGATCTCGTCTTCGAGGGCGTCCACTTCGCGCAGCTTCATGAAGTCCTTCTTTTCAAAGGCTTCGAGGGAAAGGCCGTAGAGCTTTTGGATCTTTGCATACATCTCTTTGAGCATCTCCAAAAACTCCGAAGAGAAGTGCAGCCCGTCATTCACATAATGCCCGGTATATTTGGTGACGTTGTCGGCAAGTTCGCCGATACGCACGATGTCGTTCAGGACGTAATGGAGGGAAGAGATGGTCTTTTCTTCCTCCATGACGAGGGAATTTGCAGAGAGTTTGACAAGGTAGGCAACTTCCTGGCGGCTCATCTGCGCGATCTCCCCGTTGCGCTCGTTGATCGACTGAGAAACGGAGGTGTCCTTCGCAAGGAAGGCGTTGAACGCCCTATCGAGCGTATCCATCGAGAAGGCGAACACCTTGCCCGTCTCCTGATAAAGATATGCAAGACCGACGGAAGGGTTGCGCAGAAGGCGCTCGTCGGGATGCGTGATGAGCTCTTCTTCGGGCGTCGGCTCCCCCTTCTTGCTGCGAAGAAGGTTGTTCGCGAGCCACACGAAGCCCTTCGCAAAGGGAAGGAAGAGGATGGTGCAGGTCACGTTGAAGAGCGTATGGAAGAAGGCGATCTGGAACTGATAGTTCTCGGGGAAGATGACGTTTAAGACGACGTCCTGGAAGGAAGTGCCGAACCAGCCCCAGAAGAGAAGGAATATCGTGAAGATAACGGCGCCGAAACAGTTGAAGAGAAGGTGGATGATGGCGGCTCTCCTTGCATTGGGCTGCGCGCCGATGGAGGAAAGGAGCGCCGTCACGCAGGTACCGATGTTGGAACCGATGACAACGTAATATACGCCGTCGCCCGTGCCGCCGATGAGCACGCCGCTCGTCGCAAGGACGACGACGATACTCGTGACCGCCGAAGAGGACTGGATGATGCCCGTCGCCACCGCGCCGATGAGAAGGAGAAGGAAGGGATTTTTGACGACTTCGAGCGCCTGTTTGATGACGCCCATCATCTCGGGGTGCAGGTCGGGGTCCATCGCGCTCGACATGACGGAAAGCCCCACGAACACAAGGCCGATGCCCGTCAGCGTATCGCCGATGAGCTTGACGTTCTCGCGCTTGGAGAGCATCTTCATGAACACGCCGACGACGGCGAAGAGGAGCAGGAACGCGGAGACGTCCAGACTCCCGAGCGAGGCGATCCACGCCGTGATGGTGGTACCGATGTTGGCGCCCATGATGATGGCGGTCGCCTGGAAGAGCGTTAAGATGCCCGCATTGACGAGGCCGACGACCATGACGGTCGTAGCGGACGAGCTCTGGATGATCATCGTGACGGCGGCGCCGATCCCGACGCCCGCAAAGCGGTTGCCCGCCGTCTTGTTGAGCATGCGCCTCAATCCCCCGTGGGCGAGGCGGGACATGCTCTCGGACATGATCTCCATGCCCGCGAGGAAGGCGCCCAGGCCGCCCAGGAGCAGCATAACGGTTTCTAAGACTTCTGTTACCGGCATTGTGTTTCTCCTTCTGTTTCTTTGGTAAGAGGATCCGGGGTCGTTCTTAATTTCCCATTATGCTTATTATAGCAATTATAGCACCTGTTTGTCACTTGTTTTGCATGAATTTGTAACCAAAAGGTAAAATTTTGTAAAATGTACGAGACAAGTGTAAAATTTCGCGGTTTTCGCACTGATTTTACAAAAAAAGCGGCTCAAAGCCGCTTTTCTTCGGATGCAAATTTCAGATGCGCCCGCGCATGCGCAGGGAGTTGAGGACGGCGAGGAGCATGACGCCGACGTCGCCGAACACCGCCGCCCACAGCGGCACGAACCCCTTGATGGATAAGACCATGAGCGCCGCCTTGATGGCGATGGAACCGACGATATTCTGCATGACGATGCGCCGCGTCTTTTTCGCCGTCCGCATGGCTTTGGGGAGCCCTTTGAGGGAATCGGATGCGAGCACCATGTCGCTCGCTTCGATGGCGGCATCGCTCCCGAGCCCGCCCATCGCCGCGGCGATGTCGCTTTCCGCCATCACGGGCGTATCGTTGATGCCGTCGCCCACATAGAGGAGCGCGCCCTCCCCCTTGAGCGCCCGCGCGGCGAGCGGCTTTTCTTCGGGCAGGAGCCCCGCTTTGAGCTCGTCCACGGGGAGCCCCGAAAGGGCAGCCTTCGCCCGCTCTTCGGTGTCGCCCGAAAGCACGGCGATCTTCTTGACGCCCGCCACTTTGAGCCCTTTGAGCGCCTCTTCGGCGTCCGGGCGCAGCTTATCTTCGAGCTCGGCATAGCCGACGAATGCCCCGTCCTCCGCGCAGAACACGACGGCGTGCGGGCTATGGAGTTCGGGAAGGACGACAGAATGCTCTTCCATCAGCCGTCTGCTCCCCACGAGCACCTCTCTTCCTTCGATGTCGGCGGCAAGCCCCATGCCCGCGATCTCCTGAACGTTCTTCGCATGGAAGGGCGTCTCCGCATAGCGGAAGGCTTCGGCGAAGGGATGGGAAGACGCGCGCTCCACGGCGGCGATGAGCGACAATGCGCGCTCCGACGAGCAGCCCGCGAGCGTGAATTTGCCCTCGGTGAGAGTACCCGTCTTATCGAAAGCTGCCGTCTGCACTTTGGAGAGCGTATCGAGGCACACCGCCCCTTTGCAGAGCACACCGTGCTTTGCGAGCACGCCCACGCCCGAAAAATAGGTGAGCGGCACCGAGATGATGAGCGCGCACGGGCAGGAGATGACGAGGAAGTTGAGCGCCCGCATGATCCACGGCGCGAAATCAAAGCCCGTAAAGAGCGGCGGCACCACGGCGAGCAGGACGGCAAGCCCCACGACGACGGGCGTGTAGATGCGCGCGAATTTGGTGATGAATTTTTCGGGCTTCGCCTTCTGCGAGGAAGCGTTTTCCACCATCTCCAGAATTTTAGCGACGGCGCTCTCCTCGGAGGGGCGTTCGACGCGCGCCGTCACGGCGTTGCCCGCGTTGAGGAAGCCCGCCAGAAGCTCCGCCCCCTCGCCGCACTCGCGGAGATAGCTCTCCCCCGTGATGGACTTGGTATCGAAGGCGCTCTCGCCCGAAAGCAGGGTGCAGTCGGCGGGCACCTTATCCCCCTTGCGCAGAAGGATGACATCCCCTCTCTTTAATTCCTCGGGCGCGACTTCGCGCTGCTCCTCCCCTTCGAGGAGGATGGCGCTGTCGCTCTTGAGCTCCATGAGTTTTGCGATCGCCCCGCGCGACGAACCGACGGCGACCGCCTGCAAGAGCTCGCCGATCTCATAGAGCAGCATGACGGCGGCGCCCTCCATGCCCTCGCCGAGGGCGAACGCCCCCACCGCCGCGATAAGCATCAAGAAGTTTTCGTCAAAGAGAAGGCTCAGGCGGAAGGAGCGGAAGAGTTTTACAAAATTCTTGCAGACGGTGAGAACGACTTCCCACCCCGCCGCCGCAAAGGAAGCGAGAAAGAGCGCAAGCGGCAGCCATTCGGGCACGCCGCCCACGAAATGCAAAACAAGCCCCGGCACAAAGAAGAGCGCCGAGATCGCAATGGAGACGATCTCTTTTACATGGCGCTCCTTCTTGCGGGGGGCGCTGCCGTCGACGATCTCCACCTCTTCAAAGCCCGCGATAAGCTCAACGGCGCCCGAGAACGCCTCGGGCGTATTGTAGGAGAGCGTCACGCGCTGGTTGATGAAGTCGACCGCCGCCTCCTCGATGTCTTTGAGCTCTTCGAGCTCCTCTTTGAGTTCCGCCGCACAGGCGGCGCAATCCAGATTTTTGATGCGAATGACACGACGCATAACTGCTCCTTCGGACGAAGACCGTCCGTCAAACAAATATATGAACAACTATTCATATAATAGCACAAAGAAAGAGCGACGTCAAGCGCTTTTTCAAAAATAAATGGACTTTTCCGAAAAAAAACGGACGCCTTCGATGGCAGGAAGGCCCTTGACCCCCGTAAAGCACAGTTCCTTTGCGATGAGCTTTTGCCGCGTGAGGTGCTTTTCGCGGTTGAGGGCGCCGTCGCCGTACTTGGTGTCGCCGAGGACGGGATGCCCGATATGCGCAAGGTGGGCGCGGATCTGGTGCGTCTTGCCCGTGTGCAGGGTGACTTCGAGAAGGCTCAGCCCCTCTTTTTCTTTGAGGACGCGGTATTCGGTGACGATGGGCTCCCCGCGGGGGCGGTCGAAGATGCGCACGCGGGAAGAGGCGGCATCCTTTTGAAGATAGGCTTTAAGGACGGCGTGCTTTTCTTGGAAGCTCCCCCTGACGAGGGCGAGATAGCGCTTTTCGGCGCGCCGCTCGCGGAAGGCTTTCAAAAGCTCGTCGGCGGCAGCCCGGGTTTTCGCGAAAATGAGAAGGCCTTCCGTATTGCGGTCGAGGCGGTGCAGGAAGAAGCACTCCCCCTGCCGCAGGAGCGCCGAAAAGACGGCCTCCGACTGCACGCCGCTCTCCTTATCGCAGACGACGACGTTTTCATCCTCGTAAAGGACGGAAAACGCCTTCTTCCCTTCCTCGGCGGGCGTCAGGAAGTACTGCACTTTATCTCCCGCATGAAGGGGCACGTCCTCCCCCACTTTGCCGCCGTTGACGCGCACGTCGCGGCGCTTCAAGAGGGTGCGGAAGGCAAAGGACGCCTGGGCGTCATGCGCGTCGGTGAAGTTTTTGAGCGAAGTATCCTCGCTGACGGTGTATTCCCGCACGGAAGGTCCTCCCAAAGACAGAGATGAGGATAAGGGCGGCGATGAGCGGCAGGATCGCCGAAGCGCCGAGGCCCGTCAGAAAATAGACGAGATAGCAAAGAAGGAGCGCGCCCGCCGTCTCTGCAACGGCATAGAGAAGGGCGAGCTTTACGCCTACTTCGCGCGCGGCAGCCGCCACGGCAGAGACGCAGGGCGAGGAAGCGAGCACGAACACGGCAAGGGCGAACGCGCTCCTCGCGCCGTAGGGAAAGACGGGGAAGAAGAGTTCCAAACTTGCCGCGACGTTCTCTTTGGCGACGAGCCCCGAGAGCGCCGCATAGGCGATGCGCCAATCTTCCATGCCGACGGGCGCGAACAGCCATTTGAGCCCGCCGCACAGATGCGCGAGCATGCTCTCTTCGACGGGAACGAAGCGGAAAGCGAAGTCGAAGGAAGAGAGCAGCCACGAGGCGATGAAGAACGCCAAAATGACCGTCCCGAGCTTTATTATAAACTGTTTGAGCTGAAAACACAAGGCTTTTGCAACAGTCTTCGCCTCGGGAAGGCGGAGCGGCGCAAATTCGAGCACGAGAGGCGCGCCCTTCTCCCCGCTCATCAGAAGGAGCAGGGCAAAACTCAGCCCCGCGCCGAGCACATACAAAAGGAGCGCCGCCAAAAACTGATCTTGAAAAAAGGACGAGGCGAGCGTGAGATAGACGGGGAGCTTTGCGCTGCACGAGAGATAGGGAAGACACCAAATGACGCGGCGCTGCATCTTTTTGTCGTCGAGGCCGCGCGTCGAGAGGATGGCAGCCGCCGTACAGCCGAAGCCCATCAGCAGGGAAAAGACCGCCCGCCCGCTCAGGCCCGCGCGCGAAAGAGTGCCGTCCGTAAAGAAGGCAAGGCGGGACAAGAGCCCGCTCTCTTCGAGCAGCGTCAGGAAGAGAAAGAGCATCGCGATCTGCGGCACAAAGCACAGAACGCCGCCCACGCTCCCGACGATCCCCTCCCCCACGAAGGAGCAAAGAACGGGCGACGGGATATGCGTTTGAAACGCCTCCTTGATCCGGATCATCAGCGCCTCGACGAGCCCCTTCAGAAGCCCGCCCGGCCCCACGGGGGAAAAGGTGAGAAAGAACGCCGATGCAAGCAGGAATGCGAACAGCGCGAACGCCGCCGCAGGGTACAGGAGAAGGCGGTCGAATTTCGTAAGGCGCATGGGGGCGCGCGTGTAGGCCTCTTTCGGAAGCGAGCGTCCTTCTTCCGAAGCCCCGCGCAGCCGTCCTGCCCGCAGCAGCGCCTCCCCCACCCTTTCGCGCAGAACGCGGGGAGGAACGCCCTCCGTACTCACGACGGGGATGCCCAAACAGCGTTCGAGTTCGCGTTCTTCCAGCGTTCCCCCCTGCCGCACGAACTGCCGCTTTTTCGTGAGCACCAAAATGGCACGCCAACCCTTCGCGAGTTCGGAAAGGAGCGCAAGGCTGCGGGGAAGCGCCGCGCATTCCGAGACGAGGCACACGACGCCCTCGGGATGCTCCTTGAGATAGGCGCAGGCGGCGCGCTCCTCCATGCTGAGACCGTCGGCGGAATAGACGCCGGGAAGATCGGCTATCTGCACCCTGTTCCCCAAAAGCAGCGCTTCCCCTTCGAGCGCGCTCACCGTGACCCCGTGCCAATTTCCGACGCGCGCGTGTCCTCCCGTGAGCGCGTTATAAAGCGTGCTCTTGCCCGCGTTGGGATTGCCGAAAAGAAGGAGCTTCAAAGGCGCCTCTTTCATCGTTCCACTTTCACGCACGATGCCGCCTCCTTTCCGAGCGCGAAGATGGTATCCTGCGTTTCAACGAGATAGGTGCGCCTGAGGGGAGAGACGCGAAGGAGCGTTATCTCTTCCCCGAGCCGCACCCCGAGCGCCGCAAGACGGGAGCGGAGCGCGCCATCCCCTTCCACCCCGGCAACTTTGGCGCGCATCCCCTTGGAAAGCGAAGTGATCGGGCAAACTGACATAAGCTACCTCCAAACGCTGCGCGCCCGCCGCGGCATTTTGCCGCGGCGGGCGCGCCTCAAAAATAAAAAATGCGGGAAAGACAATTTTTATGCCCCTCCCGCACTTTTCATGCCCGTTTTTTCAGTGACTGTGCTGTTCGCGCGCCACGCGGTCGCCCTGCAATTTGAGCATCCCGTTCGTGATGATAGGCGAGATGATCAGCCAGATCGCAGCGAGCGCGATGAGCGAATAGACGATGATAGAACCGATCGTGCGGGGGCCCTGGAAGACTGCCGAGACCAGATTGAAGTCGAACAGCCCGAAGATGCCCCAGTTGAGCGCTCCCACGAGCACCAGAATATAAGAGATCAAGTTTGCAATGACCATCGGATACCTCCTGCCATGCAGTTTGCGCCCGACGGCGAAAATTATGCGCTCCCGCCCGCGCACGCCCGCACACGCCCGTTCCGAACTCTCCCGCCCCATGCGCTCCCGCTTGCACGCTCCCGACCGTGCGCCCGTTCCGCAAAGCAAAAGAGGCGCCGCACGCAGCAGCGCCTCTTTTCATTTCACGATAGGAGCTTCCCCGTCAAGGGTCAGTCTTTCTTTTCTTCGTCGCTTTCAGTCTTCTTCGCGCCCTTGAGCGACTTCATATCCACTTCGTCGACGCTCTTCTTGGGCTTGACCACAAAGAGAGCCACGAGGATGATGAGCAGCACGCCGGAGATGCAGAACAGCACGACGGCCGCCACGTTGTTCTCCAGCCAATAGGTGGCATCGGGGAGCGTATCGATGGGGTTGCGCACGTCGATGACCTGATAAGCGGTCACGCTCTTGCCGGGGATGGAGGGCTCGGTCACGGTGACCTTGACCACATAGTACCCTGCCTCGTTGGGAACGAAGGAAAGATCTTCGGCATCCCAATAATAGCGGTTGTCCGTGCGGTCCCAAAGAGCGTCGTCCTCATCGATCTCGCTGTTGAAGGGATCGATGCCGACGAGATACTGCGCCCAATCGCCGTCAAAGTATTCCTTCGCGTTCTTGACGAGAGAGGAATAGGAAACGCTCTGCAATTCGGCGGGGAGCTTGTCCTCATCGAGGCGGAAGAGCTCGTACTCCGTCTCATAGCCGGGAACGGCGATGATCTCGAAATCTTCGACGCTGTACGTCGTATCGCGGTAGCCGAGATCCTGTTCTTCGGGATCGGTGATGCGCGCCCCGTCATAGCCGACGGTGAAGGAGAATTCGGGGATCTCTTCGATATCCCAAATATTTCCGGAAGCGACCGAAACGAGCTGGCCGTCAAGATAATACATCATGCCGTTGCCCGCATTGTCGCTCGCGATCACGCGGAAGACGTACTTGCCGGGCTCGTCGATCTCAAACCGCAAGCGGTTATAGGCAAGGGAGGTCGCGGAAGAAGCCGTATCGGATTCCGTCTGGCTCTGCGAATAGAAATAGATGTTGAAGGTAAGATCGCGGTAATCGCAGCTGTCGCTCACGATGAGATTACGCAGGGAGGGCAGATAGAAGTAAGCCCCTTCGCCGGCGCTCGCCTTTTCCGCCGCGCGCTCTACCGCCGCCTGATACTCCGCGGCAAGCACGTCGAGGAGGGATTCCTCCGTGTCGCCGTTGCCGTTGACGTCCGCCTCGTCGGCGGTCTTGACATTCTCGAGCGTCTCGTCATCGGCGGCAAGCCCGCTGTAGGAAGGGCCTTCCTCCGCGCGGTCCACAAGGATATAGTCGAGCGCGTTCTCGCCCTCGCCGAGCGTCACGGATGCGCCCTCTGCGGCATACCAGACGAGATAGACGGGCTCTTCCTCTGCGTCGTCGCGGCCGTCGTCCAGCGTAAAGCGGATGGAGACGTACTGCACTTCCTCTTCGTTGTCGTCATTGGAAGGCATGAACCAGGTGGAAGTGGTGAGCGAATTGTAATCGTCGTCCTCGGGAAGGGTATAGCTGCCGTCCTCGCCCGCAGCCGCCATGTAGTACTCGCGCGTGACGGTGACGGTGTTGTCGCACACGTCGATCGCCTCGTAGTCGAGAGAGAACTTCTTGCCGAGGCGGAAAGGATAAACTTCGCTGTTCACGACGAGTACGGGCGCGGTGTCATCGACGACTTTGCCGTTCTCGTTGAGGGCGAAGGACTGACCGTTGAGCTGTTTGACGAGGACGACCTGCTCCTCGCCCGAAAGCGTCGTGGCTTCGAAGGTGATGGGCGTTCTGGGGGTATCGGAAGCCGAGGAATGATATTCCATGAAGAATCCGCCGATGTTGGTGAAGGTACCCACCTTCGTGCCGTTCACATAGACGGAGAACTCGCCGTATGCGCAGTCCACTTCGTCGAGCGTGATCGCGACATCGCCCGAAAGGTCGACTGCGACCGTTTCGCTCTTTTCGCCTGCCGCATTGACGACATAGGCGAAGGATCCCTCCTCCCCGTTTGCAAAGACGAGCGCATTTTCGGCAAGCTCGTCCTCGGTGACGTTCTCTTCCGCACTTTCAAAGGAGATCGTGTATTCGGAGAAAGCGACCTCGGGGAAAGCGACGGTCAAGGAGAAATAGTTCGCCTCCTCGGCGGAAGCAAACCACTTGAGCGCGAGGTCGCGGCGAAAGTACGCTGCCGCGCCGTTCCCTTTCTGCGTGAAGGAGATGTAGTCGCTCTCGCCCTCTTCGGTATGGGAGACGGTCGTATCCGTTCCCGCCGAGAAGATATTCGTGGGCGTGTACTCCTCTGCCGAAGCGGACGAACGGGGCATGACCATGCCCGCCGCAAGGCTCAAAAGCAGCACCAGGAGAAAGCTGAGCGCCGCGATGGTGATCGTTCTGAATTTACTCTTAGTCATGGAAACCTGCTCCGTGCGGGTACGAGTACCCGCAAAGTGTTCTTATCTTGGGAATGATCCCGCCAAATACGCCCGAAAGCGCATTCACCCAACTATTTTACACAAAATTTTTGCGCCCGTCAAGCGGTAACAACCCGTCTCGGGGAAGAAAATTAAAATTTCACCCGACCGCCGCAGGGAAGGGCGCCCGAACACACTTACTCACTCCACCGCCATCGCCCGCGTAATGTCGAAGCGGTTCCAGGGCGTTTCGTTCTTGGGCGGCTCGCACAAAAAGCGCATCCGCTCCCTGGTGACGGGGTGCGTGAAGCTCAGAGAGTACGCCCAGAGGGCGAGCTTGCCCTTCTGCGCGCGTTCGCCGCCGTAGCGCATATCGCCGTAGACGGGGTGCGCGATGCCCGCCATCTGCACGCGGATCTGATGGCTCCTGCCCGTATGCAGCGTGATGTCGCACAGGGCGAGCGGCTCCTTCTTCTCCAGAATGTGATAGTCGAGCGAGGCGAGCTTTGCCCCGTCCGTGCCCTGCGTGCAGAGATACACCATGTTGTTGACGGTGTTCTTTTTGAGGTAGTTGACGAGCGTGCCCTGCTCGCTGTGCGGGCTGCCGTTGAGGACGGCGAGATACTTCTTTTCGAAGTCGCCCGTCTTCATCTGCTCGCCGAGGCGGCCTGCCGCCTTGCTCGTCTTGGCAAAGACCATGACGCCGCCCGTGGGACGGTCGAGACGGTGCACGAGCCCCACATACACGTTGCCGGGCTTGTTATACGCCGTGCGGATGTATTCGCGCACCTTATCGAGAAGGTTTTGATCCCCGCTCTCGTCGGGACAGGACGCGATGTTCTGCGGCTTTAAGACCACGATGATATGATTGTCTTCATAGAGGATGGTAAGCTCCTCTTCGGGAGCCCCCGTCTTTTCGATGTCAGTCATTGACGTACATTCCTCCCGCGCCGCAGGGAAGGGCGATGCCCTCTTCGGTGGGCAGCCCCACTTCGTAGGAGTCGATGCTCCCCTTAAACCCCTTGAGGCACAGCGTTAAAATATTGTTCAGAACGGCAGGCTGCAGACCCGTCGTATAACTGTTGATGAGAAAGAACAACGGCTCGTCCGAAAGGAGCTCGCGGCACTGTTTCACAAAGGGAAAGAGCTCCGATTCGATCTTCCAGAGCTCGCCCCCGGGGCCGCGCCCGTAAGAGGGAGGGTCCATGACGACGGCGTCGTAACGGTTGCCCCGCCTTATCTCCCGCGCGACGAACTTCTTGCAGTCGTCCACGATATAGCGGATGCCCGTCCGGATGCCCGAGAGCCGCGCGTTCTCGCCCGCACGCTCCACCATGTTCTTGGCGGCGTCGACGTGCGTCACTTCCGCGCCCGCCTTCGCCATCGCGACGCTCGCCCCGCCCGTGTAGGCGAAGAGGTTGAGGACTTTGACCTTCCTCCCCTTCTCGGCCGCCCCGCGGATGAGAGAGCTCGTCTTATCCCAATGCACCGCCTGTTCGGGAAAGAGCCCCGTGTGCTTGAAGTTCATGGGATGCACGCGGAAGGTGAGATCGCGGTAGGAGATGTTCCACTCGGAGGGGAGCTCCTTCTTATATTCCCAGAAGCCGCCGCCCCCGCCGCTGCCCTTGTTCCTGCGGTAGACGGCAGCAAGCCCGGGATAGGAGAAAAGATCGCGCTGCGCGCTCCAGATGACCTGCGGGTCGGGGCGGAGCAGCACGACGTCCTTCCAGCGTTCGAGCTTGTAGCCGTCGCCCGTCGCAATGACGGAATAGTCCTTCCAATTGTCGGCAAGTGCTATCATACCGAAAATTATAAAGCAAAACGCCGCCTTTGTAAAGTGTTTTGGCGCGCTATTTTCGTGTGCCGAAACGCTCTGCTCCCCGCAAGAAAGGGCGGCGCGCCCGCTTTGGCGGGCGCGCCGGGCTTCATTCGCCAAAAAAGTCTTCCCGTTTCAGCCCCTCGCGCAGTTTAAGAAGCGCCCGCTTTTCGATGCGGGAGACGTAGGAGCGGGAAATTTTCAGCTTCTTTGCGACTTCCCGCTGCGGGAGAGGCGCGCCGCCCGTCAGTCCGTAGCGCAGGCAGACGATCTCACTCTCCCGCCCGTTCAGAAGCTCCCGCACCGCCGAAAGGAATTTTTCCTGCATGAGCGACTGCTCCACGCCACGGAAGACGGTGTCCTCCTTTTCATAGAGAAGGTCCATGAGGGTGAGTTCGTTGCCGTCCTTGTCGGTGCCGACGGGGTCGGAGAGCGAGAGCGTATTTTTATGCTTCTTGCCCGCGCGGATGAGCATCAGAATTTCATTCTCCACGCAGCGGGCGGTGTACGTTGCAAGGCGGGTGCCGCGCCCCGGTTCGTAAGTGTTGATGGCTTTGATGAGCCCGATGCTCCCCACCGAGATCATGTCGTCCGTCTCCGCCGCGCCCGTATATTTTTTGACGATATGCACGACGAGCCGCATGTTGTGGCGGATGAGCTTCTCGCGCGCCGCCGCATCTCCCGCGCGGCTAAGTCGCAGGCAGCGCTCCTCCTCTTCGGGAGGGAGCGGCTTCGGGTAGCTCCCCTCCCCCACGGCGCCCGTAAAAAAGAACAGCTTGCAAAGGACGGCATACAACAGCGAAAACATTTCCCCCTCCTTCCGCGGCGTCATGCCGCCTTGTTTAGCTTATGAAAAAGGGGCGTTGTCCTATCTCTCTTCTACGCAAAAACGGCGCCCGAAGCGCCGTTTTGTCGGAATTTGCTTATTTTTTCTGTTCGACGATCTTGATATGCACGTCGTCGAGCTGCTTTTGCTCCACGGGCGAGGGCGCGTTCATCAGAAGATCGCGCGCCTTGGCGTTCATGGGGAAGGCGATGACTTCGCGGATGTTGACGGTATCCGAGATGAGCATGACCATGCGGTCGACGCCGGGCGCCACACCCGCGTGGGGAGGCGCGCCATACTCGAAGGCGTGATAGAGCGCGGGGAACTTCTTGACGACGTCCTCCTTGCCCATGCCCACGAGCGAGAAGGCTTTGAGCATGATCTCGGGGTCGTGATTTCTCACAGCGCCCGAGGAAAGCTCGACGCCGTTGCAGACGATGTCGTACTGGTAGGCGAGCACTTCGAGGGGGTCCTGCTCTTCGAGCGCCTTCATCCCGCCCTGCGGCATGGAGAAGGGATTATGGCAGAATTCGAGCTCGCCGCTCTCCTCGCCGATCTCGTACATGGGGAAGTCGACGATCCAGCAGAAGCGGTAGACGTTCTTTTCGAGAAGGTCGAGCCCCGTGCCGAGCATGGTGCGCAAAATCCCCGCGCGCTTCTGGACGAGGGAGAGCTTGTCCTCTGCGACGAGGGCGACGAACGCGCCGTTTTGAAGGGCGAGCCGCTCTTTGAAGGCTTCGACGCGCTCTGCAACGAACTTTGCGATGCCGCCTGCCGCCGCGCCGTTCTCGTCCAGTTTGAACCAGAACATGGCGCCGCCCTCCGTCTTGACTTTGAACTCCTCGGCGGTCTTATCGATCCACTTGCGGGCGACGGAAACGCCGTTGACGGCGATGGCTTTGACTTTCTTGCCTTCGAAGGCGGCAAACCCGCAGCCTTCCGTAAGGTCGGAGACGTCCTTGATGACAAGGGGATTGCGCAGGTCGGGCTTATCCGAGCCGTACGTTTCGAGCGCTTCGCGGTAGGCGACGCGGCGGAACGGGGGCTTATCGGCATCCCAGCCCGAATACTTGGCAAAGACGGGCGGAAGCACCCCTTCGAGCACTTCGAAGACGTCCTCCTGCGTCGCGAACGCCATCTCGATATCCAGCTGATAGAACTCACCGGGCGAACGGTCGGCGCGGGCGTCCTCGTCGCGGAAGCAGGGAGCGATCTGGAAATACTTATCGAACCCCGAGCACATCAGGAGCTGTTTATACTGCTGAGGCGCCTGCGGGAGCGCATAGAACTCGCCGGGATAGATACGGCTGGGGACGATATAATCGCGCGCGCCCTCGGGCGAAGAGCTCGTCAGAATAGGCGTGTTGATCTCATAAAAGCCGCGCTCGGTCATGAGCTTGCGAAGATCGGCAACGATCTGAGAGCGCAGAATGATCTTGTCGCGCACGGCGGGGTTGCGCAGATCGAGGAAGCGGTATTTGAGGCGCGCGTCCTCGCCCGCTTCGGTGGAGTGCGAAACTTCGAAGGGAAGCGCCTGCACGGAGCGGCGGCCCAGCACTTCGATGCGCTCGGGGATGACCTCGACAAGGCCCGTAGGGAGCTTATCGTTGGGGGAAGAGCGCAAAACGACGGTGCCTTCGACGCTGACCGTCGATTCGGTGGGGATGTCGCGCATCTGCGAAAGGCAGGGCTCTTCCGAGCAGACGACCTGCGTGGTGCCGTAAAAATCGCGCAGGACGGCAAAGAGCAGCCCGCCCTTGTCGCGCTTGCTGTCGAGCCAGCCCGAAAGTTTGACGCGCTTGCCCGCGTCCGTTTCGCGCAGCTCGCCGCAGTTATGAGTTCTGAAATACATGGCTGTGTCCTTTTGTGGTTTTATTCCTGAAAAGCATAGCACATCCGCCCCTTTTCGTCAAGTATTTCGCGCATATGCAAAACTAGCCTGCCGCAAAAATAACGGGCGGCAGCCGCCGCCCGTCAGGATCGCTACAACTTTACTTCGCGGAAAGATTTTTCCGAAGGAAAAAGATTTTCGCGAAATCTCCTCACGACTTTTTGTGCTCGCACAAAAAGTCGTGAACTCAAATTCACTGAGCCAAGCAGGGTTCCCCTGCGCCGGCTCCCCCAATTTGTACCCGCAGGGCATAAATGCCATACTTGGCACTTAGTGTCCGATAAGGACAACAGGGTGCGCGGCTGATAAAACAAGTTAAAATCAATCGTCTCCACCCCTCGCGGAAAGATTTTTCTGAAGGAAAAAGATTTTCGCGAAATTATATTTGTGGAATGGTAGCAAACCCCTTCGCAAGGTCTTCGTCGGTGGGAATGGTATCCGTCATGTTGCCGTCGTTGAAGTTCTTGTAGGCGGTCATGTCGAAATACCCCGTGCCCGTGAGCCCGAAGAGGATGACCTTCTTTTTGCCCTCCTCGCGGCACTTCACGGCCTCGTCCATTGCGACGGCGATGGCGTGCGAGCTCTCGGGAGCGGGCAGGATGCCCTCGCAGCGGGCGAACTTGACCGCCGCCTCGAAGACTTTGGTCTGCTCGACGCTCGTCGCACGCAGATACCCGTCGTGATAGAGCTTGGAGAGCACGGGGCTCATGCCGTGATAGCGCAGCCCGCCCGCATGGTTGGGCGAGGGCATGAACCCGCAGCCCAGCGTGTACATCTTGGCAAGGGGAGTGATGCGCGCCGAATCGCAGAAGTCGTAGGCGTACTTGCCGCGCGTGAGGGAGGGGCAGCTTGCAGGCTCGACGGCGAGGAAGTCGATGTTGTTTTTACCTTCGAGCTTTTCCCCCATAAAGGGCGAGATGAGGCCGCCCAAATTAGAGCCGCCGCCCGCGCAGCCGATGATAAGATCGGGCTGCACGCCGTATTTTTCGAGCGCGATCTTGCACTCCTGCCCGATGATGGACTGATGAAGAAGGACGTGATCGAGCACGGAGCCCAAAACATAGCGGCAGTTGGGCGTTTGCGTCGCCTTTTCGACGGCTTCGGAGATGGCGCAGCCCAACGAGCCGCCCGTGCCGGGGTGCTCTTCGAGGATCTTCCTGCCCGCCGCCGTCGTCATGGAAGGAGAGGGGATGACGTTCGCGCCGTAGGTACGGATGACCTCGCGGCGGAAGGGCTTCTGCTCGTAGGAGACCTTGACCATATACACGTCGAGGTCGAGCCCGAAGTAAGCGCACGCCATCGCAAGAGCGGTGCCCCACTGACCTGCGCCCGTCTCCGTCGTGACGGAGGTGAGCCCCTGCTTCTTCGCATAGTACGCCTGCGCCGCCGCCGAGTTGAGCTTGTGCGAGCCCGAGGTGTTGTTGCCCTCGAATTTATAGTAAATTTCGGCGGGCGTATCGAGCAGCTTTTCGAGGCAGTACGCGCGTACGAGGGGGGACGGACGGTACATCTTATAGAAATTCCTGATCTCTTCGGGGATCTCGATGAGTTCGTCCTTGTCGTTGAGTTCCTGATCGACGCACTCTTCGCAGAATACACCGCAAAGGTCTTCTTTCGTGCAGGGCTTGCCCGTCGCGGGGTTCATGAAAGGCTCGTGCCCCCCCTTCATGTGAGCTTTGACATTATACCAGGTACGGGGCATCTCGTCTTCCGAGAGATAGATCTTGTAAGGGATGTTGGTGTTCATGGTTTGTTCCTCCTGAATTAAAATTTGTAACAAAAAACACGGAAGCCATCCGTTCGGGACGAATGTTCTCCGTGTTGCCACCCGATTTCGCGGCCGATGCCGCCTCATTGCAAGCACACTCTGATGCTCTCCCCCTGTAACGGGAGGGTCCCCGTCGGAAGCTACGCAGGGCTCTTGCCCCTTCACCCCCGCCCTCGGTGATCCATTCACGCGCCGCGGACTGCCTTCATCCCACCGCCGAAGGCTCTCTGCAAGTCCGTGTAGCCGCACGCTACTCCTTCACCTCATCGGTTATGTGCTCATTTTACAACTTTCGTCTGCATTTGTCAACTGTTTGCACGCCCTTTTCCCCATTCAAAATATAATCATTGCTTATCTCCCCTATTTGTTCCGTTGATAAGAGGACGGCAAAATCGCTTGACTTCTTTCAGACAAACAAGCATAATCGTGCAGTACTTCCTCTGAGGTGAACGATGAAACTTTCCCGTCCCGCCAAAGACGCTTCCGTCCTTAACGCCTTTTTCAAATATGTCGTGCCTTCCGTGCTCGCCTTCGCGCTTTCGGGCGTGTATGCCATCGTCGACGGCTTCTTCGTCGGGCAAAGCATCGGGGATCAAGGCCTTTCCGCCATCAACGTCGCCTTCCCCGTCGTCTCGCTCATCCAATCGCTCGGCACGGGCATCGGCATGGGCGGCGCGGTGCTGTGGTCGGTGCGGCGGGGCGAAAAGGACGGCTCTGCCGACAGCTATCTCCGCGCGACCTTGTGGATGCTGCTCTTTGCGAGCGCCTTTATGACCGCCTTCTTCTTTCTGAACGGGCCCGTCCTTCGCCTCTTCGGCGCGGAGGGCGACATCTACGCCTACGGGAAGGAGTATCTCGACGTCATCGTCTTGGGCTCCGTCTTTCAGATCTTCGCGACGGGGCTCGTGCCCGCCATCCGCAACAACGGCGGGGCGACGTTCGCCTTTATCACCATGCTCTCGGGCTTCGGCTCCAACATCGTGCTCGACTATGTGTTCGTATGGGTGCTTGAAGGCGGCACGGCGGGCGCTGCCGTTGCGACCATCCTCGGGCAGGCAGTCACGGCGATCGAAGCGCTCATTTACTTCCTTGTCAAAAAGCTCCCCCTCTTCGGCTCCTTCCGCCGCTTCGGCCGCTGCGCCGCTTCCATCGTGCGCGTGGGCGTCGCCCCCTTCGGGCTCACCCTTTCGCCCATGATCTCCCTCATGCTCATCAACAAGTTCTGTATGCTGCACGGCGGAGAGAGCGCCGTCGCGTGCTATGCGTGCATCGCGTATGCAATTACCATCGTGCAGATGCTCGTGCAGGGCGTGGGCGACGGGAGCCAGCCGCTTGTGAGCACCTTCTACGGCGAAGGCCGCCCCGAAAAGAGCGCCAAAGTGCGCTTCTTGGCCTATCTTTCCGCCATTTTGTTGGCGCTTTTGTGCGGCGTGCTGCTCTTTGCGCTCAGGAAGCTGATCGGGCCTTTGTTCGGCTCTTCCGAAGAGGTCGCGGGAGACGTCGCCGCCGTTCTGCCGATCTTCCTTGCAGGGCTCGTCTTTTACGCCTTCTCGCGCGTGGCGACGGCGGGCTTCTACGCAACGGAACGCACCCTCTTTTCCTATCTTTCGGTGTATTCCGAGCCCGCGCTCATGCTCGTCCTGCTCTTCATCCTCCCCGTATTCTGGGGGCAGACGGGCGTATGGTGGAGCGCCGTTTCCGCGCAGGTCTTAACGGCGGGGCTGTGCCTTCTTCTCACCCTTCTCACCCGCCAAAAAGAGCGCCGCACCCCGAACGCCGTCTGACTTTTGAACACCCGACCCCTCGGGCGCCCGCTGTCCGTGAGCGCCCGCCAACACCCCGCCCTCTCTCCCGCCCGAAAACAGGGCGGGATTTTTTTCGGAAAACCGTTGACACCGTGTCAGAACCGTGCTATACTATATCCGCTGACAGCGTGTCAGTACAAACTTTAACCTATCGGGAGGAACATTTATGCTCGGAAACTTTACCTACTGCAACCCCACCAAACTCTATTTCGGCGAAGGCTCCGTCAAGTACCTGAAGGAGGAACTTCCCAAATACGGCAAGAACGTCGTACTCGTCTACGGCGGCGGCTCGATCAAGAAGAACGGCATCTATGATGCGGTCACTGCTATCCTCAAAGAATGCGGAAAGGACGTCGCGGAGATCTCGGGCGTCATGCCCAACCCCACTTACGACAAGCTGTGCGAAGGCATGAAAATTGCCCGCGCGCACAAGGCAGACCTGCTCCTTGCCGTGGGCGGCGGCTCGGTGTGCGACTACACGAAGGCGCTCGCCGTCTCCGTCCACTGCAATGAAGACCCGTGGGAGAAGTACTATCTCCGCTTCGAGGAGCCCGACTGTGAGATCGTTCCCGTCGGCTGCGTTCTGACGATGGTCGGCACGGGCAGCGAGATGAACGCGGGCGCCGTCATCACCAACACGGCGCAGAAGCTCAAGATCGGGCACGTGTTTGCCGATGAAAGCGTGATGCCCCGCTTCTCGGTGCTCGACCCCGTCTACACGCTCACCCTGCCCCGCTATCAGATGGTCGCGGGCATCTACGACATTTTCAGCCACATCTGCGAGCAGTACTTCTCGGGCTCGGACGACAACACGAGCGACTATCTCGCCGAAGGGCTCATGCACTCGCTCATTCATTCCTCGCGCATCGCCGTCCGCGATATGCAGAACTACGAGGCGCGCAGCAACATCATGTGGACGGCGACGTGGGCGCTCAACACCCTCATCGCCTGCGGCAAGACGACCGACTGGGAAGTGCATATGCTCGGGCAGGCGGTGGGCGCGCTCACCAATGCGACGCACGGCATGACGCTCGCCGCCGTCTCCCTTCCCTACTACCGCCATATCCTTCCTTACGGGCTTGCAAAATTCGTGCGCTTTGCCAAAAACGTGTGGGGCGTCGACCCCGCGGGCAAGAGCGACGAGGAGATCGCAAACGAGGGCCTTGCCTGCATGGAAGGTTGGATGAAGGAGCTCGGGCTCGTGATGAACATCACGGAGCTGGGCGCGAACGAGGGCATGATCGAGGACATCGCCAAGGCGACGCTCATCATGGAGGGCGGCTATAAGGTGCTGACGCACGAGGAGATCGTCGATATCCTCAAAAAGAGTTTATGATGAAGCCGCCCGTGAGCGAAAATAACAGGGAGCGGGAGAGCTCTGACGCCCTCGCCGCCGCCCGCCGCGAAGAGATCGTCGACGCCTGCGCGCAGCTGTATGAGGAGATGCCCTTCAAGGACGTCACTATTTTGAAGATCGGGGAAAAGACCTCGTTCACGCGCACATCCGTTTACAACTACTTCCGCACCAAAGAGGAGATCTTCCTCGCCCTGCTCGAACGGGAATACCGCACCTGGACGAAGGAGCTTGACGCCCTCGCCGAGGCGGAGTTTGCACCAAAAGAGTTCCCCGCGCGGTTTGCTCAGCTTTTGGAGCGCCGCCGTTGCATGCTCAAACTACTCTCCATGAATTTATACGATATGGAAGCGGGCAGCAGGATGGAAGAGCTCACCGCGTTCAAGCGGACGTACGGAAAGTCGATGCAGGCGGTCAGGCGGTGCTTAAAAGCGCACACCCGCGCCACGGACGAGGAGGCGGAGGAATTCCTCTATGCCCTCTATCCCTTCCTCTTCGGGCTGTACCCCTATGCGGAGGTGACCAAAAAGCAGAAGGAGGCGATGGCGCTTGCCGAAGTGCCCTACCGCCGCTGCACGGTCGCAGAGCTCGCGCGTTCCCTCGTCGAAAAACTCGTCCTCCCCTTCAAGGGGGAGTGAGAAAGCGCTTCTATGATAGCCTCCCTCTTGAGGGAGGTGGCGGCGCATTCGCTGTAAGCGATGCGACGACGGAAGGAGTTTTCCCGGTTGGCTCGCCGCACTTCCGAACAACTCGGCGGCTGTGGTTCAAACCCTGTGCGCCTTTGGCGGCGCGCCCTCGTCGGAGCAAGACATCGATCTCAAGCCTCCCCTGTGCAAGGGGGTGAGCCGCGCATGATACGCATCGCCACGGTGTGGCGTGCGCGCGCGGCGAACTGAGGTTTTTGCCATTGTGGGCAAAAACCGCGACCGAGGCGGCGTTTCCCTTGCGCCGCCGAGACGGTGGCAGGCGAGGAACGAGCCTGACGGAGGGGTTGTTGAGTTCGCTTGACACCAGCCTTACAACCCTCCCGCCTCGCTTCGTTCGGAAACCTCTCTGCGTTCGGCACCCTCCCTTACACAGGGAGGGCTAAAATTATGACAGCTCCCTCATTGAGGGAGCCGAGAAAGCGCTTCTATGATAGCCTCCCTCTTGAGGGAGGTGGCGGCGCATTCGCTGTAAGCGATGCGACGACGGAAGGAGTTTACCCGGTTGGATCGCCGCACTTCCGAGCAATTCGGCGGCTGTGGTTCAAAATCAGGCGCAGAGACAAGCGCAGAGACAGGGATTCAGCCGACACCCCGAAGGGGTCCCCTCGGCTGAGCGTCGTCGCTTCGCTCCTCGCGTGAACCGACAGCCGAGAAAGCCTCACTGCATCCTCAAACAATTCGGCGGCTGTGGTTCAAACCCTGTGCGCCAAAAAAAGACGAGGTGAAATCACCTCGTCTTTTTTTGGCGCAGAGACAGGGATTTGCGCCTTTGGCGGCGCGCCCCGGTGAACAGCCCACCGGGCTGTTCAGTTTGCGCCGAGCTGATTTGTCAACAGGCAATTCGCGCGCAAACCGTTTGCTCCCGCAAACGCCTCCACCCTCAAATCCCTGTCATATTTGTGTAACGGAAAACGGAGCCGACCAAAGTCGACTCCGTTTTCCGTGGCGCAGAGACAGGGATTTGAACCCTGGTAGACATCACTGCCTAACACGATTTCGAATCGTGCGCGTTCAGCCGCTCCGCCATCTCTGCAAAGGAGGGGGACACACGGATGCAGAAGCCGTGCGCCCCAAATGCATCTGAACAGATGCGAACATCATTTTACAGGAAATCGGCGAAAAAAGCAACCGATTTTGCGCCCTCGCGGGAGATTTTTTATTAGATGAATACAATATAGGAATCAAGCATCATATTCTATCAGAGATATAGCTGTCTTTAATACAATTTTTGTTAATCGGTTAAACGCTCTCTCATTAGACCCATTATAATAAACATTTTCATTTAAGTCAGCATCATTATTGTCATTACTCGTTCGGCCGATCTGTGTGTAATGATAAGTGAATGTCCAATCATAATTATACTCTCTGCTACAAATCGCATCACTCTGATTTGTAGTATCTTCTCGATAACAAACAGTATTAACTCCGAGTATTTTTCCTGTTGAAATACTCCCCGAGCTATTAGCATTTATCGCGCCGTTAGAACCTTCATACGTCCCGCCGGAAAGTTGAACATTGCTCCCGGGATTAACCTCGAAGTACAACCCGGAAGTATTACTTCCCGTAAAGATACCATTTTGAATAATCAGCTTATCTTGTGAGCAACCATACCAAACGCCAAAGCCGTTTGCTGTATAGGTGCCGCCGTTGATAGTCACATTAGAAGATCTGCCACCATCCTTAGAAAAAAGTAGATCATCCTGAAGCGCTACAGCCGCACGATCTATTTCTGAAGTTACAGATACGTTAATATTTTGATTATTAGTAGAAGTATCTTCAAATGTTATATCCGTATAACGGAAAGTTGCGACTGCGTCGGTGTTCTTGCTATAAAAATTACCCTTTTCAATTTTAATTTTCGATTCTTCATCGGGTAACCCCATAAAGAATGCGCTGCCATTGGTACTAACAACTTCAGAACTTCCAAACGTTCCGCCGTTGACAAGAACATCTCCTCCGATTATCTTGATCCCGTAAGATTGAGCAGGGCCTGTCAAATTAGCATTTTTGCCATACTGAACACTATTGTATCCGAGGAACGTACCTCCGCTGATTTCGACGGCGTAATCGTCCCCCTCCGCTGCCTGTGCGCCGCGCACGAATATGCCATTCCCGTGAGCCGTTTGATACTGACCCCCACGCACTTTTAATGTGCCGCCATCGATTTTAACGGCGTCACCGCCCGTTGTCGTACAACGATAATTCCATGCTCCACCGTTTATAAGTTCGATGGTTGTAGTTTCCAAGCCATAACCGGTTGTTTCAATCGTTAACCCACTTGAATTTTTATTCGCATCGACCGTATAGGCGCCTTCCCCCTCTTTTCCCAGCGTCACCGTGCCGCCATTGACCAGCACGCCGCCGCCGACCGAGTTTGTGATCGACCCCGAAGCGATTTCGACGCTGGTACCCGTAGAGCCCTCCACGCGCACGGCATAACTCTTGGTCTTAAACATATAATATGCATTATCTGGCTTTAAATTTTCATTATCACCGTTTCCAAACGCATCATTCACCACGCCCGTATGCTCGACGTAGAGCGTTCCCGTCGAGTTCAGCGACCCGCCGTTGACGAAAATCCCGTTGAAGCGGCTCGTCTTGAACGAAGCATTTTCAAAGTCTGCGCCCTCGTTTTCCCAAGAGGAGCTGATCGTACTCGTCACGTCGAGCTCGCCGCTGTTCGTCACGGTGCCGCCCTGCACATACACGCCCGTCGCGCGGGAGGCGTTCACCCTAACGGCTGCGCCCTGTGCGATCGAGACGGTATCTCCCTCGCCTCCGCTGCCGACGGCGACAATGCCGAGCGCCGCACAATCTACATTGACCGTGCCATACAGCACCGCCTTACCGTTATCGGCAAAGACGCCTGCGCCATAGGTGCCGGCTGATGTATCGATCGCATTGCCGTTCAGGCTGCCCGTTTTGATCGCAACCGTTCCATTCCCGACGACGTTGTCGTTTTCATCGTACTGAGCGCCCAGCACGACATCGCCGCCATGTACATATACGCCGCCCGCCTGCGCCGCATTGAGCGCGCCTTGACGGATGCTTGCATAGGTGTTCGTCGTCTCCGTTGCGCCGTCATCCGACGAATTGGTGACATAGACGGCATAGCTCTTGGTGGCACTACTCACGGAAGAAGGTGTATCCCCTGCAGCCCCCTTGAAGGTGACGTTGAGGATGCTGGATACCCCTTCCGACACGAGCGAACCGCCGTTGACGAAAATCCCGTTATAAATATTGCCGCCTGCCGTGCTCGAGCCGCCGAAGTCTGCCCCGGCGCTCGTGTAGAGGGCGTCGCTATCATCGAAGAGGTCGCTCGTCACTTCGAGCTCGCCGCTGTTCGTCACGGTGCCGCCCTGCACATAGATGCCCGTGGCGCGCGTCGCCGTGACGGAAGATGTGCCTTCCGTCGTGAAATTGCCGCCCAGCACCGCCACCCCGAGCGCCGTCGAATAAATTTTCGCGCCGCTCAATCTGACCGTGCCTTTCTTCACCAAAACGCCCGCCGCATAAGTCGGATCATTTGCGGTAAAAGTATCATCCGAGACCGTGCCGCCCGCGCTGACCGTAACGGCGCCCGCCGTGAGCTCGCCGCCCGAGACGTAGATGCCGCCCGCGCTGTTCCCCGCGATCGCACCGCTTCCGAGCGTAACGTCTCCGCTTTCCACGGACACGGCATAGCTCGAATAGTGGTTTGCTGCATTCGTATCCGACGCCTCGCCCGTATGCTCGACGTTGAGCGTGCCTTCGGACGTGATCGAGCCGCCCTGCACATACACGCCGTTGTAGATATTGGGCGCATTGACCTCGCTTGACTCCGGAGGGGTCGCCCAGGAAAAGCCCGACTTCACCGTGCTCTCCACGCTGATGGTCGCGTCTTTTTTGACATTGAACTGACCGTTGTTCACATAAATGCCCGTGCCGCGCGTCGTTTTCACGATCGACTTTCCGCCCGTCACGTTCACCACGCCGCGCGCCGTGATGCCGAGCCCGTTGGAATCGATCGTCACGTTCCCCGAAATGTTCACGGGATTCTCCTCATTCCCGGAAGCCTGCTCCGAACTCACCCCCGCAGAAGTGAGCAGAATATTATGATTTGCATCCTTTTCATCGCTCTGCTGCACGTTGATGACGGTATCATTGCCGAGATCGATCGTGCCGTCGTAGGAGAGCACGCCCGCCGAATAATCGCCGTAAATATGGAAGCTGACGCCCTTCGTCGTGACCGTGCCGCCGCCGTCGGCGCGGATGCCGAACACGTTTTCAAGCGTGCTGTTTTCCGCTCCCGCCGTCATCGTCACGTCGCCCGTTTTCGCGCCGCTGACATTCAGCGTACCGCCCAGGAGGGAAATGATGGCGGTCTGATTCTCAAGCTGCTTATCTCCCGTGCCTTGCTTGCAGCCCGTCTTGATGAATGAGCCCTTCGTGACGGTCATATTGCCGTCCAGCATCTCGATCGTGTTGCCGACCTCGGATGAAAAGTCGCCGCCGGAGATCGTGAGCTCTGCGCTCTCCCCGCTGCTTCGGATGCAGACGCCCTCTCCGCCCGAGGAGAAGGTCGTCTCGAACGTGGTATTGCGGGAGACGGAGAGCCTGCCGCCCTCCGCATAGATGCCGTAGGTATTGGCTACGTCGAAATGGTTATAGAAAGTGCCGCCGCGCACGATGCCTTCGCCCTCCACCATGCGCACCGCGCCGTAGGGGTAAACGAGGCCTTTTTCCCGAAGGTTTTCCGCCGTGCTGCCGTCATTGCTCGCCAGCTTCATGACATCCCAATAGCCGTAGATGACAGCGTAATCTTCATAACCGTCATTATCATCATCCCCGATGGGATAGTAGTAATAAAAATCGCAGGAGGCGACGTCGCAGAGCGGCGTCGTAAATTCCGAGGCCGTGATGATAGTATCATTGCCGACCGTTTCCTTTTCGGCATCGACATAGAGCTTGCCCTCCTCGAATGTGACGCCCCCCGAAGACGTGCCGTCGCCGATAAAGCAGTTTTGCGCCTCCGTGTAGACGAGGAAGGTATCGGCGGGAACGAAATCATAGCCGGAGCCTGCCGTCTCCTGATAGTATCTGCCCGTCGTTTTAGGAACGAGACCCGAGGAAGCTTCGATCTCTTGATAAAAAAGCTGGTTGGCCCGATCGACTTTATCAGGAGACGTAATGCCGCCCCTTGTGAAAATGGCGACATCGGAAGGCTGTGAAGTCAGCTCGCCCGCAGCCGTTCCGTTTTCATACTCCTCCGCGCGCGGGCCGCTCTCGTAGCCGCCCGAGCCGACCGTCAGAGAGCCGCCGCTCGCCATCAGGGAGCTGCCGACGGGGTTGTAGAATGCGCCCGTATTTTTAGAATCGTACACGAGCACGACGGAGACGTTGGTCTGCACGTCGAGCATGGGGTTGCGGCTGTTCCGCACGACCACATTGCCGTTGAGGTTGAGCACGAGGTTTGCCTCGACATCCGTGACGCCCTCCGTGATGACGAAAGGCTGCTCGGCGTCTTCTGAGATGACGATGTTGGAGTAGCCGTCCTCAATGGCCTGGATGAGCTCTTCGGGCGAACGCACCGTATATTCGCGCGCGCCGACAAATTCGATGAGGTCGTCGTACGGGCTGTTCTCGGAATCGAACTTGCCGCCCGTATAGAGCCCGTAAGTGAAAGTATAGGTAAGCGACGCCGCCATCAGACAGATGATGAGCGCCGCCATGACAATCATGATGAGAGTTTTGCGCATCTTATGCGTCATTCCCGTCCTCCTTTTACGAGGGTCAAGCGCCCGCCTGTACGGGCAGTTCGCTGTGCTGCTCGAAATAGACGGCGAACCGGACGGCATACCCCTTTTCGGCGGCAACGCAATATTCGGTTTCATCTATTTTAGTCGTCTCAAATTCCGAAGAGGAGAACGAGCCGTCGTATTTACTGCTTCCCAAAACGCCGTCAGCGATCGTTACGGAAGGATCGCCATCGCAATCGTAAGAGCCATCCGTCTGCGCTATAAGCGGGTGCGGATAGGCGCCTTCGCCCGAATTGATCGAAGCGATGTGCTCCCATGCGATCGTAGGAGTTTTAAGTTTATTCCATGTGCCGCTCTCATTCCGTTCCTTGACCGTCTTATTCATGCGCACGGTGGTGAGAATGTCCTGCACGTTCCCCGCTTCATCCTTCTGCTTGGCAGGCACGTCGTTGTAGTTGAAGTGATAACCGATGACCTGAGCGCCGTTGAATGTGTCGTTGAATGTGTCGTTGAATGTGTCGCCGGCCGTCGCAATCGTCACCAAATCCTCAGGCGTCCGCGCGACGTCCGTTTTCAGATCGGACGAAGGCAGGGAATTCGTCCATGTGAGGAAGAGAAGCAGGGAATCTTCTTCCCCTTTCTCTCCTTGCGCAGTCTTGGCGCCCAGAACGAAGTACGGGTCGCTCTCATCCGATACGGTGTAATTATCGGGCAGGGTGATCTCGATCGTATAATAGGGGACCTGCTTGACGCAATCGAGGTAGAATGCGGGCATCGAATGGGTACCCTCCCGACGGACAAAACCCACCGAGTACTGCACTTCCTGCATGCTCGCCGTAATGGTGATGGTGAGGTCTTGAAAGTCATCCGTTCCGCTGCCAAAGAAGGGAGTGCCCGGGGAGTCTTCTGTTTTTGTTGCGGTATCCGTTGCCGATGTGCGCACGGCGGTCACGCTGCCGCTGAACGTTTCATTTCCGCTTTCATCTTTGGTCTTAATGCCGCCCGACATCAGGAAGGTCTCTTCGATGCTGCCGCGCTGGCCGAACTCATCGGAGAACTTGGTATCGAAGAAGACGGTATCGAACTCGCCGACGCTTGCGCCAATTACCGGCGCATTCGTGTTATCCCAATCAATATAATCACCATACTTATAGTTGTGCCTTTCGTCGCTTGTCGAGCCATCGGCCGTATCGCCGCCATATCTTACCCGCAGAAAATCGGCGAGGACGTACTGCGTCGTCACGACTTCGCCCGCCGCATAGCCCGTTTCGGATTCGCTCTCCTCCTTTACGGTCGTGAGCTGCAGGGCGATGTTCTCCCAAAACTCGGCAGGGCCTTCCATCGTGAGGGTATGCGCGTGCGCGTCGATATCGCTGTTGTTGTACATCCCGACGCGAACGGTACGCGAACCGCCCTGTGCATACCAGCCGCCCGCCAGCTGCTGCCAGTAGCTCTGATTGCCGAAGGTGAGCGAGTTGACGCCGTCGATGGTATAGGAGACGTCGAACTTGGCGATGCCGGCGCCCATGCCCGTATCGCGGTAGAGCGCAAAGCGTGCAAAAGTGACGCCCGTAAACAACAGCGTCACCGCGAGGAGCAAACTCAGATACCGCATCAGCGGATAGTTCCATTTAGTTGTTCTCGCCTGCTTCTTGCTCATCAATATCCTTCTTTTTGCCTCCCGGGATGAGGTCGATCAGGAGCCACACGCCGACGGCCGCAATGAGCAGCACGCAGATGCCCGCAGGGGAGCGGAAAAATGCGGCGACCTTCCCGAAGCCGTGCCATACGGCAAAGACCTTCCCCACCACCTGTTCGGGAGAGACGGGGTCGATGTCGGCATCCTGATTGTTGACGCCTTTTGTAATATAATTTCCGTTTTCGTCGATTTCTATGATCTGATGCGTAACGGCGATCGTCTCGCCGTACGAGCCCGTCGTCTGATACATGACGATATCGCCCACGGCGTAGCTGTCCTGCGCACGGGTAAAGACGAAGTCATCCTCGTTGATGAGCGGCTGCATACTGCCCGTTTCCACATTTGCCGAGGCAAGCCCGAACACGGTGGGCGTCGGGTCATGGAACGCATAGCGCCGGATGAGCAGATAGACGTTGACGACGACGAGGATGCCCACGAGCACCATGATCGCGATGCGCAGCACCTTCGCCGCAATGTACAGAGTTTTCTTCATATTGGATCCATTTTGTTGAGAATGCCCGCAAACTGCCGAACCCTTCCCATTTCAGGCGCCCTCAGGAGGGAGGCTATCCTCATTTTCGGCTCCTCCTCGGGGGAGCTGGCAAGGCATTCGGCGTTTTGCCGATGCCTTGACTGAGGGAGTTGCTTCTCTACTCCTTCCGTCGCGGCATCGCCTGCGGCGAATACCGCGCCACCTCCCTCAAGAGGGAGGCTATCCTCACTTTTGGCGCCCTCACCGAGGGAGCTGTCACCGAAGGTGACTGAGGGAGTTACCTCATTTCAGGCGCGTGCCGGAAGCTTACGGATGTCCTTTCAGGAGGCGGAAGCAGCGACTTCACCGATGAGCTCGATATTCATCTGATACTCGCCGCCCTGTTGGGTGAAATTGGTATCCTTCTCATCGTCGTCCACCCACTTCCAATAGAGGGTGAATTCCGCCGTCTTGCCGGGCTTCAGCGAGATACTGCCGAGCTCAAAGTCTTCGTGATCGGTATATTCTTCGGGGGTGAGGTATTCGCCGTCCATCGTCAGCATATAGCGCATCTCGATGTCCGCATCGTTGTCCTCGAGAAAGGCAAAAGAACAGACGACGGGCATTTCGACAAAGTTGCTGGCGGTGAAGGTAAAGACCCCCATATCGCCGGGATAGACGTAATCCAACGCCTCGCCGTCACCGTCCACGAAGTGTACGGGATTTTCGATGATAAAACTCCATTTGCCGTTTTCGGCGCTGTCCTCGACAAAGGAATAGTTATCGGGAAGGTCCAGCCCGACCCGCTCCGCAAAGGGAGAGAAGCGCAGGGTAAGACCCGCCGAAAGCAGCCAGAGGAAGATGAAGGCAAAGAGAAAGAAGAAGATCGGCAGCCGCGCGAAGAAGGGGCGCAGGCTCGCGATATATTCGGAAGAGAGCGTCCGGACATTGCGGTGTTTGTCGAGATACCCCACGCGCTCGCCGCCGAGTTCCAGAAAGACGCCGTCCTTTTCCCGAACGAACGTACCGCGGAGATTGCCGTCGCGGTCGAACCACGCATGGCGGCGCACGCTGCCCGCATGGTTGCCGTAGCGATCGACGGCATCGGTGCGCTTAGGAGCCCTGCCCATGTGGGGCGGATCCGCTCTCCGCCGCCGCTCGCAGGCAAGACGCCGCTTTTCACGGCGCTTTTCGAGGCGCGCCGCCTCCTTTTCCGTTCGCCTCCGACGCTTCGCCTCTGCTTTGGCGATGCGCCTTTGACGCCTTGCATCCCGCCGCGCCCTGCGGTTTTTGGGCGCCTTGCTCGGAGGAGTTTCCTCATTTGAGGCGCCCTCGGGAGGGAGGCTGTTTGGGGATTCCTCATTTGAGGCGCCCTCACCGAGGGAGCTGTCACCGAAGGTGACTGAGGGAGTTTCCTTATTTTTAGGCTCCTCCTCGGGAGGAAGGCTATCCTCATTTTTGGCGCCCTCACCGAGGGAGCTGGCAAGGCATTCGGCGTTTTGCCGATGCCTTGACTGAGGGAGTTGCTTCTCTACTCCTTCCGTCGCGGCATCGCCTGCGGCGAATCCCGCGCCACCTCCCTCAAGAGGGAGGCTGTTTGGGAGTTCCTCACTTGAGGCGCCCTCGGGAGGGAGGCTATCCTCACTTTTGGCGCCCTCACCGAGGGAGCTGTCAAGGCATTCGGTGCTTTGCCGATGCCTTGACTGAGGGAGTTGCTTCTCTACTCCTTCCGTCGCGGCATCGCCTGCGGCGAATCCCGCGCCA
>CALVPY010000019.1 GCA_944354535.1 uncultured Clostridia bacterium
GTCGATGCCGCGTTCGCTTTCACTCGTCTTGCCGCCCGCGACAAAGAGATGGGACAGAAGGATATGCGGCACACCGCCGCGGAACCCTTGTTCCCCGCTCTCGATCCAGCGGGCGACCTTTTCGGAATAGCTCTCCTCCGTCTTTTCTTCCTTCAGGCGCGCCTCGTTGGGATAGGGAAGCGCGTTGATGTAGATACGGTCGCCCTTTTCATCCTGCAAAACGAGGTGATTCTCCCCCGCCTCCACCGCACGGACGGGCCTGTTTCCGCCGAGCGCGAAATGGCCGCCCCTGCTGCCGAACAGATAGACGCCGTGCTGCTCCGCAATGGGCGCGGAAGCCGCAAGCCGAACGCCGTCATCGTGGTTTCCCGGGATGACGACGACAGCACGCGTATCGCCCGCAAGCTCCTTGACGGCACGAAAAAAGACCTCTTCCGCTTCGGCGGGCGGAAGATAGGTATCGAAAACATCCCCCGCGACGAGCACGACGGAGACCTCTCTCTCCCTGCAGATCGCAGTAAGCTCATGGAGCGCCTCGATCTGTTCGGGGAGGCGATCTCTGTCCATGAGCCGTTTCCCGATATGCCAATCTGATGTATGGAGAATGTTCACTCTGAAAATGCGTCCTTCCATCCCGCCAAAAACACTCCCCCGAACACGGAAAGAGCCTTGCTTTTGCGGGCAAGATGTGATATACTGTGATGAGGGACGAAACTGCCCCTTATAGAATACCATTATACATCGACTGCCGCGAAAAAGCAAGCGGATGAAAGAAAGTTCGGAGATTTTGTATGTCCTTCAGCGCCTATTCCAAAGAATTTACCGAAAATATGTACACCACCGTGGAGAATCAGTTTATCACGAAATATCTTCCGCAGGCGGACGGCGACGCCGTGAGGGCGTATCTCTACGGGCTGTACCTTTGCGGCTGCAAGGACGATTTCGACGCACGCGCAATGGCAAAGCTCTTGAAGATCCCCTACGAACGCATCCGGGAGATCTTCGGCTTCTGGGAGGAGTGCGATCTCGTGCGCATCCTCTCCCAAGATCCCCTCTTCGTGGAATATCTGCCCGTGAGCTCCACGGCGGGGAAACCCAAGCCCGTGAGAGCGGAAAAATACTCTCAGTTCAACCGCGAGCTTTTGAAACAGCTTCAAAAAGCGGGAAAAGACTTCAAACCGTATGAGCATCAAAGGATCCTGGAATTCCTTGAAAACTATCCCATGGAGCAGCAGGCCTTCCTGCTGATCTCCGAATACTGCATGAAAAAAGACGGCGATAAGCTCTCTTCGCAGCACATCCTCAATAAGGCCAAAAAGCTGTGCGCCGAACACAAATATACCTATGAGCAGGTGGAACAGGAGCTTGCCGATTTCAATGAAAACGAACGCGCGCTCTCACGCATCTATTCCTTGCTCGGCGTCTACAAAAAGCCGCAGGAGAGCGATTACGCCTATCTTGAAAAATGGCAGGAAGCAGGCATGGATCAGGGCGCAGTGTTTGCGTGCGCTTCGGCATTGAAGAAGGGGTCCTTATCAACGCTCGACGCTCTTGTCGGAGAGCTGCTCGAAAAGGGCATCACGGGCGAAAAGCAAGCCAAAGAATACTTAACGCTTCGGGAGAAAAAAGCCGAACTCGTCTTCGCGATCGGAAGAAAATTGGGGATCCGCATCCAGAACCCTCGCGCTTACATCGAGGAATATGCCGAAAAATGGCTGGAACGCGGCTATGAAGCAGAGAGCCTGATAAAAATCGCCTCCTTTTGCTTCAAACTCGGATATGATTTCCAGGGCATGGACGGCTTTCTCGGCTCCCTCTACGAGAGCGGAATTGTCGATGAAGAGGGAGTTGCCGCGTATCTTACGAACCGCGAAAAGCAGCTCAAACTTCTGCAGTCTCTTCAATCGGTTTGCGGTGTCATCAAAAAGACGACGAGCGCACTCGACATGATCGCGGCATGGAAGAGCTGGGAATTTTCCGACCGGATGATCTTGGAAGCGGCAAAGCGGAGCGCCGGCGCGAGCGCCCCGCTCTCCTATATGAACAAACTGCTTTCCGAATGGAAGCGCACCAACGTCAAAGAGATCTCCGAGATCCCCGAACGCACCGCTTTGGCGCAGGGCCAAGCCCGGAACACCCAGAGGCGGACAGATTTCAAGAGCGAGGCGGAGATCGCGGCAGACCTTCGGGGAGAGAGGGAACATTACTATGCCGTACTGCGCCAAAAAGCACAGGAGCGCGCGGAAAGCAACCGCCGCATCGCAGAGAGCGATAAAGCATTTTCGCAGTCCGATTCCCTCATCAAGCGCAAAGAGATCGAGCTCGCCCGGGCGGAAGTATTCTCCCCCGCAGCCGCAGAGGCCCTCCGAAAGGAGCTTACAGTCGCGAAGGAACAGCGCCGCGCAGCTTTGAAAAAGCTCTCCCTTTCCGAAGCAGACCTTACGCCGGAATATCAATGTTCAAAGTGTTCGGATACGGGATTTCTTCCCGACGGAAGAGCCTGCGACTGTTATCCCGCAAAACAATAAAAAGAGCCCGCAGAGAGAAGTTCTGCGGGTTTTCTCTAAATCAAGCAGCCATTATGTCTGGCATAATACTATGCAAACGCATGAATTACTGCAAATATTACTCATAATCGCTGTAATCTCGGCGGGGATCTTTGCAATTTTGCTGCGGAGAGTATGGTGCGCCCCCACGCGATAAAAGCCCCTTTTTCCGATCGATCCGAGGCGCGCTTTTGAGTTCCACGAGGACGACATCTACGCCGATCTTGCTCACGCATTTGAGATCGATATACACATCGGACTTGCCCCAGCGGAACCCCCTTCCGCCTGGCGCCACGATCCCCGACACGCGTCCTTCGGGATAGGTGAAAACAACATCGGAAACCTTTCCGAGCTGTTTTCCGTCACAAACGTTGACGACCATCTTTTGTTTGAGATCCTGAAAGCTCGTTTCCACGCTATATCATATGCCCCGATCGGGCAATTCTTGACAAAATTCGCGCTGAACTCATCAGGATATTTCTTTTCTTATCGTCCCGATCGCGTTCTTTTCCAGGCGGGAGACCTGCGCCTGCGAGATGCCGACCTCTGCCGAGATCTCCGTCTGCGTTTTCCCCTCAAAGTAGCGGAGCTGCAGGATCTTTCGTTCCCGCTCATTGAGCCTGTCGAGCGCCTCTCGAAGCGCGACGTGCTCTGTCCAGATCTCATCGCTCTGCTTTTCGTCACAGATCTGATCCATGAGTTCCAACGCATCGCCCGACTTATTGTAGACAGGCTCATACAGCGAGACGGGATCGGATATGGCGTCGAGCGCATACACGACTTCCCGTTCCTTTATGGATAGCTCTGCTGCAATGCGGGAGATCGTCGCCTCCTCGTCCTTCGCTTCGATCCGTTCTCGCGCCTTCAGGATCTGATAGGCGGTATCCCGAATGGAGCGGGAAACGCGCAGAGAGTTGCCGTCCCGAAGAAATCTTTTGATCTCCCCGAGGATCATGGGCACCGCGTATGTTGAAAACTTAACATTGTACTTTAAGTCAAAGTGATCGATCGCCTTGATGAGCCCCACACAGCCAGCCTGAAAGACGTCGTCGGCGTTTGCATTTTTTGCCCAAAACCGCTTGACGAGGGAAAGAACAAGGCGCATATTTCCGACGATGAACCGCTCCCTCGCCCGTTCATCCCCCTCTTTCAAAGCCTTCATGAGCCTCTCGTTTTCCTCGGCTGTAAGCTTGGGGAGACCGGAAGTATCTACCCCGCAGATGACGACCTTTTGCAGCATACCCACCTCCTTATGTACCCACGCGGGAGTATCCGCAATTTTACCGACAATTATACCAAAGGGGAGCAGACTCGGCTGCTCCCCTTTTCTTGCCTTTTCGGCGATATTTTATGCGCCCCTCATTTGGAGAAAAACGCAACGGCGATCGCGTTCGGCCCGATGTGCGTTCCGATCGTACTGCCGATGAGATAGTATGGGATATGATCGGCGTGATCTTTCCAAAGATGTTCGCTGTCATGCAGGTACTTTAGAAGATAACTCTCCGAAAGCCCGGAGTAAGCGAGCGTATAGGGCATGGAGAAATCGATGCCGCCGCACTCTTCCACAAGGCGGTTGAGAAGGTTGTTGCCCTTCTTGGAGCCCATCGCTTTGCCGATGAGTTTGGGTTCGCCGTCCGAGACGGTGATGACAGGCTTGATGGAGAGCATCTCGCCTGCGATCGCGGTCACGGAGGAGATTCGCCCTCCCTTCCGAAGATATTTCAGCGTATCGAGGAGGGCAAGCAGTTTGATCTTCCCCTTCTTGTCATCCAATTCCTTTGCGATCTCCCGCGCAGAGAGCTTCCCCTCCTCCATGAGGCGAACGGCATATTCGACGAGGATGCGCTCCCCGAGGCAGGCGTTCATGCTGTCTACAACGAACACTTTGCCCCCAAATTTTTTTGACGCCTTCACTGCGCTCGCATATGTACCCGAAAGTTTGGAAGAGAGGACGACCGCAACGACCTCGCTCCCGTCTTTCGTCAGTTCATCAAACGCCTCCATGAATCGAAATTCGTTGATCTGGCTCGTCTTGGGGATGTCATCCGTCTCGATGAGTTTTTCAAAAAAGGCACGGTGCGAGAGAGTGACGCCGTCCTGATATTCCTCCTCCCCAAAGCGGATATAGAGGGGCAAAAGCGTGATCCCGCGCGCTTTGGCTTCCTCGGCTTCGAGGTCACAGGCGGAATCCACAAGCAATTTGATCATATTTCCTCCTTAGAGCCGCTCTCGTCGAGCAGCTTCTTCTGATATTTTTCGAGATTGCAGCAAATGGTTTCGAGGACGCAGAAAAAGCGGGTGCGTTCCTCATCGCTCAGTCCCACGCCTCCTTCGCTCACGGCGCAGGCGGCGCGGCCCGTGATGTAAGAGGCGAGCTCTTCTCCCTCCTTCGTAAGCCGCACGGGGGCGAGACGGGCGTCATCGGGCACAACGTAACCCCGCTCCCGCAGCACGGAGACGGCGCGGGAAACAGCCGCCTTGTCGTCCATCGTCTGACGGCAGAGCTCGCTGACGGAAAGCCCTTCGCGGTGCATGCGAAGCAGATATAAGATCATAACGTGCACGGCTTTGAGATCGAACGGCACCATTTCGAGCGCCTTGATCTTCTGCACGATCTTACTCATTTTGAGGATGAGCAGGGAAAACTGCTCAAAGATATCTTGCTGCATGATCTTCTCCATTGTTGATTTTTCAACAACTCGTCCATTATACACAAGAATATTCTCCCTGTCAATCAAATCGGCACAAAAAAGCCCCATTTGAGGGGCAAAATCAAACAATTGGGAGCTCATGCCGTGCGGCTCTCGGGGAACAACTCCATATTGCGCATCGGAAAGCGGGCCGACCGATCCGTTACGTCTTACCCCTCGCGGAAGAGTTCCAAGAAGGCGCGGAGGGCGTAGGAAATGCTCGTATTTTTGGGGAGCGCCACCCCCACCGAACGCGACGGCATCGTGGGAGAAACTTCGATCTCGAAGATGCTATTATCTCCCGCTTCCGGCTGCATATACTCGCGCGGGATACAGCCGATGCCCATGCCCTCTGCGACGAGTTTTTTCATGAACCCCCAGCTGTCGACCTCGATGGCGGGGCGGAAGCGGATGCCGAGGCTCGTGCAGAAGTGATCGACGGCGCTCCTTGCCACGGTGTGCGGCTCCATCAAAAGGAGCGGCTCGTTTTGCAGCTCCCATAAGGGCACCTGACGACCCCTGAAGCGTTCGAACCCCTTTCCGCCGATAAATACGTCGTTGAGAAGCGTGATGGTCTGGCGAACGACAATGCCCTCGTCTTCGGGAATGGGAAAATTGAGGAAGCCGACGTCGCAGCGGTCAGTCTTGAGCTGTTCGATGGTGATGGGCGAGACGTCGGACAAAAGCTCGAATTTGACGTCGGGATAGAGCGCATGATATTTGACGAGCTTATCTGCAAGGAGATACTGAAAGATCGTCTCGGAAGCGCCGATGCGAAGGGTGCCTTTGGCGCTCTTCTTGAGCTCGGAGAGGCGGCTCTCCACCCCGTCCAAAAGCTGAAGGGCGCGCGAAACGTCCTCAAACACAAGTTCGCCCCCCTGCTTCGTGAGCTCCATGCCCTTATGCACGCGGTTGAAGAGCGTCGTGCCGAGCTGATTTTCTAATTGCCGGATCGCCTGAGAGACGGCGGGCTGGGAAATATACAGCTCCTGTGCCGCCTTTGTAAGGCTCCCGCACTTTGCGACCGTGTAAAAGACGCGGTAAAGTTCCAGATTGACCATAATTACTCCTTATAGAGCAAGGCAAAACGCTGCCGCGCTCACTTGCCCACACAAAATTTGGAGAAGATCTCGCTGATGATCTCCTCGGTCGCAGTCTCCCCGCTCAAGAGCCCCAGCGCCACGTAGGCGCGCTTGATGTCCTCGGCATAGAGTTCGGCGGGAAGCCCCTCTGCGATCGCCTTCCGGGCTGTCCGAACGGCCTCTCTCGCCTCCCCGACTGCGCGGTAGTGCCTCTCTTCCATCAGAAAGATACTGTCGTTCTGCTTTCCGAAGCCCCGTTCAAAGATGAGCTCCTTGAGTGCTTGGATGCCCTCGCCCGTGACCGAAGAGACGTTGATATCGCAGTCCGTTTCGCGGCGCACGTCGCTCTTGCTTCCCACGATGATGAGCTCGGCGCCTTCGGGAAGCGCAGGCGGCAACTCTTCATCCTCGCGCACCCAAACGACGACGTCGGCGCGTTCCATTGCGGCACGCGCACGGCGGATGCCCTCTTTTTCGATCTCCCCTTCGCCCTCGCGAAGGCCTGCCGTGTCGGTAAGGCGGAACAGGACGCCGTGAAGTTCAATCGTTCCGTCTACGGCATCGCGCGTCGTTCCCGCTTCCGAAGAGACGATGGCACGGTCGTAGCCCAAGAGCGCATTGAGAAGCGAGCTCTTGCCCGCATTGGGCTTGCCGCAGAGCGCGACATTGACGCCCTCACGGATGCGCTTGCCCGCGCGATACTGCATTAAAAGCGCCGACAGCGCGTCCTGAACGATCGCGAGCCGCTCTTCGATCTCCTCGCCCGTTACGGCGGAGAGATCCTCTTCCGGGTAATCAACGTCGGCATCGACGCGCGCAAGGCATTCTTTGAGAAGATCCTGAAGACGCTTCCCCTCTTTGGTAAGTTTCTCCCCGTAGAGAAGGTATCCGGCTTTTGCCTGCGCTTCCGAGCGCGCTGAGATCATCTCTCCGAGTCCCTCTGCTGCGGAGAGGGAAAGTTTTCCGTTCAGAAAGGCGCGGCGGGTAAACTCCCCCGCTTCCGCAGGACGTGCGCCAAGATCGAGCGTACGCTGATAGACCGCCCGTGCGATCTCCACCCCGCCGTGACAATGAAATTCGACGGTATCCTCCCCCGTGAAGGAGTGCGGCGCGCGAAAGTAGACGCACATACCGCGATCGGAAAACGCACCGCAGTCGATATGCCCGGGATAGAGACGGTACGGCTCAAATTCTCCCTTATAGGAGAACATTTTTTGGGCAAGCGGGAGCGCGCCCTCTCCGCTTACGCGGATCACGGCAATTCCTCCGACTCCCTGCGCGGTAGCGATAGCAGAAATGAGTTCCATAACTTTCACCTATGAAAGCAGCGCAAGATCGCATATCTTGCACACCTTGCTATAATCTGTGATTATGATTATAGCAGACAAAATCAAAAAAGTAAAATGATTTTACAAAAAAACAGCTTCCCGAGTGTAAGGGAAGCCGTTGATTTTTACTTTTTGTCGTCGCCGAACTCGGAGAAGGGATCGTCGTCGGAAGATGGATCGGACGAAGTTCCCGAAGAACTATCGCCCGGATTTCCGTAATTCCCGCCCGATGGCCCGCCAAAGCCTTCAAAGGGGTCGAGCCCGTTCTGCGTGTCGTTCCTGTTTTGACCGTAAGGGCCATTCTGTGAGCCATAAGGGCCATAGGGCGGCTGATAGCCGTTGCTGCGCATATAGGCCTGCGTGCGGCGGCGGATATAATCGTTATAGTCGACGGGAGCATTATTGCGAACGGCAAAGATCGTGATCCCGCGGAACGGGAAGATCGTCGAAAGAAAAGCAAGCAGGATGGGCCCGCGCGCATAGTACTTGCGGAAAAACGCAACGTACAAGACGCATAAGAAGACGATGGCGAAGAACCAGATGAGATAGGCGACAAGATTGCCGTAATTATTGGTAGGCGTGATCCATGCGGGGAGACTGTCGTTGGGAACGCCGGAAAGTGCGCCCGTCTTCTCATCGATCTCAAGTGTCAGATATTGCGGGAAGCAGGCAACAATGCTTATGATATACAGGAAGATCTCCAATGCGACATAGAGAAATTCCAAGATCGCCGCATACAGTCCGACGCGCTTCATCTTCTGCCCGAAGAACTGCGTCTCGCCAGCAAGTTTGCCCGAGTAATAGGTATTGAAAAAAGGCAAAAACGCCATCCAGCGCTGTTTGAGCCCCTGCTTCTTGGCAAGTTTATTGAGCCCGATCCCACCGAAGACGAGCAGGATGAGATAGATCGCAAGCGCGCCCAAAGCGGAAAACAAGTAACAGCTCAAAACGACGTTCGAGTAGTCGTAGACATCATTGATCTCCGGCTTGACGATAAAGTTGATGATCCCCTGCATAAACATCAGCGGGACGCTAAAAAATTCAAAAAATTCCATCATTCCTCCCTAAGGAAGCATTTCGGCAATGCCGTAATCGGCGCTTTCAAGGACGAGCCCATGCGGCGGCATCGTTACCGAAAGCGCGCTTCGCTCCCCCGTTTCAAAGGCACGCGTGATCCCCTCCTGCTTGCCGCAGCCAATGGCGAACAATTCGCCCGCGAGGATGCGCACCATGTTGTATAAAAATCCGTTCCCCGTGACCCGCACCGAATAGAGCTTGCCCGACGGGATGGCAGTTTTTTCGAAGTTGACAGAATAGAGCGTCCGTATGCTCGTCTTAGACGTATAGCCGGACGCGCGAAAGGCGGAAAAATCATGCTCCCCTTCCAAGAGTTTTGCGGCCTCTTGCATGAGTGCAAGATCGGGCTCTTTTTTGAGCCGCGCCGCATAGCGGGCATAGAGCGGAAGTTCGCTCTCTGCAAAATATGCGTTGTAGCAGTACGTCTTGCGCTTTGCCTGCCGTGTAACGTCGAACCCCTCGGGTGCCTTGCAGCTTCGTATCACTTTGACGTCGGGCGGGAGCTGAACGTTGAGGCATTCCCTGAGCTTTTCGGGCGGGATGCCTTCGGGGAACTCGCCTTCGACGACCTGCCCCAAGGCGTGGACGCCCGCGTCCGTCCTGCCGCTTGCGGTCAAAGCAACGCGGCGGGAAAAGGCGCGAAAGGCAGCATCTTCCATCTCTTCCTGCACCGTGCGGGCGTTCGGCTGACGCTGCCAGCCCGAAAACGCGGTGCCGTCGTAACTGACTAAGAGCAGCGCCTTCATATCATCGCCCCGAGATAGACGTTGAGGAGCACCACGCCCGTGATGAGCGCAGCTCCTGCAAAAAACGCAAGGAGATCGCGCCAGGTGAAGCGCAGCTTTTTATACTTGGTGCGCTTCCTGCCGCCCGTATAGCAGCGGGCTTCCATCGCGTCGCCGAGTTCCTCTGCCCGACGGAAGGAGGAGAGCAGCAGCGGGATGAGCACGGGGATGACCGCCTTGACGCGGCTAACGAGCCCTCCCGTTTCAAAGTTTGCTCCCCTCGCCTTCTGCGCATTCATGATGCGCTCCGTTTCATCCATGAGGATGGGGATATAGCGGAGGGCGATGCTCATGATCTGCGCGAGTTCGCGCACGGGGAAGCGGATGAGTGTAAGCGGAAATAAGAGGCTCTCGATGCCGTCTGTGAGCGCCACGGGCGTCGTCGTATAGGTGAGAAGCGACGAGCAGGTGATGAGCAGCACGAGGCGGATGACAAGGAAGACGCTGAACAGGATGCCCTCTTTCGTGATGGTGAAGATCCACCACTCCGCATACACCGTCTCCCCGTTATAGAAAAGGAGGTTAAGGAGCGTCGTAAAGACGATGAGAAAGAGGATGCCCTTGATCGCCTTGAAGACGCGGAGAACGGGCACACGGGAAAACCCGATCGAAAGCGCCAAAACGACAAAGCAGCAGGCGAGCCCGTAAAAATTCTTCGCGAGGAAGATCGCCACGATGTAGGCGATGAGGAAGACGATCTTGAGCCGGGGATCTAAGTTGTGGACGTAAGACTTCGTCGGATAGTACTGCCCGAAGGCGACGTCTTTCATCATACGCTGCCCCCTTTCCCTTGAAGGGCAAGGGCTTTTTTCAGGAAGTCTTCCGTCGTGAAATCACATTCAAGCCGGATGCCGTACTCTTTGAGCGCGAGACAGATCTTCGCGGTGAGCGGCACATCGAGCCCGAGAGCAAGCAGTTCTTCCGCATGCCGGAACAGTTCTTTGGGGGGCAGGACATATTTGACTTCCCCGTCCGAAAAGACGGCGACGCGCGTGCAGTTTTCGGCGATCTCGTCCATATCGTGCGAGACGATGATGATGGTCTTGCACCACGAGGCATGCAGGCGGTGCAAAAGCTCCATGACTTCCTGCTTGCCCAAAGGATCGAGGCCCGCGGCGGGCTCGTCTAAAACCAGAATTTCGGGTTTGGTGACAATGACGCCCGCAATGGCGACGCGGCGCTTCTGCCCGCCCGAAAGATCGAAAGGAGACATCTCCTTCACTTCGTCGTAGTTGAGCCCGACGATGGTGAGCGCGTCTCGGACGGCACTTTCCACCTGTTCCTTCGTCGGCTTTTCGGGGGCGAAGTTCTTATACCCGAAGGCGACGTCTTCAAAGACCGTCTCGGCAAAGAGCTGGTATTCGGGGTATTGCATCACCATGCCGACTTTGCTGCGAAGGGCGTTGAAGTCCGTCTTCTTGTCGGTAAGGTCGAATTCCCCCACCCGGAGGACGGTATTGGAAGGCGGTGCTTTGTGCTTCTTTCTGTACTTCTTCAAAGAAGTCGGGACACGCAGGAGCGCGTTGAGGTGCTGGACGAAGGTGCTCTTCCCGCTGCCCGTGTGACCGATGATGCCGAAGAACTCCCCCTCTTCCACGGAGAGGGAAACGTCCTTCAAAGCCGCCGAGGAAAAGGGCGAGCCAGGGTTATAGGTATAGCTCAAATGCTCTGCTTGGATACGCATGCGGCGATCTCCTTTGCAAGTGAGCTTGCGTCCAAGGTGTCCTGAACGGGCATCCCGCCCGCGCGCAGTTCCTTGCAGATGCGCCCGATGAGGGGCAGCGTAAGGTTATAGGTCAGAAGCTCTTCGTGGCGCTCGAAGATGTCGTCGGGGGTACCCTGCATGACGATCTCGCCGCGGTTCATGACGATGGCTCGCGTCGCACGCAGCGCTTCCTCCATAAAGTGCGTGATGAGGAGCACGGTAATGCCTTGTTCGCGGTTGAGGCGGGTGACGACGTCGATGATCTCGCGGCGGCCCTTCGGATCGAGCATCGCCGTCGACTCATCGAGGATGAGCACCTTGGGCATGACGGCAAGGACGCCTGCGATCGCAATGCGCTGCTTCTGCCCGCCCGAAAGACGGGAGACCGTCGCATGGCGGAACTCCTCCATGCCGACCGCCTTCAATGCAAAATCGATGCGGCGGCCGATCTCCTCGCGCGGAAGGGCGATGTTCTCTGCGCCGAATGCAATGTCGTCTTCCACGATGGAAGCGACCGTCTGATTGTCGGGGTTCTGAAATACGATGCCGACCTGCTTCCGGATGTCAAAGAGATTTTTGTCCGTCAGTTGTTCGCCGAAGACGCGGATGATGCCGCCGTCTGCTTCCAAAAGTCCGTTCGTGAGGCGGGCGAGCGTACTTTTGCCGCTGCCGTTGTGGCCCAAAATGGCGACAAACTCCCCTTCCTCCACGGAAAAATTTAAGTTTTTGATCGCAAACGCCCCGCCCTCTTCATAAGAAAAGCTGACGTTTTCGAATTCGATCGCTTTCATATTCTGTTACAGTATTGGGCGCGCAAAAACCATCGGTGCGCCCCGAACTCCTTCATATTATAGCAAAAAAATACCCCAAATACAATGAAAACGCCGTGAAAGTTTATGAAATACTGCTTAAATGCAGCACTCGCACAAAAACGAAAGCGATTCCCCGCATCGGGCGGGGAATCATTTACATATTCTGCATACCGCGCTTGCCCTTGGAGAGCTTCTTGACGGAAGTCCTGTGCTCTTCGCCCGCAAACAGGCGCACGAGGTTCTTCCGATGCGCAAACCAGGTAAGGAAATTGAGAAAAAGCAGGAGCATGAAGATGAGGATGACAAAGACGTTTTGAAGCTCCGCCTCATAGCGAAGGAAGAAGATGACGCCCTGCCACAGCGAAAAGCCCGTAACGCCGAGAAGAGAGCCCATCGAGCCCCACTCCGTCACGGCGATGAAGAGAAGGACGCAGACGAGCCATAAAAAGGCAGCGGCCGCATACCAGCCTTGCTCACAGCCGAGCGAAAACCAAAAGAGGCCGAGCGTCGAGGCAATGCCTTTTCCGCCGCGGAAGCGCATCGTGACGGGCCAGATATGCCCGATGATGACGAACACGCCGCAGAAATACCTTGTGAAGTCGGAGACGACGACGTCCGTCCCCGCGAACACACAGCCGCGGAAAATAAAGTAACTGATAAGCGCGGGAACACCGCCCTTCGACACATCGAGGAGGAAATTGACAAGCCCCACTTTGAGGCCGAATTCGCGGCTCATGTTCATGGTCCCCGGGTTGCCGCTGCCGATCTTGTGCGCATCCTTATGCTTGGTGCGGGCGATGATCATGGCAAAATTGACGCATCCCAAGAGATAGCAGATCACGGCCATCAACAAAAACCAATACCAATTCTCGGAAAAGTACAGCTCTTGCATAGAAGCTCCTCAATCGTCCTTCTTGTTGCGCACCTGGATGCGGATGGGCGTTCCCGAAAAGTCGTACGCCTGACGGATGACGTTTTCGAGATACCGCGCATAGGAAAAGTGAAGGAGCGTCTCGTCGTTGACCATAAGCACGAAGAGCGGCGGCGCGACGGAGACCTCGGACGCATAGTAAAGCTTTAATCTCCTGCCCTGATAGGAAGGCGGTTCGGAAATGCGCATGGCGTCCATCAAAAGATCGTTGAGCGCCCCCGTCGGGATACGGAAATGCGCGTGATCGTACGCCTCGCGGGCGAGCTTTAAGACTTTTTCCGCTCGCTGGCCCGTCTTTGCCGAAATGTACACGGACTTGAAGTAGTCCATGAATTTGAGATCTTCTTTGAGCTTTGCTTCAAACGTCTCGATGGTGTGGGTATCCTTCTCGACGAGATCCCACTTGTTCATGACGATGACGGAAGGCTTGCCCTCCTCGTGTACCATGCCGATGATGCGCACGTCCTGCTCGGTGAGCCCCTCCACGGCATCCACGACGAGCACGGCAACATCTGCCCTTCTCACGGCGTCAAAGGCGCGGAGAACGGAATAATATTCGACGTTGTCTTCGACGGAGCGCTTGCGGCGGATACCCGCCGTATCGATGATGACGTACTTTTCGCCGTCCCGCTCGAAGGGGGTATCGATGGCGTCGCGCGTCGTACCCGCAATGTCGGTGACGATGGTGCGCTCCTCGCCCAAGATACGGTTGACGAGCGAACTCTTGCCCGCATTCGGTTTGCCGACGACGGCGATACGGAGGGCGTCGCTCTCCTCTTCCTCCCCTTCTTCGAAGGAAGAGACGGCCTCGTCCAGAACGTCGCCGATGCCGCGCGAATGCTCGGCGGAGATACCGAAGGGCTCCCCGAGGCCGAGCGAATAAAATTCAAAGAGCTTGTCCTGCGAGTATTCGTCGAGCTTGTTGACGACGAGGACGACGGGCTTGCGGCTGCGGCGGAGATAGTCCGCGACGTCGTAATCGGAGCTCGTCAGCCCCTCCCTGCCGTCTACAAAGAAGAGGATGACGTCGGCTGTCTCGACGGCGAGCTTCGCCTGAGAGGCGATCTGCTTCCACATGACGTCTTCGCTTTTTAATTCGATACCGCCCGTATCGACGAGCGTGAAGGGCTTGCCGCGCCACTCTGCCGAGGCGTAGATGCGATCGCGCGTGACGCCCGGGCGGTTCTCCGTGATGGAGAGCTTGCGCCCGATGACTTTATTAAAGAATGTGCTCTTGCCGACGTTCGGCCTGCCGACAATGGCAATGAGATGCTGCATAAATCCCTCCTTTTAAGGGGTGTTGAGTGTAAAATTACGCCGTGATATACGCGCCGTCTTCGCCGTCCGTTTCGCGGAAGCGAACGATGACGCGCTCCTTGCTGCTCGTCGGCACGTTCTTTCCCACGCCGTCCGCGCGGAAGGGAAGCTCCCGGTGCCCCCTGTCAACGAGGCAGAAAAGGCGCACGCTCTCGGCTCGCCCGAGCGCGGAAAGCGCAGAGAGCGCCGCGCGCACCGTGCGGCCCGTGTAGAGGACGTCGTCGCAGAGGATGACCTTCTTGCCCTCGACGTCGAAATCGATCTCGCTGCCCTTGAAGACGGCGTCGCAGCTTCCCGAGAGAAGATCGTCGCGATAGAGGGCGATATCGAGGATACCGAGGGGAAGTCTGACCCCTTCGAGCTTTTCGATCTCCGCCTGCATACGGCGCGCAAGAATGACCCCGCGCGTGCGGATGCCGATGAGGACGACGTTCTCCGTCCCTTTTTCCAGCTCGACCGCCTCTGCGGAGAGCCTGCGGATGGTGCGGGAGAGCGTCTCTGCGTCGATGATATTTTTCATTTGTCACCTCTCACAATGGTAAGGATGCGTTGAAAATAGTCGGGAAGCGGGGCGGTGAACGTCTTCACTTCGCCCGTCCGAGGATGGGTGAGCGTCAGGCGGAAGGCGTGTAAAAGCTGCCCGTGAAGTTCGAACCGCTGTTTTTTGTAGCCGTAGACATGATCGCCGACGACGGGATGCCCCATGTATTTGGCGTGCACCCTGATCTGATGGGTGCGCCCCGTGTGCAAAGTAAAATGCACGAGCGTGTTGTGGGCGAAGCGCTCCTCCACTTCCCAGTCCGTTTCGGCGCGCCGCCCCTTTCCTGCGGGAAGCACCGCCATTTTGAGGCGATCTTTGGGGTCGCGCCCGATCTCTGTTATCACCTTGCCGCTGTCCTCTTTCAAAACGCCTTCGAGAAGCGCGAGGTATTCGCGGCGGCAGGTCTTTTGGGCGATCTGCTCGCTCAAAGAAAGATGCGCCCTGTCGTTCTTGGCGACGACGAGCAGCCCCGAAGTATCTTTATCGATGCGGTGGACGATGCCGGGGCGCAATTCGCCGTTGATGCCGCTCAAATGGTCGAGCCGAAACAAGAGCGCATTGACAAGAGTGCCTTCGTAGTTGCCGCTGCCCGCGTGCACCGTCATGCCCTGCGGTTTGTTGATGACGGCGATGTCTTCGTCTTCATAGACGATGTCGATGGGGATGTCCTCGGGGCGTGCCCCGATGGGCCTCGGGTCTGGGATCTCGATGACGACCTCCTCCCCCGCCTTCAAGAGCGCGCCCGCCTTGACGGGCTTCCCCGAAACGAGCACATGCCCCTCTTCCGTGAGCTTTTTGACAGCGCTTCGCGAAAGACCCGACTTTTCGCTCAAAAACACGTCGACGCGGAGGCTCTCCTCCGCGACATACTGCTGCCTATTCATCGTGTTTGGGCTCGTCATTCCCCTCCTCGGAAGAGGGCGTTTCGGGGTCTTGCGCGGAAGGGGCTTCGGCAGGACTTTCCGCCGCGGCTTTCAGAGCCTCTCTCTTTTTTTCCTCCTCCTTTGCCTCTTCTCGCCATTTTTTCGTGAGCGGGAAGAGCGCATCCTTGCCGATAAAGACGATGATGAAAAGGAGTGCGACCCCGCCGAAAGTGATGAAAAAATCTGCAAAATTGCACACGCCGAAACCGAACGCAGAAACGTCGACCATATCGCGAACGAACCCCAAAGCAAGACGGTCGATGAGGTTGCCGATGGCGCCCGCCTCGATGACGGCGAGCGTGATACGTGCCGGAGTATTGCGCCGAAATACGGTAAAGAAGAGTGCGACGAGGGCGACGATGAGCACGACCGTGAAAATGGTGACGACGGTCATTGCGTTCTCGTTGTCCTCAAACAAACTAAATGCCATGCCCGTGTTCTTCACATATCGGAAGGAGATCAGCCCGGGGATGAACGTAAAGAGAAATGTTCCGTCCGCTCCTCCCGCAGCACGCTGCGCCCAACTCTTTGTCACGAGGTCAACGGCAAGCAGGGCGCCGAACACGACGAGCGAGATGAGGGCGACGATCGTCTCCCTTTTTTTGAAAAAATCAATGAGTTTTTGCTTCATATGAGATGAATATTAGTGCCGAAGATGTGCCTTAGGACCTGAGGTGAAGCTTCAAGCAAGACGAGGAGGCTGCGTATCTGCCGAAAGGAGTTTACTTAGGGGTAAATGACTGAGGCAGAACGTAAAGCCGACATAGTATTGCGAAGAAGATCCGCCTCAGGCGTCTTCTTCCATGAGGCCGAGTTCTTTGCACAGCTTGGAAAGATCGAGCGGATATTTGGGATTCAGCACTTCTTCCATGTTGAATTCAGGCTCTTCCGCTTCCTCTTCGCCAAGATAGACGAGCAGGGAATGGGTAAAGTCCTGAAAATCGGAAACGTCCTCTTCGTCGGGATACTTGGCATTGAGCCGATCGCACAAAAGGCGGCATTTTTCCGCAAGCAGTCGAAGCTCCCTTCTGTCGTTCTCAGCCTGCTCGTTCCCTTCCTTTTTGATACGCTCCCCTTCCGCAACGGCGCGCATGAGCGCTTCGGAGACCTCCCCGCGCTGACCTTCGAGAACGGAGAGGCGGGCACGGAGACGGCGGTTGTCCTCACGGATCTCTTCGGTAACTTCACGCTGACGCTTCAAGACACGGTCGTACTCCTCTTTCAGCCGTTCTACAAGCGTTTGCACTTCCTTTGCGGAATATTTTTTCTGCATATCAGACTCCCTTGCCGTAGCGGTGCATCATTTCCGTCTTCAAGGAATGCAGCGCGGGCGATAAGTCGACTTTATAGATATGCGGCATATCGAGGCGGGTGTACTCCTCCCAGAAGCGTGCATACTCCGAATTGAAATAGGCGTTGATCTCTTTGAGCGGCTTGGAATAGATGAGGCGTTCGCCCTCTCTGATCCACGTTTCGCGGATGTTGCGGACGGAAAAGTTTTCGACCGTCATGCGCTTCCACGTTTCGACGGGGTGGAAAAGTTCGAGCGGCTTTTTCGTATCCACCGTCTCTCCCGCGCGCACGATATAGTCGGCGATCGCCTTTCCCGAAGCGTTATCGTAAATGCGGTAGACGTCCTTCATGCCGGGGTTGGTGACCTTTTCCGAGGTATCGGAAAGCTTGATCTTGGGGATCTCCTCGCCGTTTTCAAAGACGGCGGCGAGCTTATACACGCCCCCGAGTGCGGGCATATCGGCGCTCGTGATGAGCTTTGTTCCGACGCCCCACGAATCGATGCGCGCGCCCTGCTCCTTCAAAGAACGGATGGAATACTCGTCGAGATCGCCCGAGGCGCAGATGATGGTCTTTTCAAAGCCCGCTTTGTCGAGCATCTTCCTTGCCTCTTTGGAAAGATAGGCAAGATCGCCCGAATCGAGGCGGATACCGACGGGCTCGTGCCCCGAAGCGCGCAGTTCCTTGAAGACCTGAATGGCGTTGGGAACGCCGCTCTTTAAGGTATCGTAGGTATCAACGAGGAGCAAACACCCCGTCGGGAAACTCTTTGCATAGGCGCGGAAGGCTTCGAGCTCGGAGGGAAAGTTCATCACCCAGCTGTGCGCCATCGTGCCCGAGACGGGAACGTCGAACGCTTTCCCCGCATAGACATTGGAAGTGCCCACGCATCCGCCGATGATGGCGGCACGCGCGCCGAAGATGCCCGCATCGGGCCCCTGCGCGCGGCGAAGGCCGAATTCCATCACGCCACCGCCCGCAGCCGCGCAAATTTTTGCGGACTTGCTCGCGATGAGCGTCTGATGATTGACAAACGTCAAAAGCGCCGTCTCTGCGAGCTGCGCTTCGATCATGGGCGCCTTGATGGTGAGGATGGGCTCGTACGGGAAGACGATCTCCCCTTCTTTGACGGCGATCATGTCGCCCGTGAAGCGGAGCCCCGAGAGATATTCGAGGTAGTCTTCCGTAAAGATATTCAGCGAGCGCAGATAGGCAATGTCGTCCTCGTTGAAGTGAAGGCTCATAAGCCAGTCGCACGCCTGCTCCATGCCTGCCGCGACCGAATAGGTGATGAGCTTGTTGGGGCGGAAGAAGATGTCGAACGCCGCCATCTCTTCGTGCCTGCCCTCGTTGAAATAGCCCTGCCCCATCGTGATCTGGTATAGATCGGTCAAAAGCGTTAAATTTCTCATGTCATTTCTCCTCGGGCGGCGTATCCGAGGCGTCGTCCTCATTGTCGTTTTGTGTTTGTTCGGGCGGCTGTCCGTCCGTATCCTGCGGGGCAATTTCTGCCGCGCCGTCCTCTTTCAACTCCTTTCCCTTCTTCGGAGGTGCGGGCGGATAGTTGGCGCCCAAAAGATTTACCTTGTCGAAGTACGGCACATCCTCTTTATACGCCTTGATATACGCCGTGATGCCGCAGGGATCGCCCGTCTTGCTGCCGAGGAGCGCGCCCTCTTTCCGATAATTGAGATACAGGAGAACGCCCGCGCCGATGAGACCCAGCACCATGAGGATGAGTGAGGTCACAAACGACCAGCGGATGCCCCCGCCGCTTAAGATAAACTGATTGTCGCGCAGCGGCTCCATGATAGAGCGCACGAGGCCGTACCAGAAGAAGTAGGCGCAGACAAAGAGGCCGTTGGGCTTTTTATCCCACTTCCACGCCGCGTAAAATAAGAGCGCCCAGCCGATGAGATTGATGCAGCTTTCGTAAAAGAAGAAGGCGTAGTGCCATTCCGAACCCGTATCGGAGAAGGAACCGATACCGTAGATATTGCTTGAAGGGCTCACGGGCACCGCAAACGGGAACCACTGAAAGGCGGAATTTGTGACTTCCGCGCCATAAACTTCCTTGTTGAAGAAGTTGCCCCACCGCCCCATCGCCTGCGCGACGAGGATGTTGAGGACAACGCAGTCGGCAACGCGCAAAAAGTCGATCTTCTTGACAAGGCAGACGATAAGCCCCGCAAGAACGCCGCCCATGACGCCGCCGAGGATGCTCAAGCCGCCGCTTCGGATGCTGTCCCAATCAAACCACTGCGAAATGTGCATTCCGTCCGTGATGCAGTAGTAAAGCCGCGCGCAGACGAGCGCCGAGGGAATGCAGACGATGAAGAGCGTTAAAATGAGCTCGGGGTTGATATTCCTCCTCCGCATGAGGAGAGAGGAAAGATACGCCGCGAGCAGCATGCCCGCAACGATGCAGATGGCATAGAAGTAAATTTCAAACCCGAAGAGGATGATGCCGCGCTCGTTGATGCCGAAGAGCGGCCCGTCCTTCGCAAGAAGCAAAGTTTGCAACGCAATACCTCCCAAAAAGGCGAGAAGTTAAGTTTTGACTATTATACCATCCCAAGCGCAAAAAAGTCAACCGCGTGGGTCGGCTTTCACAAAAGTTTCGTCATTCGAGGCCGAGCTTTAACGGCTTCACCGCATTGAGGAGCGGGATCGCGAGAAATGCAAGGATGTAATTTAGAATGCTGTTATAGATCTGCCCCAGCACAAAGAGGCGCACGAAGACATAGTTCCCGAACGTCCAGACACCGCCGAAGCGCTCGTTGATGGCATCGATGAGGCTTTGAGATAAGAACATCTTGTTGCCGATATAGTACATCCCGAGCGAATTGACGAGCACGGTGCAGAGCGAAAACGTAAGAACGGTGACGATCGCGAGCTTTACAAAGAGGCTCCCCTTAAAGTGCATGGGGATGCGCATCACGAGCCCCGCGATGACCGCCATGAGCATCAGGGAAAGCGCCACCCACCAATAGTAATACAGCCCCGCGCTGTTGAGAAGGTACCCGAAAAGATCGCCCACGAATACGGCGACGGCGCCGGGAAGCGCGCCGAGCATGACTCCCGCAAGGAGCGCCGTGAACAGGCTGAAACTGAACTGCGTATCGGCAAACTTGATCTCAAACGTGTTGACGGCGATACAGAGCGCTGCCATCACGCCGATATAGGCGAGCTTGTGCGAGACCGGGCGGAAGAGGAGCACATCGGAAAAGAGGAGCTTCTTCCAGAGCGGAGCTTTTCTTTCCTTCCCCTCCCCTGAGACTGCGGCGTTTGCCGCACCTTGTTTGACTGCTTCGGACATACAAAAAAACCTCCCATTGAGGAGGTCCGCAAAAAGGGCGCTTTGCACTCAAAGCGCAGATCGAGCGGACGCGCCGCGGCACCGCAGAGGCAATGCTGAGATTTTTGCCCCTTTCGTCTGCGAACAACGTCCCGTTTCGCAGCACTTAACGCACCTTGGCTACTCTTCGTCGTTATTATAGCACCTTTGAAGGCGGGCGGCAAGCAAATTCGGCATATTTTCGGGCGAGGGAAACAAACTTTGCATATGGCACTCATCATGGTAAGGACGGTCATCATCTTTTTGGTCCTTCTCATCATCATGCGGCTGATGGGCAAGCGGCAGATCGGGGAGATGCAGCCCTTCGAACTCGTCATCACCCTGCTCATTTCCGAGCTTGCCTGCATCCCCATGGCAGACGCATCCGTCCCCCTCCTCTACGGCATCGTTTCCGTCGTCACCATCTTCGTTCTGCATGAGCTCGTCACCCTCATCGACCTTAAAGGCAAGCCCTTCAAGGCGCTGCTTTCGGGGAAGCCGGGCGTCGTCGTCAACAAAAACGGCATCGACGCCTATGAATTGAAGCGCAACCGCCTCGATGTGAGCGACCTCATCGAATCGCTCCGCACAGCAGGATATTTTTCCCTCGACAGCATCGATTACGCCCTCTACGAGGCCAACGGCACCTTCTCCGCGCTCCCGAAGAAAGACTACGAAGAAAAGCAGACTTCTCTCCCCCTCGTTATCCTCTCGTCGGGAAAGTTCGATGAGAAAAATTTGCAGTTTTCGGGGCTTTCCGCGGAGTTCTTCCGCGGCATCCTGCGAAATAAAGGCGTGAAAGAGAAGGACGTCCTCGTGCTTACCGCGGACGGCACGGGGAAGCTCTATTTGCAAGAAAACGGGAAGAAGTATCAGACGATGCAGGTCGAATATCCGGGAGGCAGGACGTGGTAAAATCGCTTTTGAGCATCCTCTTGGCGGGCATGCTTCTCGTCGGCGCGGCGGTCTTTGAAGGGATATATGTCAAGCGGCAGTTTTCCGCCTTCGGCGAGGAAGTTGCGGCGCTCATCCAAAAAACGGAGGAAGGAGAAGCGGGCGAAGAAGACGGGGAAGCCGTGTATGCTTCATGGGAAATAAGGCGGGATGAGCTGCATATCTGGATCCCCCACAACGACATTTCGCGCATCGACGACTATCTTTCGGAAAGCATCCGCTTCCTTCGGGAACATGAAAGGGAGCTCGCCCTTTCAAAGCTTGAGATCGTTGCAAGGCTGTGCGAAACGCTCCCTTCGACCTATCTCGTCTCGCTGCCCAACCTCTTTTAGAACCAATGAAGGCGCCCCGTTCGGGACGCCTTCTCAAAATAAGGAGGAAGGATCATTCGCTCTGTTCGGGACCGCTTTCGCCCTTGTCGAGGAAGCGATAGACGAGCGCTGCAAGCGCTGCGCCCGCAAGCGGGCCGACGATGAAGATCCAGATCTGGGAGATCGCTGTGAAATCGCCGCCGATCATCTGCAGAAGCGCAGGGCCGAGCAAGCGGGCGGGATTGACGGAAGTACCCGTGAGGCGGATGCCGAGAAGATGTACGAGCGTCAGCGTAAGGCCGATGACGATGCCCGTGACCGTCTTGTTGTCCGTCTTCGACGTGACGCCGAGGATGGCGAGCACGAAGCCGAACGTTAAGACGATCTCCGCGACAAGACCGATGACAAGCGAGACGTTGTCTCCGTAGGCTGCAACGACCCCGTCCTGCACCGTGTTTCCGCCGAGGTTCGCAAAGTCACGAAAGAAAAGCCCCACGATGGCAGCGCCCGCAATGGCGCCGAGCACCTGCGAGATGACATAGCCCACAAATTCCTTGCCCGTCATCTTCTTATTGAGGAGCATCGCAAGGCTCACGGCAGGGTTGATATGGCAACCCGAAACATTGCCGATAGAGTACGCCATCGCTACGATGACGAGACCGAACGCGAGCGCCGTTGCGACAATGCCGTCGTTGCCTTCGCACCCCGTTGCGACTGCGACCCCGCAGCCGAAGATGACAAGGATCATGGTGCCGATAAATTCGGCGATACATTTTTTAGAAAGATTGGAATATTATCGTACTGAATATAAAAGCAATTCAGCCTATGAATTCTATCTATTAAACCCGGGCGATGATTGTGTGAATTGGTTACCGGACTGTCTGGTTAAAGAATTTCACATATATAGAGGCGGATCCGGACGAACAGACATAATAACAGAATATATAATGCTGTACGACAAGAGTCTTCAAGAGACAACAGCAGAAAGTGATATACCGGACGGAGAAAGCAATTGCAACATTTCGTTTTCGATTATTTTGTGCCCTGTAGAAAAAAGCATAGAAGGAAAGAATTTTATACTTGAGTTTGGCAACAATTATTCAGGTAATATGTCTAACTATGTAAATATTTATATAGAAGAGTCTTGTATAGCAACATGTTATTATAAAACAGAAACATCTGTATCGCTTAATTGGTTTTTAGACTATTTCAAGAATAATTTGATCAGGGGGTAATGAAGATATTCCAAAAACAGCATAACATAAAACAATCAACGGGTGACAAGCCAAAACCTTAAAAGGGCTTAAAACTGGCTGAGCCCACGCCTTCGTTATTTTATCAGCTGTAAATTGCCTCTAACGGCCGCCTCACGGCGGCTGTTTTTATTATGTAAACGAAAGCCGCGCATCCCGAAAGGGATACGCGGCATTTCAAAATCAAAACTATTTCTCGACATCGGTGAGTTTTGTCTGCTTCAATTGCACGTCTATATCGCGCCTGCCGTACATAACGCGGATGATCGTGACCGTCTTCTCTTCATTCTTCGGAATATAGAACACCAGATAATGATCCACGGGCATAATGCGCAGGTTCCGCTCTTTCCACGGTTCTTTCTCGTAGAGTTGATACCGCTCCGGCATTTCGTCAAGAGACAGGATCGCCTGTTCCAAACGGTCAAGCTGATCGAGAGCGTTCTGCCCCGCGAGCAGATCGTAGGCTATGTACTCAAAAATGGCGCGCAAGTCCGCGGCCGCTTGTTCGGTCGTGAAAACTTCGTATTTCATGCTTTGTAGCTTCCCCGAATGTCTGCGAACGCCTTTTTCGCGGAAACGACGCGCCCCGCCTGCATATCCGCATAGCCCTTTTCAAGTTCGGCGTCAAGCTGCTCTCCGCTCATGCTGCCGATATCCAAAGGATGCTGCGGAAGTTTGACGTCGAAGGGAAGCCCGCGTTGTAAAATGATCTGCTTATAAAACATATTGATGGCGTTCGAGGCGGGGATCCCCAGCTCACTCAAAATGCTCTCCGCCTGTTCTTTGACTTCGGGTTCGATCCGTGCATACAAGTTTGCCGATTTTGCCATAAAGCACCTCCCAATCGTATTTTGTCTTTTATCCACTGATATTATACACGATCGTCCGCACAAATGCAATACATATTCCAAATTTCCTTCATGTTTTCCGACCTGTAAATATCGCACATCAAAAGACCGCGCATCCCGAAAGGGATACGCGGTCTTTCAAAACAGGATGCCCTGTGAAATATAAGGGCTAATGACAACTTACTTTTCGGGAGCTTCTCCGTTGGCAGCTCCGAGCATATACAGCGCCGCCTCATAGGGGAAGCGTCCGCCCGAATTCATCACGAGCGAGAGAAGCGAACTCGTATCGATGATGCGCTTCAAAAAGACGGCGCCCTTGATCATGTTGAACTTCTCATCCCCTTCGGGCAGCTTCTCCGCCTGCGCCATGAGCTGATAATACCCCGCCTGCATCTGATCGTAGATCGCCTTGCCCGCAGGCGTCACCTGCATATCGGTAAAGCGGGAAAGGAGCGTGAACGGCGTTCTGGGCGGCTCTTCGGGGATCTTCTGTCCGCTCATCGCCTCAAACTGCGCATCCGTAACGAAAGGTACTTCCCTTGCCGTATAGAAGCGGCTGTCCCGAGCGGGCGTCTCGCCCTCGATCGCGATCTCGGAGACGGCAATGTCGGTAAGGACGTCGGTCGCCAGATGGACCGCATATCTCCCGCCGAAGAGCTTCCAGCCCTTGCCGGGGATAAAATCTTTGAGGTCGTCTGTCCGGAAAGTGAGCGTGACTTCCCTGCTCTCCCCCGCCCCGAGGCGCACCTTTCGGAAGGCGCGGAGCTCTTTCATGGGACGCGGGATGCCGTCCTCGCGGGAGGAAACGTAAAGTTGGAGGACGGCAGAGCCCGCGCGGTCCCCGGTGTTGGTCACACGGCAGGCGACGGAGACGGTGTCGCCCTGCACTTGGGCAGGAGATGCCGAATAACAAAAACTTGTATAGGAAAGTCCATAGCCGAATGGATAGCGCACCGCCTTCTCCGCCGAGGTATAATAGCGGTATCCGACAAAGACGCTCTCTTTATACACCTCGTTGACCTTTTTGGAAAAGGCATCTCCGAAGGGAACGTCCGCATAGGTCATAGGCCAGGTCTCGGCAAGGCGGCCTGCGGGGTTTTTCTCTCCGAAGAGAAGTTCGGCGCACGCAGTTCCGCCGTTCTGCCCGGGAAGGTACATATCGAGGATGGCGTTCACCCTATCCGCAAAGGGCAGCTCCATGGGGGAACCGCCGAAGAGCACAACGGCGACCTTCTTGCCCGTCGAGAGCATCGCGTCGATGAGATCGAGCTGCTGCTTGGGCATGCACATATCGCCGCGGTCGTAGCCCTCCCCTTCCGACATATCGTCAAGGCCCGCAAAGACGAGGACGGTATCGCAGGAGGCCGCCGCCTCAAATGCCGCCTGGCGCAGTTCCTGCGCGTTGGCGCCGCTCTCCGTATAGCCCTTGCGATAGGAATAGGCAATGCCCTTTGCGTCGAACGCCTCTTGGGGCGAAGTGAGCTTCGTCGGGTTGATCATCGAACTGCCCGCACCCTGATAGCGCATCTTTTCGAACATCTCGCCGACGACGAGCAGCTTTTCCTTGCCCGTGAGGGGCAGAGTTCCGTCGTTCTTTAAGAGCACGGCACAGTCTGCCGCGATCTCGGCGGCAAGCGCGTGATGCGCCTCAAAGTCTGCCTCCTTCCTCTCTGCGCCGACGGCATACGTTTCGACGAGTTTCAAAACGTTTTCGACCGCCTTGTCGAGCGCCTCGGAAGGAAGCGAGCCGTCCTTGAGCCCCGCCAGGATCTTATCACGGCAGAATTCGGTATTGCCCGGCATTTCGAGGTCGAGCCCCGCCTTGACGGAGGCGACGCGATCGTGCGTTGCGCCCCAATCGGTCATCACGAGCCCGTCAAAGCCCCATTCGTCGCGGAGGACATCGGAAAGAAGCCACTTGTTCTCCGAACAGAACGTGCCGTTGACGGCGTTGTACGCGCACATGAGGGTCGCAGGCCTCGCTTCCCTGACGACGCGCTCGAATACTTTGAGATAGAGTTCGCGCGCGGCACGCTCATCGACAACGCTGTTGCCGACAAAGCGGTGATCTTCCGCGTTGTTGAACGCATAGTGTTTGAGCGAGACGCCCACGCCCTTGCTCTGTACCCCGTTCACTTCACCGATGCCCATTTCGGAGGCAAGCAGCGGATCTTCGGAATAGTATTCGAAGTTTCTTCCGCACAAGGGGTTGCGCTTGATGTTGACGCCCGGCCCGAGGATGACGTGTACGCCGTAGTGCCTGCACTCTTCCGCAATGCCCTCGCCCACCTTTTTGGCGTTTTCGGGATCCCAGCCCGAGGCAACGGTCGCCGCCGTCGGGAAGGAAGTCGCAGGTTCGCTCATAGAGACGCCGTTGTCTCCCCCTTCCGTCTGCTTGCGCAGGCCGTGGGGGCCGTCCGACATACTTAGAGAAGGAATGCCGAGCCGTTCGACGGGAGCCGTGTACATGAAGTTGACTCCCGCAACGAGCCCCGCCTTTTCTTCGGGTGTGAGTTCGCCAATGAGTTTTTTGATGTCCATAAGATCTCCTTACCGGAAGAAAGATACCGTCAGGCAGTTGTAAAGATCGATGATCCAGGTGGCATAGGTATGCCCCTTGTTTTCCTTATCGTTGAGGATAAAGTTCTCGCCTTCCGTAAAATATCTTCCGTCTGCGAGCAGGTCGTCCGCCATCTCGAGCTGCGTAGCGCGCAATTCGACAAGATCGAGCGTTCCCTGCCCGTTATAGAAAAAGTTGATGTGATAGTCCTTGTTCTCCTCGGCGGAAAGGACATTGAGAAGAGACTGCGCGTCTCCGGAGCCCGTATAACAGCCAAACCAACCGATGATATCTAGGTTTTGCTGAAGGCCGACCGTATAAGTCGTCATGCCGCCCATCGAGAATCCCGCCATCGCGCGGTGATCGCGCGTTGCAATGAGATTTGCATCGGAAACATCGCCGTTTGCATAGGTATTGTACTTCGTCTCGATCGCGGGGATGAGCGCCTCACGGAAGTAGGCGCCGTCCGAGGCCAGAATATCATAAGTGCCGGGGGTTACGATGATGACGGGATCGCACATACCGTAATAGATGAGGTTATCGAGCATCGCCACGGTAAAGTTCTCGCTGAACTTGACATAATCATAACCCTGTTTGAGCCAATACCCCTCATTTTCATTCGCGCCGTGCAGAAGATAGAGGATATCATAGTCTATCTCGGCCGCTTCATCATATCCGTACGGAAGGTAGACGTATGCGCCGAACTGTTCTTCTCCGTAAGTGATCGTCTCCGAAACGACAGTCCCCTGCTCGGGGCAGCCGTCTTCGCGGAACTTTACGGGAACAGACTTATCTTCGTACTCGTGCATCCCGCAGCGGGTGCAAGCATTGTCTTCCCACGAATGCTCACAAACTTCCCCGCAGAGAGTGCAGGTGCCGTTATCCCATTCATGCGTGCAGGGCACATCCTCTTCCGCGCAGCCCGCTGCAAAACACAACAGCGCGGCTCCGATCGCAAAAGCAAATATCTTCTTCATCGCTTACTCCTTGACGCCGCCGAGCACCGCGCCCTTTTCGATATATTTCTGGAAGAAAGGGAATGCGCAGAGGATGGGAATGGTCGCAACGACAACAAGCCCGTACTGGATGAGATAACGCGAATAGTCGATGTTGCCCGACTGCATGAAGTTGGTATTCTCTGCGATCATGTTGTTGACGACGAGCTGCAGAGGCCACCATTCCTTTGCCGACGACAGATAGACATATGCCTGGAACCAGGAATTCCACTGGAAGACGACACTGTAAAGGAGCACGACCGTCGCGATGCTCATGCACTGAGGAAGGCAGATCTGGAACATGAGGCGGAAATGCCCCGCGCCGTCCAGCTGCGCCGCCTCTACCGTCGACTGCGGTACGCTGAGATAGGCGTTCATCATGAGGATCATGAAATAGGCGTTCGTGCAGGTGGGGATGATGATCGCGAGCGGGTTGTTGACAAAGCCCAAAGCCTTCATGACGATATACGTCGGGATGAGGCCGCCGCCGAACATCATCGTGAACATGACGATCATGATCATGATCCCGCGATACCGGGTATCACGGCTCAGAACATACCCCGCAAGCACGTTGAGGACGAACCCGAGCAGCGTTGCGGAGACAACATAAAGAAGCGTATTGCCGTAGCCTAAAAACACCTGGTCGGTCGCAAAGACATGGGCGTATCCCTTTAAGTTCCACTTCCCGACGGGAAGCCAGATCATGCCGTCCGTATTGTAGAGGGTAAAGCCGTCAGAGAAAGAGGCGACGAGCGAATACCAAAGCGGAATGATGCAGATGAACATCATGAGGACGAGGAACGCATAGATAAGGATATCCGCGATCCAGCCGCCGACGCCGTTCTTTTCGACCATGCCGCCGTTTGCATACTTTGTTTTCACTTTATTCATAACATCCCCCCTTAGAAGAGCGAAGTCTTCGCCGCAACTTTCGTCAGTTTGTTGGAAAGGAGCAGAAGCGCCGTCGAGATGACGGACTGGAAGAGGCCCGCCGCCGACGAAAGACCGTAGTTGTTCTGCTCTACGCCCCAACGATAAGTGAACGTCGAAAGGCAGTCCGCCGTATCGTAGATGCTCTCGTTATAGAGAAGGAGCACCTTGTCGAAGCCCGTCATAAAGACGGTGCCGACGGACATCGTGAACATCATGATGATGGTCGGCAAGATGCTGGGAAGCGTAATGTTGACAAGCCTTCTCCATCTGCCCGCGCCGTCGAGCGCCGCCGCCTCGTAGAGATCGGGGTTGATATTGGAGATCGCCGCCACATAGACGATGGAGCCGTACCCTGCGCCCTGCCAGATACCCGCAAACGTATTGATCCACCAGAAATACTTGGGGTTGGTGAGCATATCTTCCTTAGGCGCGCCCAACGCGACGAACAGGTCGGTAATGACACCCGAATCGCTCAAAAAGTCTTTGATGAGCGAACAGACGACGACGGTCGCCACGAAATAGGGCATATAGCTCACCGTCTGGGCGACGCGCTTGAAGGGCCTGAAGCGCACCTGCGAGAGGATGAGGCCGAGGATGACGGGAGCCAGAAAGCCGATGGTGAGGTTCATCGCCGCCATCACGCAGGTATTGCGGAAGACGAGCGGGAAAGATTCGTTGGAGAAGAGATCGTAAAAATTCTCAAAACCGTGCATCCCTGCCCACTCGCTGCCGAAGACGCCGCGGCCGGGTTTATAGTCTTCAAATGCAATGATGATGCCGAACATCGGCACATAGTTGAAGATGACGAAGAAGACAAGAATGGGAATGAAGAGCAAATAAATGGGATAGTCCTTCTTCATATCCTTGACCCACTTCTTGTGCTTATCCTGCCGTTTGCGCTTGCGCAGTTCGGCGGGAGAAACGTCCTCTTCTTCCACAGCAGCTACATTTTCCAATGTCTGCATAATTCCCTCCTTATGAAAATTTGAGAGTGGCGGCGCGGGAAAAACCCGCGCACGCCGCCCTGATGGATCAAACGTTACTCTGCAACGATTGCCGTGTAAGCGTTTCCGTTAATGGTGAGAGCAAGAGAGCCGTCGTCGTTGGCCTCCCAAGTACCCGTGGTGACTTCAACATCCACAGCACCGACGCTCTCGGCATCCGCAACAACTACCACGGTGCCGTCAGCAGCCAACGTGATGGTGAGCGTGCCGACTCCGCCCCAAATATCGCCCGTAAACGTATGGGCGTCTGCCCCTTCTTCCGAACGAGCCGTCATCGTGATCTCAGTCCCGAGGTCATAAGACCAATCGTTTTTGTAAACGAATGTATAGGTGACCGTAGGCACTTCATTCTTATAAGTAAGCGTGACTTCCTCGCCGCCGAATTGAGCTGCATTGATCTTATACTTCAGCGTATAAGTGCCTGCGCCGTCGGTCTCCGTGCTGATGGATTCGCCATTGAGGATAAAGACATACATATCCTCGTCTGCCATATACGACCAGGTACCCGTAGCGTCCGCAAAGTCCATCACGCCTTCCATCGTGATCTGAAGGTTGCAGGTCGAATCGTCGTAACAGGTGAGCACGATGCTCGCGCCCCAGCTGTTGGAACCCGTCAGCGTCATTGCAACGGTCGCCATGGGATTGATGGAAGTCATCGTGTACTCGGTCTCGCCGCTTTTGAGCGTAATGGAGCTGCCAACGACCGTAATGGTATAAACTTTGGAGCTGTCGTCGCCGTCCGTCATCGTATAAGTGACAGTGCCGTCCTCCGCCGTTTCCGAAGTGTAAGTGCCGAGCGAACCCGCCTGACCTGCGCCGTTGATGCCGTCGAGAGCATACGAATCATCGGAATAGAAGGTCGCTGTAATGAAATCTTCCTCGTAATTGACGCTCCAGAACTGTTCGACCGTCTGGATCGCCTCTGTAAAAGGTTCCTCCTGCTTGGTGTACTCGTAGGTACCCAGACTCATACTGTCGTACATCCCCGTGAGATAGACCGATCCTTCCGAATTGGAGACGATATAGTGCGTTTCATCGCCGAAATCATCACCCTCGTCAAAGGTGACTTCATAGTGAATGGTCCTGCCTTCCTCATCGGTACCCGTTGCTTCCTTCGCCGAGTAAGTGCCGTAGACGATCGTCATGGTGAACTGGTTGTAGTAGAAGGTGCCATTTTCATAGAGATTGAGCTCGAGGCCGATGCCGCCCTGATCGGGGGGATAGTAGGCATAGCCGCCCTCCACGGTGACTTCCGCGGGAGTATCGGGCGTATCGCCGCCGGGAGTTTCGGGATCTTTGCCCGGATCATCCGTTTCGGGCACGCAGGCCGCAAGGCCGAAGGAAAAAGCCGCAACGGAAAGTGCTGCAATACCAATGGTTAAAAACTTACGAAATTTCATGATATATTCTCCTTATCGATTTTTTTAGTTGAGCCTGTCGTAGAGGTTCTGAAGGCGCTCGACGTTGTCGTCGCACTTGCGGGTGCGGAGCGCGCCGAGGAAAGCGTTCCAATTCATATCGGTGACGCCGCCCTTGATGAGGCTGGGAAGTTCCTTGCCGAGATACTCGCGGATGGTCTCCTGCGTGGCATTGTAATCGGAGGCCTCTTCTTCCGTGAACTGAGAGGTAAAGCTTCCGGCAAGATTCCCCTTATCGTCGTACTTTGACCATGCCTCGAGCGCATGAGACTTGACGAGGGTGTTCTGATCGTACTCCTTCTTGGGATCCATGCCTCTGCCGAAGAAGTAAGCGCCCGTCACGGCAACGCCGAGATCGCCCGATGCATTGACGATGATGGGATTGTTCATGACCTTCGCGCCGGGAGTACCCTCTTCGCACTTTTCGCCGTTTTCATCGACCCACCACCAGCAGCCCTCTTCCATGAGGCCATACTCTTCCAAAAGGGAAGTATCGATATCGTACTCTTCGATCTGTTCCTTGGAAAGGCCGTAAGACTTGGTACGGCAGCCTTCGGGGCTGTACAGCCAATCGAGCATTTCAAAGAACTTTTCGTAATTCTTGCCCTCGATGCTGTCGGTCACGATCCAGCGGCGGGAAGTCTCCTGCCCGTCGAGATAGAAGATCGTGGGATCGTCGCAGTACATCTCTGCTGCCTCATCCGCGGCGCCGTAACCTTCTCTCGGATGGCAGGCGCCCCAGAAATCGATCCCCTTGAGCGCATCATAGACATTGCCCGAAACTTCTGCATTCTTCTCGACCAGGTCGCCGATCGATCCTGCCGTGCCGTAGAACATTCCGACCTCGCCGCGGTTGACAGAGTCTGCGTCGATCGCATAGAACATATCGCCGCTCGTCGACGTGAAGTTGGGATCGAGCCAGCCCTTACTGTACCACTCGTTCATCGTCTCGACATATCTTCTGTAGCCTGCCTCGGTAGGCCCGAACTTGACTTCGGAAAATTCGCCCGTACCGTCATCGTACACGTTCCAGAGCGCTCCGACGCCGAACGCACTCAGAAGATCACCCGTGCCGTGATAGCCGATATTGGGAATCGAAATGCAGTATGTGCAGTACTTGTTCTGAGAGAAGATCTCGAACATCCACTCCCAATCGCGGATCGTAAGAGGATTGTCGTATCCGTCCTCGGTGAGATAGCCGTCGGGGAAGACGATACCGTCTATATAGGCATAGCCGCCCTCATAGCTGTCGTCCGCAACGGGTTCGATAAATCCGCCCGTGCGCCCCGCGCTCTCGGAGGAGAGCGCTTTCTCCACTTCTTCCGCGGAAGAATACTTGCCCTTCGTCTGAGATTCGCCATAGTCGATGAGCCAATCTCTCCTGTACAGCCAGCCGCCCCACTGGTTGGGAATGGCTTCGTTGTAGTTGTTGATCGTGAGATACTTCCCGTCGATCTTGGCGTAACGCGTCAGTTCCTCCTGCTCGGCCATGAACTGCGTGTAATTGGGCATATAGTCGGCAACGATCTCGGTAAGATCCATCGCCGCGCCATATCCTTCATCGTAAAGGCCTGCAATGGAGTCGGTGTAGAAGGAAAGATCCATCAGGTCGAAATAGGTACCGGAGCCGATGAACTTATTGAAGTCCTCAAGCTCTTTGCCGAGCATGGGAGTTTCAATATCGAGCGTGATGTCGAACTTCTTCTCCAGATACTGAATAAACGGGTTTTCGCCGTAGTCGCTGTAAAACGTACTGTTGACCGAAGACGCCATCCAGATCGTGAACGTATCCGGGTCGCTGCCTTTACAGCCGGCGAAGATCCCCATGCTGCCCGCCGCGACGACCGTCGCGAGAGCTGCTGCGCCAAAAGTTTTCCACTTCTTCATCAAAATTTCCTCCCTTAGGAATTTGACCCCATTATATACGAAAAAGCGGCGCTTGTATTTCACCAGCGTCGCTTTTTGTGCATGATTATCGCTTATTTTTTATCTTTTTCACGAAATGTGATAGACCAACACCAACAGTTCACTTGTTCATGACAGGCAGAGCGTTGAGTTTGTTCAGCACCGCCGTAAACAGCGCCGTACCCTGCTCTCCCGCATAGGCGCACATCTCCGCGAGCGTCATATCGCGCGCAAGTTCGACCATCGGCCCGTCGAGCATCCCGGGGGAAATTTCGTTCAGAATGGCGCGCCCTTCCGGCATATCGAGGATGGAGCCGAATCTCGTCTCCATCGTGTAGCGCTGAAGCTTGAGATCGGTCTTCGTTTCGTATTCCCACTCATAGGAGCCGCTGCCGACGGTGACGGTCTCGTGCTCGGGGATGACGACCTGAGCCGTGCAGTTTGCGGGCACGGTGACAAAGACGCGCAATTTGCCTTGCCTGCACTCATAACCCGAAACGACGGTGCCGTACACGCTCTCAAACTCCGCACGGACGCTCTCCAGCCCCTTCGTGAGCGTGGGCGCAAGCATCAAGGTGCGGTAGCCGGGCGACGTTTCGCGGATGCCCGCAACGACACGGTACAGCCAATCCCCCACCGAGCCGTAGGAATAGTGGTTGAAGGAGTTCATGGAAGGCTCGTGCAGCGAGCCGTCGGGCAGGATGCCGTCCCACCGCTCCCAGATGGTCGTCGCGCCCATCTTGACCGCATACAGCCAGGAAGGGAAATCTTCGTGGAAGAGCAGCTTTTCGGCAAGGTCGTGCATCCCGTTTTCGGAGAGCGCGAAGAGAAGATAGGGCGTTCCCGCAAAGCCCGTGACGAGATGATTGTTGTGTTCGGAGAGGTTGGTCCTGAGCGTTTCGATGACGCGCGCTCTCTTTCCCTCGGGAATGAGCCCGAAGTAAAGCGTCAGAACGCACGCCGTCTGCGTTTCGGAGACGAGGCGGCCCGTCGCCGTAAAGTATTCCGTCCGGAACGCCGCCCTGATGGCTTCCGCACGGTCAGCATATTCCTTTGCGAGCGCCTCTTCGCCCAAAACTTTAGCAGCCTTTGCGACGATGCCCGTCGAAACATAATAGAACACGTTGGCGACGAGGTGCTTATCCGTCGAGCCCGTGCGCGTTGCAGGGTTGGAGCCGTCGAGCGCCAGCCAGTCGCCGTACTGATAGCCCGTCTGCCACAGTCCGTTTTCGCTGCATCTGGAATGGACGAAATCCACCCACTTCTTCATGGCGGGGAATTGTGCGCGGAGCGCGTCTTTATCGCCGTAGACGAGATATTCGTTCCAGGGGATCATGGTCGCGCAGTCGCTCCAGAGCGCCGCGCCGTCGTTTCCATTGAGAATATCGGGGATGACGTGCGGCACGCTGCCGTCGGCGCGCTGCTCGCTCGCAAGATCTATGAGCCATTTCTTGAAGAAGGACGAGACGTCGTAATTGAACGCCGCCGTGCGGAAGAAGACGTTAGCATCACCCGTCCAGCCGAGTCGCTCGTCGCGCTGCGGGCAGTCGGTCGGAACATCGACGAAGTTGCTCCTCTGCCCCCAGACGATGTTCTGCCAAAGCCTGTTGACGCGGGGGTCGGAGCACTCGAATTTTCCCGTCCTCTTCATATCGGAATGGAGCACCAGCCCCGTGACCGCCTCTTTGGGAAGTTCCTTCCCGACGATCTGAAGATAGCGGAAGCCATGGAAGGTGAAGTGCGGCGTCAGGACCTGCTTCCCGCCCGCGAGGATGAACGTATCTTCGCTCGTCGCTTCGCGCAGGTTCTCGGTGTAGAAATTGCCCTCTTTATCAAGCACTTCCGCATGGCGCAGCGTGATGATCTCCCCGCGCTTTCCATCCACTTCCAAAGAGACAAAGCCCGTAAAGTTCTGCCCGAAATCGAGGACATATTCCCCCTTCGGCGTATGGAAAGCGGAGACGGGCTTTAAGACCTCGGTACAGCGGACGGGCTCGTTGATCTGTCCGACCACCTTGGCGGAGAAGGAGATGACTTCTACGGGAGATATTTTCTCTTCTTTCGTGAAGTCCTGTGTTTCGCCGAAGTAAAATTCGCTGTCTGCAATATAAGTAGAGACGGCTGAGAAGCTCTCGTCCGTTCCGAATACGTCCTCGGTGCCGTCCTCGTAAGTCAGGCGCACTTCCGCCATCCCCGCCGTACGGTCGCCATAGATGCCGCTCTGCTTCATAAAGCCGAGAGCGCCCGCATACCAGCCCTTGCCGATGAGCATCGCAAAGTCGTTCTCCCCCTCTTTGACGAGGGAAGTGACGTCGTAAGTCTGATACTCGAGGGTGTGGGGATAGCTCGTCCAGAAGGGGGCAAACCAGCAGTCCCCCGCCTTCACTCCGCCGAAATAGCACTCATAGAGGCCGAGTGCAGTCGCATACAGCCGCGCCGCCCTGACGGGCTTTTTCGCCGTAAATTTCCCCTTGAGCGCATAGACGGGCGCAGGGACTTGCTTAGGCGCGATCATCTTTGCCGCAAAGGGTTCGGAGAGCTTATCCGTTTCAAAGACAAGGGATGCCTCTGCGCGTTCCCCGTGGTTGTCCTCCGCCGTAACGCGCACTTCATAGCGAGTGCGGGGCAAGAGCGCTTCCCCTTCGGCAAGAATATAGGCGCACTCTCCCTCCCCTTTGGCGGACGAGACTTTTTTCCCGTCTTGCAGTACGCAAAGCTCGAAGGCTGCCTGCTTCGTATCCTTCTTTTCGGAACGAAGTTTCCAGGAAAAATGCGGGCGTTCGGTGCGGCAAAACCCGCCCGCCGCCTCGACGACGCGAAGATCAAAAAGCTGCATATGTAAAATTCCTCCTATTTTTGCTTTATACTATCATATTTTTTCGGAAAAGTATTGCACGATTGTTGTTTTTATTGTATAATTATTGCAAATTTATACTGCGGCTCACAGCGGAGGTGCTTTTGTATGGAAACGATCGACCTTTTATCTGAACTTTCAAAACTGTTCAACGATCTCTCCGGCCTTCCCGTCGCCCTCTTCCGCGGGAAAGAGCACATAAAAGATTATTCCGTAGTACGGCTACCCCCCCCCTCGGCATCTCCGGCCCTGAGGCACTTTGAGACGCTGTACGAAAAGAACGAGCCCGTTTCCTACGAGATCGCGGACGACAAACTGCTCTTCGGCCTTGTCCGCGTGAAGGACGACGACCTGAGCCTTCTCGTCGGACCGGCGCGGCTCTCCTTCCTCGCGGAAAACGAGGTCGCAAAGCTCCTTCTGAATTACGAGATCCCCAGGGAAGACGAACACGCCTTTCGCGACTTTTTGTTCTATACGCCCGTCTTTCAGTACCACTACTGCATCCAGCTGCTGCTCTTTTTGCAGCTCTGCATCAACCGCACGCCCGTTTCCCAAAGAGAAGTCACCCTCGAAAAATCAGAGCGAGGCGAAGAGCTCGTACATCAAGCCTTCCGCGAAATGATCCGGCACAACGAACAGCTCGAATACGGCGAGGTGGAACGGCACACGACGCTCGAATTTGAACAGATGATGCTCGACGCCGTCCGCACGGGCAATCTGAAGGGGCTTCAGGATGTCTTCGAGCACGTCCCCATCGGAAGGATCGGGATCGTTGCGCCCAACTCGCTGCGCCAGGCAAAGAACACCGCCATCGTCTCGATCACCCTCTCGACGCGGGCGGCGATCGCGGGCGGCATGAGCCAGGAGACCGCCTTCCAGCTTTCCGACATCGCCATCCAGAAAGTGGAAGCCTGCAATTCCATCAACGAAGCTAATCTCATCGTCTACCGCATGGTGATCAACCTCACGGAGCGGGTCGCGGCGATGAAAACGCCCAGATCGGGAAACCCCATCGTAGACAGCGCGATCCGCTATATCGACGAGCACATCTGTTCCAAAGTCTCCATCGACGAACTTGCAGAATTTACGCACGCAAACCGTTCCTACTTAAGCGCAAAATTCAAGAAGGAGACTGGGCTCTCGATCATGGAATATATCAACAAACGGAAGATCGAGGAAGCGGAACGGCTCCTGCGCTTTTCGGATAAGCCGCTCATCGCCATTGCGAGCTATCTCTCGTTCTCCTCGCAGAGCCATTTCCAGAACACGTTCAAAAAGATCACGGGTACGACGCCCACGCAGTATCAAAGGCAGTGGAAGACAGAGCCCTGAAAAAAGGCGGCCGCAGACAGGCCGCCTTTTCCGTTCATGCAAGTCCCGTGAAAAAAGTCATGCTCACATAAACCGCAGGCAGCTTCCTGCGGCCGCGTTTTTATCCGCCGCAGCGGTGAGCTGCGATGTAGTCGCGATAGAAATAGGCGCTCTTTTTCCATGCCGTTTCAAACGTCCTGAAATTCGTGCGGATAAGGCCGTATTTTACCATCGTCCCGGCGCTCCATTCGATGTTGTCCATCAGGCTCCACGCATAGTATCCCGCGATGTTGAGCCCCTCGTCGTTCGCCTTTTCCATCCAATGCAAAAAGCCTTTCAAATATTCGATGCGGCCGTTGTCGCGCACGGTTTTCCCGAGGCGCGGTTCAAACACATAGTTCCCTTTGCCGTTTTCGGTGATGAGGATGGGGATGCGCAGATCGTACATTCCGCGCAGCATTTTCACAACGTCGTAGACGGCTTTGTGGTAAACCCCGCCTGCGGCTTCCTGGATATTTCCGCCCTGCAGAAGTCTTTTTTTTGCCGACTTGTCCTTGTCGACAAGCACACGGTTATACACATTGAGGCCGAAGAAATCAAGCTTCTGCCGCATGAGAGAATAGTCGCGCTCTCCGATCTCCATGAGCGTCCCCTCCCGCGAGAGCGCAGACAGGATATAGTCGGAATATCCCTTCCCGAGAACGGGATCGGTGTAGAACTTCCAATTGCGCTCGTCCTCGTCGCGGACGGCCTCCATGTTCTTCTCCGTCGGGATCTTAGGATAGCGCTTCCAAACGTCGATGACGATGCCGATCTTGGAAGAGGGCGAAGCCGAGGCGCGGAAGGCCTCCACCGCCCTGCCGTGCGCGACGAGCAAGTTGTGGCGCGCCTGATTGCCGAGCTTTTCGTCTCTATGCCCCGGAGCGAAGCTCCCCTTTGCATAGCCCACATAGGTTGCGATGGGCTCGTTGACGGTCGCAAAATACGGAACGATATCCGAATAGAGGCGGAACATCTTTTCCGAATACTCGCCGAACCACTCGATGCAGTCGCGGTTCGCCCAGCCGCCCCTCTCTTCCAGACATTGCGGCAGATCCCAATGATAGAGCGTGACGTTCGGCTTGATCCCCGCTTCAAGAAGGCTTTCAAATACGCGGCGGTAATAGCCGACACCCTTTTCATTGAGCTTTCCCGTCCCTTCGGGAAGTACGCGCGACCAGGAGACGGACATACGATAACTGTTTACGCCGAGCGCTTTGAGGTTTTCAAGGTCGCGGGGAAAGCGGTGATAACTGTCGCACGCGGTCGGGAAGCGGTTCGCGTTCATCACCTTTTTCTCCGCTGCAAACTTATCCCAAAGGCTCGGGCTCCTGCCGTCATCCGCCGCCCCGCCTTCAATCTGGGCGGCCGCCGTGGAAACGCCCCACAAAAAATCGTTCGGATAAGACATACACGCTCTCCTTATCGCCGTTCATCGGTTTGATTATAGCATGAAACTTTGGCAAAAGTCTTGCATTTGTATTTTATTTCAGATATAATTGTTTCAATATCGGAGGCTCAACATGAAAAACATCGACTTTGAATACCTCTGCACCGTCATCGGCAATCTTGCGGGCGTACCCATCCGCCTCTTCCGCGGAAAAGAACAGATCTTCTATCATGCGGTCGTATCGCTCCCCAAAGATCCCATTCTGCCCTATCGGGAAGACATCCTTTCCATCAACTCACACATCGGGTATTATATCACGCCCGAATTCTATTATTACGGCATCGTGCGGAGCGGAGATCTGACCATAGCCATCGGACCCTCCATGCAGATCGGGAGCGACGATCAGACGCTCAAAGAACTCGCTTTCCGCTGCGACGTTCCGCAGGCGGACATGGGAGAATTCCTCACGGGGATGAAGAGCATCCTTCCCCTGCCGCTCGACAGCATCCTTCAGATGCTCTGCGCCATGAACTACGTCATGAATGAGGAAAAGCTCGGCCTTGAGGATCTGCGCATCTATGAGACCGAGCAGCGGGAACTGAAGGAACAGACGGAAGAGTTGTTTGCAGAGCATCAGCTCGACACCGAACTTGACGCGGGACCGCAGGAGCTGCACAATACGCTCGCCCTCGAGCAAACCATTCTCAACTTCGTGCGGCGCGGAGACACCTCCGCCTTAAGAGACTGGCTGAAAAAGATGCCCGCCGTCCGCCCCGGGATCCTTGCAAAGGATGCGCTTCGCCAGCTCAAAAACACCTTTATCGTCACCGCAACGCTTGTCTCACGCTCGGCGATCAGAGGCGGGATGGAGGTCAACGAAGCGCTTACGCTGAGCGACGCCTATATCCAGAAATGCGAACTTCTAAATAGCTTCGAATGCATCACGAATCTTCAATACTGCATGATCTTCGACTACACCGAGCGTGTAGAGCGCCTTCGCCTCGGAAGAATGCCCTCGAAATTCGTGCTGGACGTCACGAACTATGTAAGGCGCCATCTTTCGGAGCCCATCAGCACGGAAAAGATCGCAGAATCGATGTTTCTGAGCCGATCGCGCCTCTCCGTCAAATTTCGGGAGGAGACGGGCGTGACGCTCACCGATTTCATTCTGCGCGAAAAGACGGAGGAGGCAAAACGGCTTTTGCGCTATACCGAAAAGTCCGCCGTCGCCATCTCGAATTATCTGGGTTTTTCCTCCCAAAGCCACTTTTCGCGCGTCTTCAAGAAGTATGCGGGGTGCCAACCCAACGAGTATCGGAAACGATATGACAGGCCATGATTTATTCCGTATGAGACCGAGCGGCCCGCATTCCTGCGGGCCGCTCTTTTCATAAGGGGATGGATAGAAGATAGGATGGTCAGAAGGTATATTCCCCCGCCGAAAGGGTCTCCTTCCTGCCGTCGGGGAGCACGAGTTGCGCCGTCGTATTGGCGGGCACGCGGACGGTAAATTTCCAACCGTTCCCGCTCTTTTCCCAGCCGCAGGAGATCTCGCCGTAAATGCTCAGATAGTCCGTCTTCGCAAAGGTAAAATGTCCGCCCGGGCGGGGCGCGATCGTAAACTTGTTCTCGCCCGCCACCCGGATGCCGCACATCTCGGAAAACACCCACTCGCACAGCGCGCCTTTCGAATAGTGGTCGCGCGAATCGGTACCTTCCCAGCCTTCCCAGATGGTATTGGCGCCCGCCTTGACCATATACAACCAGCCGGGCATCTCCTCGCTCTCGAGAAGGCGGTAAGCATATTCAATGTCCATCTCCGCGAGCACATAGAGGATAAACGGCGTCGACAAGAAGCCGGTACCAAGCCGCCAGCGATAGTTTTCGAGCGCCTTCAGAAGGCGGTCTTTTGCATATTTTTCCTGCTGCTTGTCGAGAAGGCGCAGATAGAGCGGCCGCACGAGCTTTGCCTGACGGTCGGTGTCGAGCGAGAACTTCTTGCCCGATACAAGCTTCCGATAGCCCGTCCTTGCCCTTTCCGCATACTTCTTGTAGTATGCCTCATCCTCTGTCTTCCCGAGGGCGGCAGCGATTTGAGCCATCCGCTCCAGAAGCAGCACGACGTACGCCGTCGACTCCTCGGGATGAGGGCTGACAAAATCGGAGATCGCAAAGGGATGCACATCGGCGGGCTCCGACCATTCGCCGTAAGATTGGCCGTAGTTGCAGATATATTTGCGGTACTTAAGCCCGACGCCCGTCGGCAAAGAAGTGAGATAATGCTTCCCGAGCGTCTTGATCTTGAACTTCGCATACGCCTGCATGGAGGCATAGCTCTCTTTCAGGATGCGCTCATCGCCGTACATCTTCCAGAGAAAATACGGGATGAACACGCCCGCATCCGACCAGCCCGCCGAACCGTCCATCGCGTCCATGTAACGGTCGACGCCGCCGGGCGGCGTGATCTGACGATAGCAGCCGTTCTTTCTCTGTCCGTCCTGCATGTCGTTGATATACTTGCGCGCCATCGCGTCGTAATCGAAGAAATAGCTTGCCGTCTTCACAAAGATCTGCGCATCCCCCGTCCAGCCGTGGCGCTCGCGCGTCGGGCAGTCGGTGGGAATATCCGCATGGTTGTTCTTTGCCGACCAGCGGGTATTTTCGACGAACTGATTGAGGAGCGCATTGGAGCTTTCGAACGCGACCGTGCTCTCCATGGAAGAATAGACGGCGATCGCGGTGAAGTCCTCCTCCTTCCAGGGCGCATCCCCTTCGACGAGCGCATATTGGAACCCGAAGATCGCGAACTTGGTCTTATATTCGTTCACGCCCTCGCGGCAGGTATATTCGATCTGCTGCAAGGGGGTCTTGCGCTCCTTTTTGACGCATTGGATGTTCTTCTGCGTGAATTCGCCCTCTTCGTCAAACATCTCGCCGAAGCGGAGCCTGAGTTTCTGCCCCGCCTTCGCATTGAGGCGGAATTCGATATACCCTGCGATATTCTGCCCGAAGTCGAGCACCTTCTTCCCCGAAGGCGTCGTGATGACCTGAACGGCTTTGAGCCGCTCGTGCTCTTCCAAAAGTACGTTATTTGAAGCGGTCGGAAGCACGGGGCAGGACGTAACTTTGGCTTTCCCCGAAAAGCTCGGCGTTTTGCGGGCGTCGCAAATTTCGCCGTCCTTATTGTCGGCAAAGCGGATGGGCCCGTCGTTCGACCACGCCCAGTTCCCGTCCGAAATGATCTTCGTCACCTTTCCGCTCTGATCGAAGAGTTCAAGCTGCACAAAGAGCTTTGTTTCGATGCCGTACTCATTCAGAAGCCCCCACGCGCCGCAGCTGCCGCGGTACCAGCCGTCTGCCAGCTCGCAGGTGAGGACATTTTCCCCGTTATTGAGAAGCGCCGTCACATCCGCCGTCTGATATTGGATGCGCTTTTTATAATCGGTATGCCCCGGCGCGAGGCAGAAACTTCCCGCCTTCTGCCCGTTGAGCTTCACTTCGTATATGCCGCAGGCGGTCGAGTACAGCCGCGCCTTGACGATGTTTTCCGCCGAAAACCTGCGCAGGAAGCAGTCGACGGGATAGCGCTTGGAAGCATCCACCGTATAATTCCCCGCGATCCACTTGGCGGAAAAATCGGAGGGCGACAAGAGTCCCATCTCGAAGGAGGCTTCTTCCGACCACTCCCCTTCCTTCCCCTCTTCATCCCAGAGTTTGACCTTCCACACAACGCGCTGACGGGAGACGAGCTGTTCGGGGTACACCGCCCGCATCGAGGAAGAGGCGACCTTCCCGCTGTCCCACACCGTCTTGCCTCCGCTTTCGGCAGCGATGCGGTAGGCAGTCTGCGTCTTTCCGCCCTCACAGTTCCAGAACAGGCGGGGGTTTTGGATGTCGATGCCGATGGGATCGAACAAATATTCCGTCTTGAGTCTTACTGCTTTCATGTTTTTCTCCTCTTCTATACTGTTCCCTTTCCGTATTGTTTGCTGCCGCTTTGGCAGATGTTTTTCAGCGGACGATCTCATCAAAGAACGCTTTCATATTTTGAAGCGTCTGATGTGCTTCGGGGATCTGCGGGATGGACGCCCAGGCATGCAGCTGTTTGTGCCCGATCTCCAGCTTGCACTTCACTCCCGCCGTCTTTGCCTTTTCATAGAGAAGTTTGCTGTCGTCGAACAGCACTTCGCTGTCCGACACCGACAAAAAGAGAGGCGGAAAGCCGCGGAATTCGCCATATATGGGCGAAATATTCGGGTCTTTCAAGAAGTCCTCTCCCGCGCCCGCAGGCACAAGTTTTTCAAGGAGCTTCCCGCCCGAAGGATCGCGCTTCAGCATATAATCCGTTTTGATATTTGCCTTGTGCGAGGGAAGATCCATGCCGATGCCCGCAACGGGCGAAAACGCCGCGACCGCCAAAGGCAGCGGAAGATGGGCGCGCATCGCCCGCTGTACGGTGCCGATGGCAAGCGCCCCGCCCGCGCTCCCGCCCAGAACAATGAGGCGCGGATACTTTTTGATGACCGCGCGGTACACTTCGAAGCAGTCCTCAAAGGCCGCAGGCAGCTTGTGTTCGGGTGCAAGCCGGTAATCGCAGGCAAGCACGTTGTAGCCGAGCTTATCGCAAAGATAGAAGGAAAGGGCGCGCGTCTCCTTCGCAGAGCCCGTCGTAAACCCGCCGCCGTGGATGTTGAGCACATAAATATCCCCGTTCCCCTGCTTTTCGATCAATTCGCACGGAACAGAAAGCCCCGCATCCCCGACCGTAACGCCCTTCGGGGGCTTGGGAAGCGGCCGCGCGGCATTTTGACGGCGCTCCTCCTCGGTGTCCTCGATGATGGGCATATGGCGGAACATGACATTGAGAAAATGCGTCACAAAACTTGCCATCTTATCCCCCCTTTTGTTGTCTCAAAATCATAACGCCGTCTTTCGTTTTGAAACAATTATATCAAATTCATCTCGGGAAAGTCTTGCACGATCGTTTTATTTCGAGCATAATTGTTTTATCTTTTTCCAAATTCCTCACACTGACGACGCGTGACCGCTCTTTTTCCGCAAAAAGAGAACACCTCCAAAGGAGAGATCCTTTCAAGAGGTGAAGAGCCCGGAAGCGCAGCCGGGAAGAATCAAAAATTTTTTTTACCGAAACTTTGCGATATTCTCCTTGACCTGCGTTTTGAAGCGTTCAATGGCGGCCGTGATGTAGTCCGCAATGTCCACGGTTTCATCCATGAGCGGCGTCAAGTCCATTGCATAGTTGAGCGCCGTGTAGGTGTCGCACGCGTGGCTTGCGGAGAATGTCGCGTTCGCGAGCCTGCGCCCCTCTGCCGCTAAGTCGTAGCGCTTCCCGCCCGCGATCTGGCTGGCGAACACCGCCGAAAGCGCGCGCATGAGGTTGGGATGTGCTCCGCAGTCGAGGTACACCTTCTCCTCGTCCGGGAGCCAATCCAAGTCTCTCCACACTTCGCAGCCGTACACCTTCTCCGGCCGTTCTTCGGGCCGCAACAGCCGCAGCGCAGCGATGACCCTGAGCGCCGTCGCAACGTGCGTCTCGTGTTTGTCCGCCAAGTTGTGCGTATAGAGATAATTCGGACGCGCCTTTCGGATGAGCTCGGCGAGTTCTTCGACGACCGCTCCCGCCCCCGCTTTCACTTCCTTCGACGGATGACCGAGAAGGGCGAGGAAACTGTACTCCCCGACGAACGCCGCCTTCTCCTGCTCCACGACGCGCACTTTCTTCATCTCTTCGTCCGTGTAATCGGCATAAAGGCCGCTTCTCGGGCTGCCCGCGCCGTCCGTCACCACGATGGCGCCGAACCACTTCTCCTTGCTCCCGAAGCACTCCGCGATGGGCGCATACGCCATGAACTCGATGTCGTCCTGATGCGCCGAGATCGCAAGGTGCGTCGTCCGTCTTACGCCCTCTTCTTCTTTCTTTTCATCCGGGATATACATTTTCATATCTTTTCTGCCGCCTCCCTGTCGGCTATGAGCGTACAGTCGGGGTGCAGCTGCAATACCGATGCGGGAACTTGTTCCGTCACCGCGCCCTTCACCATCTTATATACGGCATCCGCCTTCTTCGCTCCGCTCGCCAAGATCAATATCTTCTTCGCCTGCATGATCTGTTTGATCCCCATCGTGAACGCCTTCCTCGGCACTTCCGAGATGTCGGAAAACAGCCGCGCGTTGTCCCTGACCGTGCTCTCCGCAAGCGTGACGACGTGCGTGCCGCTTGAAAACGCCGTGCCCGGCTCGTTGAACGCGATGTGGCCGTTGCTGCCCAACCCCAAAAGCTGGATGTCCCGCGGGAGTTCCTCCAACAGTCTATCGTACCGCGCACACTCCGCTTCCTCGTCCTCCGCCATGCCGTTCTCGATGTTGGTATGTTCGGGGACGATCCCCAGCCCGTCAAACAGGTTTTTGCGCATGAAATAGGCATAGCCCTGCGGATGCGAAGCGGGCAATCCCTGATATTCGTCCAGATTGACCGTGCGGATCTGCGAATAGTCCGTGCCGTTCTCTTTGCGGTCGGCGATGAGACGCGCATACAGCCCCAAAGGCGTCGTACCCGTCGCAAGCCCCAGCACCGCCTGCGGGGTCTGCCTGACAACGTCTAAGATCGACTGCGCCCCGATGCGCGAGAGTTCCTCGTAATCTTTTGTTATAACGATCTTCATTGCTTCTGCTCCTGCATTTTCATGAAATACTCCGGCCTGTGAAATGTCGGGCAATACGTCGGCGCGAGCTTCATTTCACAGCTTCCTGCATTTTTTCAAAGCAGCCGAGCATTTCGTCTACCAGCCGGAACTGCGTGTGCG